>CALHPK010000011.1 GCA_938036315.1 uncultured bacterium | reverse complement strand
AATTCAAGGTTGTGGGGGATGGGATTGATAAGAAAAGAGGCAAAGTGGGGAGGGAAAGGAAGTTAAAATCAGCGAAGAAGATATCAGCGCTACAGCAGATAAAGGAAAGGAGATATTGGGAGAAATACACCGATTTTGAAGAAATTTACATAGTAGGAGTTGAGTTCAGTAAGAAAAAAAGAAACATCTTGAACTTTGAGTGGGAAAAGCTAAATCTGAGTCCGAGCTGAAGGGGAGGGTATTCTAGGGTATAGGGTATTCTAGGGTATTCTGAAGTTGTGATGGCATCAAGCACAGATGAGAAAGATAAGCAAAAGCGAGTAGATTCATTTGAGGTAAATATAAATATAGGCTTTCGTGAAAGAAATTGCAGAATCTGGCTGTGTGAAAAATTCTAATCTTGATTGCGGGTTTCTATTTCTGCTTTATTTGTAAAAAATAGGCTTTGCAAAAAAATAGGCAAAGATAAACGGTTAGCTATTTTTCTTGTTTTGTAGACTTCAGCTCAGTGATAGATTTGGAAAGTTTTTCTTTTGTTACAGGACCGTAGATAACTTTTCTGATTCTGAGTTGGGGGTCTAGAATAAGTGTTACTGGCAGGGCTCCTATTCCAAGTTTTTTTGAAAATATTCCATTATCGTATATTACTGGATAGTCTATCCCATATCTATTTATCATGGTATTTATATTTTCTGGTGAATCATTTAGGACTACTCCTATCACATAGGAGTCTGTGGTTGACCTATGAAAGTCGATAATCTGTGGGATTTCGCTTTCGCAAGGGGGACACCAAGATGCGAAGAAGTTTACAACTGTGTATTTCCCTATTTCAAAATAGAATTCAGGTGGGGGAGAAAACTCATAGATATTTTTCCCAACTATTCTCCTTTCGGGGATATACATAAGTAAGATACCGAATCCTACTATTGCTAAGGG
Organism: uncultured bacterium; assembly: GCA_938036315.1. GTDB lineage: Bacteria > Calescibacteriota > Calescibacteriia > Calescibacteriales > Calescibacteriaceae > CALHPK01. Next base: position 63,302 of record CALHPK010000011.1, on the reverse strand, counting down.
TATCAAGAATCTTATGAATCTGTACTTTGGTTTTTTGCTTAATCTTTCTCTCTCTTCGCTTATTTCTTTTATGTATTTGAGGAATTTTTCTTTTCTTTCTATTTCTGAATGTATTTTGCTTTTTCCTTTCATATAAAATTCATCAATTTTCTGATATCTGCTTTCTTTATTGTTGACATTTTCTTTCCCGCTGCTGAGCTCTGCTTTGCTGTTGCCAGCCTTGTTGTTATCGATTTTCCCATTATTTGCCATATGCTAAAATCTAATCTTGAAATAGTTGCAGTCTAGAGAAATTTTAGTATTTCCTGAGTTAATTCTGAAAAGCTACTGAAAATGTTACCTTGGTATCTACCATTTCTCGGTTGCTGGCAAAAACTGAATAAACAGAGTGGTTTTTATTAAGTTACTTACGCACCAAAAAGAAATTGTTTTATCTGTGTGTAGTGCGGAGAAATTTTAATCTGATGGAGAAATTTTAATCTAATTAAGTGTAGTTTAATGGAATATTCATTATCATAAATTTTTGATTTTCGTAAAATTCAAAATCAGCAGAGGTAAGAATTTTAATAGTGGCTTCAATCATAGAGGGGAATAGCAAACTGCGGGATATTATAAATTTATTGCTAGATAAGAAAATTAAAGAGATCGTTCTTGTGGATATCAGAGATTTTAACCACATATGTGATTTTTTCGTTATAGGCACTTGTGAAAGTTTTCCGCAGAAAAAAGCTTTGATGGAAGCGATAGATGAATTGCTGAAAGGAGAGGCTACATTTATAGATTTTTATCCGAACTCCATCTGGAGTGTGATAGATATTGGGGATGTTGTAGTACATATTTTTGATGAGGAATCGAGGAGATTTTATGATATAGAAGGGCTTTGGGCAGATGCCCTGCAGATTAAAATTGATGAAAGAGCATATGAAAATTAAAAACACATTATCTGGAAAACTTGAAGAATTTGTGCCACTATCTGATACCGTAGGAATATATGTATGTGGTCTTACAGTGTATGACAGAATCCATCTGGGACACCTCAGGAGCTTTATTCCATTTGACTTAATTGTAAGATATCTAAGAAAAAAGGGATACAAAGTAAAGTATGTAAGAAACTTTACAGATATTGATGACAAGATAATAGATAGAGCAAAAAGAGAGGGGATATCACCTTTTGATATAGCTGAAAAGTACATAAAATTTTTTGAAGAAGATATCAAACCTTTTGAGCTCCTAAAGCCAGATTTTGAACCTCGTGTTACAGATCACATACCAGAAATTATAAATCTTATCGAAAAGATTATAGAAAATAGTAGAGCCTACGTGAGTGATGGAGATGTTTATTTTGATGTTGAAAAATTTCCTGATTATGGTAAGCTTTCTAAGATGTCGAAAGAAAATATGCTCAGTGGTGCAAGAGTAGAGATTTCTGAGAAAAAGAAAAACCCACTCGATTTTGCTCTTTGGAAAGCCAGAAAAGAAGATATAGAACCTGCTTGGCGTGCTCCGTGGGGGGAAGGAAGACCAGGATGGCATATAGAATGTTCTGCAATGAGTATGAAATACTTAGGTGAAACATTTGATATACACGGAGGAGGACAAGACCTCATCTTCCCGCACCATGAAAATGAAATAGCTCAATCTGAATCTGCAACTGGTAAACAATTCGTAAGATACTGGCTCCATACTGGATATCTCACTATCGCCGGAGAGAAGATGTCAAAGTCATTAGGTAATGTTTTGCAGGTACCCGAACTCATCAGACAATACCACCCAGAGGTCATTAAGTTCTTTATACTAAAAGCGCACTACAGAAGTCCAGTTGAGTTCTCAAGCGAGCTCATCAGATCAGATGAAAAAACACTTATTAACTTTTATTATACTATCGAATTTGAGGTAGAAAGACTTGGAATAAGAAGCTTGGAGGGGGTTAAACCAAGTTCTCAAGCATTGAGTAAATTCGAGGATGCGCTTGATGATGATTTTAACACCCCAGAAGCTATCTCTACGGTATTTTCATTTTTCGATGAATTGAAAAAGTCTGGTTCAAGGGATAAATTTTTGGAATTCCTATCTTTTCTATCTTACGTGCACGATATTTTGGGAATTTTTGGAAAAATCCCTGTCCTGTCTGGAAAGAGCTTTATAGAGGAGGAGGTTATGAGACGTTGTTCAGTCAAAAAGGTAAGCTATGAACAGCTATGCAAATTAGTGGAAAAAAGAGATGAACTGAGAAGGCAAGGGAAGTATCGTGAAGCTGATGAGATAAGAAAAAAGCTTCTTGAGATAGGAATCTATATCCAGGATACTGTTCTTGGTGCAAGAAAAATTCCGGCTTGAATATATAATGATTTCTAAACTTATCTGAGGTAGGGGTGTATGAGAAAGAAAGGAAAGGTTCATATAAGTGGAGTTTGCGGGGTAGCAATGGGAGGAGTTGCCGTACTTCTCAAAGAGTATGGTTTTGAAGTAACAGGTTCAGATTCTCTTTTCTTCCCTCCTATGTCTGAGCAACTCAGAAGGTATGGTATTCCAACTTTCCAATTTTCAAAAGAGAATATCAAAGATGCCGATTTTGTCGTGGTTGGAAATTCGGTAAGCAAGGATAATGAAGAGGTTCAGGAATCAATCGCACTCGGCAAGAAAATGTACTCGTATCCAGAAATTATAAATGAACTTTTCGGCGATAAAAGATTCTTCGTTATAGCGGGGACTCATGGTAAGACCACTACTACATCCTGTGTGAGCTTCCTACTTTGGATGGGCGGATATAGTCCATCTTTTCTTGTTGGAGGAGTTCCTATAAATTTTGGTGTCAGTGCAAAACTCGGTCAAGGAGATATATTTGTTATCGAAGGTGATGAGTATGATACTGCCTTTTTTGATAAAACCCCAAAGTTCTGGCATTTTAACCCAGAAAGAGCTGTTGTAGGTCCCATAGAGTATGACCATGCAGATATGTACAAAACATTTGATGATTACAAAAGATCTTTTGTTGAATTTTCCAGGAGAGTGAAGAATAAAATAGCTTTCTTCAGCTCAGATGTAACTAAGGAGGTTGTTTCAGAATCTAAGGCAACAGATAAAGTGTCATTTGGATGGGGGGAGGAAAGTGACCTTTTTCCTTCAGGTGTGAAAAAGGTTGAATTTGGTTATTCTTTCAAAATCAGGGATTTACCTTATGAGTTCAGATTAAATCTGTTTGGGAGGCACAACATTATCAATTCTATAGCTTCGATCTCACTTTTGAGTGATATACTTAAGTTTGATAGAATTTGTGATTATATCCCCCATTTTAAGGGGGTCAGAAGAAGGCTTGAGGTGATTTTTTCATCGCAAGACTTTGTAGTTATAGATGATTTTGCCCATCATCCTACTGAGATAGCGTCAGGTATAGCTTCGATAAGGGAATTTTTTGATGTTGTGTATGTTGCTTTTGAACCAAGATCCTATACTTCAAGAACTCAGGCGCACCTTGAGGGGTTCAAGAAGGCCTTCGAACTTGCTGATGCGATCTTTATCGGTAAAATTTTCAAAGAGGATAAAATCCCAGAAAAAATAAGGTTGAATACTGCAGAGTTAGTATCCTACCTCAGGAGTAAAGGGAAATATGCTGTCTATGATCAGAATGTAGCAGAAAGGTTTATTGAATTCCTTTCTTCTGTAGATCTTAGGAAGAAAACTGCAGTAATTTTTATGACAAGTGGAGATTTTTACGGCGAAAGAGATAAGTTTATCCTCGGTATCAGAAGATTTATGACTACACATTCAATAGGACAAGCTCCTTTGCAAAATTCTGAAAGTTGATAAAATTTTTGGAAATTATGAAATTCGATTTTTTGATTATCAAAATGAGATAAAAGGAGGGGTAAAGTTATGAATATTAAAAAGAAGGTGTTTTCGATGTTGGTGCTGTTGATTTTCTTCTCCACGTCGGTTAGTTTGCTACTTGCTCAGACAGGTAAGAAAAAATCTGATTCAGCCCCTCAGAAGCAGGAGCAGGCAAAAGCGGATGATAAGGACATGATGGATCTTGCGAATTCAAAGGGGTGTCTTGCTTGTCATCAATTAGATAAAAAATTAATAGGTCCAGCGTGGCTTGAGGTATCTAATAAATACGATCAAAAAGATGTGGACTATCTTGTGAATAAGATTATTCAAGGGGGGGTAGGTGTTTGGGGAAATATTCCTATGCCACCAAACAGAGGAATAGTTACAGAAGAGGAGGCGAGAAAGCTTGCTAACTGGATCATAACCTTAAAAAGCAAGAAGAAATGAAACAAAAACACAAGTAGATAAGAATTTAAAAGGGGAAACAAAAGTATAAATTTATCAAAGATGTAAATTCATTATTGAAGATTAAAATTCATGATAAAGAAGAATTTTATAGAGCACAGAAAATTGTCCTTATTCTATAAAGATGTAAAGAAAGAAGTTACAACTGGTTATACTAAATCTTTTGATGGAACCCATATCTGGTTTAGGAAAGTTTCACCTTGTAATAAAAAGAGTTTTCCAGCTATTATTTTTGCTAATGGCGTAGGAACTACTATAAGATACTGGCGCTATGTCGAAGATTATATATCGAATTTAACGGATGTTATAGTTTGGGATTACAGAGGTCATGGGCGGAGCCTTAATCCGGCTTCTCCAGATGTTTCGATATCTGCTTTAGCTAAGGATATGAAGGCTGTGTATGATGCAACCACTGAAGGTGGAGCTGTATTCGGTGGATTCTCCTTGGGAGTGCAGGTTATACTTGAGTTCTTTAGGCTTTTTCCTGACAAGGTTAGGGGATTGATCCCAGCGCTGGGACCATATGAAAGGCCAGCCTCTTACTTTATGAATCTGCCCATTACCGAAACAATGTTGAAGATGGTTTCAAAGCTTGTATTCAGAAACCCATCTCTTGCTCAGAAAGTTTGGTCCCGGCTGATGACTCTATCCTTTGCTTTCAAAGTTGGAAAATCTGTGGGACTCATTTCCGAAAAGCTTTTCTTCTTGAACCCACTCCTTGCTTATGCAGATGACTTTACAGAATATTTTGAGAATCTCAGGAAGATGGACATAACAGTATTTTTTAAAATTGCGCTCGAGGCTCAGAACCACTCTGCTGAAGATATTCTTGAGAAAATCAATGTTCCAACTTTAATTATAATTGGAGAAAATGATATCTTCACACCTATGTATGTTCAAATGAGAATGGCGCAGAGAATAAAGAGTTCAGAAGTTCTTATTCTTCCAAAGGGGAGTCACGGGGGACTTGTAGAGCATGCCGAACTCGTCTGCCTGAGGATTGAGAAATTTCTAAAAGACCACTTCGAGTAATCTTGCAATAAATCCATACAGCTTAAGTTCTGAAGCTATAATCGATGGTATATAGATTACTCTGGATGCAATATTTTGTCTACTCAAGTGATCTCAGTTGAATGTTGTGAAGAATCCCGTTTTGCCTTCTTTTAGTTTTTCATAAATGAGTCTTGATGCGTATAGAGCTCCTATTGCGAAAACTTTCCTTGATGTTGCTCTGTGAACTATTTCTATGACTTCAGATTCTCCGAGGAAATAAATTCTGTGTTCTCCAACTACGTCTCCGCCTCTTACTGCAAATATTCCTATTTCTGAATTTTCTCTTGGTTGGAATCCTTGTCTCCCGTAAATTCTTTTCAAATTTGGATCTATTGAATCGGCAAGTTTCAGGGCAGTTCCTGACGGAGCATCTCTTTTCATTTTGTGGTGGATTTCAACTATTTCAACATCAAAATCTGGGATTTCTTGCCTTATCTGAGGGAGAATTTTAAGAATGAGATTTATTCCTCTACTCATATTGTAGGAAAGAAAAATAGGGATACTTTTTGAAAACTCCTTGATCTTTTCTATCTCGTCATTACTAAACCCTGTAGTTCCTATCACAAAACCTATCTTTTTTTTTCTCTCCACAACTTGTTCTATATAAGGTATAATTACTCCTTTTTCTGAAAAGTCTATGATGACATCGGGTTTATAATCTGATTTTATCATCTCAGCTGGTGATGTGATAATTGGTATTTCGTAATTTGCTCCAAGTTCTTGATTTAACCTCGTTCCTTTGAATCTTTCGGACTCTATCCCTAATGCTATTTCTATATTTTTTTCGATAGCGCACCTGGCTACTTCTTTTCCCATCCTCCCTAGTATCCCACATATTCCTATTTTCATCTCCATAGTTAGATATTTTTTGTGATTATGTAATTTAGGATAGCTCAAGGATAAGAAAAAAACTACAAAAATTTGCAGATTTTTAGATAAGGTTTGATACCGATAGTTCATTATAAATTTTTCTTCTGTATTTTAGAGTTTTGGGATGCGTTTTGGAAAATTTAAACTCAGGAGGAGGAAGAACTTTATTAGGGCTCTTTCTGGTTTTAGTGGAAGAATTAAAAGTGATGTTTTTGAAATAGGGTTCTGTAGAAATGAATGTGGATTTCCGAGATTTGCTGTGGTTGTACCAAAAAAGATTGTGAAAAAAGCTGTTAAGCGAAACAGAATAAAGAGGATTGTGAGGGAGGCAATGTATCAGCTTTTGAGAGAAAATAAAATTCCTCCATTTGATATCGTCATAAGAGTGAAGAAGGATGTGTCATCGAGAAAATCCCATCAGATAAAGGCTATTTTTGAGGAGAAGATTCTTCCTTTTGAGGAGAAGATTCTTTCCAATGTCAAGCCATAAAAAATTGTTTTATGACAAAATCAAAATAGAATGAGAAAACTAAAGGTTATGGAGGTAGCAGAAAGGGCTTTTTCTACTTCGCGAAGGGATCCGTGGTGGCTGGAGTTTGTTATAAGCTCTATTGTTTTTGGTGGGCTCATAATCTATTCTATTGTAAGGGCTTTTCAGGCAAAATATTATGAGTTCGGGGCTTATACATCTCCGCTTTATCCTCTGCCACTGAAGGTCGGATGGATATCTCCTGTTTTGCTGACCCTGTGGATTCCAGCTGGCTTCAGAATAACTTGCTATTTCTGTCGCAGAGTTTATTACAGAAGTTTATTTGCAGACCCACCTGCTTGCGCTGTTAAAGAAATTAAAAGAGATTACAAAGGAGAAAGTGTGTTCCCATACATACTGGTTAATATACATAGATATTTCCTATTACTTGTTCTGCTTTTTGTTCCAATACATTGGGCGCATGCACTGTTGTCGTTTGCAAAATGGGGAGAAGGCGGCACTTTCGGCATAGGTGTTGGACTCGGTTCGCTCATCCTTACCATAGATGCTGTGTTCCTCACCCTGTATGTTCTTTCATGTCATTCCCTCAGACACTTTGTCGGCGGAAGACTAGATATATTCTCAAAAAATACACGCAACTATAAAGTGTGGAAATTTGTAAGTAAGTTAAATGAAAGGCATGGGCTTTTCTTCTGGCTGAGCCTTGTTAGTGTAGGGGTAGCAGATTTTTATATCTACTTACTTGCGTCAGGAGCTATCTCTGATATAGTTTTCTTCCGCCCGGTCTAATTTGGTTCAATCAGGTCCGATGGATGCCCAGCTATATGCTTTATGAGGGATTCTATCCCTTCTGTTCTTATCACCGCGCTTGATGGGGATATATCAACAGTATATTGGTTATCTATTTCCACTATTTCCAAAAAAAATCTTTGTTCGTATCCGAACTCGTTTATTAGAGTTTCAACAAGAGTAATATTATCTCTTTTGTATATTTTGAAGAACTTAACAAATATACCTTCCATAAGATGGAATCCAAAGTTTTCCTTTGGTATAAGGTTTAGTTTTTTTGTTTTTATTTTCAAAAACATCTTCGGTTTTGGAAGTCGTGGAAGTGTAACTTCTTTTTCAAATTCTTTTTTAAGATATATAGTATAGATTTGTTTGCCCTGTTGTATCCATTTCCTCATATATTTTGAAAAACCGGTTTTGGGATTCTCGGCTGATGTTTCTACCTGGAACATATCCTCAGATTGTTCTACTGTGAAATCTCTGAATGCCTTATCATCTGTTTTTATTATTATCATCCCTCCTTTTTTCATTTTGGAGAAAAATATGGAAAGCTTATCTTTTGTTGTCAACCTGTTTGTTTCATGTCTTTTTTTTGGCCAAGGATCTGGGAAATTTATATAGACCAAATCAACTGAGGAGTTTGGGAGTAGAAAATAGAAGCCGAAAAAGGCGTCTTCTCTTACATAGAAAATGTTTCTCAGATTTTCTCTAAATATTCTGCTTTTTAATTTTTCTATGCATATACCAGATAGCTCAAATCCCATAAAGATATCATTGGGGTTTTCTTTTGCTTTTGATATCAAGAATTCTCCGTTCCCAAAGCCTATCTCAACTTGAAACTTATGAAATTTTTTCATTCCTGCATATTTTCTCAACACTTCAATATCTAACGGTAGATTGGATTTCTTCAGATCTATCTGATATGTTGTTGGGGGAATTTTGATCTTTTCTTCCTCCTGAAGAAAGAGTGCGGACATTTCTCAGCTTTTTAATTTTATAATACAGTTTTTTATTAAACTCAAATTTTCAAAGTGATTAAGATTGTTTGCTATTTCTCCTTAGCTATTGTTCTGTTGTATCTTCGAAATTGTTATGATTTGGAGAAGAATTTGTAGAGATCTTCGGATTGTTTTTTGGCGTCTTCATATCCGAGCTTGATCAATTCATTGGTGAATTCTGGCTCAAATAAGATATAGCTGATAAGATCTGTATCAACTCCTGAAGATAGTTCAAGTAAAGTTCTGATGAGGATTTGAGATTTTGTCAGTGGTATTTTAGAATAGATTTTGCCACATTCGTAGGCTATCGTTCCTATATCTTGTGAAGGTCTAATTGTCAGCAGGTCAACTTTTCTGAGTGCTTATCCTCTGAATTCTGCCATTTCGTTACTTATTTCAGAGAATTTGGTAGGACCAGCTTTTTGATAGATGAGTTCTACAATTCTGTTCACTATCTCAAGCCTTGATACTTCATATGCAACTCTGTCGAGAAAAAGAGCGTTAAGGATTTTTCCGAGTATATAGACTAAGCTTGGGTAGATTTTTTCTCTCTCTGGGTGCTCCTGTGGTTCATAATATCTTACGACGATGGATAATATTTTATCTGCTCCTAGTCTTATTGCGGGGCTCAGTGGAGTGTTGAGTCTTATTCCACCGTCACAGTACCACTTTCCATCGATATTTACTGGTGGGAAAATTACAGGAACTGCTGCCGAAGCTAGAACATGCGTTGGTAGTAATGAAACTAGTAAGAAATCCATAAATGGGTCTTTTTTCCATTCAGAGATCATTTTTTTGGTGTTTATGAAAGCGGTTGTTTTTCCTGTTGATATCTGGGTAGCAAATATACAAACTGCTTCTATTGTGTCATCAATTATGTTTCTATCTATATTTTGCCAATTTATACCATATGAGATTATTTTGTTGAGGTAGTCTACTGTGAAAAGCCCCTTGTTCCCCTTAACAGTGGGAAGTATGAGGTCAACTATGTTTTTGATTTTTATTCTCATAAAGTTTTCCATTTTTACTCCCAGCCATATTTTTTCAAGGAGATTTACATTTTTTTCAATTTCTTTCATGTATGAGGAAAGGAATGCGGTGTGGATTGCTCCTATACTTGTTCCGCAGAGTATTTCGAATTTCGGATTTAGTCCTGATTCCTTTTTGAATTCTGTGAATATGTATTTTAGTGCTCCAACCTCATAAGCTCCTCGTGCTCCGCCTCCTGAAAGGACAATTGCCCTTTTCACGGTTTGCTCTATGAAGATAGGAATTTTTTCAAAATTTCCATTATGGTTTTTGGATCTGCTTTACCTTTGAGCTTTTTGAGAGCTTCTCCCATAAAGAAAGAAAATAGCTTTTCCTCCCCCTTTTTATATCGCTCGTACTCTCGTTGATTTGCGTCAATAACTTGTCTTATCACATCTTCTATTGCTATATCTTTTGTAATTTTTCTTTTCTCTATAGCAGACGATATATCCACATGCTGCGTCAGGGCTTCTCTAAATGCTTCCTTTGCAGAATTTCTTGATATTATTCCCTGAATTTGTGCTCGAATTACCTCAAGGGTATATGTCTTTAGCCTATCGTAGTCTTTGTCAAAGTGCACGATCCCTTCGTTTACTGCTCTCAGAACTTCCTCAAGAACAAAGTTTGCAAGAAGTTTTTTATCCTCAAAGTTGCGAGATAGATCGTCAAAGAATAGTGCTGCTTTTTTATCTGATACCAGGACATCTGCTGCGTAATCGGAAAGCCCGTATGAACTAATAAACTTTTGTTTCATACTATCTGGAGATTCACCGAGCGAATTTCTAACCTCTTCGATAAGGTTGTCATCTATCATAAGAGGAAGAAGATCGGGTTCTGGAAAGTATCTGTAATCGTGAGCAAACTCTTTTGTTCTCATAGTAAATGTTTTTTTCGCCACGGGATCATATCCTCTGGTTTCCTGGGTGATTGACCCGTTGTTTTTCAGAATATTGATTTGTCTATTTGCTTCATATTCTAGTGCTTCTTTTAGGAATCTGAATGAATTGATATTTTTCACCTCGACTTTTGTTCCTAATTTTTCTTGTCCTTTAGGTCTTACTGAAATGTTGGCATCGCATCTTAAATTCCCCTCTTCCATACTCCCTTCGGTGATATCAAACCAGACAAGGAGTCTATGTAAAGTTTCTAAGAACAGCTGGGCCTCTTGTGGATCTGATATATCTGGCATAGTTACTATTTCTATAAGTGGGCTACCACTTCTTGAGAAATCGACAAAGCTTACTCCTTCGCTGTGGATCATTTTTGCTGCGTCTTCCTCGATATGGAGTCTCTGAATTCTTACCTTTTTACCATTTATTTTTAAGTATCCGTTCTCCGCGAGTGGGATTCTGTACTGTGAGATTTGGTAATTTTTGGGTAGATCTGGGTAGAAATAATTTTTTCTTTCGAATATGCTTTTTTTGTTTATGTGCATGTTGAGTATTAGGGAAGCGCGCAGAGCTAATTTTACTGCCTGTTTATTTAATACAGGAAGTGCTCCTGGATATCCGACGCAGATGGGGCATATATTAACATTGGGGGGAGCTTTTGGGTCTCTCCTGCATCTGCAGAACAATTTAGTTTCAGTCTTCAACTGCACATGGATTTCAAGACCTATAGTGGTGAGAAACTCTTCCATAGTTAATAATTTTCCTATTTTCTCAGCCAATTGTTCTAATCGCAAATTTCTATGTGGCTAAAATTTTGCTGATCGGACATGCTGATTTGATGCAATCGGAGCTTTCTTATTGTCAATGCTATTGTATTGTTATTATGTATGGGTCTGGCCAATACCAAGACTTTTCAATGTCTTCTGTTTCATTAGCTCTTGACGGAGATACTGAGATCTCAATCTTGACTTTTCTGGTTTGTGTGATCTCTTCAGGAGCTACTGCTTGACCAATTATTGTCTGTACTCTTTTCCCTTCGAGAAGTTCTCCACCCCTTCCCATCCCTACTATTAGTCCTTCTTCATTGATGAGGTTGTATTTTATGTATATGTTTAGAGCCAGGGGGGTTTTATTTTCCAACTCTACTGCCCACTCCCAGATATATCCTGGGGTTGGAACGGTTTTGTATATAGGTTTCCATCCATATCTTTTAACTTCTACTGGGGCAGTGTTTGTAATTTTTTCTTGAGCTTCTCCTTCGAGCTTTTCTTCGATCTTGTTGCTATTGTTAATTTTGAGGGAATTTTCTAATTTCTTCGGTTCAAGTTTGCGGGTTTTCAGGTTTTGTATTGTCAATACAGTAGCAAAAGCTATAATGCATAATAACAGCAGTATCCCGCCTACAGTTATTATTTTTCTATTCTTTCTATTACTAATTTCTATACTCTTTTTATTTTCATTAATGTTTTTTGTTCCCATTAATACTCCCCATTAATACTCTTAATAATTTTGTCAATTATAACTTTGTCAATTATAACTTTATTAATTTTCAATCCTTTCAGAAAATCCATAGAAAAATTTGTATTTTTTACATATGATTTATTTTAACTTTTTATTACATTATGAAATATTGACCGGAGCAGATTTAAGACCATTTTGTAAAAGATGTTTATTCGTATAAGCTATCATATTCATATATTACAGCATTTTAGTTTACAGCATCTTAGTTATTTTACGCGCTAGGGATAAATTGAGCGAAAGCAACCAGAATCGTAATTAAAAAAACAGGAAAAAACGTAAAGCTTTCGCATTGATTTAACTGGAATTATGTAAAAATAAAAAAAGAAAGGAGGAAAATAGAAATATGGCGGATAAACTTTTAGAGGGGAAAGTTGCAGTTATAACCGGAGCTGGTAGAGGTATAGGCAGAGAGGAGGCCATTACTTTTGCTTTGCACGGAGCAAAAGTTGTAGTGAATGATCCCGGTGTGAGTTTCGCAGGAGAAGGAAAAGAAACTAAAGTTGCAGATGAAGTAGTAGAAGAGATAAAAAAAATCGGTGGAGAGGCGGTAGCAAACTATGATTTTGTAGATGACTTTGAAGGAGCCAAAAGGATAATATACACCGCAATTGATAAGTTCGGAAAAATTGATATTCTGGTTAACAATGCAGGAATCTTGAGAGATAAGATGATTTTCAACATGACTCAAGAGGATTTTGATAAAGTTATTTCTGTCCATTTAAAAGGAACTTTCAATTGTACCCATCATGCTTGTGTTTGGTGGAGAAATCAAGCAAAAGCTGGGAATCCTGTTTCTGGTAGGATAATAAATACAACATCAGATGCAGGACTTTTGGGTAATATTGGGCAGTCAAATTATGGCGCGGCAAAGGCCGCAATAGCCGCGTTCACAATAATAGTTGCAGATGAGATGGCAAAATACAATGTTACCGTTAACGCAATTGCACCGGTGGCAAGAACAAGGTTAACAACAGATGCAACTCCGCAACTGGCAGCACTGTTTGAAATGGCAGCCCAGGCTCCATTCGATGTGCTGAATCCGAAAGCGATTGCACCACTTATCGTCTATCTTGCCTCAGATAAATCGGCCGGAATTACAGGACAGGTATTCAGAATAGTTGGCAATATGATATGGCTTATGAGAGGATGGCGATCAGTTGAGTTCAGGAAAAAGTCGAAAAAGGAGTATTGGAAACCAGATGAGCTCGACGAAGTAGTACGTGACATGATCTCAAAAGCTCCACCGCGAGAAAATATGACAGAAATTATGCAAGAAGTCCTAAAAGAAGCCCAGCAATAGCAGTTCGGTGAAATTCGAATAAATCATTCATATATATCAATCATACTTTTTATCTGTACTAAGATTATTGATATGAACAAAGAGAAAGCAAATCCAGTAGTATCTGTAAACCCTGAACAGGTAATATCTGAAATGAAGGCTGAGATGGCCGCGGCTGTTTCTAAGTTCGATGAAGAGATAAGAAAAATAAGAACGGGAAGGGCTCACCCTTCTTTGCTCGATGGAATAAAAGTTTTCGCATATGATTCAGAAATCCCACTAAATCAGCTGGCACTTATAACAGTTGAATCTTATTCTAGTTTGCTCATTCAACCTTATGATCAGGGTACTATAGCTTTGATTGAGAAGGCTATCCTTCAGTCAGGTAGAGATCTTGTCCCATCAAATGATGGCAAATCAATTCGTATAAAAATCCCCCCCCTGACACAGGAAGCAAGAGAAAAGCTCGTCAAACTCGTAAGGAAAAAGGCCGAAGAATTCAAGGTATCCATAAGAAATATAAGAGATAAAGCAAGAAGTGAGATAAAAAAGGCAAAGGATTCAAAGATAATCTCAGAAGATCGGTCAAGAAAGCTTCTGGAAGAAATACAGAAAATAACAGATGAGAATACAAAGAAAGTAGATGTTCTGACCCAAGCTAAGGAACGAGAGATTATGGGAAGTTCTGAATAGAGTAGCCCATCAGTTTGCAATACAGGAGAAGATAGATGAGGAGGATTTTTTACCAATTCTGAATGGAAATTTGCGAACTTCTTCATTACCCCTCAAATCTCTTGCTACAAAGTAAAGTGTATAATCTCCTTCTTTATCCGGTAGCCTTACTATAAATGACCCTCTCCCTTCTCTAACCATAAATGGGTTTTGCCAGGGTGTCCAATCATTATTTTTATCATCGCTTCCGACTCCCTCGATTTTCCATGAAGCTTGAACTCTGTGTGCTGGAGTGATGAAATCCCATACTTGAACATCTATAGCCTCTCCTTTTCTAAATTCAGCCACTTTCGGGAAGAAGATTGAGGGGGGGGTGTCATCTATAACAAACCGAACTTTTGTAGGAGTGATATCTGGTAATCCCATTTCATCTAATGCTCTCACTTCGATTGTGTACACTCCGTCAGGAAGTCCTTTTATTTCAATCTCATCAGATTGTTGCCATTGATACCATAGACCTTTTCGGCTTCCTGCCCACCTCCATGAATACCAGCAGTTATTAGAAGGAGTCCTATCATCCGCACAAGCAAGTTTTATAACTGTTCTTTCTGTGCGGGGAGATACAGAAAGTACCAATGTTTCTGGCGGGAAGTCCTCGATTTGACGTTCTTTTACCCAGTCGTATGGTATAACATATCCTGAGTCTTCAACCTGTCTCACCAATTTTTTAATATCATCAAACCCAAAACTCACAAAATATTCTTTCCCACTTTTTACGTGATCAATAATATCAAAGATTTTGTTCACTCCTGAATTCCCATTGAAAGGAGGGGCAAATAGTGTTGTGCTACCAGCTAACAGTTGTGAGATCAAACCATAAAAGAAATTAGGGTGAATTATTCCCTGAAGATCGATCGCAATTGTCAGAAAAGATTGCTGGTATGTGAGGTTAGGGTGGGTACAACCTGCACATCCGACGTCATCTCTTGCTATGTAGGAGAATGCGAGGCGATCTGCAGTTTGTCCGGCTGTATGCGATCCAATCCTTAAAACATTATTGTTAGCAGGTATTGATGAGTATAGGTCATCACCAGAATCGATGATTGGGCTTAAGGTATATCCAAGCTGGGCGTCAAGTGCTAAAGTTCCAGAAAGTAATACTGCAATAAAATCTGCTAGGTACCCTGCAAATGTATTATTGCTGAACGGATAGTAAACTCTTACCGCAGTTGAATCATTGTATATGCTTACAGCTCCCACCCTGGATAAAACTCCTAAAGTAAGATCTATTCTTCTTAGGTGTGAAATATGGGTGCAATTCCCGGCTTGAGCAGGGTTCCACGGGTTGTACCAGGTTGTGGAGAAACCGGGTAGGTTTGAGAAGACTTTGCCACTACCTCTACCGCACCCGTAAAAGTTCAGATCTAATCCAAGTGTTACTCCGACATTGAACTGTCCTATAAATCTCCTCTCATTTGCCCTATCTGGATTACCTATTGTTGTATCACAGTCTATAAAGCTTACACAATCAGGAAAGTTATTGATGAAATCATTGGGGAGGCCTGCAGGGGGACGTGGAATTTGCCACTGTATTGGCGGGGTTGCGCCAGTACCAAAAGTTCCACCGAAGCAGGATGCTGAAGGAGTGAAAGAACAGCTTGTAGGACATATCGTATCTCCAGGTCCACAGCCCCATCTTTCCACAACTTTATCTACATCTACCCAAATTTCAACATCGTTGTTCGGTAAAGTTAAAAGAACATCCCCTGTAATCGGCAGTGGGTTCCAGGATGTCAGATCACTGACGAGTGATGCCTGTGGAGTAGATGGGAACCCAGGAACAATAGCGCCATATTTTGGTTTTAGGACAAACACTAATGGTATATCTGTAGCACCTGATCCGAACTCCTGCTCAAGAAATGTGTAAAGCTCAGGAATCAGGAGTTTGAACTGTCCAGCTGTGAACATTCCTGAAAAAAGCGAAAGCATAGAACCGGAGTCATCCTTTGAGATAGCAAAGCACATAGCACCTGACCTTGCAACTGAAGATATAGCATGGGAAAAGACGTTCTGATGTATGGAGATCCCTACGTATGTGCCTGTTCCCTGACAGTTTACAGCTCCTGAGTCGGGGTTACCAGCATGAGGGAAATGAGAAACAGCCGTTGGAGTTGGGGCGGGGGTGAAAGCCGGATGTGTCGGGCTTCCCTGATATCCGCATGAGGGAGCAAGATGTTGCGGGTCATCTTCAAAGCCTGTTCTATATAAATATGTATCAATTTCTGCAGCTCCTATAAGATAAAGCTCGTTCTGGTTTCCAGTTGGTCCGACTCCATTTTGAGCAAAGCAACTTCTTGATCTTAGTACATCAGTACCGGAAACGGGGTCACCCCCTGCAGAGATATCTATAAATAGGGTATCAGCGGAGACTGGCCTTGACCAAGTTGGGGCGATGTTGCTAATCTTCTGCTGAGTAAGTTTTGTAATATCAAAGACAACAGGTCCGAAGTACTGCTGAAGATTTGAGGGGATGAAAGCATAGTCAAATAGTCCTCGTAAAACTAAATCAATAAACTCAATGAGCTTTGTGGTCTTTACAGTTATATCTCTTCTTGGGCAGATACTTGGATTTGTGCAGTTCGGAGATTGTTCTGTCCACCTCCAGTCAAGCTGTAAAGAAATCCAGGGTGGTACTAAGAAATCTATTTGTCTTATAGCTATTCCTATATCTTGCATATGCGGGATCTGATTTGTCCTATGCTCAAGGTACAAAGTTCCCCCAACTCTTAGTTTAATTATGCCTGCTGCTTGCAGATATGCCCTTACATAACAGTTTCCCTGGTGTAGGGGTGAGTTAGGGTCACAATCTGTTTTTCCTGGGGCAATATTTGTTGCCCTTTGATATAGTGGGTTCTGCCAGGTCCCAAAAGTTACTCTGCTTCCCATTGATGGAGTTGCGGCATCAATATCAATCCTGACAGGGTTTCCAGTTGCACCAAGCTGCAAATCTATTACTATAAAACCTTCATTTCCTGTAAAATTTTTAGAGTTATAAAGACCTGAGAATCCGCAGGGGATATTAGACTGCCCCACTGAGAATCCTAAAGATACTCCACCTACAGGATTGTATCTTAAGATGAACCTATCTGTTGTTGCGCTTTGGTATAGACCAAAGCACTGGGTCAGGTCCGTAGTGGTGTCAAATGGTGGGTATGCACACCAGCCGGGGTTAGTCGAGCCGTTATATGCACGAATAGGGCCGCAGTTTGGACCATTGCATACATCATTTAAAGAGATATTAAGGCAAGATGTTCCCATCAGGGGTACAGGTAAGCAGATATCGAAAAGACCAGACCAGTATGCTGTGATTTGTCCTGCTGCCGATGTTGTTCCTGTTGCCCATGCTTCATAGCCTCTGGCGACCAGATAATTTGTGGCTTCAGGCTTCAGATCCGTGCATTTTCCAAGGCGGGGAAATTGTGGGGGACAAATAGCAGGAGCGGCTGGTCCTACACAATTTGAAGAATCTTTTGAAGGGTCGCAACAGCATTCAACAGCAGTATTTGTCCATTTATCCATAAAATCCATAATTAAAGCGTTTATAAGGTTTAGTGTTTTCCATGCACAATGGGTATTAGTAGTGGTGGTACTGCTTCCGTTCCATATTCCTGTACCACAGTATTCATTCCCATTAACTACACCGTCATCTCTAAAGATCAAATCCAGCTCTTGTTGTAGCCAATTGTTCATACAGCCGGTAAGTCTCAGGAATATAGTATTGTTAAGGTAGTATGGGAATCTGTTTACTCCCAAAGGGGTTGCTTCTGATTCTTGTATATTGTACAGGCCTATGATAAAAAATAGAACCGTAGCAATTCCTATTTTCTTTCCCATTTTTTATCCCCTTCCGGTATTTTTACTCTGTTAATAATATAATCATTTTTTCAGAAAAAGTGGTGATTTTGATACTCTGAGATTTTTTGAGTTAACAGGATCTACCAGTAAGGTTCTTTAATATAAAATTTGAGGTGATGTTTATTTGTGCGCAGCCAGATTTTGGTTGCTTGAGCTAATTTATACAGAACCTATTGTTTTTTTATCTTTTTCAAGGAAGTTTATTACATAATCTTTGATTTTCTCTTTGAAGAGTTGAAGTTTTTGGGTGTTGTAGCCAAGCTTTTCGAGTTTACTGATGTTTGCCTGGGTGAAATATTGATATTGATTTTTTATCTGCTCTGGCATATCTATGAATTCTATTTTCGGGTGGAGATCTAAAGCTGAGAAAACTGCATTTACAAGCTCATTGAAGGAGTGAGCTTTTCCTGTTCCAATATTAAAGATGCCAGTTACCCCCCTTTCAAAAAGGTATATAGTTATATCTATAGCATCTATAACATATATGAAATCTCGCTTCTGTTCTCCATCGGGTATTTCTGGATGGTATGATTTGAAAAGCTTTACAAATCCTTGAGATTTTATCTGCTCGTAAGCTTTTACAACAAAGCTACGCATATCCCCTTTGTGATATTCATTTGGACCGAACACATTGAAAAATTTCAGTCCCAATGATATAGTTAGGTGATTATTTTTTTTCATCCACAGATCAAAGATGTGTTTTGAGAATCCATAGGGGTTCAGTGGCTTTAGTTTTTCAAGTTTTTCTTCGTTATCATCAAATCCTGCTGAGCCATCTCCATAAGTTGCTGCTGAAGATGCATAAATAAATCTTGCTTTCTTTTCCACTGCAAGATAGAATATTTTTTTGGAGAACTCATAGTTATCTTTGAGAAGTATTCCAAAATCTGATTCAGTAGTTGATGTTTTAGCACCAAAGTGGAAAATAGCGGAAATTTTGTACCTCATTTTGCTGATGGTATCAAAAAAGTCTTCCTTGTCAATAATGTCGTAAAATCTTAATCCTGAAAGATTTTTCCATTTCTGAGATGATGAGTTTGAATTTTTGAAAGAATCAACTATTATTATTTTATCTTCACCTTTCTGATTTAATTTCCATATAAGGACACTCCCTATGAATCCTGCTCCGCCCGTAACAATAACCATTTTCTTCCCTCCTTCTTATCTTCTTTGAAAAGTAAAAGTATGAATTTTCCTTTTATTTTTTCGCCGTTAAGCTCGAAGAGGACTTTTTTCGGTTGGACTTGGATCCATTTTACTTTTCCTCTATCATAGATTGAAACATCTCCTGCCCCGTACATACCAGCCGGAATTTTTCCCTCAAAAAAGTTATACTCAACAGGGTGTGGTTCTGTTTCTATAGCTAAGATTTTTTCTTTTACCTCTGGAAATCTCGCTTTAGGTATGGCAAAACTCCACATGACTGTGCTTTTTTTGTTTACATTAATCCCGAGTTTTTTGTATGATTCTATATCCATATTTTCGAAATCTTCTTTGTCAGCTGGAACTTCAAGTCTTAGATCCCAGTGTAATTTTGTTGCTTTGTGAGCATGAATTACAAAACTTCCCTCGCTTTTTGGGTGTGGTAGTTTCATCTTCTTTATCTATAATTAATTTGTTCCTTTGCAATATAAAAAATTTCAAACCTCTATAATGGATTTAGGAACTTCTGGAGTATTAACCGTGGAGTATTAACCATTGAAGTATTAATCATAAGGTATTAACCATTATACCCTGAATCTCATCCACACGGCACATCAGTTGTACCATCCGTAGTGTATAATTTACAACATGTGAAACTGAAGAAGAAGATTTGAAGTATTAGGAAAGAAAGAAAGATTGAAATTAAGTAAGTAAGTAAGAAAGAAAGATTGAAATTTTGATTTGCTAGTCAAAAAAGGAGAATAATAGGTAAGAATGGGGAAAGTGTATTTTGTTGGAGCCGGTCCTGGGGATCCGGAGTTAATAACTCTACGGGGATATAGGATTCTGAAGGAAGCAGATGTTGTGATATACACTGGTTCACTCATAAACCCCAAGATTCTTGATTTTGCAGAGAAAGCAGTAGATAAGATAGATTCCTTTGGTATGAATGTTGAGCAGATCTGTTCTTTGATGATAAGATATGTTCGGGGTGGGAAAAAAGTTGTAAGACTACACGATGGTGATCCTTCTATATTTGGATCAATTAAGGAGCAAATCGAGATACTTGAGGAAAATAATGTTGACTTTGAGATTATCCCTGGGGTATCATCTTTTCTGGGTGCTTCTGCTAGTTTGAGGACTGAGCTTACTGCCCCAGATATTACACAGACAATTGTTATAACCCGTTATCCTGGTAGAACTCCGGTTCCAGAAGATATAATTGAAATAGCTAAGCAGAAGCCTACAATGGTGTTTTTTTTATCAGCTCATATGATAGAGAAAATATCCAATAGTCTTATGAAAGTGGGATACTCACCGGACTTTCCGTGTGCGGTATGTTACAGGGTATCTTGGCCTGACGAAAAGATTCTTTTTGGAACATTGGATGATATTTATATAAAAGCTAAGGAAGAGGGTATCGATTCTCAAGCTCTGTTTATAGTGTCAAAGGTTTTCCAGCCACAGTCAAAGGGTGCAAAATCTTTTGTTTATTCTAAGGCTTATTCTGACATTGTGAGAAAAGCGAAGGAAAAAGGGAAAAGTAAGTAAAAAGAGAAATAAATTGAGAGTTGATGAATGGAATATATGAAAGGAGGAAGTATCTTGGTTCTCTTTTCAAAAACGGCATAGCGTTTCTGTCGGTGACACGCGGGGGATCAAAGATAATCTCAAAAATTTCAGAAAAAATTGATTTCACTCATACTACGATTTTTATTCCAGAAAAGTTTAAGGATGAGGTGGGATGTACAAAGGTTCAGCCTGTATATTTTCGCAGTGTAAAGGAGGTGATAAAAGAAATTTTTTCAAGGTATGATGCCATAGTTTCTGTAATATCCTTGGGGGCGCTTGTGAGGTTGATCTCTCCATATCTGAAAAGTAAGGAGGAGGATCCTGCTGTGCTGTGTATAGATGAGGTGGGAAGGTTTGTAATTAGTGTTCTTTCTGGGCACGTTGGCGGGGCGAACGAACTTGCTCGTGAAGTAGCAAACATTTTGAACGCTACACCTGTGATAACTACAGCATCAGATTCTTTGGGAACGATTCCAGTTGATATATTCGGGCGCGAATACGGATGGAAAGCCGAAGCAGATCATGATACCTTCGTTAAGGTGTCATCGGCAGTCGTAAATGGCGAACCCGTAGCCATAATTCAAGAAAGCGGTGAAAGATTCTTATCTTTGCCAGATAATGTAAAAGAAGTTTCCATCCACTCCGATTATGAGTTGCCAGAAAAACTTAAGGGATTTTCTGCTTGCCTTTTTATAACACATAGATTGGTTGATCGGAATTTTATCTTCATTCCATGCGTTTTTTACAGACCGCCGGTGCTTCATGTGGGGATCGGATTCGATTCTGGTGCAACTCGAGAGGATTTCTACAACTTTATCAGAGAAGTTTTTGATAAATTTAGTATTTCTCTTTTAGCGGTAAGAAGAATTTCTACGGTTGATCTTAAAAAAGGTGATACGGAGTTTGAAAGATTTATTGAGGAGTTTAAAGAAAGAATCGGTGCTGATGTGGAGTTTTTCAGCAAAGATGAATTAAAAAAGGTTTCTGATCGTGTTATGAATCCTTCACATTTTGCTGAGAAATATCTTGGAGTAGTTTCTGTATCTGAAGCTTGCGCCCTGCTTTCTGCGGGACAAAACTCCAAAATCATAGTGGAGAAGCAAAAATACAGAGGAAAAAGCGGAGCAGGAATTACTCTTGCAGTTGCGATTGAGGAGTGAGACTGCTTTCTATAATTGAGGAGTAAGATTGCTTTCTATATATTTTTTCATTGATGTAAGTGAGATCAGAGTTGTTGAAGATAGGACCCCCATCTCTATCTGCGGGCTTGCATCGAATATCTGATTAGCAAGAGGTACAACCCTTATATATTCGCACATTGAAAATATAACCAGAGTGTCTTTCCCATCTTCAAAAAATTCAATTAATCTCCAACCTCCTTTGTTTTTGCCTGTTTTTACAACAGAAAAGATAAAATCATCTTCAGTGTAAATCTCTGATATGTAACTTACAGATGTTTTTACTATCGTAATTTTTAATTCAACTTCAAATTCCACAAGATGAGTTTTTTGATCTTCTTCTTTTATCACATTTGCTTTTCTGATAAATGGTATAGCACTTTTGATGATATTGGTATCTAAGAAAGCCTTGCGCACTATATCAGGTGGGGCTTTTACTTTCCCAGCGGAAACAGAAAGATAAGTTTTTCTCCCCTCTAAATCATTACACACTCTTATAAAGTTCACTATATCTCTGTTTGTAAGAGATTTTAAGCTTTTGATATCCAATGTTTCTGAAATTCTTTTTACAGGTATGGACGATGAAGGGGATTGGTAGGCTTCAGTAAGGATTAAGAATGGCAAGAGAATGAATAGGAGCGATGGCATAGCTTTAAAGATAATTTTCGGAGAATTTTTTCAGGTTATTTCTGAAAAGCTTGTCAAATTTCTGCACGAAGGGAACATTTCCTTCTCCTTGCCACCAGAACCAATCACTGCCCTGAGATACCAGCAAGTTTTCATAGTTTTTTGAGTCCGGTTTCTTTAATTTTGCATCAGCAAGCATCTCCCAGTATTTGTTTTTTTCTGGGGACCCAATCCATTTGAGGAAGTTGCCTCCTACCCAGCTCCCAGCTACTATTTTCGGAAGCTTTTCTTCTGGCACATCAATATTTTCAATTTCATCAAGAGTTATTGTTTCTATCCATTTTTCTTTTTCAATTTTTGAATAAAGTTTTTTTATGAAATCATCTCCGTTTTGTGGGTAATATTCCCAGCAGTTTTCTCCGTCTAATATTACAGATACCAAAGGATTCCATTCTACGCTATCGTGTATTTTTTTGAGTTTTGAGAGGAAGTCGGCTGTAGCGTGTTCTGCATCCCAGTTTTGATACACAAATCCGATAAGGTCGCTTAGTTCTCTATCTCTGAAAAGGATTGTTATTCCGTTAAAATTCCATCTTTTGTATATAAGGGATTTTTCTTTTGCGTAGGAGTTAAATAAGATCTCTTCATCTGTGGCTATTGCTTTTATTTTTCTTTCATTCAGTTCTGAGCATACTTTTTCGCTTACGCCCCCTTCCGGTGGCCACAAAAATCTTAGTTTTTGTGAAAACACATCTTCAAATTTTTTTATGGCTTTATCTATCTGAATCTTACCATCCGTTGAAAAATCTGTTTTTATGGTTGGTAGTTGAATTTGGGGAACAGCTTCTTTTGCTGACTCAATATTAAATAGAAGCGGGAGAATCGGATGATAATATGCAGATGTTGATATTGATATTCTTCCTTCATCTTTTAGCCTTTTGTATGTTGGAATTACCTCCTTTATTATGTTGAATATTTCTTGGATCAAGGAATATTTATCTGCTTGGGTGTAATTTTTGCCCTTCTGTAGTAAAGTTTTTATTGCTTCTGCGTTTTTGGCCTTATTTCCTGCCCATGCGAGAAGATAGAGAATCTGGACATCAAGGGTGGGGAATTTTTCTGCCGAGTTGTTGATAACTTCGCTTTTCAGGTGTGGGATTACAGAAAGTAGTTTTTCAGGAAGAATTTTTATCAGCTCAGCAAGGAATGATTTTTCGTGGAGAGTAAGTTCATCTGGTTGCTTTAGAGTGCAATCAAGAAGCATACACTTTGTTTTTTCTTTTTTTTCTGAGTATTCCTGAATCTGATCTATAAGAACAGGGGTCAGGTTGAAGTTGCATTTGATTTTGAAGTCATCAAGATATAAAGGGAAGTCCCTGTAATCTTTTAGTGCGTGGAGGAGAGTCCAGGGCAGTTCATATATTTCCGTTTCGGGGTCTTTATACAGGGGTTGATGCATGTGCCACCAGAAAAGAAGATATAGCTTTTTCATTTTTTGATATTGCTCGGACTTAGTCGCAGGCTTCTAGTAGCTTTGAGTAAAATTTATCAATGTATTCTTTCAGCATTCTTCTTGCCGAAAAATTCGGAGCAATTGTTTTTATTGCTTCTTTCATTTTTTCAACCCATTTTTCTGGAATTCCCTTTTCGTTTCTGTCGTAGTAAAGTGGAACGATTTCTTGTTCGATTAGGTTATAGATTTGATTTGCATCTGAGGCGTTCGGATCTTGTGAGCTGTCTTCAGTTTTGTCTCCACCGAATGCCCATCCATTTTTGCCGTTGAACCCTTCAGGCCACCAGCCGTCAAGTACCGAAATATGCAGAACTCCGTTTACTGATGCTTTCATCCCACTTGTCCCACACGCTTCAAGTGGCGGCATAGGATTGTTAAGCCATACATCTACTCCCTTGACAAGATAATGTGCCAATCTTTCATCGTAATCTTCAATGAAGGCAATTCTACCCTGAAATTCTGGATCTTTGGCTATGTTGTATATTCTTTGGATTGTCTTTTTACCATCTATATCTTCTGGATGAGCCTTGCCTGCAAAGATTATCTGAACAGGTCTTGCTGGGTTAAGAAGAATCTTTTTCAGTCTTTCTGTGTCGTAGAGAATTAGATCCGCTCTTTTGTATCCAGTTATTCTTCTTGCAAACCCTATGGTTAGGTAATCGGGGTCAAAAAAAATTCCTTCTGCCACTATGCTTTGTTTTCTCTCTTTTGCCCAGATTCTTCTTGCCCTTTCTATTATGTGATCTATCATTATTTTTTTGTTCTTGATATGAATTTCCCATAAAAGTTCATTTGGTATTGAGTTGAACATTTCCCAGACGAATTTTTTGTCTTGTAGTTCTGTCCAGTCTTCTCCAAGATATTTTTCAATGACTTCTCTTAGGGTTGGGCATATCCATGTTGGGATGTGTATCCCGTTTGTCACATAATCTATTTTCATTTCTTCATAGCTTGCAAACTTCCATATTTTTCTTGTGACTTCCTGATGGGTTCTGCTTACAGCGTTTATGTATTTTGATAATCTCATTGCCATAACGGTTGCGTTGAAACCCTCAGATGGATTATCGGGATTTACCCCGAGTTCTAAAATTTTATCTATTTTGATTCCATATTTTTCTGTGAAGCTCAGGTATTCTCTTAGCATATCCGGAGGATATATATTGACTGCAGCCCGAAGAGGAGTGTGCGTTGTAAATAGAAATTTTGCTCTGACAAATTTTAGAGCGTCTTCGAAGCTTTTCCCTTTGGATACTTCTTCCACAAGAAGTCCAAGGCATGCAAATGATGGATAATCCTCGTTTATGTGAAATCCAGTTGGTTTTATTCCTAATTTTTTCACAAGTGCTATAGCTCCAAATCCAAGAACTATTTTCTGCTTAAGCTTTACTATTTTATCTCCTATGTAGAGTTTAGATGATATTCCCCTATTTTCAGGAGGATTTTCTTCAGTATCGGTGTCTATAAGGAAAAGAGGAGTTTTTCCGACGTTTACTTTCCAGACTTTGAAAAAAATTTTATCATCTTTGAATGGGACAGATAGTTTGATTGGGTTTCCATCTTTGTCTACAAGTTGTTGAGCCGGAATCTTCTCCTTACTTCCTGAGAAGAATTCTTCCTCCTGCCATCCATCCTCTCTTATTTTTTGTTTCACATATCCTTGAGGGTACATAAAACCTATACCAATCATAGGAAATCCCATATCGCTACTTTCCTTGAGGATATCTCCAGCGAGAAACCCAAGTCCCCCTGCATAGATAGGCAAAGAGTGATGCAATCCGTATTCAGCTGAAATGAAAACAATAGGGTTTTTAAATATGTCCTCATAATGTGAGTGTTTCATCATATAGTTTTTGAATCTTGTGTATACATAGTTTATCAAGTTTACTATTTGCTGGTTTTTGAGGCGCTCTTGCAGGTCAATTTTTCCCAGAAATTCTATGGGATTTTCTATAGATTCTTGCCATACTATTGGGTCAAGTATTTCAAATATGTTTTTAGCTTTGGGGTCCCAAGACCACCAAAGATTATACGCAATCTCCCAGAGCATTTTCTCGCATCCTTCTGTTACAACACTCATCGTTTATTTAATTTTAAAATTTTGTACTTTTATGGCTGATGTTTCATGTTCTTTCTGGATTCATTTCGGTTCAATTCTCCATTCAATTCAAATTTCATTTTCCTTTGCTGTGATGTAATTGCAGTAGCAGGAGATTTTATTTTTCTGATAGACGTAGGAAGTTTGAGGAGGATATAAAGTTACTTACTTATTTACTTACTTATCATCTTTCTTTTTTTATTTATTATTTTATTTATTATCATTGTTATAAGGATTATGGAGGTGATAAGTGTAATGATAGGCTTTTGTGAAGTTGAGCAACCGTAATTGAAATCATTGTAGAAGCCGATGCTGGTGCCATCTACTTTATCTGTATTGGCTGACTCTACAAGTCCAGTGGGGTAAGCCGGCGCCATCAAAGATGAGATTTCATAACCAAATAGACCTGTTCTGTGCCTGTTATTAGCATATTCTGGCCAGGGAACAGATGTTGTAGCCGAGGTTGTTAATCTCCACGCATAGACTTTACTCCCAGCAGCAACCACAATTTCAATATGACCATCTCCATCTATGTCTGAAATTACAGGGGTTGCTATTGGTTCACCTTCTGCGGTTAATGGGAATGGAGATATATTTTGACCATCTAAACCAGAGATGATTAAGATCTCTTTTGCATTAGAAATTCCAAAGGCTATATCAGGAATCCCATCTTGATTTGCATCAAAAGAAGAGAAAGAGGACCGGACTGATCCCGAGAATGTCTTATTCCACACCAGGGAGCAATTTGTTGCCCTTATAACATATACTCTGTTATTTTCATCGCCGAAGACAATTTCAAGTAATCCATCTCCTTGTAAATCAAAGAAAGCAGGTGGAGTCCGAACTTGAGCGCCGACATTATATTCACAGATAAGTTGCGGATCAAGTATATATGCATTTTTGTCATTTGATCCTATACCTATATCTGGATGTTTGTCTCCGTTAAAGTCATAAATTTGTGGTGATGAACGAACTTGACCAGCGGTTTCGAACGAGTTTAAAAGGTTCGAATTCATATCATATATATAAACTTTTCGGTCATCGCATCCGAAGACTATGTCAGGAACTCCATCTAAATTGAAGTCAGATGTTGCAGGAGTTGAGTAGCATCTCTGCCCAGTAACAAATTGACTGTATAAGCTTGTTCCATTTGCTCCGGCGCTTATAACATAAACTCCTTTTCCTTCCGAGCCGATGACAATATATATTGAGCCTCCATATTTGAAAATTATAGGAGACGAGGGGAGTCCACCCGGGGCTGGTGCTTGTTTCCCGATACCTTGATAGGTTGTTACCCAAAGGTAGTAATACTGGTTCTGAGGTGCATTTACACTTGTTCCGCTTAGTGCATAAAGTTTCTCATTAGAATCAGCAAAGATTACATCAAGGAATCCATCCCCATTTATATCATACAAAGCTGGACTGACTCTGACATGAGCTAAATTACTACCTTGCCCATCATTTGTAACTCTTTTTAGTATTGTACCATTTGTACCAGATATTATGTACACCGACCCCGGTTGTGCTCCGCCAGGGTCCTCACTTCCAACAACCACTTCGACTGTTCCATCTCCATTTATGTCGGCAATGGCTGGAGTAGATAAAACCCCTCCTATTGTTTGAGTTACCCACTTAGGAGTTCCACTTTTTGAAAGCGCAATAACCGCTCCTGTACCCCCTTCCTTATATCCGAAAACTATTTCTTCACTTCCATCAAGATCTATATCTGCTATAGTTGGTGATGACCTTATTTCACCTTGACCAGCGTTAAAAGTCCATAAGGTTGAACAAGGTGAAATTCGCACTGCATAAAGTTTTCCATCGTCTGAGCCAAATACTACATCTGGGATTCCATCTGAGTTTATATCTACCGTTGCGGGAGATGACCAAATATTGCCGCCAGTTGTTATTTGGCATATTAGTGCTTGGTTCGTTCCACTTATTGCGTAGAATTTTCTATCAAGCGAGGTGAAGACCAGATCTGTGACGCCATCTTGATTGAAATCTGAGAATGCAAGTTTTGATATAATTTCTCCACCTGTGGTATATTTCAAGATTGGATTTTTTATTGCTCTGATTATTCTGAATTTATTGTCACTTGCTCCGAAAGCTATTTCATATATGCCATCTTTGTCAACATCTGCAACTTGCGGAGTATAGATCTGGGGCTCACCAGAAATATAGTAAACCATTTCTTCTTCTGCTCCTCTCATAACTCGGAGTCTACCTTTATTTGAGCAGATAGCATAGGTTGTAGAGGCATTAGGGAATTTTACTATTGCAGAGTGAGACATCATTCGCTCTAATGTTAATGTAAAGTTTTTCGAGAAAAGTTGAGAGCCACCTGCACTGTATCCCATAACTGATGAGTCTAATGAGGATGAGGAATTTACAACTATGATCATATCGAAAATTCCGTCAGAGTTTATATCGGTTACTACAACAGGATATGGGTTGCCCAAAGTAACAGGTATACTCCTTTCGAGATTCCCGGTTGGCTTAATAAGTCGAATCGAAGAGTTAGCAACGTTTTGCACAGGGGCTATAATGGTTGCATTTCCATTGTAAATTGCGAG
The DNA here is from genome assembly GCA_938036315.1 of uncultured bacterium. Taxonomy (GTDB): domain Bacteria; phylum Calescibacteriota; class Calescibacteriia; order Calescibacteriales; family Calescibacteriaceae; genus CALHPK01. The sequence goes on along the minus strand of CALHPK010000011.1, from coordinate 34,799 downwards.
TGCTGGAGTTGATATTATTCCGCCTAAAAGTCCCGTATAGTATACCCATAGTGGGGTAGCAGATACTTTTAAGGTAATTTGAAAGGATATGGCATAAAGGTAATTTGAATTGTCGGAGATGATAATTTCTTTCTTACCATCATTATTGAGATCAAACACAAGTGGATTTATTGGTATGCCCATTGTGTCCGATATTGTACCTGTTAGTGCGTAGGCAAAGAGAAGTCCAGCTGGTGTATCAACTGATGAATAGATGGTTGGTGTGCAAGTTCCTGTTTGGTTATATGCATAAACACGGTAGTACAACCTCGTTAGAGGTTCCACAAACTGTTCAGTAAATGATGTAATATTTGGGGTAGGAATGATATAAGTCAGTTTTTCAGTGAAATCTTGTGTTTTGCTCTTTTCTACAACAAAGCCTTGTTCGTTTGTAGCTATGTCATTCCATGTTATAAACACGTCTACTCTACCTGTTGCAGTTGCCAAATACGATGAAACAACTATTGAAGTTGGACAGGGTGGCAGTCCACAACCTTCATCAACTAAGAGATTACAGTTATCATCTATTCCGTTACAAACTTCAGAAGCACCAGGGTTTATGCTTGGGTTGTTATCATCACAATCTCCAGGAGATAAAACAGCATATGTAGAGTTCTCAGGGTAGGGGTCAGTGCAGGAGACCTGCGAACCTCCCACAGGATAGTAATTATCAAAGTCTGCATCCTTGAACCAGATAGTTCCCGGATTTACATCCGGATTAAGGTCATCACAATCAGTGGGCTTTGAAACAGAGGTAAACCCCACAGGCATTGTATTTGCGCAGATAGAAACCGATGTTGTCCAAGTATCTGAATCCTGATCTTGCCAGAACCAAGTTTCAATATGTCCGGAGCAATCATTATCTTTTCCATTGTTGCAATTCAGAGGAGCACCAGGGTATATAGAGGCGTTATTATCATCACAATCAGTGGGCTTTGAAACAGAGGTAAACCCTTCAGGCATTGTATTTGCACAGATAGAAACCGATGTTGTCCAAGTATCTGAATCTTGATCTTGCCAGAACCAGGTTTCAACCTGTCCAGAGCAATCATTATCTTGTCCGTTGTTGCAATTCAGAGGAGCTCCAGGGTATATAGAGGCGTTGCTATCATTACAATCTCCAGATGTTGCTATAAGTTCTCCGGGCAGTTTATACCCGGGGGGTTGGGGACACTGGACCTGAGTTGTGCCGTCTGAGTATCCATCGTTGTCTGTATCCTTAAACCAAGCTGTTTCTGGATTTATATCTTTATTTGAATCATCACAGTCATTAGTTCCGAGTTCATAACCTACTGTTATTTGTCCTGGGAATGGAACTACATCCACGCACACGGATACTGGGGAAGGTGCGTATCTATCCCCATCTAGATCAGTATATGCCCAGGTTTCAATTTTTCCATCACAGTTGTTATCTTTATTATCGTTGCAATCCAAGGAAGCATTGGGGTGAACCGAATTATCTGAATCATCACAATCACCAGTAGTGGATACAAGCTCCTCCTGAAGCTTAAATCCTGAAGGTCTTGGGCACTGAACTTGTGTAGTTCCATCGGAGTATGAATCATTGTCTTGATCTTTGAACCAGACTTGTCCCGGCTTTTCTTTTGGGTTTCCGTCGTTACAATCTCCAGATGTAGATATAAGTTCGGATGATAATTTGAAGCCAGGGGGTCTTAAGCACTGATTAGAAGTTACCCCGTCAGAATATCCGTCTCCATCCTGATCCTTGAACCAGACTGTTTCTGGATTTAGCGCTGGGTTTGTGTCATCGCAATCACCTGATTCTGCTTTAAGTTCTGCCGGGAGCTTGAATCCCACAGGTCTTTGGCACTGCTTTAGCTTTGTTCCATCTGAGTATCCATCTCCGTCTTGGTCCTTGAACCATAAAGTGTTGGGGTTTATGTTGGGGTTGTTGTCATCGCAATCGTCCAGTGGTTTTGCAATGTACGTGACGTTTCCTTGCATTGTTGGGGGAGTACATTGCGTAATATATGAGCCGAAGTACCCATCTGCATCGCGGTCAATGTACCAGCGGGTTTGGGGATTCATATTGGGGTCAGAATCGTTGCAGTCATCCAGACTTAGTGGGGTCAGTATGTATCCTGTGGGATTTTGGCATCCGATGTAAGTTGTGCTGTCAGAATATCCATCTGAATCTTGGTCTTTGAACCATACTGTTTCTGGGTTTATTTTGCTATCTGAGTCATTACAATCAAGGTTGTTTTGAGTGTAACCTGAGGGTCTATCGCAGGAGTAGAGTATTTCGTCAGAGTTACCATATCCATCTCCATCGGTGTCTTTGTACCACTTATTTTTACATATGCTTACCTCTCCGGATTCATAGAGTTCGGCAGGGTTCAGAGAGTCTTCAAATTTTATGCTGTACAGGATTTGTGTTGATTCATCTATTTCAATTTCTACCGAGATTTCTTTTGTTTGACCTCCCGGAACTTCACTTAGGTTTACTTTTTTGAGTGTGTTATTTTGTGATTTTATTTGTATATCTATATTCTCGGCTGTGACTTCACCTTCGTTTGTAATATTGAAAATCAGAGTGATTTTTCCTGTTGATGGATCTAGTTTGTATTGGGTGCTTACCTTTAGTGATGAACCTTTCAGGACTTTGATTGCTTCACCTGTGAGTTCTGAGGTTATACCCTCGGTATTTTTTACTATAGCTTTGTAACTTCCAGCTTTAAATTTTTTTGGAACTTTAAAGCTTAACGAAGTTGAAGAGGAGCTAAAATCTTTTATAGATATTGTTTCTCCTGAATCGCTTATTAGTATGATTTCGCTTATCTCGATAAAACCTTCACCTATTATTGTAACTTCTGTGTCACTGCTATTTGATATAGTGGTGGGTGTTATTGCCTTTACATAAGGTTTGGGTAGCCTTGTTATTCTGAATTTTGTAGAAGCAGATTCCTTGTTTGCAAGCTCAACCCTAAGCTTATACTCGCCCGGAATTTTTTTAGGTGGTACAACCACCTCTAGTTTGCTTTCAGAAAAGGAAAGAATTTTTAGCTCTGTATCTCCGAGCTTTACCAGTGGGGGGATTTCTTCCGTTTTTGCTTCTTTGCCCTTTACTTTAACCGCTGGGATGAAATTGTTTCCTATGATTAGAACTTGGGTTTCTTGACCTGTCCAGGCGAAATCAGGTATTACCTTTTCTATCTTGGGTGAAATATCAGTTCTTTTGCAGGTTGTTAAGGTTAAAATAAATTGGATCAGATATAGTTGAATCAGATATGAAAGCGAGCTCCTTTTTATAAACTTGTACATTGTAATATCTCTTATATACTTCCCTTATATAAATTAAGCATTATTTTAGGTCTTGTATGCTAAGAGTGATTTGCAGGTGTGGAGGGATCTTGTAGGTTAGCTTTTTAGTCTGGCAAGAGACTCCTTTAGAGCTTTTTCTTCATCTCTTATTACGACTTGTCTGAGTTGTTTTGCCCTTTCATAATGCTTTAGGGCATCTTTTATTACTCTTGATATCTCATCAACATCAAACGGTTTGGTGATACATGTATATGCTCCTGATTTAATTGCTTCTCTGAAGGCTTCTGCAGATGGATACCCTGTGACCAAAATTATCTGTGCAAAGTGCTTCAGATCATTTTTTGCCCTTTTTATAAACTCAAGACCTGAAATACCAGGGAGGTTTTTGTCAAGCAAGACCACTTTTATATTATCATCTTTCTGGAGCTTCAAAAGTCCTTCCTCCCCAGTTTTTGCATAATCTGTTTTGAACCCTTCCATAGTGCAAATTTCATTGAGAACTTCCGCGACATCGGGCTCGTCATCAACTATAAGAATTTTGTCGTCGCTCATATATTACCTCCTTAAAGGAAGTTTTATTTCAAAAGCTGTCTTTATTATGTTACTGTTTTTGCTATTTATTTTAGGAAAATTCTCCTGAAAATCCTTGCAGATTTTTATCTCGCCACCGTGAGCATCTATTACTTTCTTTGCAATGTGTAACCCGAGTCCTGTCCCTTTTTCTTTCGTTGTAAAGAAGGGAGAAAAAATTTTCTCTTCGATCTCAGGGGGGATCCCGTCTCCCGAATCAAATATCCATATGAATCCTTCATTTGTTTTTTTCCGAGTTTTTATACCTATGATTTTTTCTTGGGAATTTTCAACGGCGTCCAGAGCATTTGAAATGAGATTAGCAATTGCCTGCCTCAGCAGAATTTTATTCGCCTGCAAACTAAAATCCTCAATATCTTTTACAAGCGTCACCGCTCCTAATCTTGGAGAGTTTACTGATAACGCTTCCTCAGTAATTTCTGAAATTTTAACTTCTCTCTTTACAACCTCTCCTTTTATGTAAAAGCTTCTAAAAATTTCTATCAGCTCCTCAATTGAATTTACTGTTTGAACTATTTTCCCAAATCTTGACAGCATCCTTTCATGATCAAAGTCCTTCAGACCAAGTTGAGCATAAGCTTTTATGACTGCAAGGTATCCCCTGATATCATGTATTATTGATGGAGTCATAAGTCCAACCTCAGCAAGTCTACTTATCTCGCTTTCCTTTTCTTCCATTCGGGCTTCTTTACTTTGCATTTTATTTTTATTTATTTATTTTAATTTTATTATTATTTATTTATTATTCATTGCCATTACCTTTATTTTTATTGTATTAACTTTTGCTTTAGTAATTATAGGGTTAATGAAACTTTTGTATTTCGTCTGGAGGTAAAGGTTTAGAGAAGAGAAAACCCTGAGCGTAATTACATCCTTCTTTTTTAAGGAATTCGAATTGTTCTTCTCTTTCAACTCCTTCTGCTATTAAGAACTTTCCAAGCCTGTGGAAAAGCTCTATCATTGCAGAAATTATTACACTATCTGGCTCCGATTCTGGTACATCGTGTAAAATCTCGTTGCTAATTTTGATATAATCTGAAGGTAGATGTTTAAGATATTTTATGCTATTGTATTTGCTTCCAAAGTCATCTATTGCTATATTGACTCCAAGATCCTTTATTTTTTTGAGTTCTTCTTTGCTATCTTTGATGTTTTCTAAGATAACGCTTTCGGTTACTTCTATGATAAGCTGTTCTGGATCGAGTCTGGTTTCTGATAGAGTATCTTTTATCATTTTGCTTATATTACCATAACATATGCTCTTTGCCGAGATATTAACAGATATTTTAGGGGCTATTGTAGGTGATGTCCATCTTTTGGCCTGTGCGCATGCGTTATGAAGAACCCATCTTTCAATTTTAAAAATTATGTCTGATTCATAAGCCAGCTCTAATACTTGAGCTATTGAAATATTTGGTAGATCAGGACTTATTATTCTCAGCAGTGCCTCATATCCAAAAGTATCTTTTCTCTTTATGTCAATGATGGGTTGGTAGAAAAGACAATGTTCACCTCCACTGTCAAATTTTATAAGTTTGTTTACAATTTTTATGATTTCATCCATCTTTTCTTTCATTTCTGCTCTATAGAATAGAAAGCTATCACCTTTCCTATCTTTAGATCTTATAAGAGCTACCTCTGCGTTTTTGATAAGAGTTTGTGAATCACTTCCATCAGCAGGAAAAAGACTTATTCCGGCATTCATGTAGAAAGGAATAGTTATTGCTGAATTTATCGATTCTCTGATGGACTGTAACTTTAAGCTTATATCTTTGATATTTTCAGTCGCAATCGCAAATCTTCTTCCCGCTATGTGGGCAATAAGATCCGATGAATCTAGGTTCTGCAGAATTGAGTCGGAAATTTTTGCTATCACTACTGTATCATCTTGTTCCTGAATTTCAGATATAGGGAAACTTATATCGATGAGTGCTACTGCTATTGAGATATTGCTTCTTTTTATAAGTTTATCTAGTTCCCTTTGGAATTTTGTGATATTCGGCAGGTCTAGCAAGCTATGTTCCCTTACAAATTCGAGATTCCATTTCATTATTTTTCTCTCTTTTGCTCTGAGAATCTCGCGTTCTACAATTGGTCTGATCTTGTAAAGCTCATCCTTATTTATCCAATCCGCAACCCCTGATTTTATTGCGGAGAATATTAACGAGCTATCTTTGATATCCGATTCTGATATAGCTATTACAGGGATATCTTTCTTTAGAGTCCTGAGTGTTTCAGAAATTTCTACTGCTGGAAGACCTTCAGTATTTGCTCCCGCAAGAACTATATCACAATCTTTTAGAGAAAATTCTTCGGTGTGTTTAGACCTGATTTCTATATCATAACTCCCTCCAAGTAAATTAATAACGTCATCTACAATACTATTACTGATCCCTATGATTACTACTTTGGATTTCCTCATAATATAGCCGTAGTAAATTTAAACATTTTTATTAATTGAAATTGTTCTTAGCTAGGAAATTTTGGATATCATGGTTTAGATAAGAATATATACAAAAGTTGTAACCTTTCAAAATTCAAGTATATAGCTTGTTAAAAGCATTATGTTTTCAAAAGAGTTTTCAACTTGAATTAAACCTTCTTCTTTTTTGCTTATCGGGAATAATACAGAGATATGTGGGAAAATCTTATGTTTTTTTGATCCTAAGATATATCCCAATCTGATGTATGGAGCCACCTGGTAAAAGTTTTCTGTTATTTTCCCGCTGTGATGTTCTGAACTTGCTGAGTGCAGGAAAAGTGAGCCTCCAATTCCTACTCTTGCGGACCAAAGCTCATAGGAAGAACCTCCGGAAATGAATAAAGAATTGAAGCTTACCGTTTCTACCTTTGCGTAAAGGTATCCAGCTTGCAAATCCAGAAAAATATACTTTCCAAAAAGGAGATTAGCCATTGAGAAGTTTATAAATATTGCTGGAGCAAAAACTTTTCCAAGATTGTTGATAATACCTATTCCAGCAGATCCTTCAAAAAACAATCGCCTCGGAATGATTCTCACCGGAACTCTTTTAGATATATTCTCAAATCTGAAAGCTATCTCACTGCTCAATTCTTGTTTCGATGTTGCAGAGTAGGTGATTTCAAATGTTCCATCGGTTTTTTTAGATTTATTTATTTTGCCAATGTTACTGCTGATTCCCAAGTCATCTATGGGAACTACATTTCCACCAGCATCCTGAACGTAAGCCAGAATTTTTAGCTGATCTTCCCCATCAGCTACAATATAATCTCTGTCAAGTTCCACGTATATCTCTGATGGTACACCCGGGAGAAGCCAGAAATCTATCTCTTCTTTGAGAAAGCCATGCTTAAAAACTATTTTCAATTCATCTTTTATTTTTTTCTTAACAGATATGGTAAATTCATTTTTCCCTTCTTCCTTCTTAATTTCTATTTTGTTTTTATCATAGTTATGAGTGAGCTCCACAGGTAATTGCAACTCTTCTCCGAAGGTATCTGAAATTTTTGCAGAAAATATAATTTTAGAGGTTCCATCAGCATAGATCTGGTTTTGTGCAGGACTATAGGATATTGTCAGGAATGCCGGTATACTTTTTCTAACGAACTTAAATTTTCTATCATCGATTTCTACTGAATGTTCTCCTGGTTTATTTGGTACAAATGCAATAATGTGATTGCTGATTTTTTTCAGATCTGGTTTATTTTGTATAGTATTATGCTTGATATTGTAAGTGAGAAACAATGCTTTGTCTTCGAAACTTATGGCTTCAAGATATTTAACTTCACGCTCAGGAAAGTTGAGCTCTAATTTATCCCATGATATATTTCCAGCTCTATCTTCTACCTTTATTTTGATTTCCTTTTCATCAGGGAAAACTTTAAATCTTATTCTGAAGTTTCCTTTAGAGTCCGCTCTCGCTGAATATTCACTATATTTTGTTATTATCTTTATCTTTGAGAGTGGTTCTGTTTGACTCTCTATAGATAGGTAAGAGGGCACGATTATTTCTACAAAGCTTACGTATATTTTGCCACTTTTAGAAAGGTATAAGATAAGAAGATCTTTATAGGGATAATTGAATTGTTTCTCATAATCTATGATGATTGAATTACTTGAGAGGTTCAAATTTGCTATCTTCCCATATAGAACTTTACCGGACACATTTTCGGGATGTATTTTAGTAGAAATTTCTATCCTTAAGTTCTTATTTCTCTCAATTATTTTAGGCTCAAGGTTTAGTTCTTCGAAGCAGTAGAAGTTTATCGGTATGGATTTTTGGATTGAATTTTCGTCTTCTTTGAAACTGAAATCAATATAATCTGTGGGTGTTCTAACAAATACTTTCAAAATTCCCTCACCTTGAATTTCATATGGTACGCTTGCAGAAAAATCTTTGCAAGGGAATTTAAATCCATCCTTGATACAGAAAGCAAAAGTTTCTTCTGCTGCACTACATATAAAATCTTTGTTTGCTATGTAGATATCGTATTTTGGCAATTCTGTATTAGACAATAAGAAGAAGAAAAAGTATGTAATCATTCCCATCTGATCTTGATTTTACTTTTATTGAGTGTGGGCGGAGTTGTATCAACATGCACTGTCTCAACCTTTCTATCGATAACCCTCCTATTTTTGTCAAGTCCGATGATCTCTATATGATTATCTCCTTCTTTCAAGGGCAGACTTATTTCGAAATTTCCTATATCTGAATTGTAAATTATACCATTGATCTCCAGAGTGTTTATGTTTTCTGTTTCTACCTTTATTATTGCGTACTTCGAATTAAGGATCTTTTGACCCTCTGAAGATAATGCATTTTCTATGGATACATTAATTATTCTTCTGCTTTCTGATTTTTCTGGTTTTTTTTCTGTATATTTACTTTCTATTTCTTGGGGTTTTTCTGTTGTTGTCTTTTCCGCTTCTTCGATTACTATTTTTTCTGGTTTTTTTTCTGTATATTTGCTTTCTGTTTCTTGAGACTTTTCTGTTACTGTCTTTTTCCTTTCTTCGATTACTATATTTCCTTCCTCAATCTTTACTTGATTTTCTATGATTTGGAATTCTGTATCTTTTTCTGCTTTTATGATTTTATCTCCCAAAGCTAATGCTCCGCCTTCCTTTATTCTGATCTTTGCTCCTTGTATATTCATCCCGGCCTTAGCTGGTACCCACACTCCACCTACGTATATCTCAATCTCACCGTATAAAGCTGAAATGGTTGGTTCTTGGGGGAAAAGATGGAGATAAACTTTGTTGGCCACAAAAAAGACCAAGATGATACTCGTAAGAAGAACGATATATCTTGCTCTCGGTGGTTTTATAACAACTTCCATATCATACAAGATGTGCTTTTATCTTATCAATCTCTTCCTTCAAGAACTCTCCGATTTCCCTGTTCTTTTGTAGATCTACTGATATTTTGAATATTGTCTTCCCGGGCGAAGATTCAACTTCAATTATTCCCCTGATATTCTGGATTATTGTTCTTGCCACAGTCAATCCTAGACCCACTCCCTCCCATTTTTTCAAGGTGAAAAACGGATCAAATATTCTTGTAATTATATCCTGGGGAATTCCCTCTTTACCATCATCCTCAATCTCTACAAATAAGGAGTTGTTGTCACTGTAGACTCTTATTTTAACTTTACTTTCAGAGGCTATATATGCATTTTTAAGTATTTCATATATTGCTGTTTTGAACTGCTCTTCATTAGAATATATTTCTGGTACTTCCTGAGAAGAAATTTCTAGCTCTTTGCTAGTTTTTAGTTCTTCTGGTATTTCATCTATTGCTATTTTTATCACCTCATTTACATTTATTAATTTGTAGTCTGCTTTCATCTGAACTTCTGAAAACTGTCTTAGCTTCTCGACGATTCCTCTGACTCTTTGTAGGTTATTGAAGATCGAATCGAAATACTTTTTAAGATTTTCATCGGATACTTTTTTTCTGAGAATTTGAATGAAACCCAAGGAAGCAGCGAGAGGGTTATTTATCTCGTGGGCAACTCCTGCTCCTAAAGTTCCGACCGCTGCTATTTTTTCTGAAATAAGAAGATTATCATGGGTTTTTTTGAGTTGGAGTGTCCTCTCTTCGACTCTTTTTTCAAGTTCGGTGTTCCACATCTTTATCTCCTCCCAAGCTCTTTGAATTTCATCTGACATAACTGAGAAGGCTTTTGTGAAATCTGAGATTTCATCCTTTGCTGAGCCTTTATAGATGGCTTTTACCGAAAAGTTAAGTCTCGCATACTCGCGTGCAACTTCGGATAACCTCTTCAAAGGAGTAGTTATCCCACCAGTTATAACAAATGCTGATGAAAAGGCAAGAATTATCCCAATTCCTATCCAGAAAAGAACTTGATAAAGTATATTCTTCCAGAGATTCTCTACCTCGTTCTTCTCAATCATAACATATACCCCGAAATCTGAGTTTTCAATCCTATAGTATGCGGATATATATCTTTTACCGTTTTCTGAAATTTCCAGAATTTCAGATGTGGTGTCTTTTGTAAGCTTTCTTATTGATGAGCTTCCTGTCTTACCCACGGAGAATGAATGAATGATTTTTTTAACTGGTTCAACCGATAGTGCAACCTTTAGTTTGCCAGATGAATAGACTATAGCATTATCTTCTAAGAAGATTCCATCACCATAGTTCTTTCTGCTGAATGACATATCTCCTATCATTTTCCCGTTTACACTTATGTAGTGGATATTCTCGAATGCTGAAGCAACCTCTCTGAGCACATATTCTTCATCGATGGGGAGATTTTTTAAGCTGGCCTCTACTAAGTTTACACTCGTTTTTATATATCTTGATATAGCATCAGCAAGATTTTGCGCGGATGAGGAAAGTAAAATGAAGATTCTCTCTGAATTTTCTTTTTTTACAAGTTTTGTCGTCCACCAGCCAGATACGGCAAGAGGTAACCCTGCTGAAAATATCATCCCCAAAAATATCTTGTGAAATATCTTCATAGTAACACCTCCGCTTCAAAGCGCTTTTATATTCCCTAATCCAAGAATATTTTAAATATTGTTCACAATAGTATATCAATCTATCGTATGGTTGTTGTTGGATTTGCTTCATCTAGATATCTTTCTGCTATAGAGCAGATAGGGGGTATGAAGAGTAAGAATTAAGAATATAGAGAGTAAGAATATGGGGAGTAAGAATATGGGGAGTAAGAATATAAGTGGATTATTGGGTAGAATATCTGAAAAAAGTATTCTTACTTTGTCAGATGGTAAAATTTTTACTGATTACTATTCAAATGAAGGTTAAGAAAAGGAGGTGAACATCTATGTCAACGCGCAACTCTGTTCAAAATGTAAAGGATATGGTAGAAAAGATAGCAAAAACTATAGTTGATAAAGAGGATGAAGTGAAGGTAAACATAGTTGAGGGTGAAAGAACTGCAATAGTTGAACTAAGAGTTAATAAAGACGAAGTTGGAAAAGTAATAGGGAAAAATGGAAAGATAGTAAAATCAATAAGGGCACTTGTTTCTGCGGCAAGTGCAAAGTATAACAAAAGAATAATTCTTGAAGTACCTGATGCCTAAAGAATTTGTGGGGGCTTTTGAACAAAGGCCCCCTTATATAATTTCTATCCTGATCCCCGAAATAACGTCGCATAGGCTTCTGTGATTTATAGCCGGGATGTGAAGGAGAAAAGCTGTCAGTGGAGAAAGATACCCCAAAAGCCACCGTAAAAATATTCTCGTGCATCTTAGAGAATAAGTAGATATCCTTATACCAAACATTATATCACCCGGAGTCCTTATTAATAAGCTCCGAATCACAACATATATAAAAAAATCACTAATTATAAAAAGTAGTATAAGATCCATGACATTTATTCCACCGAGTTTTGCTATACTCCCTGAAAGTATGATACAAAAACTTCTATCTACAATATTGCTGCAAATTCTCCTTAAAATAAGATCCACAATAAAATTATAAAACCTTAGGTTTGATTGTGTCAACAAAAGATGCCAGCAGAAGATAGAAAAGATCATCTACATCAGAATGAACAAACTCGCAACACAAATGGGGACGAGATAGATATCTTTCAGCTTGTAAGTATCATATGGAAAAGAAAAAAAATTGTTCTGGCTGTAACTATTCTTGGCACATTGTTATCTTTAGTAATCTCTTTAGTTGCTAAGCCAGTTTTTAGATCATCTGCCAAGATAATTCCATTAGAGGAAGGTGGCAGAGGTGTTATTCCTCTGGCTCAATTTTCTGGATTGCTCGGACTAGGAGATTTAGGAGGAATGTTCAAATCTAAAGCTGGTATAATAAAAGCAGTTCTTCTTTCTCGGGAACTTACCAAAAGAGTTATAGAGAACTCGGGCATAAAAAAATATCTTTATATAGAATATTGGGATGAAGACACTAATTCCTTTAGAAAAGATATTTCCGAGCACAAAATACCATCTCTTGATTTTGTAGCAGAAAGGTTTTTAAAAGATAACCTTGCTGTTAATGATGATAAAAAGACCGGTACTATTGAAATTGCTGTAATTTTCCCATATAGTCCAACTTTGCCATATATAATTGTCAATCAGTATCTCAGGGAACTCGAGATTATGCTGAATGAAAAGGCTTACACATTGGCAAAGAAAAATAGAATATTTCTTGAGGAAAGACTTGAGTTAGCAAGAAAAAGTTTGGAAAAAGCTGAGGAAGATTTCAGAAAATTTCAAGAACAATACAATGTGATTGAAATAGGTAAGCAGATGGAAGAAGGTGTGAAACTTTACGCTCAGTTTGTAGGGCTTATATCTCAGAAAGAGGTTGAACTTGAGGTTTTGAAAAAAATTACGTCTCCAGAGAATCCTCAAGTGATATCCTTAGAATACGAAATAAAAGAGTTAAGGAAGAAGTTGAAGGAGTTAGATGAGGGGCAAAGAACGCAAAAGGTGTCAGGTTATGTTGTCCACAGAGACAAGAGATTAATAATTCCATTGGAGAATATTCCTGATGTCGGACTTGAATATTTGAGAAGAAGAAGAGAGTTAGAGGTTCAAACAGAAGTTTATAAAGTTCTTCTCACTTCCTTGGAGAAAGCAAAGATAGATGAAGCGAAAGAAGATGTAGCGTTTCAAGTCATAGATTATCCTTATGTTCCTGATAAAAGGTACAAACCGAAGAGAAAACTTATGGTTGTTGTTGGATTTGCTTCATCTTTTATGTTAGGTTTGTTTTTAGTTTTCTTGCTAGAAGCAATAGAGTCAAGAAGATTGAATAAGATATAGGGGATAGAAAAAGGAGGTGAAAAAAATGCCAAAGTATGTAATCCTTACAAAGCTCACAGATGAAGGTCTTAAAACTTTAAAGGAAAATCCAGAGAGGATAAGGGAAGTAAATACAGAGATAGCAAAAAATTACGGGGTTAAGGTGCTGAACCAGTTTATAGTAATGGGACCTTATGACTTTGTAAACATTGTAGAAGCTCCAGATAATGATTCCGTTTTGAAGATGGCTATTGAGCTTGGGTCACGAGGTACAGTCCAAACCCTCACTATGCCTGCTACTGAAATAGATGAACTGATAAAGATAATTAAAAAGTAACAGTTTAGAAACCCTATACCTTATTTTCTTGATAAAGGCTTTGAATTAAGGTTCGAGTGAAGGAGGGGGGAGGGGAGGTACCTGAGTGACAGAAGGTAGTGATTCCATTTGGGAATGAGATGATTGCTTCAGCTTTTGTAGTTTTTCCTTGATGAGACTGATTCTTATTTCTATCTCCTTGAGGGTGCTTTGAGCTTTTCTTTTCTGTCCCCTTTCATATTCAAACTTCAATTTTTGAAGTAGGGTATCGAGATTTTTGAATTCATCGGTGAGCAGGTTTTCAGCCCCCTCTTCTTTAAGACTTTTTATATCCTTTTCTGCTTTTGTGATTTCTTCCAAACTTATTGTTTGGCAATTACTCAAGAAAATTGCAATAGAGGACGTTATTATTATTAATCTGTGTACCAAGCCCATTATTTTTGTTAACTATATAGCATCCTCACCTATTTCACCTGTTCTTATCCTGACTACGTGCTCCAGCGGGTATATGAATATTTTACCATCCCCAACTTTTCCCGTCTTTGCAGCTTCCATTATAGCTTTTACAACTTTGTCTACCATATCATCTTGGACGATAACTTCTATCTTTACCTTGGGGAGAAAATCTACAACATATTCTACTCCCCTGTACAGTTCGGTGTGTCCTTTTTGTCTTCCAAACCCCTTAACTTCTATGACAGTCATACCACCTACACCTATAGCAACCAGTGCGTTCTTTACTTCATCAAGCTTAAACGGTCTTATTATTGCTTCTATTTTCTTCATAAGTCTACCTCCTTTTTAGTTTAGTATTATATCAGTATCATACTAATTTATTTCGGTGATGTTTTCACTTTTTTCATTTTTTTTTAGGTTTTTTCAGTGAATTACCTCTTTTCTTAATATAAATGTTGCGATCAAATCAGCAATATCTTTCCAGTTCCTTTCTCCAACTACCCAATGTCCATTTTCATTGAGTTCTTCATAGTGCACTTTGGCTTGGCTTAATTTTCGGTATTTTTCTGCGATTTTTTTCACAAGTTTGTACGGGGTAATTTTGTCTTTTTTTGCCGACACAAGAAGGATTGGACATGAAACCGATTTAAAATTGACTGCAGATGCTTTGTTCTTGTCAAGAAACCATAAACCTATCTCAAAAAGAGCTCGTCCTGACTCGTAACAGAAGTTTGGATAAATGTTTCTGATTTCATCTTCTGTCAGCATATTCAAAATAGAGTATGCGAACTTCTTTTGCGATAGTTTAAATGGATTTTTCCACCACTGGGGTTTTACCATGACATCAGAAAATGTATATAGCTGAGAAAAAGATATGTGCATAATTCCATAAGGTGGAGCTGGAGTGAGAAAAATTCCAGCTTTTGCAAGTCCTTTGCTTACTAATATCTGCGCAATAAGTCCACCCATAGAGTGTCCGACTATAACAGGAAGGTCGTTCTCCTTCTTTATCAAGTTCTCCAAATCTGCAACATAGTCGTTTATACTTACTTTCCCAAGCTCATCTATTTTCCCTCCTCCTTTTGAATGAAATCTCAAATCCGGAGAGAGACATCTTATACCCTTTGACTCGAGGAAGCCTTTATAGTTTTCCCAATACCATCCGCCACCCATCATGCCGTGTATGAGTAAAACCCACATACTAAATTATTATTCCGTGATTGCCAAATGATTCACCTTTTTCAAAAAGCTGTTGTCAGTTTTATTATTTTCTGTCATATGAATGTGGTTTTTTTCGGGAATTCTGATTTATCTTTAATTGTTCTTAAGAAGTTTTTAGATCACAGAGTCTTGGTCATTACATCTCCAGATAAGCCGGCTGGAAGGGGACTGCAGTTTCAACCAAATCCAGTAAAATCCTTCTGCATCAGGAACTCCATACAATTTGTTGAAGATAATAGCTGGGGTAAGGTCAAGGAAAAAATTTCAAATTTTTCTCCGGACTTTTTTGTTGTGGCTTCATATGGCAAGATCATTCCAAAGGAGATTTTAGAGTTGGTCGATGAGGAAAGGAGGCTTAATATTCATCCTTCTCTTGTTCCCCGATGGAGGGGGCCTGCTCCTGTTCAGTGGGCTATCTTAAGTGGAGATAAAGTTACAGGAGTTTCTATAATTTCGGTTTCTGAAAAAGTAGATTCAGGGAAGATATTCTTCCAGAAGGAAGAACCAATTTTTGAGGATGATAATGCCTACACATTGAGTTCAAGATTATTTTTCATAGCTGCTGAGGTTCTGGAAGGCCTTATGGAAAAGATTACTCGGGGAGAAGTCGTACCGTGGAATCAATCTGAAGAAGGGGTAGTTTGGGCCAGAGCTATAAAGAAAGAAGATGGTTTCTTCTCTTTTTATGAATCGGCCGAGCTTATACACAGGAAAATGAGAGCTTTTTATATATGGCCTAAGATATTCACGAAGATAAAAGGAGAAATCGTTAAGGTGCATAAAACTGAATTACCAAAAAATGTCAGAGTTAGCCATTGTAAGGTAAGTCAAATTTACAAAATCGATGAAAGAGGAATTTGGGTTGTATGTGGCAGTGAAAACATAAGTGGCAGTGAAAGCAGGAAAAGAGATATGCCCGGATTTAGTTTAGAAGAAGATGGAAGTATAATAATATTGTCTGAACTGCAACGAGAAGGGAGAAAGATTGTTAGCGGTAGAGATTTTGCCAATGGGATGAGACTCAAAGTTGGGGATACCTTAATTGAACTTTAGAACTTAATTGAACTTTAGAACCTCACCGCGCAGAGAATTTCTTGTAGCTTCCTTTACTTTCACATAGATTATGTCACCTGGTGTGAATTTACCTTCAAAGTTTACAATTTTGTTTGTTCTAGTTCTTCCTGTTGAATCTTTTTCTGGGTTTCTCACAGCTGACCCCTCAACGAGGATTTCAACAGTCCTCCCTACGTAGCTTTTCATAATATTCAAAGTTATTTCGTCCTGAATTTTCTGCAGATATTTCAACCTTCTTTCTTTTTCATCTTGGGGGAGTTGTTCTTGCATGCGAGAAGCTGCTGTACCTGGTCTTGGAGAAAACATAAAAGAGAATATATCATCGTATTTTATCATTTTGACAAGTTCTACTGTCTCCTCAAAATCTTTTTCGGTCTCACCTGGAAACCCTACTATTATATCTGTTGTTATTGCTATTCCAGGTATAGCTTTTTTTATTTTCTGAATGATTTCGATGTATTCCTCGATAGTGTGTCTTCTTCCCATTTTTTTCAAGATTCTATTTGAGCCTGATTGGACGGGTAGATGTAGATGTTCACAAACTTTTTTACATTCTGCCATAGCTGAGATTAAATCATCATCCATATAGCGAGGGTTTGATGTTGTAAATCTTATTCTTTCTAATCCGTGGATTTTGTCAAGTTCATATAGCAGTTCTGCGAAGGTAAGTTCTCCTGGGGTGTTGCGCCCGTAAGCGTTGACATTTTGTCCGAGTAAAATTACTTCCTTGACTCCTCTTGAAACAAGTTCCTTTACCTCTTTTATGATATCTTGTGATGGTCTGGTTACTTCTCTTCCTCTGGTAATTGGAACTATACAAAAGGTGCAAAATTGATTACACCCTTCCTGTATTGTTACGTATGCTTTGACGGGACTTTCCATATACAATGGTTCTGGAATAGGGCTTTCGAATCTATCGTTCAGATTTGTTGTAATAGATATATCTACTATCTTGGCCCCCCTGATGACAGATTTTATTATATCATTGATTTTGTGTATGGCTTGGGTTCCAACAACAAAATCCACACCGGTTTTATTTAAAATCTCCTCTCCTTTGAGTTGTGCCACACATCCGATGATTCCCACCTTAAGTTGAGGCTTTACCTTTTTGATTTTCACATATTTTCCTGCTTCTGAATAGACTTTGTGTTCTGGTTTTTCTCTCACTGCGCATGTGTTTATTATGACTACGTCTGCTTCTTCCCAAGAGTTCACCGGAATCATACCGGTTTTTGCGAGAACCCTCTGACTATCCTTTTCATTCATCTGACAACCAAATGTTTTTACGAATATCTTCAGATTCTTCAGATTGATGTCATCTGTTATTGTTTTATTGTTATTATTGCCTGAGTATTGGCTCTCAATTTTCTCAGCTGAAAGCTGTGTTTTTGTCGTAAAGCTCATTTTATCTATTTATATTATCTTATTATTTTATTATTATCTATAAAATTTTATTCTATCCATTTTAAGGGCTCTTTTTGGGTTTTTTAAAAAAGCTATTTTTTACTCTGCCATTATGAAGAAGATCTATTAGATATTTCCTTTAGATATTTCCTTTGGATATTTCCTCTCTGGGCGCTTTTACTTTATTTTGCACTTAAACTTTTCGGAAAAATATTTTCCTGAATGTAGAATTATAATAAATAGAAAGTTGTTATGCCAAGATCGTTAAGGAAAGGGCCGTTTATAGATGAATATCTTTTGGACAAAATAATTAGTTTGCGCCCCAGAGTCCTTAAAGGGGAAAAAGTTGTTGTTAAGACATACTCAAGGCGGTCAACCATAATACCTGAGATGATTGGTTTTACCATTGCTGTGCATAACGGGAAAACTTTTATTCCTGTATATATAACTGAAGAGATGGTAGGGCACAAGCTCGGTGAATTTTCTCCAACAAGAACATTTAGAGGACATCCAGATAAAGTGAAAAAAGTTGAGATCAGAAAGCCGGGGGAAAAATAGGAGGGATTTGATATGGGCTGGTTAGATGAGGCAGATGCATACGCTATCTTGAGGTATGCAAGATGCTCTCCAAAGAAAGCACTATTTGTTGTTAGAGGTATCAAGGGAATGAAGGCGCTTGAAGCTCTGGAGAAACTGAAGTTTATAAAGCGAAAACCAGCAAGACTCATCGAAAAAGTTCTCAGATCTGCAATCGCAAATGCAGAGCACAATTTCAGAATACCCAGCAACCAACTTTATATAAAAACTATAAAAATAGATAAAGGTCCTGTATATAAAAGATGGAAACCTTCAGCTTACGGAAGAGCCCTGCCAATTACAAGAAAAACAACTCATATTTCAGTTTTACTTGAAAGAAAAATAGAGTGAAGGAGGAGGAATAAATAATGGGACAAAAAACTCATCCGATCGGTTTCAGATTAGGCGTGAATAAAAGTCATTATTCTATATGGACTGCTCCACGCAAGAAAGAATATGCGACATTTCTTCACCAAGACCTGAAAATAAGAGATTGGATAAAAAGAGAGTTTTATAACGCTGCCATAGATAAGATAATCATAAAAAGAATATCTGACAAAATACAGATAGAGATCCACTGCGTGAAAGTTGGGATAATTATTGGAAAAAGGGCAGTTGGGATTGATAGAATAAAAGATTTCGTATCACGGGTTACAGGTATTCCAAAGGATAACATAACGATGGATATTATTGAAGTAAGGGATGCGGATCTGCGAGCTCAACTTATTGCAGAGAGCATAGCCTCACAGATGGAAAAAAGATTACCATACAGACCAGCTATGAAAAGAGCAATTATGTCCGCAATAAGAGCTGGTGCTAAAGGAATAAAAATCAACTGTGAGGGAAGACTAGGAGGGGTAGAACTGGCCAGAGCTGAATGGATTTTACAGGGCAGATTGCCTCTGCAAACAATAAGAGCAGACATAGACTACGGCTTTGCAGTTGCAAAAACTAAATGGGGAACAAACGGAGTAAAAGTTTGGATCTTCAAAGGAGAAATCTTGGGCGGAGGAGTAATAAAGTAAAATATAGGCGCTCCTGTAGAGTTGAGTGATCAAGAAACTCTTTTCAGTTGCTGTGTCGCATTGCTAGAGTTGAGTGATCAGGAAACTCTTTTCAGTTGCTGTATCGCATTGCCCACAAATGCCGACATTATTAGAAGGTCTGAAAATCCTTTACCCTGAATCATAATATGCTTTCGAAGGATAGCTTCTTTCTCAAATCCCAATGAGTCAAAAATATGAATTACATTCTGCTGGTGAAAGGGGATCTGAGCAATAACTTTTTTAAAGCCTCTCTTTATAGCGATGAAGAACAACTCCGATATTATTTTTTTGGCAAGTCCCACTCCTCTGAAGTCTTTTGAGACAGCTATTCTTATTTCTGCAACATGGCGTGTCCACAAAAAATTCGATGCATGTAAAGTACCATCTGCTACAACCTTACCATCATAAAAAGCAAGGAGTGGTAGCACGATATCATAATTGAGATTTTCTGCCCATCGCTTTATCACAGATATATCGCTAACGTCGTCTCTCAAAAAAAGCTTATCTTCTCTATCTAAATTAGCAAAGAACGCGTATAGCTCGTCTACATCTGAAGGTAGCATAGGTCTCACCATCACCTTCCTCCCATCCTTCAGTGAGAAATTTTTAGGATAATCAAATAAAAACGGTATAGATCTGAAGTAACTATATTGTTCACTCTTGGCTGATCTCTCCATAACTACTTCTCCCATTATACTTAATAAATTAATTACGATTGCACAAAAATATGTTTTTTTGATATTGCCTGGGTAAGAGTATCGATTTGCAAATTACCAAAATACAAATTCTAAACCTCCAAAGAAAATGGGACCTGAAGGTTTGTAGCTTACTGGGATAGTTACTGATGTGTTCTCATCTTTTGACACTGTAGCTTCTGTTATTTCGCTTGAGAGTCTGTATCCTCCACCCAAGAATACAGAAAATCTCGGATGTAAGAACCACTCAAGGTGTACTTTGGGAACAATCCCCAAGGATACCCCCCTGCCAGAGTAGATTTCTTTAGTATCCTTTTTTGTAAGTCCCACATACAGAAAAGATATATTAAAGAGGAATTCTGGAGATGCTGCTAAATATCTTATCACGTAAAATTTCTTCTTCAGACCTATATTTCCTCCAGCATCTAATCCACCATTTACAAACAGGATGTGGGGGCCCCCGAGTAGGTAAAGCTCCGATATTTTGACACCAAATGCTGTAGCAAAGTTAATTCTTCCAAGGAGACTAATACCGGTTCCGCCTTTACCTTCTATTTTCTCAAATTCAGGATCGTTAACTAATATTGAGCTTGCCGGTGAATGAATTCCCTCTAGCAAGAGCCCGATTCCTACAAGCGGGTACTCGACAATTTTTTGTCCAATCTGCGGTGAACCGCTCAATATCTGGAATGATGAAAGTTCCTGTGTTTTGCCATCTGCAATTTTGCGAGCTCTTACCCATCCTACTCGCCTTTGGGAAATCTTGCCTTCTTCTCCTTCCACCTCCTCCACTACTGCAAAATCTGAATCAAGATATACTCCATCTTTTTCTTGCAGAGGAGAAAAAACTTCTGCAATTGATTTTGAAGCAATCCTTGCATGCAGTGTGAAATCTGGTATTTTACGCGTAGCCTTGTTAATCTTTTTTGATATCCAGTATATCGCTTTCTCGCTACATCTTGCAAATGTGTCCCAAGGTGTCTCAGGTATTTCGACCGATGGGGAAAGTAAGGATAGTGGAAATGGCAATGGCAGTAGCTCTATTTCTCCAACTACTCCACTTTCTGCGTGCTCTTCATATATTTCAGCAATCTTTATTGGCTTGCCTGTTTCAAAATCGACTCTGTAGTAGTTTACTTTTACTCCAAGCTTTACCGTAATAGCTAGCCTGACTTCATCTTTCCGTCTTGTTGGTGATACTATTACATTGAATTTTTTCACCTCTGGCCAATATATATATGCTGAGTTGGCAATTTTTCTGATATCTTCGGCGGTGATAACTAGGTCTTTGAATCTCCAATCCATCTGAGCTTCAGCTTTTGCTCGATCTACCTTTACCATATCAACATATTCCTTAACGAGTTTTGCCAAGGCTTCAAGGTCTGTATTGCCAGGGACTTCAACTGGGTTGTAATCAAACCTCCTCATCTCGATCTCCTCTCGTATTTTTTTCTCGAGATATTCCTTGACATTAAATCCTGTGAGAAAATCAGTTACTCTAGATACCCGATCTACCTCTGGGGTGAAGACAATTTTAAGATAAGTTATTGATTTTTTAGTATATTTTTCTTCTTCGGGGGTCTGGGCGAGGATCTGTGTAGTATCTGCGATGCAGATAAATATTAATATTAGTTTTAAAATTAATGGTATTATTATTCTTTTTTGAGCCATGGCATCATAGCTCTTAGTTTTTCTCCAACTTTTTCTGCGAGGTGGTTTTCCCATTCTGCGAGCAGTGCGTTGAATATTGGTCTTCCGGACATATTCTCTAAAACCCACTCTTTTGCGAATCTTCCGGATCTTATTTCTTCAAGGATTTCCTTCATTTTCTTTTTTACATTTTCGTCTATGATGCGTGGACCGCGTGTAAGATCGCCGTATTTTGCAGTGTTAGATATGAATTTACGCATTGTTTTGAACCCTCCCTGATATATAAGATCGACTATGAGTTTCATCTCATGTATGCACTCAAAGTAAGCTAGTTCTGGGGGGTAGCCTGCTTCAACAAGAGTTTCAAATGCTGTGCGCATAAGTGAAGTTAGCCCTCCACAGAGGACGGATTGTTCTCCGAACAGATCTGTTTCTGTTTCATCTTTGAAGGTTGTTTCTATGACGCCAGCGCGGGTTGCTCCTATACCTTTAGCATAGGCTAATGCCACCTCCTTTGTATCTCCCGTATAATCTTGGTAAACCGCCAGAAGCGCAGGAACACCTCGACCATTTTCGAATTCGTCTCTGACAAGTTTCCCTGGCCCCTTTGGAGCAACCATAAAAACATTGACAAATTCTGGAGGAACAATTTGTCTGAAATGTATGTTGAAACCATGTGCAAATGCTAGATACTTACCCTTATCAAGTACAGGTTCTATGCTTTCCTTATATACTTTGGGCTGTTCTTCATCAGGGATAAGGATCATAATAACATCTGCCCATTGCGCCGCATCTTTTACTCCCATAGTTTCAAGCCCCATATTCTTTGCCACACTCCAGGAAATTCCACCTTTTCTCAAACCGACTACAACTTGAACGCCTGACTGCTTGAGGTTCAACGCATGTGCATGCCCCTGACTGCCGAACCCAATTATTGCTACCTTCTTCGCCTTTATATATGATATATCTGCATCTTTATCGTAATATACTTTTACATCTGCCATATTTACTTCAATTTTCGGTAACTTTATTAAGTTTTGTGTAATGCAAAAAGTTTTCCCGTTTCATTTTATTTTATTCTATTTAAAAATATATTACGATTTGATCACATTCAGATCAGCTAATTTCTCTTCTTTTTCTACTCTATTTTTCATTGCTTTTTGAGGATGCAGACAAGTTAGATGATAGCGCCGAATCTTCTCTCACAAGGAGTGATTCATCTGAACTTGAGACTGCTCCAGAGACAATTCTAAAGTATATAATATCCTCTCATTTTGTAAATACATTTTGTAAATAAAAATAAATAACTGATCTATCAAAGATATGGGGCTTCTGAAATTTTAAAATTTCAAATGTGAGACCCTTTGGTGAATATATACTCACTGCTGAAATTGGTGAAGGTGGAATGGGAAAAGTTTTCAGAGCATGGAAGTTTTCTCATGAAGGATTTAAGAAAATTATAGCCATAAAAATATTGAAGTCTCAAAAGGATCTCAGATTTTTCATAAACGAGGCTAAAATTTCAGCCAGGTTCGAGCATGAAAATGTTGTCAAAACAATAGATTTTGGGAGAGTAGGGGATGAATTTTTCTTAGCAATGGAGTATATAAGAGGAGTGAATTTGAGGGAGTTTATGGAAGTTGTAAAAGAGGTTCAGATAGATATCTTTCTTTTTATTGCGGAGAAAATTCTGAGTGCGGTTGAGTACATACACAGATTTGAAGGGAAATTTCTTGTACACAGAGACATAAATCCGAGAAATATATTGATTTCGTGGACAGGTGGGGTTAAGCTTACAGATTTTGGGATAACTCTCCCTACAAGGTCTGAAATTGATCCGTTCGGTAAGGTGGGATACACTCCGCCTGAGATCCTTACGGGGGGTCGGTGGAGTCAGCTTGGAGATATATGGTGTGTTGGGGTTCTTTTTTGGGAAATGCTCACATCACAGAGGCTTTTCTCTGGAGAGAGCAGGGAGGAGGTGAAGAAAAAAATTCTGAATTCTGAAATCCAACCACCATCGGAGATAAATCCGCTTGTCCCCCCAGAATTAGATAAAATTGTTCTAAAGTCACTTGCGAAAGTTCCAAATCTGCGTTATGCGGATATCGGAGAAATTACGGAAAGCATAAAAGAATTTTCTCGGAATAAAGGGATAAAGCCGATATTTCAGGATGACTTTTCAGCCTTTATAAAAGATGTTTTTCACAAAAGGATAAAAGAAGAAGAGCAAAAGATATTATCTGAAGAAAGAGAGTTGGCAAAGTTGAATATCGAAAAAACTGGTAAGGCGGGGGGAATTTCTTTAAACACAACGGGGGGAATTTCTTTAAACACAAAAGAGAAGAGGAGATCGAAAAGAAAAAAAGATAAGCCATCTTTATTGTCTTTGAGTATCAGAGGAATTCAAAGCTTTGCCTTGGCTTTAGGATTTTTGATTGGATTTACCATGGGTATAGTAAAATCTGTTCTGGATATAAGGGATGCTCAGGAAAGTTTCTCAAAGGGGATGATGCTTTTTAGAGAAAAGAATTTCAGAGAAGCTAAGGAAAATTTCGAAAAGTCACTAAAAATAACAGGTATACAAGAGATATCAGATATAATTACTAAAATAGAAATGATAAAACAATAGATGGCGAAAAAGTTTACAATTATATTCCTTGTATTTTCAGTAATTTCTGCGTACCTTATATTCTCGGGTATGAAAGAGAGTATTTCTTTTTACATCACACCAAAAGAATTTTTTGAAAATTATCAGAAATACGCTGGAAAAAGACTGAGGTTGGGTGGGTTTGTTAGTGAACTGCAGGTCAATGGACTAGAACACTTTTTCATAATCACCGACGGGGAGTATTCTGTCCCTGTGACTTTCAGAGGAATCCCCCCGGATCTCTTTGGAAAAGCTAAGGGTACAATTGTTGAGGGCTTCTGGGATGCGGAAAAGAAAATTTTCGTAGCGAAGTTTATTATGGCAAAACATAGCGAGGAATATCACCCCCCAAATATACAAAGAAAATAGTTTATTACCGGTTATGGATTATGAAAAAATATATCCAGATGTATATTCTCTGTTTGTAAGAGAAATTGGGAATCACAAAATAGCTAATGCATATCTATTCTCCTGTATGGATGAGCAAGACGGTTTGAATTTTTCAGTTTTTGTTGCGCGCAGTCTCTTATGTGGTATTATGCCACCTTGTGGGTTTTGTTCTCAGTGTGTCTTCGAGAATCATCCAGATGTATTCGTTGTAAAAAAAGGAGATGAAGATGAGAGAGTGAAAGTGGAACTCGTCAGAGAAGCTATAAAATTTTCAAAGATCCCACCCTATTCGTTTCATAAATTTGTCATCTTTCACCAAGCTCATCTTATGACTCAGCAGAGCTTTTCCGCCTTGCTGAAAACAGTAGAGGAACCAAAATCATTCACAACTTTTTTTCTGATCACATCAAAGCCAGAGCTTTTGCCCCTCACTATCCTTTCACGTTGTATCAAGATAAGACTTTTCCCAAAAAACCTTGATGACTTCATAAAACAGAAAATATACGAAAAATTCCGAGAAATTGGACAAGATGATTTGAAGATGCTGATTGATATAAGTTTTCTCAATCCATCTATCCTGGATAAAATAAGTGACTTGCAAGAGATCCATACCCTTGTGGATATTATCAAATTTCTGATTTCAGCCCAAGATGATAAGATATCAAAGCTCAATTTTGTAAAGCTTGTTGATGAGTATGTTCAAGGTAGAGATGAAGCCAGAAAAATCCTCGATTCTGCCGAAGCATTTATAGCAAAGAATATAGAAAAATTGGGGAAGAATGGAGTAAAACTTAAAGACAAGATTAAGCTTGTAAGAAGGAATATAGAACTATTTCTGAACCCTAAAGCTGTTATATTCAATCTTATCGGTGAAGATCAGAACTGCTGATGATAAAGTTTAGCTTTTTTCCGTGGAGAATCTTGAAGAATTTCTATTCTTACTATATAAGGGGAATGATATGGGAAAATTCGATCTACTTGTACACCGCTGGTAGTATTCCTGACCGTGAAAGTCTTATTTGTGCCAGAACCTCTTACCGATATCACTATTCCTTCAAATGGAACCTCTCTTTCTTTATCTTTCTCTTTGTACTTTGTCCATACCTTTATTTTTTGTCCAGTTTTCAGTTCAGGAAGGTCATTTCTTAAAAATTTAGATTCCAAATCTCTTATATATTCCCTTGACTTTACAGACGCCATAGCATTTTTACTATAGTTGCCTGATCTAAAAATTCTAAATTATCAAAAAATTAAAACTATTCAAATTAAAATACTGCGATGTGTCAGATATTGTTATTTGTGTATGTATGATTTGTATATATATCCAGTTATATGATATGTGTAAATTTACGATATGCTAAGATTTAGGTATATTTTTATTATTATTTTTATTGCTATCTTCAGTGCTTATTTACCTATCAGATCAAGAGCGCAGGAATCATCAGAAGATTATACAAAGGATGAAGAATCACCAAGTTATATGAAATTAGATGATATGAAAGCGGAGGAGATATTTCAAAGCATATGTTCAACGTGCCATGGGAAAGATGGGAGAGGAATTTCTGACGAAGAGAGAAAAAAACTGGGGTTAGATACTATGCCCCCGAATTTTCGTGATCCAAAATTCAATTCAAGAGAGCCAGCAAGTTTCTGGGAAGGGGTCATAAAATACGGAGGAAAAACGTACGGATATTCACATTTTATGCCTGCTTTTGGAGGAATATTAACTGAGCAGAATATAAAAGATTTAGTTTCATATCTGAAAAGTATCGGATATGATAAAAGATATCCCCAGGGAGAACTTAATTTCACAAGACCCTTTTTTACAACTAAAGCCTTCCCAGAGGATGAGCTTCTTTATATTGTAAATTTTACCCAAGCTAATAGAAATTCTTTTAAAAACACTGTTTATTTAGCAAAAAGGTTTGGGCCAGTTTATCAGATAGAGATAAAGGGAGTGGGAGAATTTTCAGATGGTGAGCTTGAGAATGAATTAGAGGGAGGATTTAAGTGGTGCTTCTTTCACAGTAAAGAAATCTTGTTCTTGTCATCAGTAGGGATTGAATTTTCGGTTTATAGGGGAGGATGGAGCTATATACCATATTTGAGTTTCGGTAAGGGTCTTGGAAGTAGTGGTGATTTATCACTGCAGGGAAATTTAAAGTTCAAGCATGATCCTAAAAATGGCAATTTGGCTTTAATCTCAAGCATTGCTTCTGCTTACGATATAACCCTTGCAGCAGGAAGAATAATATCTCCGATTTTTGAGTTTATATATGAGAATGATTTCAGATCTGGAAGATTTTATCTTTCTCCGCAGGTTTACTTAGCTATGACTAAAAGAGGACATGTTGCTTTATCTTTGGGTTTCAGAAGAATAATATTAGGAAGTTCTGCTGAAAAATTTTCTGTTGTTGGATTTTTGCTTTGGGATTTTGCTGATGGTTGGTTTTTTGAGGGATGGTGAATTGTTATGCTTGGTAAAGAAGAGATAGAAAAAGAGTTAAGTAGCTCAAGGCTTTGGAGGTATGACGAGAATAGTAATTGTCTTATTTGTGAGATAACAACCAATAATTTCAAAGAGACGGTTTTGATTGTAAATTTGATATGTGGACTTTCTGAAGCCCACTTTCACCATCCAGATGTTGAGTTTGGATATAAAAAGATAAAAGTAAAACTTATGACACATTCTGAAAAGTGCGTAACTTATAAAGATATCGATCTTGCCAAAGATATAGAAAGGTTTGTTACAAAGATTGTAAAGGTGGGAATGTGAGCGGGGCAGTTTTTATCTGGCAAAGGAGAAGGATAGATGCTCATTTTATAGATGCTCATGAGGATAGATACTCATCTTATAGATGCTCATTTTTTTGAAGCACAACAACGAGTGATTTTGAGAATACATCCAAAATAAGATTCCTGATAGTGGGAGGTAGTATTTCTATAATTCTGTTTGCTAAAAAGTTTATTCTTGGTGGAGCAAGTAATATTCCTGAGATTTTGACTATTTTGAAGTGGTATTTTGCGCTGAGTTTTTTTATGTCGCTTATGCTTAGAAATTTCAGTGGAGATTTTCCTTTTATTTTTTGCCTTAGTTTCCAGAAAAGTGAGTTTTTAGATGGAAAGATAACGAGACAGAAACCAGCTTTCATTACACGGGAAAATTCCGAAAAGATTTGATCGAAATCGTCAAGGTATTGGATAACTTCGACTGAGTTTATGAAGGAAAAGGTTTCTTTTTTGAATGGGAGAGCGGAGATATCGGCTACAACTAAAAGCTTATTATTACTTTTGTTTTTAAACTCGGTTATAGCTTTTTTTGAAAAGTCAACTCCGATATAATTTTGTGGGAAGAGATCGGCAAAATTTCCTATTCCGCATCCTGCGTCAAGAACTTTGCCGTCTTTATAAAAGTTTTGGACGATGTACTTGACTTCTAGTTTTCTTGCGGTAAGCGATGATAGAGAACCATAGCCAGCCCTTATGAAAAATGGTTTTGAGGAGCTATATAATTTTTCGAAGAATTGGTACCAATCGCCTGACTTTATGATTGTGATTTGTGAGCGTGGGAGGGATCGAACCTCCGACCTCTGCCTTGTGAGAGCAGCGCTCTTCCACTGAGCTACACGCTCACCAGTCTAAAATATAATCCATCTTCAAAGAATAATTGATATAGTAAAATATATTGTTCTTAAAAATATTAAAAATATTAAGATTTTTTAATCAAGTTCTGCCCAGTTTCTACCAACTTTAATATTTATTTTTAGAGGAACAGAAAATCCTATTTCTTCTTCTATTTTCATATTTTCAAGCAGGATTTTTGAGACAGTTTCTTCAGAACCCTCTGGACACTCAATTATGATCTCATCGTGGATTTGCATTATTATTTTGGCTTGAGGGATTTCTTTTTTAAGACTTGAGTGAACTTTGATCATTGCGATTTTCATAATGTCCGCTGCTGACCCCTGCACCGGGGTGTTTACTGCTCTTCTTTCCCCCTCACTCCTTATATTCTTGTCTGAAGCCTTCAGTTCAGGAATATATCTTAGCCTTCCTGAGATTGTTTTGACAAAGCCTTGTCTTTCTGCTTCAAAAATAATTTTATCTCTCCATTCTTTTACTTTTTGGTATTTTTCAAAGTATGAATCAATTAGTTTCTGCGCATCATGGCGTGACTTTAGCTTTGCCTGAATCTTAAGTCCATGCGGACTTATTCCGTATATTATCCCGAAGTTCACTATTTTAGCTATTCTTCTTTCATCTTTAGTTATTTTGTCCTTGCCAAAGAGTGCGGAAGCAACTTCTGAGTGGATATCCTTATCTTCTTCGAAAGCTTTGATGAGATTTGGGTCTCCGGAAAGGTGAGCAAGTACTCTTAGTTCTATCTGTGAGTAATCTGCGGAAACAAGGATATTACCTTCATCAGCAATGAATCCGAGCCTTATCTTTTCCCCCTCCTCCCCTTTAGATGGTATGTTTTGCAGGTTTGGATCAGAGCTTGATATACGTCCTGTTGCGGTTTTTGTCTGATTGAAAGATGAGTGTATTCTTTGAGTTTTTGGGCTAATGAGCATTGGCAATGGTTGTATATATGTTGATAGGAGCTTTTTTAGACTTCTATATTTGAGTAGCAGATTCCCGATTTCATAACCTTCTGAAGCTATTTCCTGAAGTACTTCGTTATCTGTTGAGTACATTTTCATTTTTTTGGTCCTCTTCATCTCTTCGAGCTGAATTTTCATTCTCTCGAAAAGAACTGCTGACAGCTGTTGAGGGGAATCTATGTTAAATCTTACTTTTGTGATCCCGTAGATTTCTTGTGCCAAGATCTGCAGTTGAGACTTTATCTCTTCACCGAATTTGATAAGAAAATTTTTATCTACTTTTACGCCGGCAAGTTCCATATCAGCTAAAACAGGAATAACTTTCAGTTCTATGTTTTCATAGGGGGGGATAAGGTTTTTTTCTTGCATATGCTTTTTTAAGATTACACTTAGTTTGAGTGAGGCTATTGCATCCTCGCAGGAGTAGTCCTTTGCCTTTTCAACATTTACTCTCTTGAATGGGATTCTCCCGTCAGCTGTTATTTCTTTGTATGTTGTCATTTTGTGTCCAAGGTATATCAGTGAGAGTTCGTCAAGTCCTATTTTTGTTCTATCTGGATTAAGAAGCCAAGCTTGGACCATAGAATCATCTTTTATACCATCGATGTTAATACCATTCCTTTTCAGGACTGCAATATCGTATTTGATGTTGTGACCAATTTTGCCATATTTATTATCTTCTATGTATGTTCTGATTTTTTCGATATATTCTTTTTTCTCTATGTAATATGCTGTAAGATCTTCGAAAGCTATGGAGATCCCGACTATTTCAGCTTCAACTGGATTTAATGATGTGGTTTCGCAATCTATAGAGAAAAACCCCTTAGCTTCAATCTTTGATATTAGTTCATTTAATCTTTCTTCTGAATCAACAAGAAAGTAGTTTGATTTATCAAATCTCTGGAATTTTTGAGGGTAAGTTTCACTCAATGTTCTCAGATGCGAGGAGAATTCTAATTCTTTGAAGACTTCTATGAGCGCATCTATATTTGGAGAGAATTTTTCTAATTTGACATCGAGCTCATCTATTATTTTGAGTTTTGCCAATTCTTTATAAAGAAGGACATTTTGTTTTTCGCCAAGGAGTAGACTGCGATACCTTGGCTCAATTTGATTTAGATTTTGAAATATTTCTTCTACTGTTCCGAATCTTTCAAGAAGTTTTTTCGCCCCCTCAGGTCCAATTCCTCTTACTCCTGGTATATTGTCGGTCTGGTCTCCTACAAGAGCAATGTAATCAGGGATCTGTTCTGGTCTTACTCCGTATTTTTCTTTGACTTTTTGTGGTGAGTAAAAGGATTCTGATTCTTCGTCTGCGTTCCTTGGATCATATATCCACACTGAATCAGAAACTATCTGAGTTATATCTTTGTCTGAGGTTACTATGAGAATTTTTAATGATGGGTTTACGGAGCTTATTTTTGACACCACAGTAGCTATTATGTCGTCTGCTTCGTAGCCTTCATATTCGTAGGTTGGGATTCCATATGCTGATACTATTCTTTTTATATATGGGATTTGGACTTTGAGATCGTCTGGCATTTTGGTTCTGGTGGCTTTATACTGAGAAAATCTCTCGCTTCTGATTTTTCTGTGAGAGTCCCAGGCTATTGCGATGTATTGCGGTTCGAATTCATCGATTATATGTTTTACTATATTTGTGAAGCCGTAGATAGCTCCTGTTGGCATACCGTGTGAGTTTATAAGTGAGGAAAGCTGAAAATAAGCTCTGTAAAATTGAGATGAGCCATCTACAAGGATGACATCTGGACTAAAGATTCTTTTTTTCTTCATAGATTTTAATTTGTGATTTGCTTGTTCTTATAAATAGATGATAATAATTTTTTCAGTTTTTCTGATGAGCTGTTTTGCACCTGATTAAATTTGTATTTTAGTTGTTTGAGGTTTTTATATTTATCTTTTAGGGGGATTGAGAAGAGGTATAGGCTATGGCAGGGCATTCAAAATGGCACAATATAAAGCATAAGAAGATGGCACAAGATCAGAAGAGAGGAAAACTCTTTACCAAGGTGATACGCGAGATAATGGTTGCTGTGAAACAAGGTGGGGCAAATCCTGATAGCAACCCACGCCTGAGACTGGCAATTGAGATGGCAAAGGAAGCGAATATGCCAAAGGATAATGTTGATAAAGCTATAAAAAGAGCTACAGGGGAACTTGAAGCTCAGAATATAGAGGAGATATTTTTTGAGGGATACGGTCCGGCTGGTGTTGCTCTGTATGTTTCTGTTATAACAGATAATAGAAACAGGGCATCTGCACAGATTCGCTCGCTATTTTCAAAGTTCGGAGGTAGTTTGGCAGAGGCGGGGTCTGTCTCATGGATATTTGAAAGAAAAGGGATAATTTCCTTTTCTAAAAGTAAGCTAGGAGATAAAAAGGATACAGTTATAGATATAGCTATAGAAAATGGGGTTGAGGATATAAATGAAGAAGGAGATACCATTGAATTTTACTGTGAACCAAAGGATTTGGAGGGATTGAAGGAGAAGCTTAAAGATTTTGAGTTCGATAGGGCTGAAGTTTCGTTTGTTCCGAAGAACACGGTCAAAGTTTCTGGGAAGGATGCAGAGACTCTTATGAAGCTATTGGATGCTCTTGAGGATGCGGAGGATGTTCAAAGGGTGTGGGCAAATTTTGAGATTGAAGATACTGAATTTGAAAAGATAATGGCTTCTGCCTGAGGGGGGAGGTGCCGGAGCGGTCAATCGGGCCCGGCTGTAAACCGGGTGGCCCCAGCGCCTTCGGGGGTTCAAATCCCTCCCTCCCCACCATATAAAATGATATCACTGCTGGTCATAGGATACTCATTCTTTATAGACTGGAACGCGGGACTCGCTTTCCCGTTCAAAAGTGTAGCCCAAGATAAAAAAAACTCACTTGTAGTTTCATTGGGACTTGGAATCCTTGAGTTCGACTACTTCTCAGCCGGTGCTAATCTCCTAGCTTTCCCACAGATAAACCTATTCTCACTCGATACTTCTGTTGCTATGAGGTTCGATTCAGAAAGCTTCCTGATTTCTCTTGGAGCGGGACTGGGACCGGCTATATCATTTGAAGATAAGAAAAACTTCGCAAATCTCTACCTTGGAACAAATCTGAAAATCGGAACTTATATTGTCCCTCGAAGATTTTCTGCTTACATATCCCCAGTTTTTGGAGGTTACATCGGACCCCGAGGAGGATATATTCTTTCCCTATCTTTCGGATTTTCTCTGATATCCTTATGATTATGATTAGAAAATTTGTATATAACGGGAATCTAAAGTTATGATTGGTGAGCAGAGAACACATCTTTTAGCTAATGAGAAGTTTTGCGGTAGGGTTTTGAAGATAAAAGACGGAGAAGCTGAGGTAGAACTTTTGGCTACTCCAGAGATGACAGTCGATGAGAAAGGATTAGTTCACGGAGGTTTTACTTTCTCTCTTGCAGATCTTTCTGCTATGGTTGCTGTAAATCACCCTTTTGTAGTTCTTGCAGAAGCTAAGGTTAAGTTCTTGAGACCAGTCAAAGTTGGAGATAGAATCCTGAGCAAGGCTAAGGTCGTTTCATCTGAAGGTAGCAAAAGAATAGTTTCCGTTGAGGTCTTTAAAGATGGTGAAAAAGTCCTTGAGGGAGAATTTCTGTGTGTTATAACTAAAAAACACGTCCTTGATTAGTATATACATAGTATATACATACTGACTGACTGATTAATATTTTTTTTACTTGTGCTCAGGTAAAGTAGCAATCAAAGTAGAACCGAAATGTAAAAAATAAAAGGAGCGAAACCTTTAGCAGAAGAAAAGGGAGAAGTTATTCTGTCACTTTACTTAGGAGAAAGAAAATAAAGAGAAAAGTAAAAACTATTGAAAATTTTTTGTTCAGAAAACTCAAGAGAAAGGTAGATTTGGTTTTAAAGTCCGCTTTTTGAAAAATGAAGAATTCAGGGGCATTTGTAATTTGTAAGAAGCTTAGAAGTAATTGGAGAGGCAAGCAAGAAAATACTGATGAGATTAAAAAGAGATACCCACAAATAAAGTGGAAAGAAATTGTTGGAATGCGAAATAAAATAGATATTTTAGTTGTTAAATTTTAATTTAAAAAGTGTTGTTTTTTACTTTTACTTTGGTAGCAAGAGAATTTAAATAATTTAGGTGTGAAAAAACTTTATGCCACTTATAACAAATGAAGGAGATATAAAATTAAAAGATAGAATAAGTGAACTTATAGAGAAAAGTATTGAACTTAAATTTCTTGTTGGATATTTTTATTTTTCGGGCATAAAAGAGCTTTATGAGGCATTAAAGAAATTGGATGACAGTAAGCAACTAAAGCCGGAATTTTTAAAAATTCTCGTAGGAATGGAAGTTGACGAGGGGATAAACGGTCTTTATGAGTATGCGAGGGATACAAAAAAATATAATCAAAATGAAGTTAAAGAAGCATTCTTACGCTCTTTAATAAAAGCCTTTACTTCCAAAGATTTAGATAGAAAAGAAATCTATGAACAATCAGGTTTTTTCATAAAGCTTCTAAACGAAGGTAAGCTCGTCATAAGAAAAACCAAAAAACCGAATCATTCAAAACTCTATCTTTTCAAGCTCCACGAAACAGCTGCGCCTCAATTATTTATTACAGGAAGTAGCAACTTAACAAAAGCGGGACTTGAAAGTCAGGATGAGTTTAATGTTGAAATAAAAGATTATGGCTTTGAAGATGCTGAAAAATACTTTGACAAATTTTGGGAAGAATCGGTTGAGTTTACCAATGATGATGTTAAGAAAATAATTGAAATTTTAAACAAAGAAACTTTTCTAAGGGAAGTCAGCCCATTTCAAGCTTGGGTTTATCTTTTAAAGGTTTATCTTGATTTGCATACAGAAACCGACGAGAAAGAAATTGATAAAGTAAGGGGATATTTTGAAAAAGCTGGGTATAGACCTTACAATTACCAGATTGAGGCAGTGTTACAAGCTTTAAAAATCTGTGAAATGCACAACGGTGTTTTGCTTGCTGATGTGGTAGGAATGGGTAAAACAGTAATTGCATGTGTTATAGCTAAGATGCTTGGCAAAAGAGGCATTGTTGTATGTCCACCGCATCTGATGGGTGATGAGAACAAAACTTTCGGATGGAGAAAATATCTTGAAGATTTCAAATTATACGATTGGGAAGTTCGTTCACTCGGTAAACTCGAGGAAACTTTTGAATTTGTCAAAAAGCATGAAGATATTCAGATAGTTATAGTAGATGAGGCACATAGGTTTAGAAACGAAGAAACTCAAAGATACCACTATCTCCATGAAATATGCAGAGGGAAAATCGTCATTCTCCTTACAGCTACACCTTTTAATAATCGCCCATCTGACATATTCTCACTTCTAAAACTTTTCACAATTCCTAAAAAATCAACCATAGTTTTTGACGAAGACCTAAAAGCAAGATTTGACGAATACGAAAACACATTTAAAAAACTTTCCTACATAAGGAATTACCACAATTCTTCAGATTCACAAAAGAAAGAAAGAGCTAAAAAATTCTACAGAGAGTTGTTCGAGGAGGATTCGGTA
>CALHPK010000010.1 GCA_938036315.1 uncultured bacterium | reverse complement strand
AAGTTGTCTGTTCTTATTTTTTCGAAACTCTGGATGCCTATTGGTAGCTTTTTCTTCACACAGGAAATATAAAAATTTTACAGTGAATATAAGAATTTTATGGAGAATTTGCAAGATTCATTTCATAGCATATTTATTTATTTATAATTTTCACGTGAGATTCGATATTGAGATTGAAGACATTTTTGAATTAGCTTTCAGGACTTTTGCGAAGATTCTTTGAATAAGGATATCGGAAATTAAGTAAGTTTGGTTGCTCATCGGTGGTAGATATGAGCAGGACTGATTATCATATGGTTTTTGGTGATAAGCAATTGGTTTACAAAGGTGGTTGTGGGGCGATGCCGGTGGATATTTACCAAGACGATGCACGGTGGATATTTACCAATGCGATGCACAGCGGATATTTACCAAGACGATGCACGCACACGTTTCCCAAGGCGATGCAACGCGCATATTTCCCAAATTGCGGAGGAGATAAAAGCAATATACTTTTACTTTGGTTTTTTAAGTTCTTTTTCTAACTTTTTCTGAATATCTTCTTCTACCTTTATGAGTTTTTGTTTCCTTTTCTCTATGAATTCTTTTTCTTTAGGATCTGCCACTGATTTTGAGTACTCATCAAGGTATGATTTTGCATAGTTTATGTATTCCATAGCTTTCTGTGGTGCCATACGGTAGTAGGATGCCATAGTTTCATACAAATTTGCAAGGTTATATAGGATATCCGGTGATTGCTGGATTTCTAGTGCTTTTTTGTACATCTGTGCTGATTTTTCGAATTCTCCTTTTCTTTTGTAGATTATTCCGAGGTGGACATAGGCTTGGAGAAACTCTTTGTCGATCGATATAATTTCCTCGAAAACCTTTTGAGCGTCATCGATTGCATTTAGCTTGAAGTAGCATAGACCAAGATTATTCATTATGATTTTGTCCTTTTTGAGTTTGAGTCCGTTTGAGTAGTGTTGGATTGCTTTCAAGCAGTTGCCGACTTTGAAGTAGATCTCCCCGGCAAGAAAATATGGATCCGGATCATCTGGATATTTTGCCTGTAGGTCTTGATAGACAAAAAGAGCCAGACTATATCTTTCGGATTTGAAGAAGATGTATCCGAGTGACTTTGCTATTTCTTTGCTCATTCCGATTTCTTTTATGGCATCTTTGACTTTTGACTCGGCTTTTTCTGTATTACCTATATCAGCATAGGCGGATGCTAAGGATGCCCAAATTAGTGGATCTCGGGGGATTATTTTCATTGCGTTCTCTAAGATTTTTATTTTTTCGTCGTATTTTCCGGTTTTACCTTTTAGTTCTGCGAGATTGACCCAAGCTTGGGTGAAATCTGGTTTGAGTTCTATGGTGTAGGAGTAGAATTTTTCGGCATCATCAAATTTTTTTTGTTCTTCTCTTTTTAATCCGAGTCCGAACATAACGTATGGATCTGGGACTAAAGTAGATTTTGCCTGCTCAAAGGTTAAAGTTTCTGCTTTTGCTATAATTTCTTCTTTTTCTCTTCTTTTTTTTTCGTCGATTTCACCTACTTCTTTTTGGGGAGGTGGTTTTTTGGCGCATGATGCAAGTGCAATGGCAGTAGCCAGTAAGGTAAAGAAGGTATGAGATAATATAACATCAAACTTGAGATTTTTCATGATCACTATAAATTAATTTAATCATATAAAGCTAAAATGTCTTGTTATAAGTTTGATCATATAGCGATAGAATAATTTGAATTTTCCGAATTTTTGATTTTTAGGTGCTAAACTTTATTGATATGGAGAGAATAAAGCGAATTCCGCTTATTCCTTTAAGAGACATTGTGGCTTTCCCACATGTTGTTATGCCTCTGATAGTTGGTAGACCAAAATCAATAAGAGCTCTTGATGAAGCACTCCTGTCTGATGAGAAGTTGATTTTTCTGCCAGCCCAGAAGAACTCAAAGATAAATGACCCAAAACCAGAAGATATATATGAAATTGGTACATTAGGTAAGATAAAAGGTCATCAGAGAATTCCTAACGAAAACAGAAAGATAGTTGTTGAAGGGCTAGAAAGAGCTCGTGCTATCAGAGTAATAGATAATGTTGATTTCTTCATTGCTGAAGTTCAAATATTGGAAGACACAAATGCAGATAATCCAGAAAGTAGGGCACTTATGAAGGAGGTCATAGAGCTTTTCAGAAGCGTAAGCAAATTGCTGAAGATATCATCTGAGTACGTTGATATTCTTCAGGATATAAAAAATCCTGGCGAGGTGTGTGATGTTATAACTCCTCAATTAAATATCTCTGTTGAGAAGAAGCAGCAGATTTTGGAGGAGCTTGACATTGTAAAAAGGCTAAGGCTTTTGAGGGCAATTCTTCTTGAAGAGCATGAAGGATTATCTCATGAGAAAAAAGCTAGAGGGTTTGGTAGGAGCAGGGTTAGAGGGGAGGTTATGGGGCAGGGTGATTTTGTTCAGGATGAGTGGAGAGAGGAGATAGAAGAGCTTGAGAGAAGGGCGGAAGAGAAAAATATGCCAGAGAAGGTAAGGGATGTTGTGATCAAGGAGATAAAAAAACTGAAATTGATGACCCCCCTTTCTGCAGAAGCCTCTGTTGTGAGGAACTATATTGATTGGCTTTTATCTTTGCCATGGACCGAGCGGAGCGAGGAGAAATTAGAGCTTAAGGAAGCAAAAAAGATCCTTGATAGGGATCACTGGGGGCTTGAGAAAGTTAAGGAAAGAATAGTTGAATACTTATCGGTAAGGAAATTAGCAGGTCCGGCGAAAGCCCCGATACTTTGCTTTGTTGGACCACCGGGAGTCGGAAAGACCTCTTTAGCTAAATCTATAGCTGAGGCAACAAATAGAAATTTCGTAAGACTATCTCTTGGAGGAGTGAGAGATGAAGCTGAGATAAGAGGACATAGAAGAACTTATATAGGTGCCCTTCCGGGTAGAATCATTCAGATGATGAGAAAAGCCGGAACTAAGAATCCCTTGTTCCTTCTTGATGAAGTTGATAAACTTTGTTCGGATTTCAGGGGAGATCCAGCCGCTGCTTTACTTGAGGTTTTAGACCCAGAGCAGAATCACTCATTCTTAGATCACTACATAGACATAGAATTCGATCTTTCAGAGGTTTTCTTCATCTGCACTGCCAATACAACTTACACCATACCACCAGCTCTTCTGGACAGAATGGAGGTCATAAGGATACCAGGGTATACTGAGGCTGAAAAGTATGAGATAGCAAGAAGATTCTTAATACCAAAGCAGGAGAAGAACTCTGGACTGAAGGAGGGGACTTGTGATTTCTCGCGTGATGCGGTACTCAAGATTATAAGGGAGTATACCAGAGAAGCGGGGGTCAGAAATCTTGAAAGGGAAATAGGGAATGTTGTGCGTAAGATAGCAAGGAAAATAGTTGAGGAGAGTATAGATGTGACTTCGGGTCCGAAGTTCAAGATAATATCAAAAGATATAATCAAATTTTTAGGTCCACCAAAGTTTAAGTCTTCTGATGTTGATGTAAGACCTTTGGTTGGCATAGCTAGGGGGCTTGCGTGGACTGAGTTTGGCGGAGAGATGCTCATTATAGAGGTTGCTCTTGTAAATGGTTCAGGGAGGCTCACAATAACTGGGAAGTTGGGAGATGTTATGCAGGAATCTGTGAAAGCGGCGATAACTTATGTTCGTTCAAGAGCTCGAGAGCTTGGTGTAGATCCTGACTTTTACTCAAAGACTGACATCCACGTTCACGTTCCTGAGGGCGCAGTTCCGAAGGATGGTCCATCTGCGGGGATTACGATAGCTGTGGCTATAGTGTCAGCCCTTACAAAGATACCAACTAAGCCTGATGTAGCAATGACCGGAGAGATTACTCTGCGAGGGAGAGTTTTACCAATAGGTGGTGTTAAGGAGAAGCTTCTGGCTGCGCACAGATACAACATAAAGAATGTGATTTTGCCTAAGGAGAATGATAAGGACCTTGTAGATGTTCCCAAGGAGGTTTTGAAAGATATTAATATAAAGTTTGTGGAGCATATGGATGAGGTTATAGAGCTTGCATTAGGAGCTCCGCCTGAGAAAATATGGAAAGGTAAATATTACGAAGAGGGTGAATTTAGTGCAAAGGATGAGATCCATTAGGCATTATCTTAGAGCATTAAAAATTTGGAAATCGCTTAATATCTTTTGGTTTTCCTTATATTTTAAGGAGTTTATTTTTGAAGGGGCCGAGGTGGCGGAATTGGCAGACGCGTCGTCTTGAGGGGGCGATGGGGCAGATCCCCGTGCGGGTTCAAGTCCCGCCCTCGGCACCAACCTCATCCCATACTAAAAGTTGAAAACTTGTCAATATCCATCGGAGAAAAAAAAATAGTTGATTCTGTCAATTTCTCTCTGTCTGAATCTGAGGTTCTGGGAATAGTTGGCGAGTCAGGATCTGGCAAAACTATGACCGCAATGAGTATTGTAAGACTTCTTCCTCAGTCCGCTAAAGTTGCTGGTCAGATCATCTTTGACGGTGTGAATCTACTAAGCCTGAGCGAAAAACAGCTTCAGCGCATAAGAGGAAAAGATATATTCGTCATAATGCAAAATCCTCACTCTGTCTTCAATCCAGTTTTCAAAGTCGGATATCAAGTCGTCGAACCATTGATAATCCATCGGAAGGAAAGTTTCTCATCATCCATAAGCAAGGCAGAAAGAGTCTTTGCCGAGGTCGGAATTTCTGACCCAAAACTCAGGCTTAATTCCTATCCGCACGAGCTATCCGGCGGGATGAAACAACGGGCAGTGATTTCAATATCTATATTATCCAAGGTCAAGCTCATCATAGCAGATGAACCAACAACAGCACTCGATCCAACAGTTGAGGCACAGATTATAAAACTTCTACGAACTATAGTCGAAAAAAACAGATCCGCTATGATTTTCATATCTCATGATATATCCTTGGTTGCGTGGATCTCTGATATGGTTGCGGTTATGTACGGCGGATGGATAGTCGAATACGGAACAGTATCTGATGTACTGCGCACTCCATCTCATCCATACACTCGCGCACTTATTGATGCAACTCCTCAAAGAAAGGGGAAAGGAATCCCAGGCTCACCACAGGATATAAACTGGCAGGGTTGTAGATTCGCCAAAAGATGCCCCCTGGCTCAAAATAAATGCTTCTCAGAAGTCCCTCCAGATAATCTGTATAACTCCAAGATTGTCAAATGCTTCTTCCCGCTGTAAACATCTATCAACCAAAGTAAAGATGAATACGGTGGACCTGGGATATCTTTTACAATAACTTTGGTTTGCCGACCGTAGATAGGAAGTGTAATATAATTTTGATAGTCAAACTGGCTTGACACTACCGTAGAGAAAAAATTCTTTGTTCGGGCTGTAAGTTTTATACTCTGTAAGTTTTATACTCTCAAGAAGAAAAAAATGTATGCCCTCTGCCAAGGTTTTTGACTGAAAAACCACGAATAAGTATCGCTCCATGCTTGTAGGCACGTTTTTTTTGGATGGTAACCTAAGATTCTCTTTGCCTTCTCAATGGAGTAGGCTCCTCCAACAAGTGAGAAGTCAAGTAGTTCAGAAGGGGTGTAAAAGAATTTCCCTCTCACTGAAATGACCTTTGCAAGCTGGATTCCAAACATCCAGATTTTATCAGGTATTACGATTATCTTTGAGCGCGATCCTACAGTTTGAACGAAACTTTCAAGAAATGCCCCTAGCTGAGGATGATCTTCCGCTGCTATATTGAATGCCTCCCCTACAGCTTTTGGATTTTCTGAAGCTAAGATAAAGGCATCAGCGCAGTCTTCAGCTGACACAAAAGATACCGGTATATGTGGAGAAGGGATGGGGATCGGTAAGCTGTATCTTGCTAATATAAAGACACCCAGAATAGATTTCTCGTGGTAGAATCCTGGTCCAAAAATCATGGGCATTCTGAGGAAAGTAACTTCAAGTCCGAATTTTTTGTGGTATTCGAGTAGTTTCATTTCGCATTCGAATTTATTTTTGCTGTAGTGTCCTGTAAAAAGTTTTTGCGCATCTTCTGTGAGGGGAGTATTAACAGGTTGGGGTCCGTAAATTTCAGTTGTAGAAGCAAAGATGAGTCGTTTTATTCCATTTCTGATGCAAGCTTCAGCAACATTTATGGTTCCACGCACATTGAAATCGTAGAAACCTTTTTCGGTTAGTTTTGCTTGGGGCATTTTTGCCGCAAGGTGAAAGACCATTTCGCATCCTTTCACAGCATTGTTCAGCTTATCTGCATCCCTTATATCGCCCTTTACGAATTCTACATCTTTGTGGTAAAGGGGAGGAGGTTTGAGGTCATATATCCTGACGCGCGCTCCACGATCAAGTAGCTTTGGCACTAAAGCTCTCCCAATAACTCCCGCTCCACCAGTCACAAATACAGTTACCATAGCTTAAATTACTTTTTATTTATGTCTATCTTGTTAATATCTACTTTTTATTTTTATTTTATTATTGATATCTATTTATTCGCTCTCACGGGTTTTCAGAATCACAATCTGAACCTGGTTATTGGCATTTACAAAGACAAAGATAACTCCTTTTCTGTTTCCAAGATTCACCACGAAAATATGGGGTCTTCCTATAGCACTAAAGTTTGAGTCAGCAAGAGGATAAAAAGGATGAGAAGTCTGACTGTAGTAATAATATGGATTGTCAAAGGTTGCGTTGGATTTACCTAACGCAATAGCGCTCATGTTTGTAACTCCACTTGAGTAACATATTGTGGTAGCGTCGGGAATTGCATCAGAATTCAAATCTCCCAGAGCAATCCCACAGGAGTATGGTGTTGTTGTTGGAGGTATATCAACATATACAGAAGATGAAATAGGGAAATTTGGATAATTATTCTTGAAGATATAGATATACTTTGATTGTGATATTCCGACTACCTCTGGTTTGCCATCTCCGTTAAAGTCTCCTACATCAATATCGGTAAAGGTAATAGAATTACCAAAGGTTATGGCTGATGAATACGATGGACCCGTTACGATCCACAGATAACCGAAATCACGCTCGTTGCCTACTATGTCAAGATACCCATCTCCATTCATATCTTTTGCAATAACTTTGGTTTGCCAACCGTGAAGAATAGGAATAGGAAGTGTAACAGGATTTTGATAGTTAAACTGGCAATTGCCATTACCATAAAGGATAACCGGCTTACCTGAGCACCCCAGAATTATGTCTTTCTTCCCATCGGAATTCAGATCAGCTGAAGTCACAGAAAATGGAAAGCAATCTATTCCGTTGCTGTGTAAACTTATACCCCATGTTATGCTTGAATTGAAGCGTCCATTCCCGTCCCCTGCATAGCAAGCCACTTTATCAAAACCACCTAAGAACACAGCATCAAGTTTCCCATCTCCTGTGAAGTCATCGGCAACTATATCATTGATAATCTCACCAGAAGAGAAAACCTGTCTTGAGTCTGAAAAACCAAAACTTACTGAGTCATATGTAAGAATAAAGGCATATTCTCCTGAGCCCAAAATCATATCTGGTTTCCCATCCGAATTCATATCGGCAATGAAAAAGCCATTATCATTGGAGACGGAGGGAGTATAAGTAGTAACAGAAGAGACCTTTTGTGAAAATAGTGGATGTACTGACTGAACAGTGATTGTAGCTGTAGCGTATCCAACCCCGCCACAGGAATTCACTGCCCAAACCTTTGGATAATATTGTCCTCCGGTTTGATATGTATAAGAAGTGGTGTTCGACTGTGATATTGCATCTACAGTTCCATCCCCTTTGAAGTCCCATCTATATTCTTGGATGCTGAAGCTTGAATAAGCTGTGGCTGTAAAGGTTACATCAAGGGGAGCTGTTCCGGAACTCGGGGTAAGCGAAAGCGAAACTTGGGGGGTATCACATCCAACCTGAGCAGAAACGGTTATTGTTATAAGGTTTGATCTTGCCTTTCCTCCTTCATTATCTACTGCTTCAACATATGCGGTAAAGTTTCCGGATAAGGTGTATGTATGTGTTGTTGAGTCTGTATAAGTTATGCTTGTTGTCCCGTCTCCAAAGTTCCAGATGTAATATGAAACGGAGCCATCTTGGTCGCTTGCCTGAGCTACAAAATTCACGGTAATAGGCACAACACCTGAGGTACGATCTGCGAAGAGAGAAACAGACGGGAGCAGATTCACAATCTGAACAGATGTGACACCCAGTGCCGATAAGCCGTCATTGTCAGATACCACGACTCTGGGGAAATAAAATCTAGCAGGGGATGTTATGGGGAATGTGAAGCTTACAGTATTTGCTGTTGACTGATAATCACTGCTACCATCACCATCAAAGTCCCAGATATATCTTATGATACTGCCATCAGGATCATACGCTTTTGCTTCAAAGTTTACTACAAGGGGTCTTGTTCCTGTTAATTTATCAGCGTACAGAGAAACAGAAGGGGGAGAGAACACGCTAACCTCTAAAGAATCCTCTGCATCACCTTTTTCTATCCCTGGAGCTCTAACTTTCACCTTAAACCTTCCGTATTTTGTGTAGGTAAACGAAGCGCATCTGTAGCTGGATGAGAAATCATAAGTTCCATCACCATCAAAATCCCACTCATATTGATCAAGAATGTTTTCACCTTTAGTGCAGAAATTGACTGTGAAAGGAAGAGTAGAGCTTGATACTCTATCGGCAAAGATTGAAACTTTTGGTTCTGAAATTATATTTTTCACCCTGATTTGTATTTCTCTTTCGTCCGATCTCCAGGAACTATCGACAACCCTAACTCTTATTTTTGCGACTACATCTTCGGTTATAGGTCTCCAGTATACCGGGTCATACACTGCTTGCGAACTTGAATCCAAGTAGTGAATTCTTCCGGGGGCTTCCTCAAGATAAAAGTAATAAAAGAGATCACTACCATCTTGAGATTGCACCTGAACTTCTATTTTAGCTCTCTCATACTCGGTTATCTCTTCTGGATACTGTACTGATATAATCCTGGGCGGTGTG
Source organism: uncultured bacterium (assembly GCA_938036315.1). Taxonomy (GTDB): domain Bacteria; phylum Calescibacteriota; class Calescibacteriia; order Calescibacteriales; family Calescibacteriaceae; genus CALHPK01. Next base: position 49,732 of record CALHPK010000010.1, on the reverse strand, counting down.
GTAGAAAGTACCTTCATATTTTTATAGCTACAAACTGAATCCATACCATCGGAGACGCAAACTGAGATATAGTTCCATCCACCTGCTGTGGGAGTAAATGAAATTTTTGGTGCTTTACCTATGGATTTTGTCCTGCATGAACTTGGACCGCATATCTGCAAAATCCACTCAAATGAAAGTGGGGAAGGGTAATTATCTGGGTCAGAAGCAGATACCTCAAGGCTTATTGTCTCTCCAATGGAAGCTTGAGTTGGGATAGACAAGGAGTTGATACGAGGCTGGAGATTTTTTGAAATCACAATATCACCAAGATTCGTATCCCCCTTAATTTCAAAGCATTTTACCGTTATGAAATGTGAATGCAGGCATACTTTACCTGGTGGTATTGAAACTTCAAATTCACCTTTTTCGTTGGTTGTGGTAGGAACTGATGAAAGTTGTCCCTTGATCACCAGTGGTAAATTTGAACAGGGTATTTTTCCACCTCCTCCGCACATTAATCTTCCTGAAACCTTTGATGTTTTTATGTTGAGTACTAACTCTCCTATCCATCTTGATGGATTTTTGATAAGATCTGAGCTACGGTAAAGCTCTTCGTGTCTTGTTGAGCCGAGTATAGGAGAGCCGAAATTGTTCCAGTCAATACCTGTATTTGAGACTGTTGTTGTCACTGGGAGTTTATCTATTGAACGTCCATTTATCAATATTCTTGATCTTTCTGCTCCTCCTCTATTTATGTCAGGTGGTGAAACTTTTGAGAAGGATGTGTTAGCTGAAGTTGATGGCATTGCCCAGTTGGAGTAAAATTCTGCTCCTCCTGAGAGATTCATGAATTTGAGTTTTACATCTAAGATATTATAGGAAATCTTAAGGAATTCAACGATTATGCTCTGCAGAACTGTAGCTACTTCTTCGGGGTTGGTAGATTTTGGCTTCAGAGGGGTACGAGATGGAAGTGATGGGGAAGGGGGAGCAGTGAAATGGGGGGCTGGACTTCCTCCCCCTTGTCTGCAGGATCTTGTGCTATAAAGTAGCTCAGCGCACTGTCCCACATCTACTCCAGCTTCTTTAATTTTTCTTAGGGTGGCTCCGACACTCTGCATATATGAATTAACAGAGTCCACGACTGTTTCATAGGCTTTAGCTTGCTTCCACTCTCCGCGCTCAAGCCAAGATTGCATAATCTGATCTAAAAAGAGTGCAGCTGTCTGAGCTACGAAAATTGGACCTGCTGACTTACTGACTTTCAACTTGTTATTCCACTCAAATGGTCCAATTGAAATTCCACCCTCTAATTTTGCTGTAATATCTTCAAAGCATTTGATGAGATCTTCATCAGCCAGAGTTGAGGCTAGATTTTGAAGCTGGGCTAATGTTATTTGTGCAGTGCCTACAATGGCACCTTCATCGAGACTTTTTGCCAACTGCTCATTGAAAAGTAATTTTATATTTTCTATGATGAAGTTCAGCGTACTCTGTGAAATTTTGCCATAACAATTTGATCCGGGTATGGTCTGAAGAGCAAGTCCTTGCAGTGTTCCTATAATTTGGTCTTTGAGGAAGTTTGTGGCCTCATCTTGCAATGTTGCTAGTCTTTCCCAAAATATTTGGTCAGCAGCTCTTCCGCTCCATCCTATAGTATTGATAGCTTTGTTTATACTATCCTTTGCGCCCTTAAAGTCTGCTCTTTCAAGGCTTTCTCGGGCTCTATCAAGGTGAACTTTTGCAAGATCATAAGTAGCTTGATCTATCCATTTATTTTTATAAGACTGTTCAAACGCTCTTTTTATACTTTCGAAATCTCGATTTAAGGTATTCCACCACGAATCAAGAATTTCTGGGCACATCTTCTTCACAGTATCTGGATTAACTTCCCATACGCAGTCATTTTCAAAGGGGATAGATGGCTGCTGTGGCTGCTGGGACTCACTCCTTTTCACATCAACTCCAAATACGCCGTTGGAATCTGTATATGTACCTTTCCAATCTCCTAATCCTCCGTATGTATTACCCATAGTTTGAATGTGAAGTCCTGGAATACCGTTGCCCTCTGAATCAACTATTCTGCCCATCACAGAAGCGTGTGTATCAACAGGGTAGTCGACATTCCACGCTGAGAAATGAGAAACTTCCGTTTCGGTGTAGAGTTTTGTTTTCTCTTTTCCTGTGACTATTTTTGCAAGTCTTACCGGCGTTATCACCTGTCCGTTCTCATCTACCAAGATCCCAAGTTTATCACTCTGGCGCCATGTTCCATCAAATTCATTAAAGTGCCAAAAAGGGACTTCGACTTTATCTGTGGTTTCCTCTACATAGTCATAAAGGGTGTGATAAGCACTTTCTGGAACTGCTACCTTTACCTTTGCTTTTGCTTTTATAGGGTTTCCATTCTGATCGTAAATCTCAGCGGATACAACTCCAGCTGAACTCAGCGTAATAATTCCTTCCTGGAGACGAGCGGCAAACCCCCCGGGCATAAGTTCTGGATTCGATATGGGATCTATATAAGTAGCTTCACCCGATACTCTTTGAACCCCTTTGGGAACATCATCTGGAGAAATATCCACAGTTGCAAGAATTTCCTCACCTTCTGACTTTGCTGTTATTCTTTTCATAACAGCATTTTTACCACCATAAAGTTTTGGAGCAAGGGAATTTCTTTGTCTTGTCAATGTAAACTGAATGCCATCAGAAACATCTTCATCAACTGCTGTTTTTGCTGGTGATATTTTTATCTCTCCTGCAAAATTTCCCACATCAGTATTGAAGGAGTTATGAGCATACCCTTCTTTGCTAACGGAGATAAGAACCCTTCCTGTGATAATTCTTGTGGTTATAACTTTTTCAGTGATTGTCTTTTCGGATGCAGGTTTGTCTATAATCGGAATTCTCACGGCAAAGAACCCATTTTTTCTTGTGGTATCTATAAATGTTTCTTCCGGTTCAAAGAAGCCATTATTGTTCAGATCTACTTTTACAGAAACGATTGCTGACTCAACGGGGGCTTCATCTTCGCTATTTTTCACAATCCCACTTATCAGTATTTCATTCTGTTCTTGTACTATTTTTTGGGGTACTCCTCCGCATCCCCTTGCGCATCCCAATAGGATAATCGGGAGAGAAAGAAGAAATAAGAGCCTCTTTTTTGGGATATAAAAGCCGTCTGCAAGACCTTTGCTAAGCACCGAGGTTTCCTCCTTTTTATAAGAGTATATACTATATTAATTATTAGCTAAAAATTGTTTCCTCAATTTTTCAGATTTAGCTTTTCCAGCAGTTGTGAACGACCATGGTGTTCCTTCTCGTGGCTATCACTCCATACAATTTCCTCTTCAAAGCGAAACTAACAAAACTTCTTGCATAGTGATTGAGAGCAGATAGAGTTGTTTGCTCTATAATCTGCCTTATATTAGCCATATAGAAAATATGATACAAAAAATTCTTATATGAAAGGTAAAGAGAGGATATATATCCGGAATAGAGAAAAGTTTAAAATTTTTATTGGACATCTAAGCCGGTGGGCTGTTATTTTATCTTTTGTAGAACCATTATACCATTCCAGAAAGTAGGATGCCCGTTGTGAGCTGTATTTTTATCAGCAATAATTTGATATTTATTTGAACTTTTTGATATGAATTCTTGTGTAGCTGATCTAACAATAGGTACATTTGTATCATCTATCAGTATAATACAACCTTCTACAAAAAATGGTTCTGCTATACGTAGTCCCATCAATTGATCTTCATAAGTGTGACTTCCATCATAAATATAAAATCCGATAAATTCATTATGCACTTTAGAAAAATATTCTATATAATCCATCTCATAAAAGTAGTGATTGTGAGATCTATATTTAGAAAATCTTTCTAAGAAATTCTTCCTTGGGTCACCAAATTCAGTATTTGTAAACTCTGAAAAATTGTCAATGCCTATACATTTTTTGTCAGCATTTTCCTTTATACCTGCTAAAAAAGTAAAACCGTGCCATACGCCAACATTAACAAATGCTTGCCCATCCTTTAGTTGAGATACTATCATATTTATTATTGCACCTATTGCATATGTTGACATTTTGGGAATATTACAAAGTTCATATAATCTATTTCTCATCTCTCCCTCTCCATAAGGGAGTTTAGTATTGGCAATTTCTATCTCCGACAGAGAGAATCCTAATTTACCAAGGGGATGTATGATTCTGTCAAATAGTTCTTTAGTCAAAGGTATGAAAGGTTCAATGAAACGAAAAGAAATCTGTGAGATATAGTCAGCGATATTCATAAAAATATAAATTCTTACAGTATCTTATCGGAAAAATATTTATCTTCTTGAGCCTTTTTGTATGCCTAAATTTTTACTAATTTTATCATTACATCATAGCTTTATGTAAAAAGCTTTAATAAATAAAAGATGTTTAAGAAAAACCTTATTTTACCTATATTTTAGACATTGGTGAAAGTAAAATTTCTTTGTTTTCTAGAAAAGCTTGCTTTTTTTTATTTTGTAGTGATGAATTCATCACTATGTTTATAAGAAAATTGAAAACCAAAAACAGAACCCCCTTATGAAGATGGAAACCTATGGGAGAGATGTAAAGGTAAAGCATAAATTCATCGAATATGTAAGAAAATTCCACAACGGTAAAATTATACAACCTAAATATAAAAGAATAAAAATAGAATATTTATCTGCGGAATCCATGAAATCGTATTATGAAAGGTTAAGATTGGATTACTACCTCGACAGCTTGCAAAACTTATATTATGCCTTAGACATCTACGGAAAGCAATTGCTATAAAATCCATTCCCAAATATCTAAAAATGTTGGAGTATCAAAGAATAATACTTTATTCTATTATGATGTAACAAATACTTATTTCTACAGAGTGAAGTGCTCAATTTTTCAGATTTAGCTTTTCCCACTCAAAATTCAAGATGTTTCTTTTTTTCTTGCTGAATTCAACTCCTACTATGTAAATTTCTTCAAAATCAGTGTATTTCTCCCAGTATCTCCTTTCCTTTATCTGCTGTAGCGCTGATAACTTCTTCGCTGATTTTACCTTCCTCTTCCCCCCCACTTTGCCTCTTTTTTTATCAACCCCATTCCCCACAACCTTGAATTCAAATATATACACCTTGTCATAGTAGATCACCGTAAGGTCTATCCTGCCTTCAGATGTTATATCCTCAGGTCTTACCTCCGCCCCTATCGCACAAAAATATGAATAAAGTATCGAAGCATAAAATCCTTCATACCTCCCTAACTCCGCCTTCCTATACCAATCATACGGAATCCCTGCAAAAAGCGAAAATAAAGCCTCTCTCAGCCCCTCTATATCCCCCTCCCTCAAAAAATGCTTTATCTTATCCTTTACTCCCTCTTCCTTGCCTCTTAAGATAAAATATAGAAGATAATTTAAAAAGCTTATCTTGACTTCTCTGTTGGGAAAGGTAAGAGTATATCTTACTCCCTCAGGTTCTTGTGACCATTCCTTCACGGTTAGATATCCTGTCTGGAAAAGAAGATTTTCAGGTTCTACAAAATCAACATCAAAGGAGCTGACAAGTCTCTCGCTGACTTCCATATTCTCCATTCTGGGAATGAAGAAATTTTTCTCAAGCAAAAGCTTTATCAGAAAAGTCGGAGTTCCTGTCTCAAACCAGTAAGGTTTGAACTGTCTTTCAGAAAAATACAAGAGTATGTCAAAGGGATTGTAGACTTTCTGTCCACACCAGCTGTATCCATTATACCACAACCTTATATTCTCAAGTTCCTTTTCGCTCTTTATCTCCTCCGCAAAAGTTTTGACAAGTTCTTCTTCTGTGTATCCGCAGATTGTCGCATACTCCGGATTTAGTGTTATATCCTGTAGCTGATTCAATCCTGAAAACAGTGATACTTTTGAGAACTTTGACACCCCTGTTATAAACACAAGCTTAAGATACGGGTCAGCATCCTTCAGCACCGCATAAAAGTTCTTAAGCTTATCTCTTATCTTTATCGCTATCTCCTTTTCTTCAATTCTATCCAAAATGGGTTTGTCATACTCATCTATTAGAACTACTACTTTTTGGTTGTGCTCTTTTGAAACCTTCATTATAAGCTCCATAAACCTTAGATTGAGCAGTTCCTCTTCTAATTTCACTTTATATTCTGATGCACATCTTGAAAGCAATGATGCTATGGTTTTGTCCAAAACCTCCACCGTCTCAATCACCCCCTCCCCAAAGCTTATACGTATCACGGGATACACCTGAGACCAATCCCAGTTTTTCTCCAGGTATAAACCTTCAAAAAGTTCTCTTTTTCCCAAGAAAGCTTGTCTGAGAGTATCCAAAAAAAGAGATTTACCAAATCTTCTTGGTCTTGATAGAAAATAGTATCCTCCTCCTTCATCGACAAGTTTTTTTACAAAGTGAGTTTTATCCACATAATAGAAGTTATCCTCTCTTATCTTCAGGAAGCTCTGAATTCCTATTGGTAGCTTCTTCCTCATACTTCACATATTAATGTAAAAATCTCTAAAAGGTTTACAAAATTTTTAGATACGGTCAAGTTCATTCAGCAATACAATTGCGGTTGTAGTGTTTTAGCTATATTCTGTATCTTCAATTTGAAATCGGGTTGAAATCCAGGTTGAAATCCGGCCTGAGTATTCCTTTGCACTCTTTATCAGTTACTAAATCATGATATCTTAAATTTGCTTACTGAGAGTGAATTGATTTTCTTATTTCTTATTAGGATTTTCTCAATTTTTTAGGATTTTCTCAACTTTAAAATCTTCCACTCCTTGTAATTGCTTCTTAAGAGTGTTAATCTATTTGTAAAAACACTCAGCTGATTTCCATAGGTAATCTTTTATGTATGCCAAGAACGATATTAGTTCTGCCTGGGGATGGAATAGGTCAGGAGGTAACTCAAGAAGCAGTAAAAATTCTTGATACAGTATCAAAAATCTGTGGTGAGAAATTCGAATTTGATTTTGAACTTATCGGCGGAGCTTCAATAGATAAATATGGGAATCCTATAGCAGATAGAGTTATTGAGAAGGCTAAAAAATCCGATGCGGTTCTTTTAGGGGCGGTCGGAGGTCCAAAATGGGATAATCTGCCAATTGATAAAAGACCCGAAGCCGGACTTTTAAAAATTAGAAAATCTCTGGAACTCTGGGCGAACATAAGGCCAGTAAAAGTGTTGCCAGGTGTCGAATTCATTTCTCCTTTAAAACAGAGATTTTTAATGGATGTTGATTTTATTGTTCTTAGGGAATTATCATCTGATATATATTATGGTAATCCGCGCGAGATAAGACAAGATGAAGCTTTCAACACTGCTTACTATAAAAGAACAGAGATTGAAAGGATAGCACGTCTTGCATTTGAGATTGCTAAAACCCGTAGGAAGAGAGTATCCTCAATAGATAAGGCGAATGTTCTTGAAGTATATGCTTTCTGGAGGCAAGTCGTTTCAGATGTAGCAAAAGCCTATCCAGATGTTGAGCTAGAACACATATATGTAGATGCTGCCGCGCTTTACATCGTTCTAAATCCAGCAAGGTTTGATGTTATTTTGGCTCCAAATCTATTTGGAGATATTTTATCGGATGAGGGAGGTGGAATCTTAGGATCTTTAGGACTGTGTCCATCTGCAAGCTTAGGTGGAGAAAATCTTCAATTTGGATTGTATGAACCCGTACACGGATCCGCCCCGGATATAGCTGGGAAGGGGATAGCAAATCCTGTCGCATCGATACTCTCTGCTGCTATGCTACTGAGATATTCTTTCAAGATGGAAAAGTTCGCTTCCGCCATAGAAAAGGCTGTTTATGAAACTTTAAATCAAGGAATAAGGACTCAAGATATGAAATATGGGAGCACAAAAATAGTTTCAACATCTGAGTTCGGGGATTATGTGATCAAAAATCTAAAAGCTATATTATAAAGAGCAAAATAAAATAAAATTGAGATCAAAAAAGTAAAATTGTAATATCATAAGCAAAATTGTAATATCTTATGCTACCATATGACATCCCTTTGCTTCTGAAAAAAGAAAAGAAAATAGTTTTGGGGTTAGATAGGATCAGCAAGGTTCTGAAATATTTTGGTAATCCTCAACATAAAATTGACTCATGCACTGTAGCCGGAACAGTTGGAAAGGGACAGATTGCCACTGAGATTGCTTACAATCTTTCCGATCTTGGGAAAATAGGTATTTATACATCCCCACATCTTATAAGTATAACGGAAAGGATAAAAATAGTTGAAAAATATAAAGAAACAGAGATATCTATTGATCAATTGAGCTGGCTTTCAAAAGAAGTATTTGATGTTGAAAGAAGACTTGGAGTTGAGCTCACATACTTTGAGCATGCCACAGTCGTTGCTTATCTTTGGTTTGTTGAGAATAAGGTTGATTTTTTATCACTGGAGATTGGACTAGGCGGGAGATTAGACGCAGTTTCAACTGCAAAATCAAAAATTGGAATAATTTCCCGCATTGATATAGATCACGAAGATTTTTTGGGTTCCGATGTAAAGCAAATAGCAAAAGAAAAGGCACTTGCAGTTCCTCCTGAATCCAGAAGAATAACTATACATAAAGCTGGTGAGCCACAATTTGAAGGTATACAGGAAGTATCAAAAGGTGAAATCATAAACGATTTTAAATATAGTATTGATCATATAGAACAGGCAAACATAGTACACAAGGTCATAAAGTTTACACTATTTGAACCAAGATACGCAAAAGATGGTATAAAAGTTACTTTCTTCGGTCCGGCTGGTTTTTTAGAAAACGCTATCTTATCATCCTTTTCTTCATACATCATCGCTAAAGAAATCTTTGGAACTGAGAAGTCTTCACTTTCCCATGACATAAAACATATAAAAGGAAGGATTGAACTTAAGAATAACATAATATATGATGGTGGGCACAATATTATCTCCGCCAAAAATCTATTTGACACTCTACCAGATACCAGACTAACTTTTATTGTAGCATTTATGAAAGATAAAAGGTGGAGAGAATTTCTTAAAATTTTAAAGCCTAAAATAAAATTTCTTTACATCACTCAAGCAGATGAAGAAAGAGGGGAAGAACCTGCAATTATAAAAAGCTTTACAGACTCTGAGGGGGTAAATTCCGCTATAGTTAAGAAAGAGGAATTAATCAAACTTCTTGATGAATTAACAACAACATCAGAATTAGTATGTGTAACAGGGACATTCTATCTTTACAAATTTTTTTCAGAGATAAAATAAATACAAATTTTTTCTATTTGATAAAAATTTTTGTTTTTCACATAACTAAAAAAGCAATAATTAGTATAGAAGAGATATTAAATAAATAATAGAAACAAACAGAAAGTAAAAAAACTAAAAAGGAGGTACAAAGTATGTCTGAAGCAGCAATAAAGGAAGTAAAAGTAGGTCAGAGGGTTCCTGACTTCAAAATAACATACTATGATCCAAAAACAAAAAACTTCGGTTCGGTTAATCTATACGACATCCTTCAAGAGGGCAAATGGGTCGTTCTGTTTTTCTATCCAGCTGACTATACATTTGTCTGCCCCACTGAGCTTGCAGATATAGGAGATAAATATAACGAACTCACAAAAATGGGTGTAGAGGTAATATCGGTAAGTACAGATACACAATATGTACATCTTGCCTGGACTCAGGCTGAACCTTTGCTGAAAAACTTCAAATGGAGAATGGGAGCTGATACAACAGGTACAATATCAAGGCTCTTTGGCATCTATGACGAAAATTCCGGTCTTTGTCTTAGGGGATCATTTATTATAAATCCAGATGGAATACTTGTTGGCTCAGAGGTTAACCACTATCCAGTCGGAAGAGACGCAGATGAACTCGTAAGAAGAATAGAAGCATTCCAGTACATCAGGGAACATCCAGATGAAGCCTGCCCAGCAAAGTGGAAACCTGGTAAGAAAACCTTAAAACCTGGTCCAGATATAGTTGGCAGAGTTGGTGAAGTTCTTGGAAAGTAAACTGCAGGAGAGGGGACTTTGAGGTAAGAAGTCCCCTCCCCTACGGGAAAGATTGATTTTTTCATAGTCTTTTAGGATTTTTTCATCCTAAATCTCCTTAAGTACGATTTATGCTCATAGAGGCAGTGCTATATAACACACAGATATTTGTTCGGTATTTATTATGATTATGATTATTATGATAATTTATTTTCCTCGGCTGATATTCCGCTGAGCATTATTCCAATAGCAATGAAGTTCGCTATAGTTGAAGATCCACCATAGCTTATGAAAGGCAAAGGTAATCCCTTTGTTGGCAGAAGAGCTACTGAAACGAGAAGATTTAGTATCGCTTGGGCGGAAATAAAAAAAGTTGCGGAAGCCACAGCTAATTTAGCAAAGCGATCCTTGAGCCTAGATGCTGACAAAAAACCGACAAATGCTACAATTGAATAAAGAAGAACTATCACCACTATCCCTAAAAATCCGACTTCTTCCGCTATTGATGAGATTATAAAATCATTGTGAACAGCTGGTAGGAAAAAAAGTCTTTGTATCCCCTCCCCTATCCCAACCCCTGTAAGCCCACCTGAAGCATAGGAAAGAAGAGATTGAATTACCTGGAAACCACTCCCTTGAGGATCTGTCCAAGGGTCTATAAACACGAGAAGCCTTCTCATCCTGTACGGTGCAGTGATAACAGCAAGTGCAAGTAACGGTATAATCGGAAATGCAATAGCTAAAAGATATCTCAATTTAGCTCCTGCTATAAACAGCATAAAGATCACCATAATCATTATGAAAGCGAAATTTCCATAATCTGGCTGAAGATATACCGGAAAGGAGAGAAATAATCCGAGCGTCACAAAAGAAATAACTGTAGAAAAATCTATCTTTTCAATCTTGCTAAAAACATTTGCCAGAAAGAGTGTCAGAACTATCTTGAAGAACTCGACTGGCTGGATTGAAAAACCCGGAAGGCGAATCCATCTTTTTGCATCTCCACTGCCCAATATCAAAGTTGCAATAACAAAACAAAATGATATCACCAAGAGAAAAATAGATAATCTACGTAAAACTCCAAGAGGAGTCCTTGAAATAACAAACATTAAAGCTAATCCCAAAGCTAAAGCAATAGCCTGTTTCTGCACAAATATATATGGATTTGCAAAATTCCTTACATAGGTCACATTGAAAACAAAAAGAAGTCCTATAGCACTCAATATCAATACTGCAAAGACAACAAGATAGGATTTCATAACAAAATTTTAAAAAAATGATGTAAGTAATAGGATCTGATAAAAATTAGAGTCTATGTTAAGAGTTGGAATTATAGGAATAGGGGTATCGAGGATGGAAGAAAGATCACCTTTATCTGAAATTGACCTTGCGAAGGAGGCGATAGAAAGAGCTCTAACATATGCAGAGATAGATATAAACGATGTAGATTTCTTTGTAGAATGTGCTTTCTCAACTTGCAAGGTAGGAGATCTCGTACGGAAACTAAATTTTAATCCCAAATCTCATACATTTATCAGGGGGCTAGACGGAGCCTTTGGGGCAGTTTACGCTGTTTCGAAAATAATGGCAGGAGAAAGTAAAATCGCAATGGTTGTAGGCTATGGCAAGCACTCGGAACTTGATCCAAAATACAATTCTTACATCTATGCTGGAGCCGGCTATTTGAGGGGGACTGGAATTGACTTCCTAAATTTCGCAGCACTCCAGTCCAAAATATTCTTAGATAGATTAGGAATTGGAGAAGAGGAACTGGCAAAGATAGTCATAAAAAACAGGAGCAACGGCTTCTCTAATGAATCTGCCCATGTTAGAGAAAAAGTTATTCTAGATGATGTTTTAAGATCTCCATATGTAGTTGAACCAATAAGACAACTTATGCTCCCACCAAAAACAGACGGAGCGGCTGCCATGATATTCGCAAGAGGGGATATAGTCAAAATGAGGAAATACAGAGCTTGGGTAGATGGATTTGGTGTGAATATAGGACCGTATTATCCCGGATATGAAGATATAGCTCATCTCAATTCCCTAAGATACGCTGCCAGAAAAGCTTATGTCAACTCTGGGATAAAAAATCCCAAAAGAGAAATAGATTTTGCAGAAATTATGGAGTTACTTCCGCATATAGAGATAATGTCAATAGAAGCACTAGAGCTTGTCGCTGAAAGAAGACTGGTAAAACCAATTCATGATGGATCATTTTTCAAGGAAGGGAAACTCCCCATAAACCCCTCAGGCGGAGCCATATGCACAAATCCCCCAGGAGCCGTCGGACTTATCAGAATGATAGAAATAGTAAAGAGGTTACTCGGTGAGGTAAGAGATATAAGAAAATCTCTGAGAAGAGGAGTTGCAAATGCATGGACCCCCTTCCATCAATACAATGTTGTGTGGGTTATAGCAGGAGAATAAAATTACCTAAGCAGGAGAATAAAATTACCTACAGCAGGAGAATAAAATTACCTCAGGATTCCAAATTCACATAAATCTGAATCTTCACAGGCTGGAATCTTTATGTGAATTTTTCTGCCTCTGAAGATAAATTCCGCACTCTTGAAAGTAGAGTTTACAGACTCACTTCCACAGATATACACACATTTTACTTTGGCAACCCTCCCCGATTTCTCAAGATTTAATATCGCCTTCTCTGAGATATTTTCACGCAATGGTAATGCATAAAACTTCACACCGTCAAGGTCAGAAACTTCTCTCACAAGAAATGATTGGAGAGAATAAATTCTTTCTTTCCCGTAAATAGATATGAGTAAAATAGAAAAGAAATAGAGCAAAGAAGAAAAAATAATAAAGTTCCTGGTGGTCAGAACTTTTTTTGCTACAAAGAAGGGTAAAGCAAGAACTGGTGTAAGAACTTCTGGTCTAACATTATACCTTACACTAACTGCAAGAAGATCTGCAAATGGAGCTAAGATCTGGGCAATATTCACAATAAAGTTAACAAGAATATCAGCAACCATTATTGGGAAAATAGCTAATGGTTCAAAAATAAATCCCAAGAATACTCCGAATGCTCCCAGTGATATCAGAACTGAAAATAGCGGAGCAAAAATTATATTAGCAAATGGTGAAATATATGATATAGGTATCCCGCTTTGTACCAAAGCCGGAAAAACCCCAAAAGAACCGAATACAGAACTTGAAAAGATTAGAACAAACTTATTTTTCAGTTGCGGTGTAAATAAAATAAGAAACAAAACTCCGCCATAAGATAGAAGAAATGATATGTTCCAAATATCGTAAGGGTTAAAGAGAATGATAACAAAACCACTAAGATGCAGAGTATTTATAGCATTGTAAGGTCTGCCTGATAAAATAGCTAAAGAAAATATTGACGTCATTATAAAAGCACGTTGAGCCGGCTTAACAAAACCACACATAGCAAGAAATAAAACCTGAAACAAAACAGAAAAGAAGATTTTTACCATAAAAGGTTGAATCCGCGATACATATCCTACCCTAAATACTAATAGCGAAATAGCATAGCCAACAAAGTAACCGATCAGGGCTATTGAAGCAAAATGTGATCCTGAAATTGCAATCATATGAGCAATTCCGAGTTTCGAAAAATCAAAAAAAATATTCCTATCTATATCACTCCTCCCAGCAAAAATAAGAGTTTCTAAAAAAGCCCTTTCCTCAGATAATCTGATTACTGAGATACCCTTTTCTCGCAAAGATATGAAAAATCTGGATATTCCTTCAGTTCTAAGCTTTCTCACATATATAGTATTGCATATGTAAAACCCAGTCCTTACACGATAAGTTCTCCCACATATCAGAAAAACTCTGTCAAGTATATCAATTGATTCTCTTACTCCAAAAACTCTAACGTAGACCCCACTTTTTTTCCATTTAGCATCAAGATCATCTTTCGAAAAAATAGAAGAAATAAGATAAGAAGAAGAAGAGACATCTGAAACCTCTCCTATGAAAATCTTACCAGGATTATCTAAAAAAAGTACATAAAAATAAAACAACAATGAAACAAAAGGGAAAACCCTAAACTTTTCTGAAATTATAAAACAAACAGCAAAAAAAACAGCAACAGATACAAAAACCCAGAAGAAGTTATTTCCTACAAAATCGTAAAGCTCTATCCCAAAAATTGCTGAAAAGTAGATTAAAACAAATGGATACTTGATAGCGTAGAAAATAATTCTTGTCCTCAGCTTTGAAAGTTTGGTAGGAAGATCTTCAATCACATAAGCAAATTTAATCAAGTTCAAATTCTGAAAAGAAGAAGCTTATTTCAAATTTTGCTGATTCCACAGAATCAGAGCCGTGTATTGAATTTTTCTCTATATCAAGTCCGTACAATTTTCTTATAGTACCCTCCTCAGCTTTTTTTGGATCTGTTGCTCCCATAATTTTTCTTACCCGAGCTATAGCGTCTTCCCCTTCGAATACTCCAACAACAACTTTCCCAGATGACATGTATGTTGTCAGAGAATCAAAGAAATTCTTATCTTTGTGTACATAATAGAATCTCATGGCGTCTTCTTTCCCGAGTCTGAGCGATTTGATGGAAACAAGCCTCAATCCACTTGCTTCTATCATGGAAAGGATTCTTGTAGCAATATTTCTTTCAACTGCATCAGGCTTCACAATAACTAATGTTCTCTCTACCATAAAACAAGTCCTCCTTCTTTTTAATAGAAAAGATTCTTTTTCTTTTTCCGATTTTACTGACCAATCCGACAATTTGGCTTTTGTCAAAAAAATTGAGAAAGGTTTTTGCTTTAGTAATCCACTCCACAGATATGGAGAAAATTAAAAGTTTGCGACTGCTGGCGATGAGCCAGCATCATCCTTTTCTGTTCCTTCCTATTTAGGTTTGGGAAGCCCGTTCAAAATGGCTCCCCGGGCAGGACTCGAACCTGCAACCTGACGGTTAACAGCCGCCTGCTCTGCCAAATTGAGCTACCGGGGAAACATCCAAACCTGAAATCAGTCCTAAAAAACAATATAAATAAATTAAACCAAAAAACAAAAATCTGCAAAAAATTTAAAATTACTAAAGCCCCGTCAGAGCATGTTATTGAAAACTACCCAAAAAATCTCTTCAGATTTCCTAATAGTCGGAGCAGGAATAATAGGATTATCAATCGCTTACAATCTTAGCAAAAAGTTTCTAAACAAAAAGATATGCATCATAGAAAAAGAATCTGATTTGGGACAGCACGCAAGCGGAAGAAACAGCGGAGTATTACATGCTGGCTTCTACTATCATCCAGAATCATTCAAGGCAAAATTCACAAAGCTTGGAAACCTCGAGCTAACTAAGTATTGCGATGAAAAAGGCCTGAAAATAAAAAAATGCGGAAAAGTCGTAGTTGCTAAATCTGAAAAAGAGCTCGAGATACTCTTTGAATTAAAAAAACGCGGAGACACAAACGGAGTAGAAATATACCTTGTAAATGAAAGTGAATTGAAAGATATAGAACCTAATGCAAAAACCTATAAATATGCACTCTGGAGCCCTACAACATCAGTAATATCCCCAATACAAATCCTTCAATCCCTAAAATCTGATCTAGAAAAACAAGGAGTAGCTATATACTTCAATACTCCATACAGAAAAAAACTTGACTCGAACACAGTTATTGGTGGGAACTATATTTTCGAATACGAAATCTTAATAAACTGCGCAGGACTTTATGCTGACAAAATAGCAAAAGATTTCAATCTAGCGGATAATTTACACATAGTTCCATTCAAGGGGCGATATCTTGAATGCTACAGCACACCACAGATAAAGCGCAACATCTATCCAGTACCGGACATGAGAAATCCATTCTTAGGAATTCATCTTACCGTAAAAACAGAAGGTGGAGTAAAAATCGGACCAACAGCTACACCTTCATTCTGGCGCGAAAATTACGAATGGCTGGACAATTTCAGACTCACAGAATTTATCGAAATAGTAAAAATAAATACAAAATTGTTCTTTAGAAATAAACCCTTTAGGGAAATAGCTATCGAAGAACTCCCCAAACATCTTTACACAAAAAAATATATCCTCGGTAAAGCATCCGAACTTGTAAAAAACCTGAATATAAGTAACTTGAAATGGGGTAAAGTAGGAATCAGAGCACAGCTTGTTGATACCCAAAAATATGAAATTGTCCATGATTTTGTAATACAAAAGGATAAAACTTCAATACATCTTCTCAACACCATATCTCCTTCTTTCACCGCAAGTTTCCCATTCACAAGATATGTAGTAGACAGATATATAGGGTCAGGAAGTTCCTATGAGTTCAGATAAAACTCTGTCGAACTCTGCACTGAATTTCTGCATCGAAAAATTTAACTCAACTTTTTGTCTCCCATAATCTCCCATTTTCGGCAGCTCATCTTTTCTCTCAAAAGCCTCCACAAGTTTTGATGATAAAGAAACAGGATCATTATTTTTATAGATAAATGAATCTTTACCATCCTCTAGAACTTCAGATACACCTGCATTGTCAGGTGAAATAACGGGCACTTTGCACGCTAAAGATTCAAGTCCAACAAGACCAAATGCCTCAAATTTTGACGTTATCACAGATATATCAAAAGCACAGAA
This sequence comes from uncultured bacterium, assembly GCA_938036315.1. Taxonomy (GTDB): domain Bacteria; phylum Calescibacteriota; class Calescibacteriia; order Calescibacteriales; family Calescibacteriaceae; genus CALHPK01. The sequence goes on along the minus strand of CALHPK010000010.1, from coordinate 33,139 downwards.
TATTTCATTCACATCCGATAGAAATCTCGGGATGATCAGATGAGGTATTTTAGCAAAAGCCTTTCTAATCTCTTCATAGTATTTCCACGATTCAACCGGACCAGCAACGACACAAAAGATTTTATTATAATCACATAGCTTGACAGCCTCGGCAAGCAGTTTCTGATTTTTTCCTTCCATTATCTTTCCTACAACACCAACAACAAATGAGTTCTCTGGAATTCCAAATTTCCTTCGCAGATCAGATCTATTCTCTATTTTTACAAATTTCTCAACAGGAATACCGCAATACATAAGCTTCACTTTCTTGTGATCTACAGGCCAATTCTTCAAAATGAAGTTAACTATACTTTTACTTGCCCCAAGAACTCCTGCCAATTTCCCATAAATAAATCTATGATACAAATCTTTTTTGCTACCTCCTGGAATTATATGCTGAAATAATATAACCTTCTTTCTAAAAAAGTCAAAACCCCAGAATATCAGTATTTTTTTTATAAGTGGTGCTCTGTGGATCAGAATAAGATCCGCAGATTTGAAGCTCCGATATAGGGAATATAACAGATCTTTATGAATATTTATGATTTTGTGATTTACGATATATTCTTCCATTCTCCGGGCAAATACTTCCGTTCCCCCCTGCCCCCCTGGTACTATGCTCAGAATCTTCATCATTCGGTAAGTTGAGATTCCGAATTATTCGGTAAGTTGAGATTCCGATCCATACTTCGACCTGATCAAGGCTCCAACCTTACTCAAGAACGCATCAACCTTTACCGGCTTAACAAAATATAAATCTGCACCTGAATCGAAAGCTATCTGCATATCTTTTTCACTAGCCTCTGTTGATACAACAACAACAGGAGCTTCCCTGTACCTTGAGGTCTTCCTTAACCTCTTAATAAATGATATACCATCTAACCCAGGCATATTTATATCTACAACGAACAGTTTAACATCATGCTCCAAAGATTTTTCTATTGCATCAAGTCCATCTACTGCTTCAACAGGCTCAAAATTAAGCTTCCTCACAAGATTTGACATAATCTTTCTGACTATCTCAGAATCATCTACTACAAGAGCTACATCTTTTTTCTCCATAGACAGAAACCCTCCTTGGTTAACGATTCTTAATCACTATTAATGAAAATATTACTAATTTATAAATTAAAAATTCAATAAACAACAATTGAGAAAATCTACTCCATCTCAAACATAAAATTTTACCACTCTGAATTTTCCTTTTTCCATTATTAAGAAAATCAAAAAAATGAGATAAAAATTATAACTATGAGAAAAAAATTATAACAAAGAAATAGAATAGGATGGGATTTTCTTAGTCCTTATTAGGCTTGCCTTCAAAAGTATGCGATGAATTTATACTATTTCTTTATCACAAAAGCAAACATATCTTTTATCTGATCTATCATCTGAATATGTCCTCCTTTTTATGGAAGCCTCTCTGAATTATAACTCTCTCTATATTTTCTTTATTTACAACTTCAACTGGAACAAATACGACCTTGACATCTACTTTTCCGTTGTTAAGTTTTTCTGAAAATTCTGGGGACTTACCTTTAGCTATGTCTACAGCGACTTTTGCTGCGGTCCTTGATAATGATTCAACATCCTTTAGGATGTCAATATTTTGTTCGCCCTTGACAATAAGTCTACAGTTTTCCAAATCGGCATCTGCTCCAGCGGTAAATACATTTGCTATACCTTCTTCTTTGAGAGCTTTTATTGCTCCCCTTATCAATGAAGAATTATTTGCAAGCACTGCATTGACATCTCTACTTTGCTTAAGAATATTCTTCATTGTGACATATGACTCTTTTTCATCCCAATTTTCGTGGTAAAAGATTCCCATAACCTTTATATTTGGATATCTATCCAAAATCATAAGGTTACCAGCTGATATCTGCTTTGCAACAGAATGATCCTTACCTCCTGCCAGGATTACTACATTTCCCTTCCCGTTAAGATACTTAACAGCTTCCGACGCTTGAATAATCCCCACCATCACACTATTGTGTGAAACATAATAATCAATATCAGCATCATAAATTATTCTATCATATGCAACAACCTTTACCCCTTTAGACTTTGCAATTTCCACAGCTAATTTAGCTTGAAATGAATTGACCGGTTGTATAACAATAACATCTACTCCTTTCCCGACCACAGTTTTGACAATCTCCACTTGCTTTTCCTGATTTCCCTCAGCGTGAGCATAGAAAAGTTCTGCACCGAGTTTTCTTATCTCATCTGCGAAGAATTTCTTATCTTTTTGATATCTCTCCTCCTTTTCTGTAGCCAGTATAAATGCTATTTTTGGAACTTTTTGACTTGATCCTCTCTGATTGAGTGTTAGAAGTATAATGAGAAAGGGGAATAATATCCTAATACTGTGCATCTGATAATATTTTAATAGAGTTAATATTTCGTAAATTATTTTTGCACCACCTGCCCTTTTTGGGGTCTTGCCCCCACTGTTTATTGATAAAATGATATATCAAATAATCTGATTAAAATTGGTTTATTAGAAGTGCATAATGACATAATAGATAGACTAAGATTGGAAGTCCTCAAAGAAATAACCTCTCCTCCTCGCAAACTACCCTTTATCGAAGCATTCAGAGATCATTTTTTAGAAGAGTTTGGAGATTCAGTACTTGCAATAATATTTTATGGTTCTGGACTTTTCGAAGAAGATAGCCCAGACCTTCTTTACGATTTTTATATCGTGGTTGATTTTTATGAAAAAGTCTACAACTCACCACTTTACATCATTCTGAATAAGATTCTCCCTCCATCAGTTTACTTTGCGGAAGTAAGGCAGGGTTCAGCTTCGAAATCTTGCAAGTACAATATAATATCTTTTAGCGATCTCACAAGGTATATTCTCGAACCACCCGAAATATATATAGTCGGAAGATTTGCAAAAAGATCATATATAGTCTATACCAAAAATGATAAAATAAAAGAGAAGCTTGGGAATCTGGTTACCTCAGCTCAATTCTTCTGCCTTACATATGCTATACCATTTCTCAGTGAAATGGAAAAATTCGGAATAGAAGATATAGTAAAAGAAGCTCTCTACATCAGTTATAGAGGAGAAGTCAGAATCGAAGACCCAAAAAAATTAGATAAGCTTTATTATCCTTTCAGGGATTTTTACATAAAGGTTTTCTCAAAATTTTTTGAATACTACATGAGCGAAAATGAAGGAGTAGTTTTAGAGATAGAAAAAGGTAACAATATTTTAGATAAAAGATGGGCTATTGTAGGGAGCTATATACCTTCAAAAGATGAGGTAATCAAATTTTTGAAAACATCCGCACGGAGAGGAATCTTAAGATGGCCGAAGGGACTTATAACCTTCAAAAAATATAAAGAATATCTAGAAAGGAAAGCAATAAAATCAGGTGAAAACATCAAAATCACAGAACTAGATAAAAAACTACCACTTATACTCGGTTGGAGACATGTCATTAAGCTAATCTCAGAAGGTAAACTTAAACCTGATATCTCAAAAGAATACAACAAAAAATAAAATATCTGCTCCCAATACTATCATAATCTAATTGGCATAAAATAGATGCCAAAAGTAAAAATATGTGGGATAACAAATCAAGCAGATATGCTGATGTGTGATAGCTTAGGAACAGATCTACTCGGATTCATACTTATCAGAGAAAGCCCGCGGTTCCTTCCCGACCTCAATATAATTGGTGTAAAAACCAACGCTCAAAAGGTTGCAGTTGTGAGAAACCCATTACCAAAAGACATAGAACACATAACGGAATTTGATCTCATACAGTTCCACGGATTTGAACCACCCGACGTTGTTCTGAGAGCAAAAGAATCAGGACTAAAAATCATAAAGACTATATTCCCTGACAATAAAGATTCAATAAAACTTTGTGAAAAACTCAGCAAAATTATAGATTTCTTCCTGGTCGATTCATCTTCAAAAATTCATGGAGTAAAAAGTTCCCCTTTCCCAACTAAAAATCTGGAAGAGATCATCGATAATGGTAAAATCTTCGGCAGAGATTTCTTCCTCTCAGGTGGTCTTACTTCTGAGAATGTAAAAGAATTCATAGAGAAATATAATCCATATGGAGTTGACGCAGCGTCAGGAGTTGAAGAATATCCGGGAAAAAAATCCTATAAAAAAGTAGAAGAATTTATAAAGGCTTCGAAGAATAAAAACTAAAAGGCTCAGAAGATCTGACGATAAATAGATGTATAAGATGCCACAACTGAACAATTTTTCAATCAGAGAAGATAAAAAAGGCATAATTGTTGATACGCCATATCAAGAGTCAATAATCTTTCTTTTCAAAGATAGCAAGCCAGCCCACAATGTAATCCTGCCAAAACAGGAACACACCCCATACATTCTCATCTATCCTGATGAGTATTCAAGTGCAAAACATGGATTTGACGGGATAGTAGGCAGAGCTGATAAAACCTTAGTGTTTGGAGTAAAAACAGCAGATTGCTTACCTGTATTTTTCATCTCGGATAAAATAAAAGGAGTAATACACGCTGGCTGGCGTGGAATAGCTAAAGGGATATTCTCAGAATTCGAGAAAAAATTGAGGCTTTTCAAAGAATCTCCAGAAAATCTATATATCGTAATAGGTCCACACATATGTGGAAAATGCTACGAGGTAAAAGAAGATACCCTATCGATATTCCTTAATCTCTCCAGATCAGAAGATATAGATGCTTCATTTATTGCTATGAAAGATTCAAAATTTTTTATCGATCTTGCAAAATGCACACATATGATATTAAATAAAATTGGCATCAAAAATATATCGATCCTTCCGGTCTGCACAAAAGAAGATGAAAGATTTCTATCAAGAAGGAGAGGTGACACAAGCTCTCAAATTTCCTATTTCTTACCTTGCTACTAACAATTATCTGAATTTCTAATTCAGTAAACTGATAGATTTTCAAAATTTCAAATTATACCATCATAATAGTATAAACTATTATAGTATAAACTATTATAAACTATAATTATAGTATAAACTATAATAAATAAATTGACTATAAAGTATGGAGATATCTACAGAAGATAGAGTTTTCGCTAAAGATTCTTACATAGCTGAAATAAAAAAAAGCTTGGGTGATAACATCTTTGTACTTAAGGAACCCTTCAAGGGGTATGACTTAGTTTTCGCTGAGGTTCCTGTTGATAAGTTAGAAGTGGTAGTCTATCAAAGAAAGCCATCCAAACCCCACGTCAGAAATCTTTCTGAATCAATATCAACTTTAGGATTTGTTGTACCGTTAGTGGTTGCCAAAAAACCCCATGAAGATAGATTCATAATATTAGATGGTCAGCACAGATACCTTGCTTGCCTTGACCTTGGTATAAGAAAAATTCCTTCGGTTGTAATCCCGTGGGAACTTGCAACATTAATGATAAACCTGAACATAGAAAAGCAACCCAATATAAAGGAAAAAAGTTATGTAGCCCTAAGAGTATACAAAGAACTATGTGATATGTATCCTGAGAAAAGAGAGGCAGAAGATGATGTCATTCAAGCTGTTGAAGAGATATTTTATGTAACGGCAGGTCTAGTTTATGAGAAAGAAGACAAATTTTCCGGTGCGTCATGGGAAACAATCCTCAAAAAGTCAGATTGGCCACTAGATTTGCCCTTGAAGCAAGCTATAAACGAAAGACAAAGAAGAGCAGATATACTCCTTGAAAACCATTATATCGTAAAGGAAATAGTAGAACAACTAAAAGCATTGGGAATATCTCATCCTTTTGTCTACAAGGAAGTTGTATCCTATGCAAACCCAATAAAAAGAAAAAAGGTTATCGTAGAATTTGATGAAGTTTTTCAGGAAGTAAGAAAGAAATTGGAAGAATTAAAGAATAACCCTGAGCAGATCAGAGGAATCATTGAAGAGGGTGAAGGTGAGATACTCCATGAACAATAGCCTCCTTTAATCTCGCGGCAAGATCATTGATTTGATCTACTGTCAACTTTGAATTAGTGGATTTATCTATCAAGTAAAAGGTATTTGCTACCTTATTTTCCCTTGTCGAAATTTTCGCTGCAGATATATCGAATCCTGAAAATGATATAGCATAAGTCATATCAAAAAGAACTCCAGGTCTATCAAAGCAGTAAACTTCAACTATGGTGTAATCCCTAGAAGAATTATTGTCAAAGACAAGTCTGACAGTATCGTAACTATTTTTGTTTGAAAATGGATTAAGTTTCATAAACATATCCAAGATTGAATCCCTTTTTATCTCAATCTCTTTTACTATATCCTTTAATCTTTTTGAAAGAATGAGTTGCTTAAATTTTCTGAATTTTTGCTCATCTGCAGGCTCAACCCAAAACACATTCATAGCCTTTCCCAGTATTCCTGCTTCAGCATAAAGAGTTAGTATATTTAATCCAGAAAGGAAAAACGCCCCAGCACATTCACATAAAAAACCAACTTCATCATCACCAATTGTTATTACTTCCATCACGTCTTCGCTCTTTCCGGTAAACACCGTATATCTGCTGAGATTACGCTGACATACATTGAGAAATAAAACGGAATATCTGAAAAATCTATCATAGCTGAACAACGAAATGAACTTTTGTGACAATGATGAGATATAATCCTTAACCATAGATTCGTCAAAGATTTCCTTCAACTCGCTCTCAAGAGCATAAGTATTAACAACAACCTCTTCAGAGTAATCCAGCCCCTTTCTCATCAACTCCGATATTTTCATGTAAGCCTCAGTAATCAATGAAGCTTTCCACTTGTTCCAACTTTCGGGATTTGTGGCTATTGAATCAGCTATAGATAGAATATACAAACAGTCAAGAGTTGCAGAATCAGGGAATTCTGATGCAAATTTTATGCAAGATGTGGTATCATGAATATCTCTTCTTTGCGCAAAGTGTGATAAAGATAGATGATTCTTGACAAGAAAAACAAGCTTTTTTAGACTGTCACCGGATAATCCTAGTCTCTTCCCAAAGACTTTAGATATCCTTGCGGAAATTTCGGAGTGATCTTTTTTCCTACCCTTACCTATATCATGCAAAAGCGCAGCAAGTATCAATACACCTCTACCATCTTTTGTAATCTCAGGCAAAATATCCACATACCTTGGCCTTATTCCTATCAGGATCTTCTCGATCTCCTCAACACACTTTATAGAATGCCTATCAACAGTAGATATGTGAGGAGGAAAATACTGATAAAGATTCAGAACTTTCATAAACTCAGGTATAACTTTATCGAGGAACCTTAACTCCCTCATATTTTCAAGTGTCCTAGCCACTCCGCCTAGATCTGTTAAGATCTCAAAGAGAAGAGAATTGACCCTACGACTCATATGTGAACCTACAAATTTTCTATGTGACCTTAAAATAAAATAGCTAATCTGTGGGGAGATCTTAAGATTGTTATCTTTTGAAACTTTGAAAATCTCCATAATTGATTCTGCATCAAGGTTCACTCCATTCTGAACGTAGATGTATTCCCCGTCTGTAAGATATTTTTCTCCCAATGGTCTTAATTGAGATGGACTCGAAAATATCTGCTGTCTCACGAACTCATAAGACAGATTCACGTAAGCTCCAATTTTATCCATTGTCGACAGAATTTGCGTCATAAACTTTCGTGGATCGCGGGCAGATTGCTTATCCTTTCTGCTACTGACAAAATTAATTATCTCATTAACAAGCTCTACGTATATTTTGTTTTCATTTCTCTTTGTTATAAGATGCAAAATAGTCCTTAGCTCAAGAAGCCGACGAAAATCTTTCTCCAAAGTTCGCGGATGGACCAAAATATTTTTAGAAATGAGATTTCTCAACCAGTTCAGCGATACAAAATCATCTATCCCCCCCAGTGAACGCTTTATATCCGGCTGCACCATATCTGAGTTTTTAGATATTCTTGTCTCTCTGTCGTGGACAAGTAGAGAGAAAATATGTTCCCTGCTGTTTTTCAGAAAACCGGTTTCCAGTATTTTATTTTTCATTCTTCTGAAAACTCTGAAATCTCCTATAATAAACCTCATATCTGCAAGGTAAGATAGTACCCTAACGTCTTCGAAAGCAAGACTCAGAGTCTCTGCCGGTGTTCTCACTGAGCATTCCACCCTTTGCAATCCTAAATTCCAAACTGAAGTTATAAACTGTGATATAAGATCTTCATTCTTTTCTCTTACTCTATCTGATAATACAAGAATAGAGATATCTATATCTGAAAATGGAGCCATAGTTCTTCTACCAAAACTACCAAAACTCACAAGGCATACCATCTCCATGTCTCCAATAGTTCTTCTATATACCTCCTTAATTTTTTCTTCGTAAGCTGAAGTTATACCGCGTGAAATAGTTAGGATATCCTCTTTGAATATCTTGCTCTCAACATCCCTAACTATACTTTCTATCATATTCATCAAGGTTTGCTCAAGTAGTAAAATTTCTGAAAAAACTACATCTAAGTAGTTTTATAATTATATAAAAAAGATAAGCATATGGCAAGAATAACAATAGAGGATTGTTTGGAAAAGATCCCCAACAAATTCGTTCTTGTAAGAATGGCTATACTTAGGGCAAACCAACTTATGAAAGGGGCTCGCCCATTAGTGGATAACATCGAAAATAATAAAGAAATAGTACTAGCTCTTAGAGAAATTGCAGCAGGCAAAATAAAACAGAAAAGCTTGAAAGGAGAAGAAAGAGAATTTGATGATAAGATTCTATAGAAAAACGAAATTCACCCTACCTAGCATCAATAACGCGCGTAAGATAACATAAAATAATTAATTAAACTAAGAATACAGATATATAAATTAGTGGCCAAATGAGAACAACGAATTTCCAGAACAAAGATGCACCTTCAATTATAGGTGTTTTTAAATTTTTAGAATCTCTCGATCCAAAATAAGCCAAAGCCAACCAAAGAAGTCCCCCAAAAGCATGAAACATATGGGTTCCAACAATGACATAGAAGATAGAACCATAAGAACTTGAGGTAAGAGTTAACCCGAATTCTATAAGTCTTACCCATTCAATCCCCTGAAGAAGAATGAAAATCCCACCCAAGACAGTAGAAAAGAAAAGCAGATTCCTTCTCCTAAATTTGTCAAAGAGTATCATAAAAAACAAGCTCGCAAAAAGGAAAGCGGAATTAAAGGCTGTTTGCCAAACCGGATACCTGGGTTGCCCCTCTGGAGGCCACTCAATAGCTTCCTTTCTCATAACAAAATAAGAACTTATCAGACCACCAAAAAGCATAATTTCAGATATGATAAATATCATGGTTCCAATTTTTGCGCGAAGAATCGGATCACTTATAACTGGTACTCCCACATCCTTGAAACTTTTCTCATAAAATTCGACCTCGTCCGAATCTAATCCTAGCTCCTCCTCCTTTGTTTTATACGACATCATCTAAGTTATAGCACACCACAGCGATATTCCTAAATTACAATTTTTTAAGTCGCAAATTTTAGCAAGTAGTGTTTGATGTCCAGTCATAAGGAGCTTAGCTCTCAATAAGTTGTAGGAGCCCGATGGTAGCTAGCAGATACTATTTGAACTTGCTTTTATTGTGACCGTTATTGTGACCGTTATTGTGACCACAAAATTTTTTAAAAAATAGCAAAATTCATTCACAAAAATCAGTCAGTAAGCAACACAAATGTGATACAATAAACAAAGTAAAGCTAAGATAGAAAGATTAAACTTTACCTACTATGAAAGAACATGAAATAAAAATTTTATGGGAGGGACTTAGTAACACTCTTATAGAAGATGGACAGAATAGAATTTTCGTGGTTTTCCCCGGAATCCCCTCCAATGTAGGACCCGATTTCAAAAATGCTATAATTGTGCTCAATGGAACAAAAATCATAGGAGATGCAGAATGCCACTCCAGGGCATCCTATTGGTTCAAACACAACCACCACATAAACAAAGAATTCTCATCGGTAAAATTTCATATTCTCTGGGAAGAAGACACGAAACTTGATGGCACCGTGATAAACCTCCAAAAAATAAAATCCTTAAATCATAACTTTGAATTCCTGTGCAGAAATGAAGAAGAAGCCAAAAAAGGAGAGATAAATCGCCTCGGTAAAATAAGACTGAAAAGGAAAGCAAAAAGAATTATGGAGAGATTACAGGAAGTCAACAACAATAACGCTGTTCTATACGAATTCATAAGTGAAGCTTTAGGATATGAAAAGTATAAAATAAAGATGCTTGAATTTGCAAGAAAAATACCATATGATATATTAGCAAAACTTGACAGCAATTCGCTAAATGAAGTCATTTTGAAGGAAATATTTCCCGAAACCGAAGGGAAACTCCACCCTGAAGGGAAACTCCATCCCGAAGGGAAACCCTATTCTGAAGGGAAACCCCATCCCATCAGACCAGCCAATATACCCTTAAAAAGAATCCTAATACTTCAAAAGCTCTTTGAGAAAATCCCCAACGTCTCAGATACTGTGCACAACCTTTTTGAAGGAAGGAAAAAATACAAGGTTTGGGAAGAAACTTTCAAAACACCGGGATTAGGAATCGGAAGACTAAGAACCATAGTGGCAAATGTATTAATCCCGTTTTTATTGAATTTTTACCCGGAAGAGGAAGTCTTCTCTCATTTTGCCAGCTTTCCCCCAGAAGAAGAGAACAGATTCCTAAAAGAGGCAAAAAGGAGACTCAAAATCTCCTACAGTAATGCGATTGAAGGACAAGGGCTCTTAGAACTCTTTCTTACAAGATGTAGCAGGTATCTCTGCTTTGCATGCCCCCTACGTCGATCTTGACCCTTTTATCAGTTTGCCCATCAAAACCAAAAATACAACTACCCACAAAATTGCAGTTATTGTAGGAGATGTGGGAATATCAAAATAAATGGATATTAAAAAGCCAAGTAGTGTTGAAATCAAACCAACAAACCATCCCAGGAGTAATTTCTCTACAAAACTGCGATTATGTATCAAAACATAGGACAAAAGAGAAGGAATCACAAGATAAGAAAAAACCAAAATAACTCCAGCCAACGACACAGATGATGATACCACAATGCTGAATGTAGAGTAAAAAATAAACTCCCAAACTGGAGAAGCGGATGAAATCTGAAATTTCTTATTCAAAACCAGATGCAAAAAACCAATTCCTAAATATATCAAAGATGCCTTAAAAACATCGTCATATCTCACAAAAAGGATATTTCCTGTCAACATTAGTCTCAAATGTTCGGCTTCACCCGGAACTTTTGTCATAACAAGAATAGTAAGTGAATACGCAAAGGCGTATACAGCTCCAACTACTCCCTCTTTGACCTCAAATCTTTCGTTTTTCACAGCTGAGAACAAAAGTCCAGCTAAAGACGAGACAAGAACTCCTATTGTATACTGCAGAATTTTATCTTCTATATGTAGCATCAGCGCAATGGCGTACCCCAAAGACGCACACTGAGCTATAGATATATCAGCAAAAATAACCCCCCTTTCAAAAATCCTTATCCCAAAATATACATGGATCATAACAAGCGAAAGACTCAGCAAAAATGCTGGCAAAACAAAAATGAAAAGCTCAACCAGTGAATATTTTTCCATCTCTACTCCCTCAAAGCCTCAATAATCCTTTCTGTATTAAATCTCATAAGAGAAAAATAATCCTTCAACTCCGAGATAGACGGCACGCAATCTTGATATAGTATCACTCCACGTATTCCGGTCTGCTTTTCAACCTTCACCACAACATCTTTACTAAAATATGGCTCATAGAGCAAAACTTTTATGCCGAGTCTCTTTATAGTATCTATAACTTTAGCAACGTGTTGAGCAGTAGGTGGAATCCCAGGCGCAGGTTCTAAAGTATCTACAATTTCAAATCCTAAAAAATCAGCAAAATAAGACCAGCTTTTGTGATATGAGATAAACTTGAATCCTCTGAATCTTTCAAATTTTGATCTTAACTCATCTCCTAACATCCTCAGCTTCTCAGCATAAGCTTCAGAATTTTTACGAAATTTATCATCCCCGAGAGTTTTTGAAAGATGCTCACCTATAACAAGTACTATTCTCTCAGCATTTTCTGGAGAGAGCCAGTAATGCGGATTACCTTCAGGGTGTATATCTCCGTATCTGGGTTGACCAATCTCAAACTCCGGAATTTCTAAAACTTTTATAGCTCCAGCAACACGTATATATCCTGAACTTTCAGGCATAATTTTAGGGTTTCCTGAAGCCTGGATTAAAGCATCAAACCACATATCAAGTCCAAGTCCTATGGGGATAACAAAATTCGCTCTTCTCAACTTTGGAATATATGATGGTCTAGGTTCAACATAGTGAAGATTATACCTACCATCTGCTAAATACTCAACATCTCCTTCTTCACCAACTACAGATTTTGCAAAATCGTAAAATGAACAGTGGGGAACAACTATTCTTACTTTTTTGGCAATCAGAAAATCCGGAGTAAACAGAACCAAAGCAAAAAGTAAAACGACCTCAAAGATTTTGGAATCTCTCATAAACACTACCTCCTTTTAGAATTGGAGCACATGGGCATGTGGAACGATACCGAACAGAAATTGGATGAAAACGATATGTGTAGTATGTTCATGTTGGGAATACAAACTGTACTGGAACCTTATTTTTGTGGTTTCAGTTATAAGATAAGAAAAAACAGGAGATATTCCAAAAGTTTCATCAACAAGATCTAATCTCAATCCGGCTTGAAAGGATCTTAAAGGTGAAGCGTAGAAACCAGACAAATACAGACCTTTATAATTTATTCTATCCGAAAGTTCAAACAGGGGTTCACCAATGATCTCTAATCTACCAGATTCAGTTATATATTTTAAGGTAAGATCTGCTCCAGATATAGATGATATTTTCTTTGGAGTTGCAGGAAAGTTTCCTTGTGTAGATGATAAACCAATCTCCACCTCAAGATTTCCTACTCCGAATGCAGAAAATAATCTTTGCGAGAGAAATAAATCTTCATATGGTCCTGTAAAGTTTCTCCAAGCCCCTAATTCAACACTCAGTAGGAATCCAAGGTATGGTGATAATATTATGCTTCCACCATCTCCTGTAAAGTTGTGCTCCCCGAAAACTTTCCTGATGACCAATGGCTGATCAACATACAACCATTGATCAGAATGAAGAGGGTTGAGCTTCCCGAAGCTTACATATTTCCTGCCGAGCTTTCCAGATATTCCAGGCAGAACACTTAAAAAACTTAGATACCCTTCCTCGATTTCAACTCCAGGATGCATATGCGCATCTCCTTTATGGTTTTCTCCTGCAGTATGTTCAGAATTATGATTATGAAGATGGTCTAATGGGAAAATAAACTCACCAATATGGAAAGATATAAATGAATCTACTTTTATATGTGGATGTATATATCCTTGAATTCCTATTTCAAACTCTCTTAGCCTAAAAGAGTTTTTAATTTCATCTCCAATTGTGGTCATATTAACTATATCACCTGTTAAAGATATATCTGGATTTAAAAGTGCTGTTCCCGTAATTTTTTGCTGTCCTAAGACAGCCAATACAAAAATTAATTCATTTACCATACAATGCACCTCCTTTTTATTGCAAAAATTATTTATTTTGTATTTTATTGTATTTTAAACCTGAAGTTTCTTTATGGTATCTATGGTAGAAGCTATCTTAACTCTGATGAGGTGGGTCTCTGGATTTTACACCTTCAACCGCAAGACAAATAAATTTCTCGGTCTTAAATTCAACCACACCAATTATACTTGAAACAATCTTTACCGTTGAGGAAAGTTCTTCTTTGAACTTTGATGATACTTTGTAAATTACGCATACTGTACAGTCATTAGCGCTATTGCTATTATGATCGTGAATAAGAGGCAGAATACAAAATAATGCAAAAATTGCTACTACTGAAATTCTAACAAAGCTTTTCATTGATATATCAGTTTATCATACTCATTTTCATTTCGTTTAATGTTTTTTCTCAAAAATTTTGAAGATTCCCTGAAAAAAGTAGTATTTTTTCTCTCCTATCTCCCCCATTGGCTTCCAGAATTGAATTCCTCACCACAGTTGCACCTTTGGGAAACTCTGCAAACTAGGTTTCACATAAACTACAGTTGTTTTGAAACAGTTGTTTTGAACTTATCATAATCAATGCCTTCGGCTATAAAGGTAGTTAGAATCTATAGCTTCGGCTTCGGTAAGTATCATTTCATCAAAGGTAAGTATCATTTCATCAAAGGTAGGCATCATTTCACCAAATTCTTTGAATCCTATAAAGATCAACTTGAAGAAACTCAACTTTTTTTCTGTGAAATGAAAACTTCTGATGAATCTGAATTTTTGTTGTGAAAAAATCCGTTATCGAAAATGAATTCTCTTCAGCGAATTTCTGAACAAAAGGTTTAGACCCGTAAGAGAGAAAAGTCCATACTACATCAGCAACTTCAAATGCTTTAGTGAGAAAAATTCTATCAGCTTTTCTCTTCTGAATACCGAAAGGAGGATTCATAATACAGACATCAAATTTTCTTTTAAAGAATACATTTTCAACATCTGCGCACACAAAGTTTGCACTTACAACATCAAAACCCGAATTTATCAGGAATTCTTTGTTTTCAATAGCGATCTTCAGAGCTTCTCTGTCTATATCTACACCAACAGCGAGTCTAGCTCCAGCCAAAACCGAAGCAAAAGTTAAGTTCCCTGTTCCACATCCCAAATCTACCACGGTAGCTGAGACCAGATCTTTCCAAGCCCTCTGAAGGAAAAAGCCCACAGATTCACCGTCTGTCTCATATTGTTCAAGCTGAAGCTTGGGATTTTTAAACCCCTGAAGCTGAGAAATCAAAATCTTTATACGCTTTGGTTCAACCCTCTCCATTGAATTGAGCATAAATTACCAAACGTAGACCCAAAAAAATCAGAAAATTCAATATCCTTAATAATATTCATTTTTTTATATTTAATCTAACTATGCCGACAATACTTACGGAATTTTTGGGTGTTCCTGAGAATATTCAGCACATAATATTTGAGATTATAGCTTTGGGGATAATAGTAGCTTTTGGAATTGCCGTAAAACTGAGGCCAGATTCAAAAATTGGGAAGATATTCCATGCAGTGGTTAATTTTTGGAATGAGATTGCCTCCTCACTGATGCCAGAAGAAGAAGCCAAAAAGCACATACCCTTTATTGTTTCCATATTCATTTTTATACTCTCAATGAACCTTATGGGGCTTATCCCCGGATTTATGCCTCCCACAATGAATATCAATGTCAACATAGGAATAGCCATTGTCGTATTTATATACTACAATGTATACGGATTTATAAAACATAAGATAAAATACTTGAAGCACTTTTTAGGTCCTTTTCTCCCGGTAGCCTTTCTCTACTTCCCCATAGAGCTTATATCTCATGCTTTCAGAATCGTAAGCCTATCAGTACGACTTGCTGGAAATATGACCGGAGATCACTCAGTTTTAGAAATATTTACACATCTTACGTATATCATCGTTCCTGTTGCCTTCCTAATTCTTGGAACAATTGTCTCAGTAGTTCAAGCCTTTGTGTTTTCAATTCTGTCATTGATATATATAGCATTAGCCATTGGAGAAGAACATTGATCAGAAGTAGCGCCCATATATGGAACTTTGGGAAATAACTCGCAAAATACTTGATTTTTGGGGATCGGTTGGTTGTACGGTTATGCAACCGTACGACATAGAGGTCGGTGCTGGTACTTTTCACCCGGCTACATTTTTCGGTGTGCTGGGGAAAAAACCTTGGCGTGTAATATATGTCCAGCCATCAAGAAGACCTCAGGATGGAAGATACGGGAAGAATCCTCAAAGACTCCAGCATTACTTTCAAATCCAAGTTATAATAAAACCTATACCTGATAACATCATTGAACTTTATATAGATAGCCTGAAAGCCCTGGGATTGGAAATAGAAAGGAGAGATTTCAGATTGATTGAAGATAACTGGGAGTCTCCAACTTTAGGAGCTTGGGGACTAGGTTGGGAAGCGCGCCTTGACGGGATGGAAATCACACAACTGACTTTCTTTCAACAAATGGGCGGAATAGACCTTGACCCACCTTCTTTCGAGGTAACTTATGGACTTGAAAGAATAGCCCTATTTCTTTCAAAAAAAGAAAGTGTATTCGATCTCAAGTGGGGGAATATATCATATGGAGATTTTTATTTAGAACGTGAAAGACAGTGGAGCATTTATAATTTTGAAAAATCCGATGTTACCATGCTCTCTACCCTTTTTGAACTCTATGAAAATGAAGCCAAAAGATTAATAGGTGAAAAATTAGTCATACCAGCATATGACTACTGTATAAAGTGCTCCCACATCTTCAATCTTTTGGATGCAAGAGGAGTTATAGGAGTTGAGAAAAGAGCCGAGCTTATCTCCAGAGTCAGAAATCTTGCAAAACTTTGCGCAACAGAATATCTTAAGATAGAAAATACAAAATAAAAGTGAAAAATAAAATAAAAAACAAGTGAATGGTTTTTGGGAAACTAATTAGCATAAGAAAAGATAAGTTAGAGCTTAAACCTCGGATAGATGATAGCGTATTTATAGCACCAAACGCAGTTATTATAGGTGATGTAAAAATAGAAAGATTATCATCTATATGGTACGGAACTGTAATAAGAGGGGATGTTAACTGGATAGAAATTGGACAGGGAACTAATATACAAGATTTAGTTGTTATACATGCAGAAACCGCATCTTATCCAACTTTCATAGGAAGCTTTGTCACAGTTGGACACAAAGCTGTACTTCATGGTTGTGTAATAAAAGACTTTTCACTCATCGGCATAGGAGCGATAATTATGAACGGAGCTGAAATTGGACCATTTTCAATAATTGGAGCAGGAGCACTAGTAACCGAAAGATCTATAATTCCTCCCGGAACACTAGCGGTAGGCGTTCCAGCAAAAGTAAAGAGAGAACTTACAAAATATGAAATAGAAATGCTGAGAAACTCAGCACAAAGCTATATTGAGCTTGCCAAACTTCACAACTCCATCTATAAATGATTTTGACGCAAACTCAGAATATAAAGCTATAGATAGCCAAATACTCGGGCAAACATTATGGACAAAAAACTAGCAAAGTAAAAATATTTGATTAATACATCTGTTAAATAATTAGAGAATAAAGCTTTTTATTGATAGCTAGTACTGGCAGATAGATGCACAAATGATGAGAAGTAAACTTCACAAAATCTTAGCAGAGGATAACGTAGAACTTGGGCTCCATGAATGGACTCCCGTAGATGTGAGATATCGGTTCCCTATACTTTTTATTCATGGGTTTGCTCAAAACCATTTCAGTTGGGACGGAAAAAATGGGGGACTCGCTCCTGAGCTTACAAAAAAGGGGATACATACCTTTGCAATAGATTTAAGGGGTTCTGGATACTCCCGCCTGAAAAAAATATTTTACAACTACACATTTGAAGATTTCGTCTCTAAAGATGTACAAGCTTCTGTAAATTTCATAAGAAAGCTCGGATATGACAGGCTTATCATTGGGGGGCACTCACTCGGAGGAATAGTATCTTATGCCTGGGCAGTGCAGAACCCAGACACCATTGCAGGTATAATAACATTTGGGAGTCCAATAATATTCGGTAAAGGAGTTCCTATAATGCGCTTTTTCGGCAGGGTCACAGTAGCTATAGGAAAATTCCCAGCTTCAAAGCTGATCTACCTTGTGTGGCCACGAGAAGTTGCTATGAAAATCTTAGGAATCTTGGGAGTTGTAGGAGCACCTTTTATGAGATACAAAAGCATTGTAAAGATCGCACCTTTGTACCCATCTTACACCCGAAATTTTGAAAGCATATACGATTTTTACGAGAAGCTTGTGAGAGGATTTGATTTCTCATCTCCGCGCCTTTTTACTCAGATTCTGCGATGGGCTGGTGAAGGCAAAATAACATCATTTGACGGTAGAATAGATTTCACCAAAGAATTCGAAAAAATTAAGTCCCCCCTACTTGTTTTTGCTGGAACCCTTGACAAACTTGCTCCCCCCGAATCTGTAAAACCAATATTAAAGATAGCGCAATCAAAAATCAAAATATACAAAGAATATGAAGTAGGACATCTTGATATAATTGAGGGCAAATTCGCAAAAACTCAAATATCACAGGACATAGAAGATTTTGTAAAACTTGTGGAAGAAGAAACGCAAATATAAAAGCAAATATAAAAAAATTGAAAAAGTCCAAAAATATCCATAGCTACAAAACTTTATGGTTATGGACTTCCTTCTATCAATCTTTCCGATATTTATCATTTTCCTGATATTTTACTTTATCGTTATAAGACCCCAAAGTAAGGCTGAATCCAAAAGAAAAGAATTCTTAAAGAATATAAGAAAAGGTGAAATAGTCTATCTTTCAAGTGGAATTATAGGGAAAGTCGCCGATGTAGGAGAGCAAACTCTCCTGCTTGAGATAGCTAAAGACGTAAAAATTAGGGTTCTGAAAGATGCAATTCAGGGGCAATTTGTAGAAAAAACTTCAACAGCTTCTACGCATCAGGCAGAAAAACAAACGCCAAAACAAGAAGAAAAAGCATCGCAGTCATAGTTTAGCATTTTTGAAAAAATTACTTTTGAATGTACAATAACTAATCTGTAAAGAGTAATTTTTTCATTTTGCCCCCATCGTCTAGCCTGGTCTAGGACATCGGTCTTTCAAGCCGGTAACGCGGGTTCAAATCCCGCTGGGGGCGCTTCCTACCAAATGGATGATCTTACAAAAATCTCTGCTGAAGTAGAAAAAAAAACAGGAGTGAAAACAAGTCCAAAAGCAATTGAAGATATAATATCCGCAATCAAGACCTCTGAAAATTTCTGGCAAATAGTTAGGTTCTCGCAAAGACCGATCCCCACAGTTGCAGAAACCTTAAAGATTTTAAAAAGATTAAGATACGTGGATTTCAAAGATGACAAAATTATTCCGCAAGAAAAACTTAATCAGAAGTATAGCAATATCCTACCCTACTCTAAAGAACTCATATGCCCACAATGCGAAGGAAAAGGAATAAATATCAATTCGCTCGGTATACTCGAAGATTTTCTCGAGATACATAAGTACAGACCGAAACCTATTCAAGAGTATGACCAGGGAAATATAGATCCTGCAAGTACTGTTGGAAGAGTTGCTCTTATGAAACTTCGCAATGACATATCTGGGAAAAAGATCATCATTTTAGGAGACGATGACCTTGTTGGAATAGCTTTAGGACTTACAATGCTTCCGCAGGATGTACTTGTTCTTGATATAGATAAAAGACTTATCGATTTCACAAACAAAATCGCTCAAGAGAAAAAACTCCCTGTAAGAGCGGAGGTCTTTGACCTAAGAAAAAAACTTCCAGATTCCCTCAAAGGAAAGTTTGATGTTCTAGTAACAGATCCCCCAGAAGCTAAGAAACCTTTCAAAATATTTATAGAAAAAGGGATCTGGAGTCTAAAAGGTCCGGGTAGCGCAGGATATATTGGAATGACTCTGATCGACTCATCAGTTTCAAAGTGGGCTGAACTTCAAAAATTCGTCATTGATGCCGGAGCAGTAATAACGGATATAATACGAGATTTCAATAAATATGAGATTTGGGAATATCATACAAAAACTCTGGCATGGAAATTAGCTCCTGTCAAAAGCCAATTTGACCAACCTTGGTACTCTTCCGCTATTGTCAGACTTGAACTAGTGAAGAAACCCAAAGTTAAGAACGAAATACTCAAAGAAAAAGACATATATGTAGATATCGAAAGCACCACAACTTAGATATATAAATAATTTAAATGGATAAAAGAACAATCAGACAGATTGAATTCAAAATCCTTGAGATATTTGACAGGAAGGGATTTGAGGAAGTAAAAATACCTCTGGAGGAATTGAGCCTGCGCGAAGATTTTACTACAGATATAGCTAGAAGAACAATCAATAAAGCACTATCATATAGAGGTGATATTTTGCGAGTGTCTCCGTTCGGTAGAAAATATCAGGCATATCAGGTAGGTTGTGAGATAATAAAAGAAAAAATAAGTGATGCCGACGAAAAACTCTGCACCGAAACTCTTCTTGATATCCTTGATTACATCTCAGCAAAACTTAAAAAAAAGATGCTCATCGTCGTAACACATTTTGGACTCGCAAAGAAAATCCTCGGGAACTACTCAGAAGTATTCTTCAAAAAAAATATAACAGAAATTCAAAAGCTTATAGATGAAAAAAAGATATCTACAGAAATTGCAAGGGCTTTCTTCAAAGTATTCAAGGATATAAGCGAATTTAAATTCTTGAACGGAGAAAAAGAATTAAAAGGAGTAGAATTTTTTGCTGAATCCCTAAAATCTCACAATGTAGTTTTCAACCTTTCAGAAAGAGCAGATAAAGACTACTATACAGGTCTTCTTTTCTCCGTATTCTGCAAATCCGTAAAATTCATAACCGGAGGAAAATACTCACTCTTCGGCAAAGAAGGAATAGGATTTTCGGTGAATCTTACAAATCTTGAGCTATTGTGAAAATAAGGTCTACCGCATGTCGAACATTGGCGAACTTTGAAAGTTGAATTATACACCCAGGTGATGACGAAACTATAAAGTCAAAATTCTTTCTTAAAATCGTATTTACCCCAAGAAGATCTGACATCTTTTTATGCTTAAAAAAAAGAGATCCACCGAATCCGCAACAATAAAAATCTGTAACCTCATAATCTAATCTCAGCTTAGAAAGGAATTTCTCCAGTGATTGAGAATGATTATGACAGGGCTTATGAAGCAAAAATTTTCCTATATTTTTTTTAACTACCAAAACATCTGAGTCTATCAATGAAATTAAAAAATCAACTGCCTCATGAACCTCAACATTTTTTAGTTCTTCGAAATTATCTGGAACTATAAAATCTCTGATTATCCAAGAACACGTTCCCCCCATTACGATCAAATTCACTTTATCGGTGAGATTCGCTCCGCTTTTTTTTATCTTAAGGACAAATTTCCTCGAATTCTCTCTGAAGGATTCAAAATCTCCAGAAAGAAGCAATGGAGCACCACAACATAAAAATTTCTCAGACAAAACTTTAAAATTTACTCCGAGCCTCCTAAATAGATACTGAAATTTTTTTCTCTCTTCAGCAAAAACAGTGTATCCAAAACATGTTGGGAAGAATAAAATATCGTGGAGATCAGATCCTGTATTAGATTCTGCATTTCGGTCTGAAACTGAAATTGCATCCCAGTATAAATTCTCTTCAATCTTTCTGTGCTTCCATCTCCACATTGCAGAGAAAATAAATCCAAAAAACAGCTTACTATTCACAAGAAGTTTTGCAAGATATGTTTCTATCTTCCCCATAAATGTTCTATTTTTCACTTTGATAAAATTGAACCACGGTCTGAGATTTAGGGGACACACTCTTTCACATTCGAGGCATTTTGAACAAGTATCCAAATCGTTGTATATTGCTATCTGCTCTATAAAGTTTGAGGTCTCTTCTAGTAGTTTTTGTGAGAGGATAAGTCTCCCTCTTGGTGAAAATCTTTCATCACGCGTAGCAAGATAGGTTGGACAAGTTGATTTACAGTATCCGCACCTTACACATACTAAAGGATCGAAGATAAGGTCATTTTTTTCTTTTACGCTGAGTTCCATCTTCTCGGCATTCTATAACCTTTGTTGTTATTTATCTTTTTTTTCGTGATGGTTTTAGGATTTTTGAGACTTCCGATATTCTTTCCTCTATTCTCCTTTTTTCGATACCTTTTGGTTTAGCTCTGGACGCCCGCTTGTACATCTCAAGAGCCTTTTCAAATTCTTTCTTCTTATAGTATATCTCTCCAAGATGAAACAAAATAGCTGGATCCTCCGGAAGTTTCTCGAGTGCCTGCCTTATATATCTTTCAGCAATATCTATATCTCCTTTTATAAAGTAGAACCATCCAATACTATCAATAATATATGGATCCATTGATTTACGCTTTAGAGCTTGCTCTATCAACTTCCCGGCTCTTCCCAATATATCATTATCCACCATTTTTCCATTTTTTTGGTCCTCAAACAGTAGCTCAAGAAGAAGGTACCCCAAAAGATTTAGGGAATTTGGATTGTTTTCGTCCTGTTTAACTAAATCTTCAGCTACAGCTAAAGCATCTCCAATTCTCCCAGCTTCATAAAGAACTATAGCCTTTGAATACAAAAAAGAACTCGCCTTACTTTCAAATTTCTGTATGAATTCATCTATAAGCTCTAAACTCTTAACATAATCTTCTTTTTCTCTATACAAAGATAATATGGACTGAGCAATCTCTGGTGAATCTATTGAAATTCTTCCAGCAAACTTTACGGCTTCCTCCAGATCTATTTCTTTAAGAGACTCTATCTTACCAGCGGTAGCATTTGCGAAAAATTTAGATCTTTCCCCCACCTTCTCAAACTCTGAAATAGCCTCTTTGTACCTTTTAGTCTCATGCAGAGAATAAGCTTTCATAAGAGTTATAAGATCTTTCTGATCCTGATCTCTCAAAAGATCTCTCACAGCATCGGCTGAATTTACAACTTCTTGGTAATATTTAGCTCTGAAATTGACGTTTATCCAATCAAGAAGAACTTCTGGTTCTTGAACCAATTCAGTAACTCTCTTCATAATGGATACAGCTTCTTTATCATTTCCAGCATCAAGAAAAATCTCAACAACCTCTCTAAGCAGAGAAACAGATGTGGACTCATCGACTTTATTTGCCTTCACAAAGTCAAGAGCCTTGTCTATTTCACCAGCACTTTTGTATATTTTCAGCAATTGAAGCACTACGGATTCATCGAAGTGACCTTCTGATATTATCTTTTCGTAAATTTTTTTTGCCTCATCTACTCTGCCAAGCTCCATAAGGACATCGGCATAAAGTATCAAAACTGATACATCGGCAGGGTTCTTTTCAATATATCTCTGGATTACTTTAATGGCAAGATCTCTTTGATTTGTCCTGAAATAATTAACGACAAGTGTTCTGAAAATAGATTGACTCTGAGGAAATTTTTCGAAGCCCCTTTCCAGCACTGCCATAGCTTTCTGACTCTCGCCTAATGTTATCCACATTTTGTACAGGTTTTCAAATTGATTTTCCGTTTCTGCAAGATCCTCCGCTCTTTGAGCATAAATTTTTGCCTCATCATATTTCCCTACCCTATGTTTCAGGAGAGATAATTCATAATACACTTCAAAATCTGCATTTCCCTTTTCTTTCTCCTGCGATTTTATAAGCAACATAAGTTTCTTTTCTGCTTCCGGCAACCTTCCACGCTTCAGATCATATAAAGCTTGGAATAAAAGCGCCTGATCATCCACCGCAACTATCCCCTCAGAATTATACTTGTAATTAAGTTTCTCAGACTTTACGACAAGATCCTCAGATGAGAATTCATCAAATCTATATTTTATGGGCTTTTTAGAACACAGGGTAACCCCTATCGATAAAGCTACCAAAAATAGAATGCATATAATCTTTTTAGCCATCCTAATATTTTATGCAATATATACACCCTTTTTGTATTTCCTATTTATATTTCCCATTCTTAATTTAATTATATTTCCTATAAATACTTCACATCATCTATATATCCTGCGAATATATACTGAGCCTACTAAAAAGAACTAAATTTAAATAGTGCAAAATTAATAATTTTTAGCGATTATCTTATTTATGCTGTTCAAGAGAATTATATCTACAACATTCATTATTACCTTAGCTATACTCTTTTCTGCAAATATAAAAGCTCAAGCTCAGCAAGAAGACAAATATCAAGAAGAACTTAATAAACTTCAAAAAGAAATAGAATATCTAAAACTCAAGATACTGGAGACTAGAAAATCTCTGAAAATATTCGAGGATATGATCTTATTTGGAACTTTAACAGGGACAAAACTCACAATCTTCTACCAAAATAATCTGAAAAAGGCAGAAGTTTTAGAAATTGCTGTATCTGTGGATGGCTTCCTAGTATCCGAAATAAAAGATAAAGATAAAATAAAAGAATCTACAAAGAAAGAAATTGTTATATACGATGAAACGGAAGTAATTCCCGATAAACACGTAATTGATGTGGTGTTCACAATACAAGGGGAAGAAGCAACAAAGGGAGAGGGAAGGAAAAAATTCAAAAAAGCAGTAAGATACGAAGTCAATGTCGAAAAAGAAATAGCCACATACGTCAGGTTGAAAACTGTACAAGCTCCTGGACGTAAAACAGAAGCACTGCCAGATGACATAGATATAATAGTCACCTCAGAAAAAGTAAAACTGCTCTCAAAATGAGATATAAGCAGAAAAAATGTACTACAGTATTTTTCATCATTTACGTAGTATTCGTCATTATTTGTGTGCTGCCAGTAACTATCCACAAAACAAAAGCTGATGACAAAATTAAAAAAGACGTATTACTTGAAATAAAAAATGATCCATTTTCTAATGATTCATTTTCTAAAGAAGATAAGCTTAATAAAAAAGAACAGGGTGGGAAAGTAAAAATTAAAAAAGAGGAGATTAAAGATGCAAATCCTATACAGAGAATCAAAATCTCTGGAATAGCTATCTATAAAAATCAGAAGACAGCAATTATTGAGATAGAAGGTGAAACTTTCTTCGTTACTGAAGGAGATGAAATAAGAAATATAAAAATACTAAAAATTGATAGAAATTACATAGAACTGAGAATAAATGGAGAGCTAAATTCAAAATACAGGCTGAGCTACTGAAATTTTTGAATTTTTGTGATTACCCCGTTATCGTCTGAGTTTTAAAATTTTGAATTCTCAACTCTTTTAGAAATTTTCAGCTTCATATATTGGATAACGCGGAACTTTTATCAAGTAGAATTTCGAAAGGATGTAAGCAAAAGAGATAAAGCCCAACGTAACTCCGATTTCTAGAAAGCCAAACAATGGCTTTTCCGGCTTTACAATTTCAAAATATGCTACATCATAAGTTCTCACAAAAAGCCCCACAAGGACTACCAAAGCTATAAATGATAAAGCCTTAGGATCTGTCTTTATTGGAATATGAAGTAAAGTAAGAAACGGAATAATAAAGACAAAGAATACTTGAATCCAGAAAACAGGACTCCATGAAGAATAAATTCTATCAACATACCAATGAGTGAATTCTGGGATATTTCCCATATATATTACAACAAGCTCGGCATAAAAAAGATATGACCAGAATATACAGAACCCAAAAAGTAAAGTTCCAACATTGGTAAGATATTTCTTTCCTACCTTATGAGCAAAGTCATTCTTCAACATCAGAATAGAGCTTATAATAGCTAAAGTAGCAAGATACGAAATATGCATAGTTATGAAAAACCGAGCCCCGAATATAGTACTGTACCAATGAGGATCAAGATACATAGCCTGATCCCAACCAAAAAGAGTATAACCTGCAATAAAAAATACAATCAAAATTTTACTCAAAAAATCAATTTTTTTTCTTATCTCAGGCAGTGGTAAATGAGAAGAGGGTAAAAACGGTATCTTTATATTATCAGTGGCTAAAGATAAGGAAACAAGCCTTAAGCTTAGTATATTCATAATAATCAAAACTATGGCATCTCTTGCAAAAACAAATGTAGGAGAAAGCCAGCCATATCTGTGATGCTCAATTTGCTGATGATCAAAATAAGGGAAAATAATTTTTCCTGCAAAAATCCACTCAATAAAAAATAGAATACTTATAGCCGGCAGAAGCAAAATCCCAAAAGGAATTATTCTTAAAATCGGAATTGACCAATATCCTTTCGTAACTTTCACAAGAGCATAAAAAACTGCACTTCCCTGAGCTATGCCAAGAAAAAACAATAAATTGACATGGAAAATAGCCCATGCCCTCTTTGGATCTGTTTTTATCCCCCAACCGAAGATCAAAATTGAAACAATAAGAATAAGATAAGCTACAGGATTTATCTTTTCAAAAAGAGGTCTTCGTGCTTCATCGGAAGAAAATTCAAAGTGTCTCATATCCTAATTTCCTCCCTTATTTTCCTCCTCCCATTTTTTCATGACATCAAACCCCTGTAATTTCCTAATAAAGTTCACAATATCCCATATCTCATTATCTGAGAGGGCTTTTTTCTGAGCCGGCATTATAAGTCCACCACCGGCAATTGTAGCAAAAAGGTAACCATCAGTTTTGCTCTTAGCATAATCAGAAGTGAGATCTTGAGGGGGTACCATCCTCTTTGCAACTTCTCCATCTCCCTTGCCCTCCACTCCATGACATGGCTGACAATAAATTTTATATAATTTCTCTCCATTTTTTAGGGACTCCCCTGTAGGTCTCACAGGGTTTCTAAGCCCAGCCAAAGAGTTTTTAACCAGAATAGGATTCTGAAATTTTTCCCTCGCCGGTACTACAGGGTTCAATCCTCCCTGGGGAACGCCTATGGGTTCTGCACCTGTTGTTCTTTCATTTTTAACAACAGGAGTTACAAACATATCTCTGCTCCATGGCCACGCATAAGCTGAATTAGCAGATCCTAAAATAAGCATCAGTTTCAAAACTATACACACAAAGTTAGAAAATATATTCCTACACATTGAAAGCATATTCATTTACCTCCTCTGCTCCATTCCTCTGGAAAATTGCATAAACTTCATCTACTTTATCTGTAACAACAGCCAGTCCGAATTTATCATCTGTAAATTCTGGATGAAATGGTCTCCATCCTAAAAATAAAAAAGGATCAGGGAGGCGTGAAAACCCTAAAACTCCAAGAAGATTAAAAAGAGAGCCCAAAAGTACTGTGAGTTCAAACATAACAATAATATAAGGTATCCATGCTAGTATCGGCTTCCCTCCTACAGGTAGCACATATGCAAGTGATGTTACTGATACTAATGCTATAGCTGCCGAAAAACCTAAAACTCCGCCTACGAATACGGAAAATTTGACAGGACTGTCAGTTCCACTAAGTTTCTCCATTATATCCTCGACCGGGAAAGGAGATATAAACTTTATCATTTTTTTGCTGTATCCAGAATTTAGTAATTCGTTTATAGCCTTTTCGACATCATCAATGTATGAAAATTTTCCAACTACTATCTTCGCCATAATTACTACCTCCTTTTTAATGCTTGTTTTCTCTTACGGGTTTTGGTACAAGTTCTTTAGTTTCAGCAATAGATATAACAGGCAAAAATTTTGCAAAAAGTAGAAACCACATAAAGAACCACCCAAAGGATGCAGCGGTTATTATCCATTCGGCTAATTTAGGTTTATATACATCAAATGCATATGGAAGAAAATCATAAGATAAAGATATGTGAATTATATTGAACCTTTCAAGCCACATACCTATATTTACGAAAATCGAGATAACAAAGCTCAGCCACGGGTTAACTCTCACTCTCCGAGATATATAAAGCAGAGGGAAGACACAATTGCAAAAAACCATAAGCCAAAATGGAAATTTGTAATCCCCGCTTACCCTGTAGATAAACTGCTGAAATTCATATTCATTTCCAGAAAAGATTGCCAGTACAAATTCAACTATGTAGGAATAAGTAACTATAAGTCCGGTTACCAGTATAATTTTTCCCATATGATCATAGTGCCACTCAGTTATAAATTTTTCGAGCTTAAAAAACTTTCTCAGCGGAGTGATAATTGAAACAACCATAGCCATACCAGAAAATATAGCACCAGCGACAAAATAAGGCGGGAATATTGTACTTTGCCAACCAGGAACAAGTCCGGAGGCAAAATCTAATGATACGACAGAATGAACAGAAACAACTAATGGAGTAGCAAATGCAGCAAAAAACATATAAGCTCTGTTATAATGACGCCATTCATTATCTGTTCCTTTCCAACCTAAAGATAAAACTGAATAAATAAATTTCCTTATACCTTTTGCTTTCTCACGGAACACCGCCAGATCTGGGATCATTCCAACATAAAAGAAAATCAGGCTCACAGTAAAATAAGTCAGAACAGCAACAAAATCCCACATAAGAGCAGATTTGAAATTTACCCACATTCCTCTGTTTGAGTATGGCACAAGCCAGTAAAAATACCATTGTCGCCCCAAATGGATAAGCGGGAAGAGTCCTGCAGTCATAACAGCAAAAACTGTCATAGCCTCGGCAATTCTAAAAATTCCTCTTCTCCATTTTGACCTAAAAAGGTGC
Organism: uncultured bacterium; assembly: GCA_938036315.1. Classification (GTDB taxonomy): domain Bacteria; phylum Calescibacteriota; class Calescibacteriia; order Calescibacteriales; family Calescibacteriaceae; genus CALHPK01. The sequence continues at coordinate 4,869 of CALHPK010000010.1, read as the reverse complement.
AAAACTGCAGATATCAATGTTCCTGAATGAGCAATACCTACCCAAAAAACGAAATTTACAATGTAAAGTGTCCAAAAAGCAGGGGGTGTAAATCCAGAAGCCCCCATACCTTTTATAACTAAAACCCCAAACGTGATGACACCAGCTAAGACTAAAGCTATACAAAAGCCTAGTCCTAAAAAATAAGCTAAAGAAGCCTTACCAGATACCTTAAATATCTCCTCTGAAATCTCTGATAGAGAAAATTGTCTCCCATACTCAAGCGCTTGAGGAGACATCCCTTCATGAATATCAACTCTTATCAATCTTCTATCATTACTACTTACTATGTTACCTTTATCATTTACCGTCTCCACCGTATTCGCTTTATTATTATCCTTAGCCATTCCCATCTTTACCCCCACCCCTACTTACAAAAAGCTTAGAATTAAATACTTTTTCAAGATACGTCACAGATGGTTCTGCCCCCAATTCTTTCAGAGCCCAATCCGCTCTTTTTGATCTAGATGTTTTTGATACCTGAGAATTCTCGTCCTTCCCATTACCAAATATTATTGCGTCAGCTGGACAAACCTGTGCACAAGCAGGGATAACTTCTCCATCTCTTACCCCTCTTTTTTCTATCTTAGCATTCTGAAGGGCAAAATTTATTCTCTGAACACAAAAAGAACATTTTTCCATCACCCCTTTTGAACGAAAGGTTACGTCTGGATTTAGCACATAGTTCAATGGCTCAGGAACATTCTTGTAATAATCATAAAAATTGAAATACCTAACTTTATATGGGCAGTTATTAGCACAGAAACGAGTCCCAACACATCTGTTGTAAACTTGGATATTAAGTCCATCAGATGAGTGGACAGTAGCGTAGACAGGGCAAACATATTCACATGGAGCATACTCGCAATGCTGACACATCATCGGCACAAAGACCACTTTATCGAGAAATTTAGCATCTACTTCTCCTGCTGAATTATTCTCTACATTATTATGTTCCTTATTATGTTCCTTATGATTGTGTATACTTTTAGCTTTAAGTATTTCATCCTCAGAAAATAGATATCTTTCCACCCTTATCCAGGTAATTTCTCTACCTCTGTAGATCTCCTCTTCACCAACAAATGGTATATTATTTTCAACTTGGCAAGCCACTATACAAGCACCACACCCTATACATTTATCTAAATCGATTACCATCTTCCATCTATATGGATTGGGCTTTCCTGAATCTCTATTGAATTTCTCCCAATCTCCCCTTGGGAATCTCTTTTTGAGTATTTTCTCAAAATCTTTATACTTTTTTTCAAAGCTTTGCATTGGAAGTTGTGACAGCAAAGTGAAATGTGCAATATCTCTTTTGAGCTGCCGTGGAACACCTTCATTAGTTGTAAGGCGTCTGATTCTTCTTCCAGTCTTCAAAATACGTATGTTCTCAACTGTGAACGAGATCTCACCAGATTTGTCATCAATTTTCATGGGAATATACCTTAATGGATTTACCCCTTTTGAAGTTGCGAATCTACCGTAATTTTCATGCCCACCTCCCAAAGCCAATGCAACAGTGTTATATGCCAATCCATAATAAACGAAAACTGGGATTTCAAACTTTCTTCCGTCAATTTCAACTTCGGCTATGTCTGCATTTTTGAATCCTAACTTTTCCGCCACATCTTTGCTAACTTCAAGAACATTTCCCCACGCACATCGTGTCACTGGATCAAAAAATTCTTGGATCCAAGGAGAGTTAGCCATCCGTCCTTCATAATTTTTATACGAAGGATAAATAACAAGGGAAATACTATCCTGAACTTTATTTTTGAATTTTACAATATCTCTAATCTGCAACTGTGGATTTAAAGAGATTGGTTTTCCTTCAAGTTCATCAAGATTGAAGCTAAATATTCCTCCCTTTTCCAGAGCAGAGAGCCACTCTTCATCGGGGAGAGAGTATTCAGCTTTAAGATACTCCAAAAAGCTTTTGTATGGGTAAGCTCCTTCTTTGAGCTTATTTGCAACTTGAATCAGAAGATCTTCCACTTGCATAGCATCTTTATAGAGCGGAGCTACAACCGGCTGATAAAAGCTAATAATCCCCTTTATGATCTCAGAATCTCCCCACTTCTCAAGTGCATGATAATCTGGAATAACAAGATGAGAATACCTTATTGTTTCGTTCTCATGGTATGTAAAAGATACAACAAACGGCACCTGCCCTAAAGCCGACTGGAACCCAGTTGAGCGAGGGATAGAGTACACCGGGTCATATGAATTGATAATAAGAAGAACTTTAACCTTACCATCTCTGATCTTCCTAACAAATTTCAAAATATCATCTATTGTAGCGAGTTTTTCATACGAAAAAGAGGGTTCAAAGATCACAAGCTTATCTACTGAACCGACTACATAATTCAAAAGCATAACAATAATTGTTAAATTGGTAAGATTCTCATCACCAGTAGAAGGCGGGATAAATAATGGAGAATGTGAAGTCAAAACAAAATCAGCAAGTCTATCTATCTCATTTTGATCAACCCCTGCTAAACTTTGAAGATCGCCTTCAATATCTACCTTGAGATCTTCAAACCTTCCGAGTTTATCAATTATCTTGTTGAGAAGGTACGCTGCTACAAAAATTTCTGATCCGGCTTTCACCCTAATCCACTTGTCAGCATTAGCTCCTGTGAGGTTAAGATGAGGGGAAATGTGTACAAAAGCTCCTTTTTTAGCTTCACCTTCAACCTCGTCAACAGCGTGAGATTTTACAAACCATCTAGAGTATAAAACTGTAGATGGACCAACATCAAGGAAGTCCGCCGAGAAAGAAACTATAAAATCAGATTTATCTAACCTGAAGATAGGAATTGCACCTTTACTAAAAACTTTTTCACAAGCTACCTTTATATGATTAAAAGAAACAGTTTCCCATCTTAATATATTCTCGTCTGGTATGCCCAGTTTTTGAGCAAAATCTTGGTAAAATTTTTCTGTCCTTCCGGTTATATTAGATGTGATAAGATATACTTCTTTCGGATCGGTTTGTGAAAGCTTATCTACAAGTTTTGATATGGCATCCTCAAGGGAAATCTCAGAAAATTTCCCACCAACATTGACCAATGGCTTTTTAATTCTATCAGGAGAGTAGAGCTGATGTAATATCGCTTGGCCCCTAACACATGTCTTGCCAGCGCTTATGGGATTCTGAGGGTTACCCTCCACCTTTCTGGGAATTCCATCCTCGGTCTTCACCAAAATCCCACAACAAGCAGGACAACCCGAACACGTTGTTGCAAACCAGTATGGGATCCCTGGGATGATTTTTTCTGGAGTGTTAAGGTACGGGATAAGTTTTTGTGGCTCTGGTTTTCTGACACAACTTTGTATGGCCGCAAGACTTCCCAAGGCTACCGATGTTTTGCCAAAAAGCTTAAAAAGCTCTCTTTTCCCCACATCAATCTTTTCTTTCTTCCCCATTGCTATCTTCCCCCCAACTAATAGTGGCAAACCTGACATTCCGTAGAGGCTTGACTTTGCCTATGGCAACTTAGGCACCAATCCATAGATAAAGGAGCAACCCTGTGAACAGTATCCATAGAAGATACGTCTCCATGGCAGTTCGAGCAATCAAGCCCTGCATTAATATGCATCCTGTGTGTGAACCTTACAAAATCAGGAAGATTGTGAACTTTTACCCACGGGATATTTTTCCCTTCCTCATAATACTGAAAGAGTTTTTTGATTTCTGGTCTATCCTTTACAGATTCTACGTACTTGTGGCATCCCATACATTCAGATACTGATGGAACACCGGCGTATTTCGACTTTTCTACATAATAGTGACAGAATCTGCAATCTATTCCCAAATTTTTCACATGAATGTTATGAGGGAAAATAATAGGCTGAGGTGGCTTTTCTGGGTATGGATTCTTGTAAAACACTGCTTTCCAAAAATCAAACTCTCTAACCTGCGGAAATTGCTGGACAGCCAAAAGTCCCCCAACAAAAATAGAGGACACAAAGATGAAAATGGCAAACCTTATCAGAATTGGATTCATTCTGAACATTATCAATCCACTGTATTTATAAAAAATCAAATTTTCATTTCACAATAAGCAAAAATCTTTTTCGTAAAATTTCAGATTCTCATTTTTGCGATAAATAAACATTTTGCCCCAGTTGCGATTACGAATACCAACATACCTGAAAATCAAGCTACAGAATCCTCAAGACAGTAAGACAGTCAGAAAAAGATATAATTGAACGGGCGAGCTTGTTTTAGACCCTTTCGGAGGAACAGGAACAACTTTAATAGCTGCTCAAGATCTAGAAAGAAATGCTGTAGCCTTTGATTTAAATGAAAAATATGTGGAGTTAGCTAACAAAAAGAAAATTAGTGAATAAGGTAGGAATATTCGGCTGGCCCAGTAATTATATTACAATGGGAGCTACTTTTGAATATCTATTAGACTTCATAAGACCTAAATAAAAGGCTGAAAAATCTTATTTAATTTAAATCATCTATTATCTCACCCAATCTTTTTATAGGGGGTTTTAAATTTAAATCTTCCACTTCTCTGGCTATATAAACATAGTCAAAAAAGTAATAGCTTTGTATCAATGATCAGAGATTGACAATGAAAATAATCAATGATTTGATGGTACCCCCCACCGGGGGTACCACTGAATCTACACAATTTGAGCTATTATTTTGGTAAGTTTTAGGTAAATAATTGTAAAACCAGCTGGGGGGTAAGTCTTGCAACTGCCACCATAGCATTTGCGCTTTGCTGGATCACCTGTAAAGATGTCAACCTCAGAGCCTCCTCATCCATATTCGCCTCTATCACCGCAGATCTTTGCACCTGCGCTATT
>CALHPK010000009.1 GCA_938036315.1 uncultured bacterium | reverse complement strand
GATACACCATCTATATTATATAAAGGTGCTCTGGCTGTATCTTTTAATTCTTTGAAAAATCTGATTGGAGAGGGAAAATTAGAGCCTTCTGAGAAATTAGATATAGCAAAGGATGTATTTAAAAAGCTTGGTTTTGGCATTTTTGACTTTTCTGATCTGAAGGAATCTGGGGGTGTGGTGCGGGCTCCTTCTAGCCACTATGCGAGCGGGCATTTAGCAATACACAGGAGGACGTCAAAGGAATCAGTTTGCCATTTTGCGGCAGGAGCTATATCTGCTGCAGCTTCTGTGGCTTATGGTGCTCCTGCAGGTGCTTACGCAGCTTTGGAAACAAAATGCAGAGCTAAAGGAGATAAGCAATGCGAGTTTGAGGTGAGAAGAAGAGAAACCGAAATGATTACGCAGAAAAGCCCAGGTAACTATGAGGTCAAGAAAAATCCACTCAATCTTGAGGAAGGCAAATGGGGAAACATAGACTACAGAAGTGTTCTGGAAGCGTTAAAGGGACTCAAGCTTGAAGGTAATGACGAAGGGCTTATTCCTGCTTTCGGAGTTATCCTGACAAATATGTTCGGAAATTACTATAATTGGATAGTATACAAAACTGTAGAACTCATTTTAGAAAAGGGAGAAGAACAGCTTGCCAGAGATCTCTTTGTAGAATCTGGGCACATATGTGGATTCAATACACTCGGCGGAATTATGGAGTCTGCAGAATGGGATGCCATAGTTAAACCTATGATAAGAACTGAAGAAGACTGGATTTATGGTATAGTTGCAGTTATGAATGGACTTGGTTGGGGGCAATATATAGTGGAAGAGCTAAGACCCCGAGAGTATTTGAGAATAAGAGCGCAAAATCATTATGAACCCCTCGGCTTTTTACCGATGTACGAAAAGGCAAATCTTGAAACTTGCTACCTTATAATAGGAATCTCTGCTGCGCTTATGAATCTTGTTTATAAAGGTAAGATTTACCAGAAGCCCCCATTAACTCCTGAATTGTACATTTTTCTTTTCAGACAGGGAGATATGTTTGTGGGTAAAGAGGTGAAATGTGTAAACCGTGGAGATAATAGTTGCGTCTTTGAGGCGCATTGGGGGAAAAGGGATTGATTAAGTCCAAAGATTTTAGCTGATAATAAAAGGAGGTGAACGGATATGGGAGTAAAAATAAAAAAGGTTATTGATTATGTGAATCAAAAGAGTGCAATTCCTGCTCTTGCTAGAACTAGGATAAATCTTATGACGCGTTCCTCAGCTGCTACAAAACCTATGGAGTGGTCTGATGAAGATTATTTCGAAGCTGTTGTGGTTGCAGCAGCAGAAGTACTAAATACTGCCCCTGAAGAAATCTTGCAAGCTATAGGAGAAGGAATATATCTGAGGCGTGCAGGAGGTCTCAATTAAGAGATAATTAATTCGGACCTTGCAGTAAGGAACTTTAATTTAATCAGGGTCTTTTCAACACACTTTTCAGTCGATCAATTCCTTCAATAGAGTCTCGAATTTTTCCTCCTTCTCTTGAAGGATGCCAGTTGGGTTTATTATTAAATTTGCCGCTTTTTCTCCATAGATACCTGTGAGACATCCCACCCCTGGGATATCACATCTGAAAAATTTTGTCCGCTGGATATGTGTTATTTCGCCACGAGATTTGTTGGCTATGCTTTCAACAATAGCCGGAGACCATCCTGTATCTATTATATATACAAATTTGTATCCGTGTAGACAACCCGGAGCTTTTTTCTTCTCAAATTTCATTTTCCTTCATATTTTAATTTACTTAAAATGTAGCAAATGATCACAAAAATAAATATGCAAAGGTTAGCATCTTATTTTGAGTTGGGAGTAGTTAAGTTATGTCATTTCTGAAGGAAGTTATCTCTAGGAAGAGAAGGCAGGGATGTTCAGATTGGCCTATTCTGAAGCCAAAGAGGGAGTTTCTAAAAGCTCTTGTAAGTGATGGTATAGTAATTATAGCTGAGGTGAAAAAAGCTTCTCCCTCTGCTGGTAATATAAAGTCGGTTAGTGCTGTGGAACAGGCAAAAAGATACGAGCTTGGAAAAGCAGATGCTATATCTGTGCTCACAGAAGGGGAGTATTTTCAGGGAAGTCTGGATGATATGCTTTGTGTATCTTTGGAAGTAAATCTGCCGGTTATGAGGAAAGACTTTATAGTGTTTGAAGAGGAAATTCTTCAGACTTTGGAGTTTGGGGGAGATTCTTTCCTTCTTATATCGGAAGCTTTAGAGAGCCACCAAGATTTAGAAAAGCTTATCAATTTTGGGAGGAGAGTAGGAATGGAGCCAGTTGTTGAGTGTTTTTCTTCAGAGGGAATGGAAAAGATTCTCAAAACTTCAGCAAAAATAGTTGGAATAAACAGTAGAGACCTGCATGATTTATCTTTGGATCTTGAGAGGGGCATCAAAATATATAGCTATTTCAAAAGATACCTTGAGGATAAAGTGGTAGTTGCTGAGAGTGGAATAAAGAACAAAGAGGATATTTTGCGATTTGTCAAGATGGGAGTGAGAAGATTCTTGATTGGAGAGTCTCTTATGAGAAGTGAAAATCCAGAAAAACTTATTCAGGAGTTTAAGAAGCTTAGCTAAAATAATATGTCATATGATGAAGAAACCTCCAGAGTCCAGAAACTCAAAAGACTCAAAGAGATGAATCTTGATCCATACTTTCAGTTTTTCAAGCCAAATTCATCGGCGTCAGATATAAAAGATAGATTTTCAACTCTCAGTCCTGGGGATCATATCAGTAGTGTGGACATCAGACTTGCTGGCAGGGTTGTTCTGATAAGGGATTTTGGAGGTTCAATATTCTTTCACATTCAAGATCAAACGGGTAAGATTCAGTGTTTTATAGAGAGGAAGTTATCAGAGGAGAAGATAAAATTTTTCAGAGATTTTATCGATACAGGTGACATATTAGGGGTTAGGGGGGATGTTTTCAGAACCAAAAAAGGGGAGATAACAATTTACGTTAGGGATTTTGTTATTTTGTCAAAGTGTTTGAGGTCGCTGCCTGAAAAGTGGCATGGGCTCAAGGATGTGGAGTTGAGATATAGGAAAAGATATGTTGATCTATTTATGAATCAGGAGGTCAGGGAGATTTTTCACAAAAAGAGCAAGATAATTTCTCACATCAGGGATTTTCTTAGTAAAAAGGGATTTTTGGAGGTTGAAACTCCGATTTTGCAATATGTTCCATCTGGGGCATTTGCTCGTCCATTCAAGACATATCATAATGAACTTGAGATGAGTCTATTTTTGAGAATAGCTCCGGAGCTTTACCTTAAAAAGCTAGTAGTTGGTGGGTTTGAGAAAGTCTTTGAGATAGGTAGAAACTTCAGGAATGAGGGTCTATCGGCTTATCATAATCCAGAATTCACTATGCTTGAGTTATATCAGGCATACTCAAATTATGAAGATCTTATGATGATGACGGAGACTCTTATGTATGAACTTGCTCAGCTTGTAAACGGAGAGCCATATATTAAAGATCCAGAGACTCAGGAGAAAATAAGTGTGGATATTCCGTTCCGTCGTGTAAGTATTTGTGAGGAGGTGGCAAAGCTTTTAGAGGTAGATAAAGAGGATCTGAAGGATATAGAAATTCTGAAGAGAAAATTGGGTGGAAAGATTGATTTTACTGGGAAGGATTGGGGAGCAGTAGTTCTTGAAGTTTTTGAAAAATATATAGCTTCTGGATTAAGATCTCCAACTTTTGTTGTTGATTTTCCTGTTTCTACTTCACCGCTTGCAAAGAGGAAGAGTAGTGATCCTGATTATGTTGAGAGGTTTGAATTGTATATTTTGGGTATTGAAGTAGCAAATGCTTTCTCGGAGCTTAATGATCCCGAAGACCAAAGGAAAAGATTTGAAGAACTTATGCGAAAAAGGGAGATGAGAGAGATTTTTGAAGATGTGGATTGGGATTTTATAGCGGCTTTGGAGTATGGGATGCCTCCGACCGCTGGTGAAGGTATAGGGATTGACAGGCTTACTATGATTTTGTTGGGACTCAATTCAATAAAAGAGGTTATTCTCTTTCCCACTTTAAAGCCTGAATAAATTTTGATATATGAAGGTTTTTCTTACAGGTGCGAATGGATTTATAGGTTCATGGACGCTAAGATTTTTGATCGCTAATAGATACCATGTAAGGATTTGTCTGAGGAAGGGAGCAGTTATAGATAATATAAGGGAATATCTTGATAAAGTTGAGGTTTTCTGGGGAGATCTTACAGATGTGGAGTTTGTCAAGATGTGTATTAGTGGATGTGACGCGGTGATTCACTTAGCAGGAAAGATTGTGACATTGATCTCTTCAAAGAGGAGAGATGAAGTTATAAGTTCTAATTACATGACAACTTTGAATGTTTTTTCGGAGTCTCTAAAAGCAGGGGTAAAAAAGGTTGTATTTTTAGGTTCTATCTTCGGTCTTGGGAAAGGCAGAGGAATGGAATTTGCTGATGAGAGTGTAAAATTCAATCTTGAGAGGCTTCAAGATTTTATTCCTTATGTTAGGGCAAAGAGAATGGCTGAGATTCTAGCTGATAACTTTTATGAGCGTGGATTACCGGTTGTCCGTGTTTATCCTAATTACTGTTTGGGGGAAGGGGATATCTATTTATCTTCTTCAAAAGCGATTCTTCCTTTCGTTTTAGGGATGAAGTTCTACTTTGATATGGGTATAAATATACAATGGGTTGGCGATGCGGCCAGGTCTTTGATTATCGCTCTTGAGAAGGGAAAGGAAGGAGAAAAATACTTAGTCGGTGGAGAAAATTTGACTATGGAAGAAATTGCGATCAAAGTAAATGCTATATTAGGTAGACCAGATGGAGTAGAGAGGAAGTTAAAAAGAGTAGATCCTAAATATTTCAGGTTGCTGTTTTATCTTCCAAAGTTTCTTTTAGAATTTATTGAAGATAACATATTAAAAAAATATAAGATTGATCTAGGGATGATCTTTATAGCGACTGAAAAGTATTGGTTTTACTCTGACAGGAAGGCGAGGAAGGAATTAGGCTATACTTCTCGCTCTTTGGATGAAGTTTTGGAGGAGGCAGTGAATTGGCTTAAAAATTTTGTGAAATCGACTACTTACCGAAAGGTTTTGGCATAAATTTTTCTGTCCATTTTTCGATTGCGAATGAGTCAGTCATTCCAGCTATAAAATCAATAACTCTTTGCTCAAATTTATCTCCTTCCAGAAAATTTTGTGAATCTTTTTCAAATTCATCAGGATGTGACATATAGAATTCATAAAGATCCAGAATTATTCTTTCGACCTTTTTTGTTTCTCTCATAACATCCTGGGAGGTATATACATTGTCATAGAGGAATTTTCTGAGATTTTCCATTGCTTTGAGCATAGTGGGCTCAATTGTTATATCCCCCTTCTCAAGTGAAGGGTATACGACAGCTTTAACCATTCTATCTATTCTTTCAGAGTATTTTTCTCCTATTATCTCTTTTATTTCTTTTGGTATGTCGTCAATTTTTATTATTCCCGCTCGAATTGCATCATCGAGGTCATGATTAAGGTAGGCTATGATATCGCTTATTCTAACGACTTTCCCCTCTGCAGTTATTGGTGTGAATTCAGGGTCTTCCGTGAGTATTTTACCCATACCTTTTGAGTGCTTGAGAATTCCGTCCAAGACTTCCAGAGAGAGGTTCAGACCTTTCCCATTTTTCTCTATTTTTTCTACTATTCTTATGGATTGTTTTGCGTGATGAAAATCTGGTATTATTTTTCGCATAGCGAATTCTCCAGCATGTCCGAATGGGGTGTGTCCCAGATCGTGCCCCAGGGCTATGGCTTCGGTCAGATCTTCATTGAGGCGCAGGGAACGTGAGATTGTTCTTGCGATCTGCATAACTTCAAGGGTATGAGTAAGGCGGGTTCTGTAGTGATCTCCCTGAGGTAAAATTAGAACTTGCGTTTTTCTCTTGAGCCTCCGGAAGGCTTTCGAGTGTAGAATTCTATCTCTGTCAACTTGAAATATTGTTCTTATCTGGCAAGGTTCCTCTTGAAATTTTCTTCCCCTAGATTTTCTGCTTGGGGTAGCTATTGGGGATAGAGACTTTTCTTCTATGTCTTCGGTGATTTCTCTGATTGTCTTTTTGTTATTCATTCATAAATTTTTATTTTTGTTTGGGTAAAGAAATTGCTTTTTGTGAATTAATTTTTGTAAGATATTAATTATAGAGTAATTTAATTAAGGGGGGGTAAATAAGCTATGGGAAATAAGTTTTTTAGCATATTTGTTGTTTTGATATTAGGCAGTTCGGCAATTATAGGAGCTTGTGAGAAGAAACCTGAGAAGGAGCTAAGCGATGCGGAGCGGGCAGTTAGTCAGGCTGAGCAAGAGGGTGCAGCTCAGTATTTCCCTGATGAGTGGAACAGTCTGAAATCGGCCCTTGAAGAAGCGAAAAGCAATATACAGCAGAAAAAATATAAGAAGGCACGCGAGCAGCTTATATCAATTATTCAAGATGCAATAAGTCTGAAAGAGAAAGTGGTCGAGAAGAAGAAAGAAGAGGAACAGAAAAAACAGGAAGGCGAACAAGCCGCTCCAGAGCAAACTACAGAAACAAATGAAGGTACCACTCAACAGTAAATTGATTTAACCTTTTATTTACACACTTATTGTAAATCTTGTTTTTATCAGAGAAGAGAGCTGAGGGGAAGAAAAATCGAGCTACAGCTAAGTACCCCCTCGGCTCTTTCCTCTATTCTTTGATGTGAACCTTCGCCTTTCATTGCAGAGGTTGATTTTTCAAATATAAGAAAATTGGTAATTATGTAAAATCATCCAGCAAGTGTTTTAATAATAAATCAAGTAAATTTTTGTTCTTCCTATTATTGTATCTCCATTCCATTTCTTTCACATAATATAAAAACTTTCTTGGACTAACTCCATGATATTTTATCAATCTTTCCTTTGAAAAACTCCAAAAGCCCTCTATTCCATTGTAGTGTTCCATCACTACCCAGAAATTTTTATTTGAACAAGAGGCGCACATAATTCCCCTTCAGGTAATATTTTAGGTGGATGAAATTACATAATCACCAAGAAATTTATAAAATGAATGGTTTTATATAGCCTTTAAGAGGAGGTATAGCAGGTCAATTTTTCAACTCAGTGTGTAGAGAAATGGGATACCAAAATTGTGAAAATTGCATAGATGAATCATTCCTTTCTCTTTTTTTCACAGAAATGTAGAGTAAACAGTTAAGTAACCCTGTTCAAGTCAGAAATCCATAGGCTTACATAGGTGAAGGAGTTTAGAGATTTCTACGTTGTATTCAGAGATCGCTACAATTTCTTAAAAAGTCACAAAAGTATCGGCAAAGTTTAAATTAAAATAAGTAGTAAATATGGAGAGGCGAAGACAAGGATTGGGACGGAAAAAGAATTTGAAGGTTGGGTTGTCCAAAGAGCTCTACGAAATTGTAGTCTCCATTATTGAAAGTAGAGTAAGGGAAATAATAGCTTCAAGAGAAGGATTTGAAGATTTGAAAAATGCGGTTAAAGAGTTAGCTGAGGCGCAGAGGAAGACGGAGGAGAAGATAGCGGAGCTAGTGGAAGCGCAGAGGAGGACTGAGGAGAGGGTGACGAGGTTAGAGGAGAGGGCTACTAAGCTTGAGGAGAAGATGGCAGAGCTTATAGAAGCACAGAAAAGAACAGATCAGAGGATAGCGGAGTTGGCGGAAGCGCAGAGGATAACAGATCAGAAGATAGCGGAGCTAGTGGAAGCACAAAAGAGAACAGATCAGAGGATGGCGGAACTAGCTGAGGCGCAGAGGAAGGCCGATGAGAAAATAGCAGAACTTGCCGAAGCCCAAAGAAGGACCGAGATAGAAATACAGAGACTTACAGAAGGTCTGAACAGAACTAGGCAAGAGTTAGGGGGGCTTTCGCGAAGTTTTTCTTACGCATTTGAGAATGAAGCCTTCAGGGTTTTGCCTCGCTTCCTTAAAGATAGATATGGAGTCGAGATGAAATCAAGGTTCATAAGGGAGGAAATAGGGGGTAGAGAAGTAAATTTTTTTGGCAAGGCTGAAAAAGATGGCAAGGAATTTTTTATAGTAGGTGAAGCTAAGCTAAGGCTTGATGTCAAAGACGGCGGGGAGGATATTTTTGGTGAATTGGAGGAAAAAGTGGAAGCAGTGCGAAAAGAATATGGAGATGTTGAAGTTATGAAAATTTTAGTTACTCACTATGCTACAAAGAAATTTTTAAGCATTGCCGAGGGGAAGGGAATAATAGTTATACAAAGTTTTGAATGGTAACTTATCTATATGTAGCTCAGTTCTCTTTTATACCTATATTGCAGAGTATTTCATAAGGAATTGTTCCTGTTGCTTCAGCAATTTCATAAGCGCTTATATTTCCTAGGATTTCGACTTCGTCCTTAGGAGCTATTTTCACTTTATTGCATTCAATGCATAGCATATCCATGGAGATAAGACCTATTATTTTGAGTCTTTTCCCCTTAAAGGATACGTAACCTTTTTCCCACCAGGCTCTTGGTATACCGTCTGAGTACCCTACGCTGATGACTGCAACTTTGGTTCTGTTTTGAGCTACAAATTTTCTTGAGTAGCCGACGCTCCAACCCTTTTCGATCTGCTTAACTGCTATTACTTCTGCTTTGACAGAAAGTATTGGTTTTAGATTTTTTATAAAGTAAATTTTTTCCTCAGCTGATATTGACGAATTTTTTGTGAAAGGTGAAATTCCGTATACACATATTCCGGGTCTTACAAAATCAAAATGTGATTCCTTTAGGTATAGGGTTCCAGCAGAATTTGCTATAGATTTTGTGATATTTTCCCCTAAGGTAGATTCTATTTTCTGACAAGATTCTTTGAATAGTTTAATTTGACTTTTTATAAATTCGATGTCGGCTAAGTCGGAAAATGCGAAATGAGACATAATCCCTTTTATGGATTCTCTGTTGCTCTTTATGAGTCTGAGAATCTGAGGGATTTCCTTTGGTAAGATCCCAAGTCTTCCCATTCCGGTGTCTATCTTTATAAAGATATTAGTAAATCCTTTTTTAATCTTCTCCTCAAGGTCATATTTATCTCTTGCTACAATTTTTATGTTATCTTGCTTTGAGAAGTTATCCGGGGAGCTTTCTGAGATTCCTTTAAGAATTATTATTTCTTTCTTAGAAAATTTTCTAACTTTTTCAGCTTCTTCTACAGTTCCAACACACCAGCCATCTGCATATCTATCGATAGTTGGAACTATGTTTTCTATTCCGTGTCCGTATGCATTTGATTTGACAACTGGGAAAATTTTTGCTTTTGCTTTTGCTTTTATAAATTCAATATTGTGTCTTAGAGCTTGTAAATTTATCTCTATTATTTTCCCCCTGATTTTTTTTCTCAGGACTTGCTGAGAAGAGCTCGTTTGATTTTCCATAATCAAAGTTTAAAAAATTACAGGGTAGTTAATGATATTGATTCGTTTAATAAGTTGCTCAAGGTTGGCATATACAGTAGAGATTGATGTTTTTATTCGCTTGATACTTGATATATTCTCTCAGGATTTTAATTTCATATGCACTTGCTATGATTTTATCATTTTTGAGATTCTGACAACAGCTCTGAGCTTGAGGTTAGCAAATTTTCTTGGGAGGTATTCAAGCCCGCACGAAGGCCCGATTATGATGAAATCATATGGATAAGCTTTGAGAATCTTTCTAACCCTCGGTATGATATCGTTAGGTTTTTCTATGTAAGTTGTTCTTCCGTCAAATATACCGAGAACGAGCGGTTTCTTTATCTTATGCTTTACCATAGTATCCTCAAGATTTGAGTATGTCATATCAAATCCAATGATATCGCAAGGTATTTCTTGAAAGGGTTTGAAATCCTTTGAGAAATCCCTGAAGTAAAAGTAGTATATGAGTTTAGTTTCTGCTTTTTTTGCACTAAAAATTCTTTTGTAGTACTCATAGGATAGATCCAGATCAGAAGCCGTCAGAGCTGGTTCATCTACCTGAATGTATTCAGCTCCTTCCTCGGAAAGAATTCTTACCTCATTTTCGATAAGCTTTGCGTATATATCGAGAGCCTTTTTGAATTCTCCTTTTGTAAGCTTTGCAAGGGTAACCGGGCCGGTAACTACTGGTTTGAGCAACCTTTTCGCCACAGACTTTGCAAATTTAAAGTCCTCAAGAAGTACAGGATACATCTGGGGTGATTCTGGAGTTCCGTTTATGATTGGTTGTCTGAAGTATGTATTTGTGTCAAAAAACCGAAGTAATCCATTTATTTTGATACCTTCTATATTTTTTGCAAAATGCGAGATCTGGTCGTACCAGCTTATCATGCCATCGGTTACTATGTCGATACCTGCTTTTTCCTGCTCCTCGATCGCAAGTCTGATAAAGTCTTGCTCAACTTTCCTGAATTCTTCATTTGTTATATCCCCAACTTCTTTTCTGGCATATGCTCTTCGGAGATTCTGCAACTCTGGACTATCTCCTATCTTGGGGTAACTTCCTTGTGATGAAGTTAAAACTTTTAAAGAGCTTTTGCGGGCATAACTCAAATCAGATTTAACTCGGTTCTCTTTTGCCTTTCTATATTTTCTCGTTTCCTTTCTGACCTTCTTTAATTTTTTAATAGTATTCTTTGATTTTTTAGTAGGTCTCTTCCAATTATCCGGCTTACTAACCCTTTTACTGCGTCTATTATCTGTTTTTTTGTTCTTTCTCATCTTTTTTTATTTCTACTCTGATTTCTCCCTATATTATTCTCGGCTGAAAAAAATTTAAAAAATGCAAAATCATTTAACTTGGCAATACATTTTGAGATATGCTTAGTAAGAAAGCTAGAAAGTGGAAGGAGAAGAAATTTTCAGAGATATCACAGATGAGAAAAACCCATTCTGATTTTATATTTTTTGATTTCACAGGGTTGAATGTTCCGGCCTTTATAAATTTGAGGAAGAAGATGAAGGAGAGCGGGAATGAAGTAAAGGTTTCTAAGAACACTTTCGTTGAAAAATTATTTGGGATTCGGTTTAAAGTCCCTATAGCGGTTGTGGGGGTCAAAGATGACCCGATAAAAGCTGTAAAAGATTTATTAGGAGTGGTAGATGAAAAGAAAATAGTAGGTTCGCTAGTTGGTGGAACTTTCTATAGTGGTTCTCAAACGGTGGGCTTTAAAAGTTTACCATCAACTTCAGAGATTAAAGCGATTCTGGTTGGTAATCTATATAATATTTTACACAAATTGGCTTTATCATTAAAGTGGTATCCAGCTATGTTAGTTAGTATTTTAAAACAGAAAAGTGAGCAGGCGAGGTAGCAAGGAGATTCTATCGCTATGCTTGACAAAAAAGAAATAATGGAGAAGATTAAGGAACTGAAGGAGGCAACAGGAGCTGGAGTAGCAGACTGCAAATCCGCAATAGAAGAAGCTAATGGCGACATAGAAAAAGCAATAGAAATTCTCCGCAGAAAAGGTATAGCAAAAGCTGAAAAAAAATTGAGCAGAGAAGCTAAAGAAGGGATAGTAGAATCTTATATACACATAGGCGCAAGAATAGGAGTACTGGTTGAAGTTAATTGTGAGACTGATTTTGTAGCGAGAAACGAAGAGTTCAAAAGATTTGCCCACGAGATCGCTATGCAAATAGCCGCTATGTCACCACAATGGGTGAAAAGAGAGGATGTGCCAGAGGAAGTAATTAAGAGAGAATATCAAATATACTTTGAGCAAAGCAAAAACGAGGGCAAGCCTGACAATATAGCAGATAAAATAGCTAAAGGTAAACTTGAAAAATTCTTCGAGGAAAACTGCCTTTATGATCAGATATGGGTCAGGGATGGAAAAAGCAAGGTGATAGATCAGATAAAACTTATGATAATGAAATTTGGAGAAAACATCTCTGTGAGAAGATTTGCAAGATTTGAAATAGGAAAAGATTGATAAGTTACAAACCAGATTCAATTAACATCCATATGATTTTGCATCTTGATCTTTGCAGATTTCTCTAACTTCCCTTTAATGATAGATATTGCAAATTTCACCATCTCGTCGTCCTCAGGATGTTCTCGTTTGTGGACAATCTCTTCTGGGGTAACTTCTTCGGAAGTAGGGGGCTTTTTACTATATTTGAAAACTATATCTGGTTCTATTCCGGATTCCTCAATGTTTGTCCCTTTGGGAGTGTAATAGTGGGCAGTGGTGAGTCGCAGTGCTCCTCCGTTAGACAGAGGGATTATTGTCTGAACAGAGGCTTTCCCAAAAGTTCTGGTACCTACTATTATCCCTTTCCTATTATCTTTCAATGCCCCGGCCATAATTTCTGATGCAGAAGCTGAACCTCTGTCGACAAGAACTATGAGAGAAACATTTGCGGGAAAATCATATGTATCTTTCCTACCCGAGTAGCTCTTGGAATCATTTCTCCCCTTTGTTGACACTATTACTTCATCTCCGACAAATATATCAGAAGCTTTTATAGCTTCTGATAGAAGTCCTCCTGGATTCCCTCGTAGGTCAAGAATTACTCCCGTGATTGCCCCTTCGAATAGGCCGGCTTTTTTAAATGCTTCGAGAAGTTCTTTTGATGTTCCTTCCTGAAAGCTTGATATTCTTACGTAAAGGATCTTGTCATCCACCATAGCAGATTTTACGCTTTTGATTTTTATTATATCTCGTATCAGTTCGATGTTGCGTGGTTCTGTCCATCCCTCCCTCCAAATTGTTATTGTAACTCGCGTTCCCTTCGGTCCCCTTAATTTTCTTACAGCTTCCATCAAGGACATATCTTTCGTGGACTGACCATCTATCTTTAGGATTCTATCTCCTGCTTGGATTCCGGCACGCCATGCCGGGGTATCCTCTATGGGTGATATAACTAAGATGTAGTTATCTTTCTTTGTAATCTCTATTCCGAGTCCTCCGAACTGTCCACGAGTTTCAACCTCCATCTCCTTCAGATCTTCGGGAGACATATACGCAGAAAATGGATCTAGCGATTGAACCATTCCTCTTATTGACTTCATTATAAGTTCTTCTTCAGATACATTATCAACGTAGTTATCCGAGACTTTCTTTAGAACTTCATTATAAAGATTGATCTTCTCATAAAGCTTACCAAGATCTGAAGAAGGATTGGATTTTGCCCTTATTTTATCAACTAGTTCTAGTCTCTCTCCATTATATAGTAAAAAAAGGATAGCCGAAGCGCCAAGAAGAAATGAAGGTGACAAAAATTTAGAAAATTTCATATTTTTTCTCCTCCTGCTTTTAACCTTAATCGTTTATAATTTAATCATCTGTAATTCAGTTTTCAAAAATCCGCAACTTATAAAACTGAAGTTGTTCCTCGTAAAACTGGACTGTTCCTCATTCTCGGTTCTCGGCTTGGCACTCAAATTTTGATAGAAAAGCTAAAAAAATCCAGCAATCCATTACACTATACTCAGTGATAAACTCAAAAAAAATCATCCAAAAATTTTTGCTGATAAGATCATCAACGAAAAATTGGTATGATTTCCTTCTGTTTTGTCTTGGAATCAAAAATAATGTTGAAGTTCACCTGAAAAACCACTTCAAAATAAATTTCAATAAAAACGACAGAAAAAATCTTCTGACAAATCCAAAATTTAGATATTACAAAGCTCTGGCGATCATATACCTCCTGCAGAAAAGAGGAATCATCACCAGCACCAGTGAAAGTTCTCACATAAGAGTAGAACTCCAACCTGGAAAGTTCATAGATATTCCATCAGATCATCAAAAGATACAAAAATTTGATCCTTTCTTAGAAACTTTATATCACCTTGCAAACTTATCTTCACCTGATTTTTTAGTTGAGGAGATGTCTCAAGGTTACCTTCAATGTGTTACCTTTTGATCTTCATGTTACCCTTTGATGGGAAAAGTGATATGACTGGAACCCTTGCTTCCTTTAGGAAGGCTACTATTAGGAATATTCCTGTTGTGAGATGCGACAGAGTCGCGGCGACAGCAGCACCTGTGTATCCGTAAGATGGTACAAGCAGGAAATTAAAAATTAAATTAACAAGTAGTCCTAAAGAAGAGGCTATAGAGTTGATAATATACTTGCCTATTCCAGCAAAGTAGTAGCTAATAATAGTTGCATAGCCAATAGCAACTATTCCCGGAGATAGATAAAATAGAATATCTTTGACTGGTTTGAAGTCTTTTCCGAACACACTTACAAAGATGTCAGCAGGAATCAGAAGAATAGAAGAAATTGCAAATAATGTGAGAATAAAACTTAGCTTGGCAAGATATATAGTGATTTGTCTGGAATAAGATAAATCATTTAGATTCGCAATCCTTGCGTATTGAATAAGTGAAATACTCCCAGGAATTGTCCACACTGCCTCAGAAATTGCTACTCCTACAGAATATATACCAACGAAGGCAATATTTGTATAATAATTCAGGATATAGTAGCTGAATCTATGGTTTAGGTATTGAAAAATATTACTGAGCTGAGAGATAAAACCAAACCTAATAATCTCTTTTACAGAATTTAGTAGCGGGGTTCTGTCTTTTTTATGTGGTAAGTTTTTAATAACAAAAAAAAGACTCAACAACATACTGACAGAATATGAAAGATAAAGAGATAAGATAAATGAGATGACACTTGCAGATTCAAAGATGAAGATAGCTCCGGTAAATGCGAATAAAACTAACAGAACCTGAACTATCGCTGATAAGTTTTGTAAAAATATCTTTTCAAATGAAATCAGCAAAAACAGGTGAAAGTTAAACATTGCTGACAAAATGCCCAGCAAGAGAACATGACTTACTAAGCTATCAGGGATAGATTTTGTCAAGATAAAAATAATAGTCAACATTCCACTGGCAAGGCAAATCCAGATATACGAAATAATAAATACCCGATTAAGAAATGTCCTATTTTTGTTCCGTGGGACAAGATAAATTAGAGCTGTACCTCCAATGAATCCACTAAGAAGGTTTATTATTTCACAGGAGACTATAAGTAGGCTTATAGTTCCTCTGCCGGTTGCACCGAGGTAGTTGGTTGTAAAAAGAAGTAAGATAAAAGATACCAAACCAGCTATAACTTTTGTCGAAAAAGTAGTGAGAATGTTCTTGAGCATCTGGAAGACAAAAATTTATTCAAAAACTTAAATCTTATCGATGAAGTATTATAAATTTTGTAATCTTTTGTAGTGGTGAAGGTAGAAAGCTATGGCGAAAAAAATAGAAGCTCCTATAACTGCTAATGTATGGAAAGTACTTAAAAAGGAGGGAGATCATGTTTCCGAAGGCGAATTAGTAGTTATCTTAGAGTCAATGAAGATGGAAATTCCGGTAGAGTCGCCATATAATGGTAAGATATTGAAATTATATATTCAGGAGGGGGGAGCAGTAACTGAGGGGGATTTAATAGCCGAAATCGAGTAAGCTGGTAGCTACCAGGATCTGAGCTACCAGGATCTGAGATAAAAGCAAAAATTCTTGTGGATGAGATTTAGGATGTAAGGGATAACTCATAATGCTTGTGTTTGCTAAATTGTTTGTCCTTACCAAGCGGACTAAATTTCTTCGGATAAGATACTGATAACTTAGAATGTGGTGGAGGAATTAGAGTAATAGAAAGCTTTGAGTACATTTTTCATAAGTTCTGCTACTGTTATTATACCTATGCCTCCTGGGACTGGTGTTATTAGGCTAGCCCTTTGGCGGGCTACGTTGTATTCGACATCCCCCATAACCTTTCCGTCGACAACACGTGTTCCTATATCAATAACAACAGCGCCGGGTTTTATCCATTCGCCTTTTATTATTCCTGGGATACCAACGGCTGACACAACTATGTCCGCTTGCTTTACATACTCGGCAAGATCTGTGGTGTATTTATGACATACTATTGTTGTTGCTCCAAGATTAACAAGCACAGCAGTACAGGGCTTACCAATAAGATCCGAAGCACCTACGACTGTAGCTATCTTCCCCCTGACATCAACACTATAAAGCTCAAATACATCAAGCATAGATTGACAAGCGCATGGAATGAACCTTGCGGTTACGTGATCCTTAATTACCTGTCCCAGATTTACAGAGGTTAGGCAATCTACATCCTTCGATGGAGAAATAAGATCGAGGACATTTTTATTTATATGTGGAGGAAGGGGAAGCTGAACTATGAACCCGGTGATACTTTGATCATTATTAAGCTCATATATCTTAGCCGCAAGTTCAGTTTCCTGTGTGTCAGCTGGGAGATAAATTTCCTGCATCTGTATACCACACAGCTGAGAAGCTTTCTTTTTGTTCCTTATGTAAAGCTCCATTTCTTTGTCCTCTCCCAAAGCCACTATAAAGAGTTTAATCTTTATCCCACGCTCTCTAAGCTGAGAAACCTTTTCTCTGACATCTTGTATGATTTTCGAGTAGATCTCTCTACCATTTACCTCTATTGCTGGCATCTGCTCAAAATTTTAAATAGAACATCTCAAATTAATTTGCATTTTTCTAACTTTTTTATGATGAAAAGAATTTCAAAGATTAATAATTTATCTGAAATACACTTCTAAGACTTCTGTATTTTTTATATGCATATTATATATCCAGAATCTTTTTTATGGGTTTTATTTCTCTGGTGAGCTCTTCTCTTATTGCTATTGTCTGAACAGCTGAAGATACTGCCTCCACCACTCTAGTATCAAACACAGAAGGGATTATATTTTCTTCATATAGCTCAGAATCATCTATTAAGCTAGCTAAAGCATAAGCGGCTGCTATTTTCATATCGTCGACAACTTTTTTAGCTCCGCATGCTAGCAATCCCTTGAAGAAGCCAGGATATACCAGTGCATTATTTATCTGGTTTGGATAGTCTGATCTGCCTGTTGCGACTATTTTTGCGTATTCTGAAGCCTCCTCAGGAAATATTTCTGGAATCGGATTTGCCAGAGCAAATACTATTGGATCTCTGGCCATGACTTTTATGTCCTCCGCCTTTAGTATACCGCCCACGGAAAGTCCTATGAATACATCTGCACCCTTCAGAGAGCCTTTAAGATCGCCTGTGAAATTATCTGGATTCGTATACTGGGCAATCTCCGCCTGATACTCATTCAGACTGTTTTCTCCATTTCTGCCTATTGCTCCCTTTTTGTCACATAATATCATATTTCTGACTCCGACCTTAAGGAGAAGCTTTGATGTTGCGTATCCTGCAGCACCTATACCATTTATGACTATCTTAATATCAAATAGGTTCTTGCCGACAATCTTCAATGCATTTATGAGAGATGCCAAAACCGCAACAGCTGTAGCATGCTGATCATCATGCATAACAGGAATTTCCAGCTCCTCCTGTAGCCTCTTTTCTATTTCAAAGCACTTTGGTGCAGCTATATCTTCAAGGTTCACCGCCCCGAAAACTGGAGATATCATTTTTACTAATTCAATAATCTTGCCTGGTTCCTGAGTTGCTAGACATATAGGGAAACCGTTCACACCTCCAAACTCCTTTAGTATTGCTGCTTTTCCCTCCATAACTGGTATAGCTGCAAGCGCTCCTATGTTTCCAAAACCCAAAACTGCACTACCATCTGTGACTATGGCGACAGTGTTTGATTTTATAGTATGAGTAAATACGGTGTCCGGGAAATTTCTTATGGCTTCAGCAACTCTTCCTACCCCGGGAGTGTAAACCCTGCTAAGATCTTCTGATGTAGCAATTCTCCTTTTCGATACAACTTCGATCTTTCCTCCAAGATGAGCCATAAACGTTCTATCTGAAATTGATTCAACTACAACTCCTTCCATATTCGATAATTCATCTACTATCCGTCTTGCGTGAGTTCCATCTACTACATTCACATGTACATCGCGAATAAACCACTCTCTACTCCTATCCACAACAGTTACTCCTCTTACTTCTCCTCCAAGCCTTCGTATCACTGAGATTATTCTGCTCATTATCCCTGACCTATTTCGTAGTTTAAGTCTTATAAAGATTGTGTAAGCTGGTGAGGTTGTGAAAAACATTTTTTATCTAAGCTTATTCAATAAATTACAACTTTTAGTTTATTCAGCAAAATCCTCAAGACTTATTTTCTGGAATATTTACCCTACTTTTGGAAACTTAGAATCCTCAAACAGGCAAATTTCTCCAAGAAACTTTAAAGTTACAGTTCCGGTTGGTCCGTTCCTATTTTTAGCGATAATTGATTCTGAGATTCGGGCTTGTGGACAGCACTCAAATACCTCGTCCTTTTCAGTTTTAGGACATGGGTTGTAGTAGTGATCTCTGTACAGCATAATCACAGTGTCAGCATCCTGCTCTAAAGATCCGGATTCCCTTAAATCGCTTAGCTGTGGTCTTTTGTTCTCTCCTCTTCTTTCTGGCTCCCTACTCAACTGTGACAGGGCAATAACAGTAATATCTAACTCTTTTGCTAAGCTTTTGAGAAGTCTTGAGATTAAAGATATTTCTTCCTCCCTTCTTTCTACTTTCCACTCGACAAATATCTGCTGTATGTAGTCTATAAAGATAGCCCTAATTCCCTTTTCATCTTTTATTCTCTTTGCAAGTGATCGAATTTGAGTTATTCCAGCAACTGTGTCATTCAGATATATAGGTAGTGAAGCTAACTCCCTTGCAGCTGATGATATCTTGTTTCTCTCTGAATCCGAAAGATCACGAGCTATAATCTTTTTCAGAGAAATTCCAGAATGCATAGAAAGTAGTCTCAAAAGCAAAAGCTTTATTGGCATTTCGATAGAGAAAAAGCATACAGGTATCATATCTTGTGCCATATAGTAAGCCATAGAAAGAGCGAAACTTGTCTTACCCATGCCTGGTCTACCAGCTATTATCACGAAGTCTCCTGGGTGAAACCCGACTATCTTCTCATCGAGCGAGGGGAATCCTGTAGATAACGCAGAACTCTTCCCCTCACCATTGATCATCCTATCAACAAAACCAACAATATCGCTAACAGAATAAAAATCTGGCGTCAAGCTTTCTTGAGCTACCTCAGAAATTTCTTTTTCAACTTTTGATACAAATTCCCAAGCATTAGGAACTCCCCATGAGATCTCCTCAATAAATCCCCTAAACTTCTGGTACATCTTCCTGATGATCATTTTCTCCTTTAACTTCCTTGCCAAATTGTCAAGGAAGGCAACAGACGGTATGTATGAAGGTAAGGAAAAAATGAACTCCTCTCCTCCCACCCTCTCAAGCTTCTGCTGAACTTTCAACTCCTCGATAACTGAAAATGGATTTATCTCATCCCCTCTCCTTCTCAGTGAGAGAATAGACGAAAAAATCGCTCTACAGGCTGGGTCGAAAAATGCTTCCTCGGGATTCTTCCCCAAAATATTTATCACATCTTCTATGAGTTCTCCCTTTAGAAGTATCCCACCTAAAACTGCTTTCTCAAGTTTCGGATCGTATGGGACAGGTTCCTGTAAACTCTTTGAGATCATCGCCTGATAAAGTAATTATTAGTAAATCTACCACCTAAAAAGTGAGTTCTCAGAATAAATCATAAAATACATAAGCCCATATGACCGAATGACCTAAATTTAAGAATAATCCTAAATTTAATGGAAGAAATTCCCAATCCATTTATTCTGTTTTGTAAACTTAGAGGGTTATCTTTGAACTTCTTTCATTCTATGTCTCTGCAAAAGATGGTTTATCTTGTCTGCTGTATATAATTGAATCTTTGCAATTTTTGGTCCATTACTTCTTCACATTATGGTTTAGGTTTCTCTGAAAATCAGAATTTAACATCAGATATACTTAATCTATTAAGGACTTATGGGTGCAAAAGGAGAAGCTGTGAGGAAAAAAGAAAAAGTCACTGGCGCAAGAGTAGTAGTAGAAACAATGAACCATCTTGGGATTGATACATTATTCGGGATCCCAGGTGGAGTCGTTCTACTTTTGTATGATGAACTTTTCAAGTTTGGCAAGATAAGACATATTCTTGCAAGGCATGAGCAAGCTGCGATTCATATGGCAGAAGGGTATGCGAAAGCCTTGGGAAAACCGGGAGTAGCAATTGTCACGTCGGGACCGGGAGCTACAAATGCGGTTACGGGAATAGCTGATGCCTTTATGGACTCAGTTCCCATTCTTGTTATAACAGGACAGGTTCCAACATATTATATGGGGAATGATGCTTTTCAGGAAACAGATACAACAGGAATAACTCGCCCTATAACTAAATATAACACCGTCGTAAGGCGCGTAGAAGATTTAGCTGCAGAAATAATCAAAGGATATTACATCTGCCAAATGGGAAGACCTGGTCCGGTGGTAATAGATCTCCCACGAGATATATCATCAGCAACAACAGAACTTTTTATTCCAGAAAAAGTTGATATACCAGAAAAATTCAAAAGTACTGGGAATGAAAAGCAAATAAGGCTTGCGGTTGAATCTATCTTGAAAAGTGAGAGACCAGTGGTGTATGCAGGTGGAGGTGTAATATCATCGGGGGCTTCGGAAGAACTTGAAGAACTCATAAATATCTTAGGGATACCTGTGACCCTAACATTAATGGGACTTGGAGGCTTTGATGGAACTAGACCTGAGTTCTTAGGAATGCTCGGCATGCACGGAACATACACAGCGAATATGGCAATAAATAACTCTGATATGATAATAGCCATAGGTGCAAGATTTGACGATAGAGTAACTGGAAATGTCGAATACTTTGCACCACTTTCAAAGATAATTCACATAGATATAGATCCTGCTTCTATTTCTAAGAATATAGATATAGATATACCAATCGTAGGTGATGCCAAGATAGTGCTGAGAAGACTTCTGGAAATCATCAGAGAAGAAATTCCGAAATCTGAAATAGAAAAATTCAGAGAAAGGATAAAACCTTGGCTGAAGAAAATAGATGAGTGGAAATCAAAATTTCCATTAAGATATAACAAATCCGATAATATAATAAAGCCTCAGGAGGTGGTCAACACTGTTTACGAGCTAACTCGTGACACAGATACCATAGTCACAACAGATGTTGGACAACACCAGATGTGGGCAGCTCAGTACTACAAAGTAAGGAAGCCAAGAACTTTCTTGACATCCGGAGGCTTGGGGACGATGGGATTTGGATTCCCTGCCGCAATAGGTGCAAAGATTGCAAAGCCAGAAAAACTCGTCATATCGTTCTCAGGAGATGGAAGCTTTCAGATGAATATGCAAGAGATATCAACAGCGGTTGAGGAGAAGGTTGGAGTGAGAGTTATCATCTTCAACAATGGTGAGCATGGGATGGTTACCCAGTGGCAGAGAAAATTTTATGGCAGGAGATATGCTGCATCAGTATTTAAAGTTCAACCGAAATATGCTGCACTTGCCCAAGCCTTCGGAGCAAAAGGATACGAAATAAAAGACCCCGCAGAACTTAAGGATAAACTTAAAAAGGCTATCTTTGATGAACCAGATGACATCCCGGTAATTATAGATATAAAAGTAGATCCAGAAGAAGATGTTTATCCTATGGTTCCTCCTGGATCTCCTCCGACTGAGATGCTTCTTTCTTGATAAATTCTGAAACTAAGGAAGATAAAAGCTTTTCGCTTTCATCAGAAGGGTTTGCGACCTTGAACTCAGTTTGCACAAAGGTTACCGATATATACCCGCGATCAAGTATGAAGACATCAAGGGAGTCAAGATCGCTGATCTGATACGAATTTGTCTTTAACTCTTTTCCTCCTATAAACCAAAAATCTCTTCCACGAGGATCTTGGAAATGCAGAGCCCTTTCTCCATACACTCTTTTACAGAGCTTTCCGAACTTAACTCCTTTTATTTCTGCTGGGGACCTGAAATATGGAAAATTTATATTCACAACTGTTCTCTGCATCTGCTTTTGGAGGTTATTTTTTACGAGGAATTCTATTATTTTCGATGTTATTTTGCCTACCAAGCGAAGGTCTCCGGTAATTTCGCCTATGCTTCTACATGAAACCGCAAAGGATAGACATCCTAAAAGAGCTCCCTCAATTGCTCCCCCAAAAGTTCCCGAGTATAAGATGTCGTCACCGACATTCTCACCTATATTTATTCCTGACACAACAATATCAGGAGGTTGAGGCATTATCCCATTTATAGCTATGTTAACACAGTCAGCAGGAGTCCCGTCTACTTTATACATCGCTTCACCGACTTTTACGACCCTTATTGAATGAGTCAAAGTTATAGAATGAGAGGAGCCTGAATAATCTTCGGATGAGGCGAAGACCCAGACTTTGCCTATAGATTCCAGAGCTGATTTCATTGCCCAAAGACCTGGAGAATCAATTCCGTCATCATTTGTCAGTAGTATGATCATACACATCTACCAAATTAAACGACAGAATCTTTATGTTTATCTCTATGAATTACAACTAACTTTATATTCAATTTTTCTTCAACGAAATTTTTCAGAGCTTCGGCAAAAGCCACTGAGCGATGCTTCCCCCCCGTACATCCTATGGATACCGTAGCGACATATTTCCCTTCTTTTTTGAATCTCTCCACAAGAAATGCTATCATATCTTTTATCATATCTAAATACTTTCTTGCATCTTCATCTTCAAACACATATTTTTGGACTTCCGGGTGAGTTCCATCGAGGTCTTTCAGGGCGGGATCAAAGTTAGGATTCCTAACAAATCTTACATCAAAAACTATGTCAGATTCCCGAGGGATCCCATAGCGAAATCCGAAAGAGTATATCTGCAGGATGAAAGAGGGTTCTTCTTCTCCGAACAGTTCAACAATCTTTGATCTGAGTTTATGAATATTCATATCAGTAGTATCAATCCTTATACTTGCAATATCCGATACTACATCTAATATTTTTCTTTCATGCTTTATGGCTGACTCTATTGATGAAAATAAATCAGAAAACGGATGCTTTCTTCTTGTTTCTTTGTATCTTCTCATTATGACATCATTTTGTGCATCAATAAAAATAAGATCAACTTTATCATCCTTGTCCTGGGATTTCAGCTCGTTGACTATCTCCAGAAATTTTCTCGCCATCTCCTCTGTCTTGACAAATATTGATAAGGCAACTTTTTTGATATCAGCTCTTTTCGCAAGGGAAATAAACTGAAGTATCATTTCTGTTGGGATGTTGTCAACAGTGTAAAATCCCATATCTTCGAGGGTCTTTAACACTGTCGTTTTTCCGGATCCTGAAACACCAGTTATAAATAGTATCCACATTAATAAGCTCCCCTCCCTGTAATGACAATAGAAATAGTTTTTAAGATGATGATAAGGTCTAGCAAAAACGAACGATTTCTAATGTACACCATATCGTATTGTATGTTCTGTTCAAGAGGTAAATCTTTTCTTCCGAGAATTTGCCAAAGTCCTGTAATCCCAGGCCTGACCTTTAGTCTCTCTCTTTGCCATGGTTCATATTCCTGAACAATCTGTGGCATCTCAGGACGCGGACCAACAACGCTCATCTCTCCCTTTACAACATTTATGAACTGAGGAAGTTCATCAAGGCTAAATCTTCTGAGAAACTTTCCAACTTTAGTAATTCTAGGATCCCCCGGTGCACGAGGAGATAGCGAATACCTCGGTACATCCTTGTACATCGTTCTGAATTTTATAATTTTGAAAATTTTTCCGTTTTTTCCAACCCTTTCTTGTGTGAAGAATACCGGTCCTGGAGAGTCCAACTTTATTGCTACAGCTATAACCAGAAATAATGGTGCAGTAATAATCAAAACCGCTACTGAAAAGATAATATCGAAAGTTCTTTTTATAAATTCATATATGGGGGAATGATAGAATCCACCGAGTTCAACAAGAGGGACATCACCAACGAACTCAACTGCGAAACCATACCTTATATAATCAAATCCAGAAGACGCGATAAAAAATTTCATATGAGTTTTATCTGAGAACTTAGAGACTATATCCATAACTGCAGAAAGATGGAGAGAATTTTCTGCAAAAATCAATGTATCTATCGTTCCTGAATCAATAAGTTCTCCAATACTTCCTAATGTTCCTATAACTTCGTATCTATCTACCTTTTTACCAATGTCGGAACTTTGCAGGGAGATAATACCCTTAATTTGATAATTTGTTATATCTTCTATCTTCTGAATGATCCTTATGGCTAAGGGGCCGGTCCCAACTAAAACAGCTTTTCTTAGCTCCTTGGTAGAGAGGGCGTAGTTTTTAAAGGTCAGAGCTAAAAAGCATATGATTGAGAATATTATAAGAACCGATCGTGAAAGATACATCTCTCTGACCAGAAAAGCAAAGGACATAGAAATAAGCGAGCTTATAATCCATGCTCTGAAGGCCAGGACGATTTCTGATATATTTTTCCCCCCGTATTTTTTGTAGCTACCAGTGTAAATAGCAGTTATCATCCAGAAAAAGAGAATAAAAGGATAGGCAAGAACATAGTTTTTCAGGGGATTTATCTTATAACCAAAAAGACCAGACAATTCCATTCTTATAAAGTAAGCTCCAAACCATGAAACCGAGATTATAAATGCGTCCGAGATTAGCCTCCTGAAATCAGTTGTCATATGTAAAAAATTCAAATGTTTTTGTAATTACCTTCCGCATATTCTATACGTGATTTTTGAATATTTTCCGCCATTTTTACATTTTTACATATTTTCCGCCACGATTTTTCCAGCGAGGTTAATACGGAGCTTCAGAAGAGCCTTAGAATGAATTTGTGATATTCTCGACTCACTTACTCTCAGTCGTTTTGAAATCTCTTTCATATGAGCTCCCTCTAGATAATACATCTTTACGACTTCTCTCTCTTTATCATCAAGGGAAGAAAGAGCTTCTTCTATTATTTTTCTGAGATTCAAATTTTCGGACAGCTTAAGGGGATCTTTTACATTCTCATCTGAAACAAGTTCATAAAGTCTTCTTCCATCTTCATTGTCAAGGACGACCTCATCAAGCGAAACGATCGATAAATTACTTATCTTTTCAAGCTCATAAAAGTATTCCTCAAGAGACATACCAAGTTCTTTCGCAATCTCCTCATCTTTTGGTTCCCTCCCTAGCTTATTCTGGAGTTCCTTTATGGTTTCAGCCATCTGTTTTACCAATGATCTCGAAGGGCGAGACAGAACATCAGTTCTTCTCAGATAATCTATTATAGCGCCCTTTATCCTGATTTCTGCCCATTTTTCAAACTTTATACCTTTCATCGAATCAAACTTCTGAGCTGCTTCTATGAGCCCCAGAATCCCTTCTGATACTATCTCCTCCCGAGCAAATCCGGGGCCCAATGTTGGAGCAATTTTTCTCACGATACTCTCAACCAGATAAATATTTTCCTCTACAAGCTTCCTTATATCTCTGTTCAGTATCTTTATACCCTGGCTTCTTCTCCCCATATTAGAATTATAAAATTTTAGAATATGACCTTTAGTATCTTCCCATTGCTTTCAACATTCTCTTCTATGAATACTCCGAATATTTTTTCTCCGCATTTTTTGCACATTCCATCTTTTATACCGATCAATCTCGTTGAAAAACCAAATCTTGATATTACGATTTCGCCACAGCTAGGACAATAAGTATGCTCCCCTTTATTTCCCCAGATGTTTCCTATATAGACAAATTTGAGCTTTTTCTTGGCAATTTCATAAGCCTGAAAAAGCACTTTCTCGGGAGTTGGATCTCTATCCGACATCAAAAAGTGTGGGAAGAATCTTGAAATGTGCAATGGTATATTAGAATCTATCTCTGCCACAAAATCTGTTAACTTTTCAAACTCTTCTTTAGTATCGTTTACGCCAGTTATTATAAGGTAAGTAAGCTCAAAAAAAGGCCTCCCCTTTGATTTATATAATTCCCATGCTCTTTTTATTGTGGATAAAACAGGTTTGAGGTAAGCATCACTGATCTGTTTGTAAAGTTCCTCCTTTGCGAATTTAAGATCAATATTCATTGCATCAACGTAGTCAGATAGTTCTTCAAGAGGTTTTGCGCTTATGTAACCATTTGTTACCATAACCACTTTCATATTTAGATCTATTTCCTTCAGAATTCTTGCTGTATCAACAATGTATTCAAACCATATAGTTGGTTCGTTGTATGTAAAGGCTACTCCAATGTTTTTCTGAGATTTGAATTTCACAGCAAGTTCAGCAAGCTCCTGAGGGGGTAAAAACTTCACACCCGCTAACCCTTCGACAAGTTCCCAGTTTTGGCAAAATTTACATGAGAGATTGCAACCAACCCCCCCCACTGATAATATGTAATGCCCTGGGTAAAAGTGAAAGAGAGGTTTTTTCTCTATGGGGTCGATGTTTACCGCTGCAACTTTGCCGTATGATGCTGCCCATAATTTACCGCCTTCATTTATTCTCACAAGACATTTTCCAGCTTCTCCTTCACCTATTTCACACCCTTGGGGACATAATATACATTTGACTTTACCACCATCTCTTGGTAACCAATATTTGGCTTCAAATCTACCAGCATCTTTTATTGGAAATCTATCTCTGAACAGTCCCAATGACATATCTAAAGAATAATTTAGTGATTACTTATGTGCTTTATATACTTAGATAAAAGTTTTTGAGTTGTGGAAAGTTTTTAAGATTCAGCTGAATATTACTTATTTACTTGTGCTTGTAGTCTATTTTGAAGCACATTTTGAAGCACAAATTATATAGAGTCTGATTTTCAATAGATTTTGGAAGCTTAGAAAAGTTATCCTGGAGAGAAGGAGATGATTATAATGGGTATAGATTTATTTGATGGTGTGTAAGCTACGTTTAGATTTATGCATTGGAAAGTCCAAAATACCTAAAATGTTTTTATATTTGATGACTCGAGCATTTTTGAAATCGAGTAGATATCTATGACAAGGACTGGTTCCCCTTCAGCAGAAATTGTTGCCCCTGCTATTCCTGGAGATTTTATTCCACTTATGGTTTTGACTGCTATCTCCTCAGACGATATCACAGAATCTACCAGCATACCTATTCTCTTTTCGGCCACACCACTGATTATCAGATGGTACATATCGAGGTTATTCCCTCCAATACCTAAAACCTTCCCAAGATAAACTACTGGCAACATGGAATTTCTCCAGTTAGCCACAGCCTGCCCACTTGCAAATCTCAAATCTTTTCGCTCTATACGTGTTATCTCTATAACCGACGAGAGAGGAATGAAAAAGTGTGTTCCCTGACACGAAACTTTAAGAGTATTCATTATGCCAACTGTAAGAGGAAGTTTCATTACTATCTTAGTCCCAATTCCAACTTCGGTTTCTATATCTATAGTTCCCTTGAGCTCGACTATTTTATTTCTCACAACATCCATGCCGACTCCTCTTCCAGAAAGCTCAGTAACTTCGTCTTTCGATGAGAATCCTGGAGTGAAAATCAGGTTTATAATATCTTTCTGGGACATTGAGAGAGCCTGGTCTTCGGTAAGTAGTCCCCTTTCGACAGCCTTAGCTTTTATTCTTTCTGGATCTATGCCTTGTCCGTCATCTTCAACCTCTATCACTACATTATCACCTTCGTAGTATGCACGAAGATAGACTCTGCCCTCCGGAGATTTCCCAGCGACCACTCTTCTTTCAGGATTTTCTATACCATGATCTATTGCATTTCTTATAAGGTGTATTACTGGTTCTTCTATTTCATCGACTATACTTCTATCTAGTTCTGTTTCCTCTCCTTCTGTTATGAGTTCGACCCTTTTGCCAAAATGCTTGGCTAAGTTTCTTACAGTACCGGGGAACTTTGAGAAGAGAGTTTTTATTGGAACCATTCTCATCTTCATTACAGAGAACCTCAACATAGAAATTATCTTGTCCATATTAGCACCTATTTCTGATAGTCTTGCCACGTACTCATCTCGAGGGTATCTTTCCTCCAGCTTGGGGAGGATACTTAAAAGGAAATTTCTTTCAAGGATGAGCTCTTCGGTAAGTGCCATGGCTTCTTCAATCTTTTGAGTTGCTACTCTTATTGTATCATATGTGAATTTCTTTTTCTTCTTGTCCGCCTCGGGCTCACGGGTGACTTCTTTCTCTTCCTTTCTCTCAATTTTATCGACCTTTCTCTGGATTCCCTCCTTTAAATCTACTTTTGATACTTTTTCATCCTCTTCTTTCAGTTCCTTAGCTTTCTCAGGTGGTTTTGCAGCCTCGGAAGGAATAGTTTTCTCGATCTCTACTTTCTTAGTAACCGGAGTTTCCTCTTTTTCCACCTTGACTTTCTCTGTTCCTTCTTCCTTTGCCTCTGGTTCAGGGATACCTGATAATTTCACTACTATATTCTGTATCTTTCTGACCTCATCTGTTATCTCTATATCTCCTTCGTTTCCGGCCAGTGCTATATTTTCTGTGAGTATCTTTAACTTTTCCAAAGAATCAAATATAGCATTGATTATATCTTCTGTGATGGGGATATTCTCGTCTCTTATTTTTGCTATCAGATTCTCAGTCTTATGGGATAGTTCGACGGTTTTTTCAAATCCTAAAAATCCTGCAGCTCCTTTTACTGTATGCCAATATCTGAATAGAACTCTCACATGTTCAGCTTCATCCCCCTCCTTTTTCTCTATAGCAAAAAGTTCCTCCTCTATTTTTGAGATGATATCCCTTGCTTCTGCTATATACTGTGAAACATATTCCTTTAGCGTCTCTTCGAACTCCTGTTGTTCCTTTTCCTCCATAAAATAAATATTAATTATATTATCTTTGTGAGATTTGAGATAAAATTTGGGAAGCAAAACTTTGGTTCTTTTAGTGATTAATATATACTTTCCCCTTTATTTTTGATGTTTGAGAGTATCTATATTGCTGTATCTTTGCTTCTTTTTTTAATCATAGTTTCATCTTTCTTATCCGTAGCGGAAGTAGTGTACTCTGCAGAAAGGGGGAGACTTCTGAACAGCATTCCGTCTAATGATCCAGTATATAACCTGCTGATCAAGCCAGAAAGATTCTTTTCAGTTGTTCTGATATTTGACAACATTGCGAACGTTGCCATAACTGCCCTTATAACTTCACAAGTTGTTAAGAGAATCGGGGAGTGGGCGGTACCTATATCATCAGTAATCGTCGCATTGATCATAATTACTTTCGGTGAGATACTCCCGAAGGTTTGGGGAATAAAAAACTCAGATGTTTTAGCAAAGCTTATCTTAGGTCCGGTAAATATTATTGCAAGAATGGTAAGTCCATT
The DNA here is from genome assembly GCA_938036315.1 of uncultured bacterium. Lineage (GTDB taxonomy): Bacteria > Calescibacteriota > Calescibacteriia > Calescibacteriales > Calescibacteriaceae > CALHPK01. The sequence continues at coordinate 235,277 of CALHPK010000009.1, read as the reverse complement.
GATCTCGCCTTTTGAGAAATTGCTGAGAAAAGTGCGGATTGAGGAGTTAAAAGCAAATCTAACATACTTTGAGAAGGAGCAGATTAAAATGGTAGAAGGTATAAATGCACTAAGAGAACTTGAGCTCAAAGACATAATGATCCCAAGGCATCAGGTTATATGTATAGACGCTAACCTTTCAATATCTGATGTGATCAAAGTGATTGAGGAAACAAAGCACACAAGGTATCCTGTGCAATTGGAATCAAAAATAATAGGGATACTCCTTTCCAAAAGCTTCCTCCTTGCAACTCAAGGTTTCCCCTCGGAAGATTTGAAAAACAAAAGGCTTAGGGAGCTAATAGATTCGAAAGGTGATATTTTGCATCCTGTAAGATTCGCCCCGCCGACAAAATCTGCTCTACAGCAACTCATTGACTTTAAAAAATGGAAGACTCATATGGTGTGCATAATAGATGCTACAGGGGAATTCGAGGGGATAGTCACACTCGAAGATATACTCGAGGAAATCACAGGGAAAATCCACGACGAACACTCAAGAGAAACTCTGCTGTTCTGGAAAGAAGGAGAATATGTTTACGTCAGAGGTGAAGCACCAATAAGAGATGTAGCAAGAGAACTTGGAATAACAATTAATGATGATTTCCATACTTTTTCATCGACCATAATTTCAGTTCTTGGAAGGTTACCACATAAAGGGGAGAAAGTATTGTATGATGGGATAGAATTTGAGATCGTAGATGTCACCGGCAACAAAATAAACGCGGTAAGGTTCAAGCTTGGCAAAAAAGGTGTTGCAACAAATATTACATTACCATAGGGAACATACTTGTTCAGGGAACATACTTGTTCAGGGTAAAATTCTTCTTACAATCTGCCTTTTATAAGCTCATCTACCACTGAAGGGTCAGCAAGAGTGGTTATATCCCCAAGATCGTTTATCTCCCCTTTTGCTATCTTTCTGAGAATCCTTCTCATTATTTTTCCACTCCTTGTTTTAGGGAGTCCGGGGGCAAATTGGATTTTATCAGGGGTTGCAATAGGTCCGATGACCTGCCTTACTTGGTTGATAAGTTCTTTTCTCAACGAATCAGATGGGCTGAAGCCTTCCTTGAGCACCACATAGCAGTAGATACCTTCTCCCTTGATTTCATGGGGGAAGCCAACAACAGCTGCTTCGGCAACCGATTTGTGGCTGACAAGAGCTGACTCGATCTCGGCTGTGCTAAGTCTGTGACCTGACACATTAATAACGTCATCTATTCTTCCAACGATCCAATAATCGCCATCTTCATCGACTCTTGCTCCATCGCCTGTAAGATACTTTCCCGAAAATTTTGAAAAGTATGTCTGTTTTTTATGATCTCCGTAAATGTCTTTGAACAACCCTGGCCAGGGCTTTTCGATAACAAGGTAACCACCCTCATTTGTGCCAACTTTTTCCCCCTTTTCATTTAGAACTGCTGGAACTACTCCCGGCAAAGGTTTATTGGCTGACCCTGGCTTTAGAGTCGAGGCCCCAGGTAAAGGAGAAATCATGATCCCACCTGTTTCTGTTTGCCACCAGGTATCAACTATCGGGAGTTTCCCCTTACCAACGTAAGTATGATACCACATCCATGCCTCCGGATTTATTGGTTCACCGACACTTCCGAGCAACCTAAGAGATGAAAGATCGTACTTTTTCACCCACTCTTCACCCTCCCGCATCAGTGCTCTTATTGCAGTGGGAGCGGTATAAAATATAGTTGCTCGGTGCTTGTCTATTATCTCCCAGTACCTTCCAGGATGTGGATACGTGGGAATCCCTTCAAACATTAAAACTGTAGCACCAGTACTTAAAGGTCCATAGACAATATAGCTATGCCCTGTAATCCAACCAATATCAGCTGTGCAGAAATGTATATCTTCATCGCGATAGTCAAAAACCCATTTAAAAGTTATGTTTGTAAAAACGAGATATCCTCCGGTTGCGTGGACAATACCCTTTGGCTTTCCCGTAGATCCCGAGGTGTAAAGGATAAAGAGTGGGTCTTCGGAATCCATCCACTCAGGGGGACAATAATTTTCTATATCTTTTGAATTCATCTCTTCGTGCCAGTAAGTATCTCTTCCTGCTTTTAAGCTTGCATTGCCGACTCTCTTCACGACTATTACTTTTTCAACAGAAGGGCATTCGCGAAGGGCCTCATCGGCGTTTTCCTTCAAGGGAATTATCTTTCCTCCTCTAATCCCTTTATCTGCTGTGATGAGTATTTTCGCATTGCTGTCTTGTATCCTATCTCTTAGAGCTTGTGCACTAAATCCAGCGAAGATAACATTGTGAACAGCGCCGATTCTCGCGCAGGCAAGCATCGCTATGGGCAACTCAGGTATCATAGGTAAGTAAATAGCGACCTTATCCCCTCTTCTGACACCATACTTTTTGAGAACATTGGCGAATCTATTCACTTCATAAAAAAGTTGCTGGTATGTGTACGTTTTATATGTTCCGTCGTCTGCCTCCCAGATTATCGATGCCTTGTTGCGTTTCGGAGTCCCTATGAACCTATCGATGCAATTGTAGGAAGCATTAAGCTTACCACCAACAAACCACTTCGCTTCTGTCATCAGTTGAGTTTCTGAATCCCATTCCAGAACTTTATCCCATTTTTTGAACCACACTAAATTATTCTCAGCTATTTCTCCCCAAAATCCATCAGGATCTTCTATAGATCTTCTGTATAATTCCTCATATTGCTTTATGCTCTTTATGTAAGCTTTTTCGCTAAATTCTGCCGGAGGTGGAAACCGCCTTCTCTCACTCATAAACACACTAATACCCTCACTCTGCATAGCAGTGTATCCTCCAGTTAAAAGTGTAATCATATCCTGAAAATGTTGCTAATTAACGAGTATACCCAACTACACGTCCACCAAGATAGGTTAGAACCTCCCTCGTTCAGGAACGTATATTGAAAAAGAAATGATTGCTCCAGTGTTCGACAGAATTTAATCACCAATCACTAAATATTAGCATAAATCAGAAACATATCTTGAATGCTGAGTAAGTAAGTTGAAATTTACTAACCTTTGCATCTAAGGAATGAGTGATAAAAGAGCTATCAAAGTTGTCATTTTGCTCGGGCTTGTCAGTCTGTTTGCAGATGTAACCTATGAAGGTTCTCGAGGAATTCTCGGTCCTTTTCTTCACAGTCTTGGAGCAAGTGCCACAGTAGTCGGACTAACTAGCGGATTGGGGGAGCTTATTGGATATGGATTGCGTCTGGTATTTGGCTACATTGCGGATAGAACGAAAAAATACTGGGCTATGACAATTTTGGGGTATCTGATCAATCTCATAGCTGTGCCGTTGCTAGCATTTGCAAAAAGATGGGAAGTTGTATCTGGCTTAGTGATAGCAGAAAGATTCGGTAAGGCTATAAGAACTCCGGCACGAGATACAATTATCTCTTATGCATCTTCAAAAATTGGATACGGTAGAGGATTTGGTCTGCATGAAGCAATTGACCAAATTGGAGCAATCATTGGTCCTCTGATTGTTGCATGGGTAATTCATTTAGCTGGGAGCTACTCTTTGGCCTTTCTATCCTTGGGGATTCCAGCGATTCTATCGGTTGTAACTCTCCTATTGACTATAGCAATATATCCGAAACCAGAGGTTCTTGAAGATCGAACTGAAAAAATAGATCAAGGTGTCAAAAGGTTAAGTAAGATCTTCTATTTTTTCCTTCTATTTAGTATGCTTACCATATGTGGTTATCCACACTTTCAAATAATCTCATATCACTTGAAGAGGATCCAGATTGTATCAGACGAGGTAATATCATCTTTATATGCTTTAGCTATGGCTACTGATGTGTTAACTGCTCTTATCATCGGAAGGGTATTTGACAAATTCAAATTGAAGACTCTCTTTATCATACCTGTATTTGGTATACCTGTACCAATCCTTATATTTATATGGGAAAATTTAATATCTGCAATAGTAGGGGTAGCTTTGTGGGGTGTAGTTATGGGACTTTATGAGACTATTCTGAAAGCAACTGTAGCTGTAACTATCCCAGCTCAAAACAGGAGCTTGGCTTACGGGATATTCCACAGCTTGTTTGGTATAGCGTGGTTTACCGGAGGAGCTGTAATCGGGTGGCTATATGAAACTTCGATCGTCTCCTTGTTTGCTTTTTCAATTGGCTTACAGATCCTATCGCTGATATGTTCTGTTTATCTATTTTTGTTGACTATTCGGCAAACAAAAAATCAATGAATGTGCATAATATTCCATTGATCAAGTGGGCTCGTTTTCCCTCCTTCTTCTGTCGAATCTACCGGGAACTGCTTATTATCAAAAGTGCCTTCTAAAGTTGCGACAAGATATCCTCTGTCTGACTTCTCACCGGTTATTGGATCTATCCTGATAAACTCGACTCCTTCTGGAACTTCCCAATCCTTCGCCTTTAATTTTGATTTATAGTTTTTCATAAATTCAACGAAGATTGGAACTGCAACGGAGGGTCCAGATGCGATAACTCCCCCGATCGGTGAGAAATTGTCCTTCCCAACCCAAACTGTGACTACTATTTCTGGTGTTATTCCAACGAACCAGGTATCCCTTCCTTGATTTGAAGTGCCTGTCTTTCCAGCAATTGGTATCCCAACTGCCTTTGCTCTCCAGCCTGTGCCGTAAAGTACCGTGTTTCTCATCATCCATGCCACAACAAATGATAGGGATGGTGAGAGTACTTCATTGGATTCGATTTCTTCTTGGAAAATTATATCTCCTTTTCTTACTATTTTATCTATGAATCTTCCTTTGACTTTATTTCCACCATTTGAAAATGGAGTATATATTTGAGCAACTTCAAGCGGAGATAGTGATATTGATCCTAATGCAACTGTGTAATCTTCGATTTTTTCAGATATTCCGAGCCTTTCGCATATATCTCTAATTCTTGAGATTCCTATATCTTGGGCTACCCTTATTGTGGCATTGTTTATAGACTTTGCGAGAGCCTCCTGAAGAGTTACCCAACCGGAAAATTCGTCAAAGTTTTTTGGTTTCCACTCTTTCACTTCATCTCCTTCCTTATATTCAAATATAATTGGAGCATCTTTTACAACAGTTGCGGGAGTGTATAACCCACTTTCGATGGCTGCGGTATAAACTATGGGTTTGAACGCTGACCCCACTTGTCTTTTTGCTTGTGTTGCTCTTATAAATTGACTTTTTACCAAACTGTAACCGCCAGCAATGCAGAGAACATCTCCAGTCTGAGAATTCAGCACAACAACTGCTCCTTCAAGCTCAACATTCTTGGGGATGGGACAGAAGTATTCTCCGCACTTTTTTACTATTAGTTTTTCACCAACTTTAAGCTTGAGCGAGAACTCTGGATTTATATAAGCCTCTGAAAATGATGCGGATTCCTTTTCCATTTCTTCTACTTTATTGACGATAGCTTCTGGAGGGAGTCTTTTGATCTTAACTTTTATCAAGTCTTTCCTCACATCAATGACTGTAGCCTCGAAGAATTCATCCCATAGTTCATAAACTTTTTTACCTTCTGGGAAGATAACCGAAATACTCTTTACCCTTATGTGTTCCTGATTTATATCTTCCAAGTTTCTGACTATATCTTTACCATTTATGATTTCTGTTCTTTCTATTCCCCACCTGAGTGAATTTTCTGCCAATCTATAACAATCTGTATCTAATGTTGTAAATATTTGAAAGCCTTTTGAGATCTCATTCTCTCCCACAATTTGTATAACCCTCCGCCTTACTTCTTCCGCAAACCAGAAGTAATCATTCAATTCATTCTTCCAAAGGGATAACCTTATTTTCTGCTCGATAGCTTTACTGTATTCTTGTTGATTTATATATCCAAGGTCGAGCATTCTTTTCAAGATCCATTCTTGCCTTGCCCTCAACCTTTCTGGGTATTTGAAAGGTGAATAATAAACAGGGGATTTGGGAAGTGATGCCAGGATTGCCGCTTCCGCCAAATTGACATTCTTTAGTTCTTTATTGAAATAATTTCTTACGGCTGACTTTATGCCATAAGCACCATTCCCAAAAAATATCGTTGAAATATATAAAGAAAATATTTCTTCTTTAGTAAGCTCTCTTTCAATCTTTACAGCATAGTAAATCTCCTTTATCTTTCTCGCCAATGTTTTTTCCCTTCCGAGAAAAACATTTCTTGCGAACTGTTGAGTTATTGTGCTACCACCTTGCTTTATCTTGAATTCCAAAAGATTCTTCAGAGTAGCCCTTATTATGGAGCTTATATCTATACCTTTATGTTTGAAGAAATCTTCATCTTCAGCAGCTAAAAATGCGTTAACAACATGCTCTGGAATATCTTCAAATCTCACTGGTTCCCAATATCTCTCAAATATTCTTCCTATGATCTTACCATCCCGGGAATATATAATAGTTGGTTCATATATCCCGAAAACCTTTTCATAAATACTTTGCCTTGTGAGGTCTCTTAGCTCATCCTTCACCTCATAAATAATATAGAATGAATATGCAGAGAGCCCAATCAGTCCTATAGTAGCCAAGATGAATGCCCACTTTGTAAGTTTTATCCAAGGGCTCTTTGCTTTTTTTCTCCCTCGCCTTAGCCCCACAGGTTCTATCTTCATAACCAAAAATAAATTTTAGTGTGCTCCAGTCAAAATCACGATAATTTCAGTTTGTACATATGAAATCTATAAGCTATTATACCGCTTTGGAGTGCGAATCGCAAAAAATTTAGTTTTAAAAAAGTTATGAAAATCACTAATTTTAGCCAGCAGATATTCTGCAACCACACTTTTTAGGTTATAAGATTTTATTAAAAAGTAACCACATTAAAAAGTAACCACATATTCACTAAAACCAGATTCACTAAATATCATCAAGCTTACAAAGATAGGTGAATCAAAAAAGTCTCAGCATAAGAATCGAATTTCTCATATCCCCCTATATCTTTCAGCTTCATAAAGTTAAAGAAGAACGCATTCGGAGAGTACCCTTTTGACTTCAAAAATTCGTAACATCGGACAAAATGAGAAGGAACGATAAAAGTGGCAACAATATTTTTGAGCTTCTCTCTGGATAGGCATTCAGAAAGAATTTCCTCTATGTTTCTCCCTCCTCCACCAATAAAGATGGAATCGGGATCCTCAAGCTTTCTCAAAATATCAGGAGCTTCTCCCAAGACTATCTCTAAATTGTAAGCTCCGAATTTGAGTTTGTTACTGCGGATGATCTCCACTAAGTCTTCATTTTTCTCTATGGCGTATACTTTCCCCTTCCTTGAAAGTAGGGCACACTCTATTGCCACAGATCCAGAGCCACTGCCAATATCCCAGACAACTGAATCTTCCTTCAATGAAAGTTTAGATATCGCAATAGCTCTCAATTCTGCTTTCGTGATGATACCTCTTTTTACGGTATGATACTTAAAAGATTCTTCCGGAAGTCCAAAGTTAAACTTTCTGGAGATCTTATCTTTGATAATGACGATTATGTTTAACATGGAGAAATCATAGTTTTTAACTTCGTCGATCTTAAGGTTCAGTATTCGCTCGGATTTTCCACCTAGATTCTCAAATACAAAAAAATTCTTTACAACTATATTATTGTTTGCAAGAAATTCAGCAACAATTTTGGGATCTTCTTTACCAGATGTTAAAATTGCAATTTTTTCATTCTCGAGAATGTCCCATATATAGTCTTGGATTTTTGCTCTTGTGTGTATACTTATTATTTTTGCATCATCCCAACTTTCTTTAATTTTTGAGAATGCAAGCTGAACAGAAGATAACGTAGGTATTACTTGGCAATTATCTTTGCCAAAATGTTCTATTAATCTTTTTGCAAAGCCAAAGAAAAGAGGATCTCCAGAATTTAGAACTACTACTTTCTTCCCCATTTTGAACTTCTCTTCTACTAACTTTAGAACCGCTTCAAGATCAGAGCCTATTGTGATTACGTCTTTGAGGTGAATAAATTCTCTGACAAGTTCGAGATGCCTTTTACCTCCAACTATAACATCTGATTCTTGGAGTTTGCTTCTGGCATAAGGTAAGAGCCCATCGATTCCATCCTCGCCTATTCCAATTATGTAAATCATAACAAATCAAAAATAGGAAAAAATCTAAACCAGAGATATATCTTCAGATAGGAACAATATCCGCTGATATATCTGGAATTCTTGGCTGAATAGTTATATACCCAGCAGATATAAAATCTGGTTTAAGTTTTGCAATCTTTCTGATATTTTGTAGATTTACCCCTCCAGAAACTTCCACGAGTATTTCGATTCCATGTTTCTTTGAAAATTCTTTTATTTTCTTTATTGCCCTTTTGAGGGCATTGTACATAAAATTGTCTAGCATGATAGTTATTTTTCCAAAATATTTTGATATATCTAGCAGGGATTCAAGCTCATCCTGATTCTGAACCTCGATTTCAAATTGGGTTCCACTTTTGATCAATTTTTTTATCTTTGATTGTTTTTCATTTATAATCTTGCATAGGTTTTTGATTCCACCCAGAGCTTTTATATGATTATCTTTTATAAGTACTGCATCGGCAAGATTCTTTCTGTGTGTAAAACCTCCGCCGACGCAGACTGCATATTTTTCGAGATATCTGAGACCGGGAGCAGTTTTCCTTGTCGACAAGATCTTTACTCCTTTTGCAAGTTTCACAAGTTCTCTTGTCTCGGTAGCTATCCCGCTGAGGATGGAAACGAGATTGAGAATAATTCTTTCTAATGATAGAAGGATTTTTATATTTCCTTCTATCTCTGCTATTTTGTCACCAGTTTGAACAATCATACCATCTCTCTTCAATATCTTTACTTTAACTGGCTCTTTTTTTCCTTGAGTGCATTTTAAATATTTATTTACTATAAGCTTTATAAAGTCCGCTCCGGCAACTGTGAACTGTTTTTTGCTTTTTGAAAATATTATAAGCCTACCTTTTTTATTGGGAATTACCAGGGCTGTTGTTATATCTTTGAAAACTTTATCCTCATCGAACCAGCTTCTTACTAACTTTTTGAGTTGATCTTCGGCTTCCCTCTTTATTTTTAGGAATTCCCATCTATTTTTCGGATTTTCCGACATCTACCTTACAAAGAATTTAATTCACTCCTTGAAAATTAATGTTATCTCTGGCAGATCTTTTACTCTTTTCGTTTCACCAATGTTCCGGGCTCAATTGAATTTACAGATACTTTATTTGCTTCATTGTTTATAATGAGCATAAGCTCGTAATATCTTTTAAGTATGCTGAATAGCGTTTTAAGCTTTAAGATTTTTCCCTTTAATTTAAGATCGTAGCGTAAATCTACAAACAGCAATCTTTGAAACTTGTGTAGAATTTTCTCAAGTTCCTCGGCGCTTTCTTTATGTTTTTGCTCCTTCACCAATTGAAAAATTTTCCTCTGCAGATCCTCTATTTCTTCTAAAAGACCCCACAGTTTATTCTCTTGCCCTAACATCATTAATATAGAATCGGATTTTACTCGGATTTTTTGCTCCATCTTAAATTGCATTTCGTAAGAGGTCAGAGAAGGAAGAGTTAATAAACTCAGATTGTGTAAAGATAATTAGTAAGGTTTCTGGAAGTCAGATATATCGAACTCTTTATTTCTTAGAATGTAATATGATTTTTCCCTTTTTTTCAGATTCAGTGGATCTTTTGTGAATATCCTCCAGATTATACTAACCGGTGTAAGAATGAAGTAGAAAAGGAAAGATAGGGATAGGATTGAAAGAAGTTTGGTTGTGTAGGAAGCTGGTTGAGAAAGAAACTTTATTAGTTTTAGAGTTTTGGTTTCTGATATAAGATACAAAAATATGATAAATAAAGCGATGAATAATGGAATATGGCTTCCAATGATGAGATTGAGAAGAATTAGTCCGCCGGTTATTGCGACAACTTGCTTAGCTGATTTATGTATTTCTGGTGTATTTCTCATCTATTTGATTTTGCACTCTTTGTAATCAGAAAATCGTATAGATGAAAGGTGATACTGGAGAACTCCCTCCGAACATTATCACCAGGGCTAATATGAGTATACCAAGAATAACAGGAATAAGCCAGAATTTTTTTCTTTTCAGAAAGAAATTAATCAGGTCTTTAAAGGACGATAGGCTAATCATACTATTTAATTTAGTTATTCTCCCTTTGATGGTGTGGCAGTGAGGATAAACTTTTAAGTCTTATTCGGATGATTACTTTCAAACTGTAAATTTCAATTATGATTTTTGAGTTATTACTATTTGGTTTATGCAGAGACCTGCTGGGATAATATCTCTGCCGAAGATTCCAGAACTCAAAAAGAGGCTTTTGTTTACTCTTGGTATGCTCACGATATATCGAATTGGGATTTTTATACCTATTCCGGGAGTAGATCTCCAAGCTCTGAGAGAGTTTTTCGCAATGGCGGAAGGGACTTTGCTTGGGCTCTTTAATCTTTTTTCGGGGGGAGCTATGGAAAATGCCTCGGTTTTCGCTTTGGGGGTTATGCCGTATATTACAGCTTCGATAATTATGGAGGTTTTGTCCTCGGTTTTTCCGAAACTTCAGGAGTTGAAGAAACAAGGGGAGCTTGGAAGACAAAAGATAAATCAGTATTCAAGATATTTGGCGGTTTTTCTAAGCTTCTTTCAGGGGAGTTTTTGGGCTCTATCTCTCGAGCAGACATTTTCCGCCACTGGCAGACTCGCGGAAGGGGGTCTAACTTTCAGAATATCTGCAGGATTGACTATCACAATAGGAACAATGTCGCTTATGTGGATTGGTGAGCAGATTACGAAAAAGGGAATAGGTAATGGAATTTCACTCATAATCTTTACTGGGATAATATCCAGACTACCAGGTACTATTGGTAATATTATTACACTTCTCAGGCTGGGCGAAGTCGAACCTATGAATCTTGTTATGGGGCTTATTCTTATGATTTTTATTGTTGCTTTTATAGTATATATGGAGGCTTCATACAGAAAAATCCCAATTCAGTATGCTACACGAGTGATGGGAAGAAAGTTGGTCGGGGGAGTTCCATCTTACCTTCCTATAAAGCTTAATATATCTGGGGTCATCCCGCCAATTTTTGCTTCGGCAATCCTTATGTTCCCGTTAACAATAGCTACATTTGTTAATAATCCTGTAACTCAGAAGATCGCAAGTTTCCTCAACCCACTTTCCCCAATCTATAACGTGATTTATTTTGTTCTGATAATATTTTTCGCCTTCTTTTATACAGGTATAATATTTAATCCATATGATATTGCTGAGAATTTGCAGAAGGCAGGTGCATTCATACCTGGGATAAGACCGGGACAGCAGACATCTGAATACCTTGATAAAGTCATAACACGACTGACACTTGTGGGAGGTATCTATCTTGGATTCGTATGTGTGTTACCAACTTTCTTCATGGGAGCGATGAATTTACCGTTCAGTTTTGGGGGAACTTCTCTCCTGATAGCTATTGGAGTCGCTATGGATACAATAAGGCAGATTGAGGCACTTCTTTATATGTCAAGCTACGAAGGTCTAGTAGGTAAGGAACCAATTATAAGGGGAAGAACTGCTTACTGAACTATGCATAACAAGGTCGAAAATTTGTAAAATTAAAATTTTGGGGGATGCCAGAAGAAATGATAAGTATTCCAGGTGTAAAAATTATAAATAATATCCCCTACGCTGTAGGAGTAGACGCAATTCAGAAAGTATTCGAACATTATGGGATAAAAAAGAGTAAGAAGGCTACATATAAGTTTACCTCAAAGGTCGGATGGAAAAAGAGACTTAAAGCCCAAGGAAAAAGCCTTATAGCAGTGCCTATCCCAGAAATAGAAAGATGGATAGAAAAGAACTATCCCGCTATATGGAATTCAAAAAAGAGCAGTGATGAAAAAAGATTAATAGCTAAAAATTTCTCAGTAATTGAAGGCTTTGAAAAGATAATTGATCAGATAGAGCGTAGACTTGACGGTAAAGATAACCCCCTAACTAATAACAATGACTACCTGCCTGATATATGGAGAGCTGAGCAAGAAGATGAAAGAAAATATAGTATCAAAAATGATAGCAAAAACATTAAAAAAGGTCAGGAGAGTGAAATACTAAACAAGATTAGCGAGCTTATTGATATTTTTGTAAACACCCCCCCTTCATCTATAGACAATGATACCCTTTCCAAGGTAAAGGACAAGCTTTTGTGCATACTGAATTTTGTAGATAGCATTTATTCTATCAACAAATGGAAAAGCGATTGATTTCTTATTGCTTCAGAAGTGAAGTTTTACCTTCGGAATCTACTCAGGGGGCATAGTTGTTTCATCCCACCAAGCACCATATTTTTCTGCGCATTTATCTATCTCAAATCCTATTATTTCAGGAACAGTGTACGGATGCATCTTTTCAACTTCGTTTTTGAGCTTATCAAATAGGTACTTTTTGGTTTTGACAATAAGTAATGCTTCTGGATCATCTTGTATTTTCCCTTGCCAAAAATAGATGGAGCGTATGTTCTTTACTATGTTTACGCAACTTGCGAGTTTGTTTTCAACCAGATGCCTTGCTATTTTTACTCCTGTCTCTTCATCAGGAACTGTTATAAATGCAACCAATCTCATAGCTTGACTTAAATTAGGTGTAATTTTGAATTTTTTCATTAAATTTGTATCTTTTCTCTTAAGGTATTAGATTTTATAAATGAGTTTCCCAAAGCTTTCTGTTTCAAGACCCGCTGGGACCTCAATAATATACATATCACTTATAGTTCTCGCTGTTTATTCATCTTTTTTGATACCTGTAGATCTTCTGCCTCCGGTTGAGACTCCGTTTGTTTCTGTTGCCATTTCGTACCCTGGAGCATCTCCTGAGCAGATAGAAACCTTGATCGTAAGACCTATGGAAGACGAGCTGAAGGTGGTTGAAGGTGTGGAAGAAATTCAGTCGACATGTGAAGATGGAGTAGGTTTGATTCAGATAAAGTTCAGAACAGGGGAGAATTTAGATTTTGCCGTACAGAGGGTAAATGAGAGAGTAGAATTTGTGAAGAGAAGACTTCTTGCTTTACAGAGTGGTGGAACCAATCAATTCCAGAATCTTCAGATATCTGTTCTGAGATTCACTTCTTCTGCTTTTCCTATTTTGTTTATTGGTGTAGTGGGGAAGAGAACTCTTGAATCTTTATATCAGATAGCTTATGATCTGATTTCTCCATATATTTCTACAATTCCGGGGGTTGGGGGAACCCTTATTCTTGCTGATGCTCAGAGAAATCTCAATATTTGGCTTGATGTTAGCAAGATGCAAAAATATGGTATTGGCGTTCAGGAGGTCAGAAGTGCGATATACCAGTATAATGGAGATTTTTCTGTCGGTAAAATAAATATAGGCGATACAGCTTTCTTTTCGACGGTGAAAGGCAAGCTTGGGAGTTTAAGGGATGTCGAGGATATTGTTGTTTCGGTAAAGAATGGTCTCCCTATAAGACTTAAGGACATTGCCGATATCGAGATCTCATCGAAATTAGAATCATCAAGATCAATTTTTTTTGATGAAAGCGGAGTAGAGCAGAGTATATTGCTTATGCTTGTGAGGAAAAGATCGGGTTCGAGTATTGTTCAGACGAGCGATAGAATTAAAGACGAACTTTCTAAGATATCAGAGAGGTTACCTGCGGATGTGAAAGTTCTGATCCTTTTGGATTTTGCAGATCAGATAAGAGAAACTATAAATGAACTTAGGCGGACAATATTTTATGCTGTTTTATCTGTTCTTGTGATAACTTATTTATTTATAAGGAACTTTGGAGAGTCCTTTATACTTTTCACTTCTATACCTGTTTCGGTTTTATTTTCGGTGCTGTTTTTGTATCTTCTTGGAAAGAGTTTTAACATAATATCTTTATCAGCTATAATAGTCTCGACCGGTGTTGTAATTGATAATTCTATAGTTGTTCTTGAGAGTATAAAAAGAAAGCAAAGGGAAGGTTTACCACTCATCAGAGCAATAGTTGAGGGAGCAGAATACGTTTTCACAGCTTTGCTTGCTTCTACCATTACAAATTTTGTACCATTTATACCGATCATATTCTTGAAAGGGTTTACTCTCAGTTTATTTTCAGATTTTGCTTTAGTTGTATTCCTCTCGAGTCTTATATCGCTTATTGTTGCTGTAACCTTGATTCCCGCATTATCGTCGAAGGTGATGAAAGAAGAAAAGTTTACCTATCCATTTGAGTGGCTTGAGTCTGGATATAAAAGATTTCTCGGGTTTGTTATAAACAAGCCTGTTGTCCCATCGCTTGCAATTATATTTTTATCAGTCTCAATTTTTTTGCTTTTCCCAACTTTGAAAAAGGAGATATTTCCAGTCAGACCGGCTCCAGATCTGAGAGTATTTATTTATTTACCAAAGGTGGCAAATTCAATGTGGTCTGAGAGAGTAGCCTTTCAGATTAAAGATGAAATAATCAAGATTTTTGGAGATAACATCTTATATGTGTTCTTGAGATATGGAGAGTCTACTTTTGGGAGAGCATTTGGAAGAGCTCAGCGGTTCACAGAGGCTGATAATCTAATTTTGGTAGGAATAAGGCTGAGATCAAGTTACCCATATAATTTAGCTTACGAGAAGATATCCCAACTTCTGTCATCTTTTCCAGACATTGAGAATTTTAGGATACTACCTGCAAATCCTATAAATATTCTTGTTTTTGCTCAGCAGAGGAATGTACAACTTCTACTGTATTCAGATACTGAAAGTGCAGATTATGTGAAGTTTGTTGAGCTTGCCAAGCGAATAAGGGATGATGTGAGAACTCTTGATTTTGTCAGAGCAGCAGATGTTGATATAGAAGAGCCGGTTCCTGAGATTAAACTTGCGCTTTGGGACTATGCTAAGTCCCTTGGTGTTACTCCACTTTATCTGGGGGATTATCTTTCTACGCTAATTACAGGTTCTTATGTGGGCCCATTTTCTTGGAATGGACAGAATATAAATATATTTTTGGTAAATAGGTATGGGAGAAATATAGGTTTTGAGAATTTTTTGAGACTCCCTATAAAACCTCCATTTTCACAGGATGGAACAGTTTTTCTTGGTGACATAGTTGTTAGAAAATTTGGTGTTTCCCCGAGTGAAATATTGAGGGTAAATGGTATAAGGGCGGTTTCTCTGTCTGTAGATACAACTGGTGCAACCTTAACAGACGCTGAAAAATTAAAAAGATATATAGAGGATAATTATCCGGAGGTTTTTGTTGATTTAGGTGGAGCTGTTCGTGAAACGTCTTCTACGTTCAAATCCGCAATCATCATTTTCATTCTCGCTATATTTTTGGTGTACTCATCTATGGTTGTTATTCTTGAATCTTTGTCATTACCTCTCATAATTTTGCTGAATATACCGTTGGGGATAGCTGGAGTAGTACTTGCGCTATTTTTAACTAAAATTCCGTTGTCGATCTTAGGAATAATTGCTATTTTTCTTCTTTCAGGGATAGTAGTTAATAATGGCATTGTTCTTATTGAGGTCGTCAATAAAAAAGAAAGAGAGGAGGGATTGGATTGGAGGAGTGCTCTAAGGGATGGAGCGGGTTCAAGAATAAGACCAGTCCTTATGACGTCTTTGACTACTATATTTGGGTTAGTTCCATCTTTGTTTATTCAAAGTAAAAGTTTGCTTGGAGGTAGTGATTTTGTTATTCCATCAGTAGGAGGACTGGCATTTTCCTTGCTGATGACTTTGGTTCTTATACCATCTTTGTACGCTACTATAAGAAGAATAAAGGAAAGATATTTTTAAAGTTCTGTAGATCTTCAGAGTTATCTACTTGGATATTTTTGGTGTTTCAAGGATTTCTATTTTGCCACCTGCTTTCTCGATTTTTTTTCTTGCAGATCCTGAGATTGCGTGAACCTTTAAAGTTATGGGTTTAGAAATTTCTCCATCCCCTAAAATTTTCACAGGTTTGAATCTTGAATCTATGAGTCCTGATTCCCATAGTATCTGAGGATCGATTACATCGCTCTGGATTTTTGCCAGATCTTTCAGGTTAATAACTTGGTATACAGTGGGAAATTTTGACCTAAAGCCTCTTTTTGGTATTCGTCTGATAAATGGTGTTTGTCCCCCTTCAAAGTATGGTGGAGGTAGTGTACCGCGCTGACCCTGTCCTTTGTGACCCCTCCCTGAGGTCTTCCCGTGAGTCCCATACCCTCTGCCAACTCTCTTTTTTCTATGAGTTGCTCCCTTTGGGGGTTTGAGATTGCTTAAAATTTGCATAATTGCTAATTAAGAGATTCTTCGCAAAAAAGTTAATTTGCAGTTTTGTTTCCCTATAATTAGGTATCGCTAAAGACAAAATTCTGTGGTTTTTTCGATACCTCAAACACAGGTGATAAAGTTAAATCTATGAATTTTCTTTTTGCCTCTTTGTTTTCGGTTCTGTCCTATTCAATTTTGTCAAGATTCATCAAGGGGCTTTTCAAGTTAGATTGTATCAAACCGACTCCAGCAATATCTAGGTACGACAGAGTAGATTTTGTCCCAACAAAGCCTCTGATACTCTTTGGTTCGCATCTTTCTGCTATTTTGGGAATCGGGGCTGTTTTAGGATCGTCTTTTTCTCTGAGATTTGGCGAGTCTCCAGTGTTCTGGATATTGCTTTTAGGTATTATTTTAGCTTTCGTTCGTGATTTTTTATCGGCTTACGTCTCTTTGCATAATGAAGGGGAAAGTTTGATTGAGCTATCTAAAAGATTTATCGGAAGATTCTCTTGGGTGCTTCTTCTGGCTATAGTTGTTTTATCGTTTTCATTTTTCGCTTTAATATATCTGTGGATTATTCCTTATTCTCTGACCCTATCTGAAAAGGCCTCTTCTGCTTTTATATATATGCTTTTTTTCTCTTTCTTATCATCTATTCTCATCAGGGTTATACCTGTACCGCAGGGAATAGCATCGCTACTTGCTATAGTTTGGATTACCGCTAGTTCGATTATAGCTCAGTACATACACTTCCATATCGATCAGAAGATATTAGCTCTGATTATACTTGGCTACTCATTCGCATCATTGATATTACCAGTGTGGATCTCTCCACAATCATTTGGGTTTATCTCAAGCTTTTTATCTATACCGCTTTTAGCTTTAGGAGGTTGGGGGTTAATTTCAGGCGGAACACAAGCGATAGTTCCATTCGAGCTTAAAATTGAGGATTTCTCTCCGTTAATTTTTGTTTATTTGGGGTGTCTTGGTTTTTCAGGATTTCACGCTTTGCTTACTTCTTCGTTAAGCTCAAAGCATATGTCATCTGAATGTCATATTTTACCTGTTTGTTGGGGGAGCCTCATTGTTGAATTGCTTGTAATTTTGATAGTTATCAAGGCGGTACTCATAGGATATTCATTGCAACAGCAAAATGTAATTCTGGCTTTTGTAAATGGTTTTGCTGAGCTAAGTAACAATCCCTATATTCCAAAAGATTCACTCAGGGACTTTGCCATTTTGTTCTTTTCAGCAATTTCAATCACATCCTTTGCATCACTACCAAGATCTATATACTATGCACTACCAGGAAGAGATGAAGGAAGATATAGAAAAATAGCTTATAAAACACTCTTTTTTATCTCAATTTTGGGGATACCTTCTCTGCTATATATCTGGTTATTCAGGGGAGATTACTCTTTTTCAGCAATTGAAAAGATATGGACTCTTTTTGGAATATACAATCTATCCATTTTTGTTGGGATTTCGGGAGTGATTTTGGGGTGGATGATGAGAACAAGGAAAAACTATATTTTTTATTCCATAATTGTCGTTGCTCTACTTGGAATTTTTATTTTAGCAAATTTGAGTCAGCTGAAAGAATTTATGCTTGCAAAAGATTCTGTTATGCTTTTGTTTCTGATTTTCCCTTTTGTTTCAGTTTTATTTATCTTATCAGTAGTGGTTGCAAATTATATAGCATCTTACTACGAAGAAAAGGTTAGGTAACCTATGCGGTGTGAAGTTCCAATGTGGTATGAAGTTCCAAAATTTCGTGCTCTTGCTGGAAGTTTGAGGATCAGAGGAGACAAATCTATATCGCATCGTGCTGTGATGCTTTCTGCTCTGTGTCAGGGAAAAACTAAGATATACAATTTGAGTTCTTCAGATGACGTGAAGCGTACTTGTGATATTGTCCAATCCTTAGGTGTTGGGCTGAATAGCTCAGGGGGTTTTGTGGAGATTTCTGGCAAAGGAATTTACCTTAATCCTCCGGAGAAAATCCTTTATGCTGGAAATTCTGGCACAACAGCTAGAATTTTCTCCACAATCTTGTCTGCGCAAAAATTTCCGTCAGTACTTGATGGGGATGAGAGTTTGAGAAGAAGACCTATGTTGAGAGTTGTTGAGCCATTAAGAAAGCTGGGAGCTAAGATATGGGGGAGAGAAGGTGGGAATAGGCTCCCGCTTGTTTTTGAGGGAATCGGAGGGTTCAGTAAAGGAGGAGAATTTGATATGGAGATATCGTCAGCTCAAGTCAAAACCGCCTTGTTGCTTGCTAATCTTTGGAGTAGTGAACCTGTGAAGGTGAGAGAAAAAATAAAATCACGTGACCACACAGAAAGAATGCTCCCTTATTTTTCTATAGAAGTTGTCAGACAGCCAGATGGTTTTATATTCTGTAAGGGTAAACCAAAAACTCCTGAACTCTTGAAGATTCCAGGCGATATATCGTCTGCTTCATTTATTATAGCTTCGGCTATTTTGGGTAAGGGAAGCGAGGTTGAAATTTCAGATGTCTTACTAAATCCTACAAGAACTGGGTTCATTTCAGCTGTAAAGAGTATGGGAGCTGATGTTAGAGTCGAAGTTGTTGGAGAAGAAGTCGGAGAACATTTTGGTTTTTGTTTGGCAAGATATTGCGGTACACTTAAGAATAACGAATTTTCAGGTGAATGGATTCCTTTGATAATAGATGAAATCCCTATTCTCTCGATATGTGCTATATTTTCTGAGGGAGTTTTTTCTGTAAGAGATGCTAAAGAATTGAGAGTCAAGGAAACTGACAGAATTTATGCTATCTGTTCAAATCTGAGGAATCTCGGAATAGATGTTCAGGAGTATGAGGATGGCTTTTCTTTTGAGGGACTCGGAGAATCTGCCTATAGAGTATTCACTAAGGACTATTATATTAATACTTTCTATGATCATAGGATTGCAATGAGTTTTTTTGTCTTTGGAATGCTGATACCAGGGCGACTCTTTTTAGATGATGTGAATTGTATTTCGGTCTCATATCCGGAATTCTTTGATGATATAAAATCTTTGGGGAAGACGTGAATCAGTAGAATGTCCTTTTGTCTTCTTATCTTTTATTTTTGCGATAGTGCATCTGAAAGATATTCGAATCAAGAAAATCTGTAAGTTTCACAAGTAAAAAGGTTTATGAATTTTGCTTTATGAATTTCATATTGCCGATTATGTTTTTAGTTATGTTTGAGTTTTGTTTATTTGGGGTCAGTTTTGCGGTGTTTTTTTTGTTATTGGGTTAGTTCTCTCATAAATTGTCTTATATTGCTAATTGCTGAGTTGATATTATTTGATTCAATAACTTTTCTTATTATAGCACTTCCTATTATTACTCCATCTGCGATGTTTTCAAGTTCTTTTATGTGCTCTTTTTTTGAAATTCCGAACCCTGCGAAAACTTCTTTTTTTGCCACAGCTTTTACCGATTTAATTTTTTGCTTTAACTCATCTGGAAGTCTCTCGCGTTCTCCTGTTATACCCTTTACTGTTATATAGTATATAAATCCTGTTGTGTGCTTATCTATGAATTTTATCCGTGTCTTTTTAGTGTTTGGAGCAACAAAAAATACGGTTTTCAGGTTGAGTTTGCTCATAAGTTCCTCAAAGTCCAGATCTTCTCCGGGGAGCAAATCTGGAACAACAATTCCCCAAACCCCAGAGTCTTTTGCATTTTGTAAAAATTTCTCTTTGTTCCTAAAGATGATGTTGTAGTATGTCATAATGAGAATTTTCTTCCCAGATTTTGAAAGGTTCTCCGCGACTTTGAAAGTTTGATCCACTTTAAATCCATTCTCAAGGGCTTTGAAAGATGAAAACTGTATTGTTGGACCATCAGCGATGGGATCTGTAAATGGTATGCCTATTTCGAGATAATCAGAGAATTCTAAAAGTTCGGACATAATTTTCAAA
Source organism: uncultured bacterium (assembly GCA_938036315.1). Taxonomy (GTDB): domain Bacteria; phylum Calescibacteriota; class Calescibacteriia; order Calescibacteriales; family Calescibacteriaceae; genus CALHPK01. The sequence goes on along the minus strand of CALHPK010000009.1, from coordinate 215,041 downwards.
GATGATTCAAGATCTGGGAATCCACAAGTGAAGTATGAGCAGATTTTCATCTAAGTATTTCAGCTTAATTGGTTTTTTTGATGGTTGTATATTTTGCACATTTTTATTTTTGTCAAGGGGTGTTTTAATTTTTATTTTGTAGTTAGTTTTGCCGAGGTGGCGGAATTGGTAGACGCGCTGGATTCAGGATCCAGTGGGGCTCAATCCCGTGCGGGTTCAAGTCCCGCCCTCGGCACTTCCGAGCTTCTGATATCAAAAATTCTCGCCCCAGCAAAGATAAATCTGAACCTGTTCGTGCTCAAAAAAAGAAAAGATAACTACCACAATATAATATCGCTGGTCGATAAAGTCTCGATATTTGACGAAATTGAAATAGTAGCTACCAAAAATTTTCGAGGGAATGAAGTTGCGTTTGAGAGCGTGTGGGAAATTCCGGAAAACAATACTATAAGGAAGACATTAGATATCATATCCGAGCTAACAGGATTTTCTGCTAAGATAGTTGTCAGAAAGAATATTCCACCAGGCTCTGGATTAGCAGGAGCTTCATCAGATTCTGCTTTCACAATAAAGAAAATCGCTGAAATTCTAAAAATTCCAAAACCACAGCAACTTAAAATCGCAAAGAAAATCGGCTCAGATGTACCATTGTTTATGAAACCTGGACCTGTCATAATCTACGGCAGAGGCGAAAAGATAAAGAAAGTTATCATCAATGGCAGAGACAAACTCCGTTTTGTTATAATGTTTCCTAAGATTGTGTCCTTGACAAAAGATGTTTATGAAAAATTTGACCAAATCGGACTTGAGTCAGAAAATTCAAAAAGAGAAAAGATTCTAAAATTTATGAAAGAGAAAATAGCCGAACCCAAAGTTCCAGTAATATCACTGGATGAGTTCTACGAAATTCTCGGATGGAACGATCTCGAGAAATCTTTTCTTCTTCTTTTCCCAGAGGCTAAGAAAATAAAGAACGAAATCGACAAAATTTGCAAATTTTATCTTACAGGATCTGGATCGTCTATTTTTTCAGTTTTTACCGATGATCAAGAAGCTCATAATGTATATAAATTTTTGAAAAGTAAATTTGAGGACAGAGCTTTAATTTTCCTTTCAGAACCAGTAAATTTTTGAAATGATTTTTGATATCGCAGTTGATGGACGAGAGATAGAAAAGGGAACAAGAAGAACTGGACTCTCAAGATATCTTATTTCATTTCTCAGAACGCTTGGTGATAGAGGAAAATCTGTCTTGGTTTTATCAGATAAAAATACAGATAAAGAATTTATAGCTCAACTTTTACATGAAAAGGTAGCCTTTGCAGATGTGAACGGAGGTGCTGTTTGCGATCAAGTTTTGGTCCCAATCAAGATCCTTGGAAAGTCTAAGGTATACTTTTCAGTATATCCAAAATTCCCTATTATTTTCCCCCTTGCTGGTATCAGGACAATAATTTTAGTTGCAGATCTTATAAATTTCTCTATATTTCAGAAGATGTTTCTGAAATTTTTTGGGAGATTGCCACACAAGATTATTGTGATATCTGAATACTGGAAAAAGGAAATTGAGAAATTCACAGGTAGAGATACAATCAAGGTGCTTTTGGACTTATCTTATGTGAAAACGTCGGGCGAGATTAGAATATCTCCAAAAGATCTTGAAGCTTTTGGCATATATCCTAAAAAATATCTCCTTTATGTAGGAAATTTTAACCCTCACAAGAATGTGGGTGTTCTGATTTCTGCTTTTGAGAGGATAAGTGGTCAGACTGATCTTCAGCTTGTCTTGGTAGGGGGTGGAGGAAGGAATGCCCAGAAAATAGAGGAAAGGGTAAAGCATAACACAAAGGTAAAAATAATAAATTCCCCGAATGATGAACTTCTTTTTGCGCTTGTCAGGGAAGCATTTGCTTGTGTTTTCCCATCTTTGATGGAAGGTCTGGGTCTCCCAATGATTGAATCTGCATTTTTCGGCAAGGCTATGATACTTTCGGATATAGAGCCATTCAGAGAGATATCAGGAGATATGGCAATTTTCTTCGATCCATCATCTCCACACGATTTGGCTATGAAAATTCTGAAGCTATACCATAATCAAGAGCTGAAAAGAAAACTCGAGTTGAGGGCTCAGAAAGTTCGCGAAAAATTTCTATCATTCAGCACCGGTGAACAGATCTATGAAGTAGTTTTCAGCCAAAGCTGATTTTAAAATTAAATTAAAATTAAAATTAGATATTTAGTTGGGCTGATTAGTTGGGAAGATTTTTCCTATGGTACACTATTTTCATCATCAGTTAATATGGAAGTTGACGTGGATTCTAAAATTTTTGGTAGAGATTTTGAATTATATAAGAAGGCTTTGGATGTATTCTTCCAAAGGAATCTTGTGATCTCATCAAATATAGCTAATATTGATACTCCAAAGTATAAAGCTAAAGATATATATTTTGAAGATTATTTAAAATCTATAGTTTATGGAGAAAAGCCAAGTTTGAAGCTTGCCTTGACTGATCCGCGACATATTCAAAGTCCATATCCAGCTCCTCCAAAACCTCAAGTATACTATGAGATGAATTCCTTCAGTCCTGATGGTAACTCTGTAGATATAGACACGGAGATGGTAAAACTTCAAGAGAATACTTTCAGGTATAGGGTGGCTTCGGAATTCATAAGTAGCAAATTTATAGGCATCAAAAATACCCTTGAAAGAATGAGAGTATAAATAAGGTTGCACTTTCATATTTGAGGGCAATGCAAATAAAATAGAAAGATCGTAAGATTAATTGAAGGATGTAACGGTATAGATCAAAGATGAATATATCTTCTCACCTGACAAGAGAAAACAAATTGTTATTGTCAAGTTCAAATCGCTAAGTAATAATTTTTTCTTTGTCGCACAAGCTACCGCAAAAAAATAGAAAAAATGACTAATTTAAATAATAACGGGGATGAAAAAAAAGGGTAAAACTTTGAGGCATATAGTTAGTAGTAGATCAAAGTTTATAACGTTGGCAAAAAAAAACTTGAGCTATGCTACCAAGAGTGATACCAAGTATCGTTTCTTATATGTAGTATTACTTAGATATTTCGATAAGCTCGTAATTCATCTTGGCCACCAAAAAGTAGAACGAATAGTTAAATTTATCGTAAACCAACTTAAAAAGGTTGCGAATTCTCCATCTGATATCATTGGGATGGTATCTGAAAGGAAATTTTTCATTCTTAAAGATCCTGGTCAAAGTGAGATTGGAAACTTGCAAGAGTTTGCTGAAAGTGTAGCTTCAAGGATTATTGAATTGGTTTCAAGAGGTGTAAAATTCGGCGGGAAGTTAATACAACCATCTGTTAATATAGGGATAAGTATTTTTCCGAAGGATAGTAGAAGGATTGATGAGCTGATAAAATCTGCAGAGCTGGCGCTCGAGGGAGCGGAGAAGAAAGGAGGAAATACATTCTCTATATCCGGTGATGGAGCCGAGTTAAGTATTGGGCGAGGTAGGAGAATACTCGATGAACTTTATGAGGCTATACGCAGTGGTAAAATGTATATGGTTTTCCAACCAATAGTTGACCTGAAAAATGGAATGAGGATTAAGATGATTGAATTACTTCTGAGATGGTATGGACAAGATATAGGACCAGAAAAGATAATATCGGTTTCTGAGGAGTTAGGGATATCTCGGGTTGTGAACGAGTTTATATTTGGAAAGCTTTCTGAAATATCTCGGAGACTACATAAATATTGTTTCTCATTCAATATTCTACCTCAGCATCTTACAACATCATTTGTAAAGAGTATAATTGATAATGTCAAAAGATACAATATTCAGGCAGAGAGGATATATCTTGAGATAAGTGAGAAGGCAAGATTCGAGGAGATAAAGGAATTTTTGAAAAATATTGAGCTCTTGAGGAAAGTAGGTTTTAGGTTTATAATTGATGACTTCGGATCTTCATCATCTATTATATCTCATATTAAAGATATTCCGGCTGAGATAGTCAAGATAGATAAATCCGTTATTAAGGAAGCAGGTAGTGGGGATAATTTTAATCGAATAATTATACAGGGCATTGTACAGATGGTAAAAGGTATAGGTAAGAAGATTTGTGCTGAGGGTATAGAAACAAAAGAAGAATTGGAACTTGTCAGAGATTTCGATTTCGATTTCGCACAGGGATTTTTATTTTCCCCACCTGTGACTGAGGAGGAACTCCTTGTTTTGTAGTACTCTTCACTCTCTTTGCCAAGATTTTACTATATCTTCTACGTACTTTCCTAAACCTGATTTATTTGCAAAATCTGAGATAGAAGATAGTGAAGTTATGTCACTGAAGTATTCATGTAGAAAATGAATAGGTATTCTGAACCTTTTCAATTTCTTTACTTCCGATTCTATATTATTTGAGAGTTTTATGAGCTTTTTGTGAAATTTTTGTATGCTCTCTGGTGAGTTTTCTATAATTCCATCTTCTGAGAACTTCAAAGATCTATTAATAAATATATCGGAGATTTCTATTTTTCTTTCTTCAAGCATATTTAGCATATTTATGAGCTCATCTATTTTCCCATCGTATGGAGAAGAAACTCCGATGAAGCGAGACAAATTCTTATTTTTAGTAATAAGTTCGGCTTTCTTAGCTATTTCGAGCATATCAGAGAATACATCTTTCAAATTTGATAGGAACTTAGCGAATTCAATCACAAAACTTCCTCCGAGAATCCTCCCAGCCAGTGAGATTGGTCCAGATAATTTTTCTCCAGAGAAAACGACTATATTAATAAGGTATTTGATAACATCTGTTTCGAACAGATTTAGAACTTTCTGTGGAGCGTCTATGAATAAGATGAATTTTGTAGATGGTGGAGTATCAACAACAACAAAATCAAAATCTTCGTTTTCATATATTTTCACTATTTTGAGGAAGGCTGAATACTCGTCTGATGGGAGAAGATCGGCTGCAATTTTGAAAAGGTTTGTTTGTGATAATGTTGTCAATCCCTTTTCTTCTAAAAACTCTTCAAAATATTTTTTTTTATCAATCTGAGTAGCCCAGAGATTTTCTGAAATTTTACTTATTGTGTCAAGTGGTATACCAAGAGCTGAGCTTAATCTTTTAGCTGGATCTACGGTTATAACTAGTGTCTTCCCTAGTCTGCTCAGGGAGAGGCCGGCTCCAGCTGATATTGTCGTTTTGCCAACTCCGCCAGGTCCCAAAAAGAAAATAAACTTCATAGATAGTGAGATTTATCACTTCGGGATAAAACTTTAGTATTTTCTGTTTTGTATTTGTTTTGTATTTGGTAAAAATTTTGTACCTTATGAAATTAACTAACTCAGCTTTGGTGAATAAGTTCCGTCAGTTGTCTTTCAGGGAAATTTTATGGGATGTAAGAGGCATAGAAGAATTGTGATTTTCATAGAAGAATTATGATTTTGATGATCGAAGAATTATGATTTTGATGATCCTTATAAATTTCATCATATATATAATAATTTGTGGGGAATCTATTTGTAGAGTTTAGCTATCCTGGGGCGCTATCTGTAGCTTTGGGAGATGAGAGGAATTTAGAGATTTTTTTATCTTATGCGGGGAAGGTTCCAGCTTCTAGAATTTTGCCAGATCTTGTCGGAAGAGCGTTGAGCTTATCGCAAATTAATTTTGCGGATTTGAAAAAAATAGTCATAGGATCTGGCCCAGGTTCATTTACATCCCTGAGAGTTCTTGTATCATATATCAAGGGTATATCATATTCTCTGAAGATTCCCGTTTTTACGTATTCGACTTTTGATTGGCTATATCTATATCTCAAAGAAAGAGGCATTCCCAATTCTAAAATATATATACCTACCGGTGTGAAAGATGTGTACTATGTAGCTGAATATTCAGATTTATATTTTTGTAAAATTTATGTTGAGCGGGTGAGAAATTTGGTCATTCCATTATATGAATATGAACTGGGGGCTAAATATTTGTATCTGATATCGAGAATAAAAGATGGAAAATTTTTCCATCCGTCTGAAATATCTAAACTTGAACCTGATTATGTGTTCCCCCAAAATTTTACCAAGATGGAAACTATAAAAATAAACTTCTGATTAAATAGTAAAGTAATTCAAATATGATAGCTATAGCTATTGTCTTGATTTCGCAGGTGAGCGTTGAGCTGAGGAATAATGTAACTTTTTATTCAGGAAATGGCAAAGATAGACTTGGGATACAGGATCAAATTCTGTTTCCAGAGTTTGAAGGTTTTTCTATAAGAAAGGGATTTAACTTCAAGAATTCTGTCCTTGTGGGTATTGAATTGGGCGATGAAAAAATTGGAACAAGAATTATCTCCGAGCCTTTTATATCATATCCTCCCGAGAGAGAATCATTATACCTTCATAGATTCCTCTCGCAGTTCAGATATAGATTTATCTCTGTATCAGGTGGGAGAGATACGATTCAGCTTGGACCCGGAATTCATAATTCTTTACTTATATCACATAATATCCCTCCGCAGGATTTTGTATCATTTGAGATAAAAGAACTGGAGCTTCCCTGTTTGGGGGATTTTTGTTTTGGAAGTATTTATCTCCTGACAGGTCTTATTTTTGTAAATGATAGAACACATCCTTTCCGGAATCCCAAGATAATTCCTATGAGGTTCGACTGGGAAATATATTTTCTGAAATTTGGAGCTTCAAGAACCATAATGTTTAATGGAGAGGGTGGTTATTCCCCGAAGAGTTTGAGAAATTATATCGATCTATTCACTGCGAAATACGAAAATGCTACTGCCTTGTGTGAGGGTCTAGATGAGTTGGAGAAACGAAAGTGTGTTGACTACTGGTTATCCAGAGACACAAATCAGATGGCAGAAGTTTTTGGAGTTGTGAATTTCTCTGATTTACTGAACTACTTCGGCGTTGGCTACTTTGATGAACTGAGGGGTTATTTTGAGTATGGAGCAGATGATATAATTACATGTTGGCAGGTTGAAGATGTCAGTCTCAAAAGATGTTTACCTATACCTTGGTCATTTACCGATGTTGCCTGGATTGTTGGTTTAATAGGTAGAACAAGGAAATTTGGTTTTGTAGCGGAATATACCTGGACGAATAAAATAAGACCATTTTATGATCATCATGGGTATCCCATGAGAGTTCTTGAATACTACACAGGGGAGCATGCCGGTCCATTTTCGGATGATTTGTGGGTGAAGTTTATAAGAAATTTTGAAGGCTGGTATTTAGCTCTGAGGTTTCATTACGTGAGAAGATGGGCTGGTGAAGGATACGACTTGCAGGAGAAAATTTATGAATTTGGACCTCAAGTGGCTTTCGATTTTGACGGCGGATCAAAAACCTTGGGATTATCTCTGACGGGTTACCTGATGATAAATCCAGATATATCACCTGATCCATTCGTTCCGAGATTTTTAAGAGGGAGGTTTTTTAACGTATCTTTATCTTTGTTTTTTGCCTCGAGATTTTGATGTTCTTGCTATTGTTGTAAATTTATTACAGATTTCCCATTTATTTTTTCAACGTGAATTTTTGAGAAGAAGTCGAGCTTTTTCATGCTGTCAACATGAGTTATTATTCCGAGTCTGAAACCTTCGGATGCTAATTTTTCTAGCGCTACCGATACTAATTCGATTGATTCATCATCGAGTGAGCCGAATCCTTCATCAATAAAGAAGCATCTGAATTTTGCCGAACCGATCATATACTGTGCAAGACCTAATGATAGTGACAGAGACGCTATGAATGTTTCTCCACCACTTAAACTTTTTGTTTCTCTTAGAACATTAAAATAGGAATCTCTTATTTTTATTTCTTTGTTTACAAGCTCAAAAGAATATCTGCCTCCGGATAACTTCTCGAAAATTTCAGAGGCATAGCTTACTATTTGCTCAATTATGAAACTTGTGATGTAATTTCTGAAGTCCAATTCTAATTTGCCTCTTGCATCTGTAAAATCTGAAAGGATTGTATCCAATATTTCTATTTCTTTTGTTATGCTTGGAAGTATTTTTTCAGCTTCTTCTTTTTCCTTAAGCTTCTCCTTACAGAACTCAAGTTCAGATAGTTTCTTCCCCTTTGCTATGTTTAGTTCTTCAATTTTTTTCAGTATTGAATTTTTCTCCTTTTCAATTGCCGATATAGTATTGAGTAAAATTTCTTTTTCTGAGTTCAGAGAATTTTTAGCCTTCGAGAGTATGTCTGATAGTCTCTCTATATCTTCAGGTATAATTTCATTTTCTCCAACTATGTTGCTTTTTTGTTTTGCTATTGCATCAATCAGCTCTTTTAGGTTTTTTATCCCTATTTTTACTTCTGATTCCAGATTACTTCTTCTCAGGTGTAAATTTTGATAATTTTCGTTTAAGGTCTCAAATCGATTTTCAAAGTCTCTAACTTTATTATTTATGAGTTTTCGTAGCTCATAGAAAATATTGATTATTTTTTTTGTATTTTTAGGAAAACTTTCAAAGAGATCTACTTCTTGAAGTATTTTTGTTTCTATTATATTGATCTGCTTTTCTATGTTTTCGAAATCTGGAATTCTCCACAAGTTTTTGATTTCTTCAAAATATAAGTCGAATCTATCTTTGATAGATGAAATTTTTTCATCTGAAATATTGAGTTCAATTTGATTGATGATTTCGGAGATATTTTGAAGGTACTCTTTAACATCATCAAACTGTGGAATTAGCTTTATATAAGATTCGATTTCTGATGATATTTGGTTCAGGGCTGAGGTAAATCTCTGAAATATTTTATTTATTTCGGTTGTGAATAAAGAGTCGAGAAGGTTTTGAATGTTGCCAAGTTTTATGTAAGAATTTTTTATATCAGAATGGAATTCTTCATTTTGTTTTTCAATTTCTTTTAGCTTTGTGTAGAGAGTTTCTTGGTTTCTTTTGAGTTTGATTAATCGATCAAATTCTTCTATGAGTGAGCTTAACATATTCTCCTTGATTTTATGATCGATGAAAAGATCTTCGATTGTTATAAGGAACTTTTGGAGAGCTTCAATTTTTGAATTTTCGGTATATTGTGATATTATCTTTATTGTTTGTTCTTTTTCAGTTGATATTCTATCGTATTTTTTTTGTAATTCATCTTTTCTTATTTTCAGATCGTTTATTCTTTCTATGTATGTTTTGATCTGTCCTTCTTTTGAGTTGATTTCGTTTTCTATGTCTCTTTGTATTTTACTTTTTTCTCTGTATTCATTTTTGAGCTTTTCCATAATTGATTTTCCATTCATAATTCTTTTCCATTTTTCTTTGATTCTGAAAGTATTTTCACATACAGGACATATATCTTCGTCTTTTAATTTTGATCTAATCGAGTTGGCCATATCTTCTATAGAAGCTTGTTCTATCTGCTTTTCAAGGGAATTAATCTCTTCCTGTATTTTTAAAGATTCGTAGCGCTTTTCTGCTACTATCTTTTCTAATGTTGATTTTTTACTTATTGCAGTTTCTAGGTCATTGTTAATTTTTGTTTTTTCATCTAAGATCATTTCCTCCTCTCTGAGAATAGATTTCAAGGTGCTCAAAGCTTTTGAGATGGTTTGTAGTTCCGATTCCCCGATTGTAATGGCTGGTAATTCTTTCTCGATTTTTTTTATATCATTTTCTATTTTTGATCTTTCATTATTTATGTTCAAGATACGTAGTATCTTTTCTTTCAGATTTTTAGCTTCTATGATGAATGAGGTGTTGATCTCTCTAAGTTTATTTAGTATTTGAATAAGATCATCAGTGCAGGTTCTAATCTGCTCTATATTAGAGTTTTCGATTCTGTTCAAAAAAGATCTGAGAAAGTCTCTCAGATTTTTTGTTTTATCAAGATCAAGATGAATTCTTTTGAGTTCGTCTTCGATTTTTGTTATCAATTTTTTATTACTTTCTATATTGTTTAAGATTTTCAGAGCTTTTTCTAATAGACTGATAAGACCTTCGATATTGTTATGAAGAATTTGCTTTTGTCTTAGTTCTGTTTCTATTTTTTGCATCTTATCTTCTTCTGTATGGAGATGTAGTAGGATTTTGTCGATTTCATCTTGGATTTTAGCTACAAGATCTTGCGTTATATCTTTTAGTTCCTTAATTTTTAGTTCATATTTTTCATAATCTAGCTTGCAAATTTTGATTTTTTCTGAGATATGTTTTTTTATTGTTTCTATTTTATCGTCAAGTCCAGTTAGTTTTAGAATAATTAAGGTTCTTTCTGTAGGAGTTGAAAGGAGGAATTCAGCAAATCTGCCCTGTGGGAGAATCACCGTTTTGATAAATATGTCATATGGTATCCCTATGATCTTTTCCTCTATGATTTTCTCCTTTTCGTTTATACTTCCTGCCCTGACATTATACCAGTTGCTATCTTCAGGGTATCTGTACTTTATTTCCAATTCTGAGATTTTTTTGGTTTGGGAATACTTTTCGATAGTTCTGGTTATCTTGTATACTCTCTGTCTGCCTGATGTGTCTTCTGTTTCTATCTCAAGTGAGACCGTTGCTCTTTTGCATCCATGGTTTATAGCGAGTTCTCCTACTTTTTCTCTTCCAAAGCGGGGGATTTTTCCATATAAAGCGAAGGTTATACCATCTAGTATTGATGATTTTCCAGCTCCCGTTTTCCCCTGTATTATAAATACATATGTGCTAAGGAGTTTGTCAAAATCTATAATTTGTTTATCTCCATAAGATAGGAAACCTTCTATCTCAAGTCTCAGCGGAAGCATACTTAGCTTTGTATACAAAATTAGTAAAAAAGAGTCCTGATACGAAAATTTAGAATATTATATTTTTATATATTTTTAAATAATAGATAGAAAGTTGGTTGTGTCAGGTGATTGGATAATTGATCATATTTACGGAGGTAATATGATAAGTTTTTATAGGTTTTTGAGTGTGGGTTTTTGGATTTTTGAGTATTTCTAAGATTCTTGAGCAGAGCGCTTTGATCTAATTCCAGAAAGTTCTTGATGGATTTCAAATACCTTAATTGGATTTAATATCATTATTAAATTTTCTCCGCTTTTTTCATCCCTTATTATTCCTTTTATGACTTGTCTGAATTTAACTCCAACTTTTGGTGGTTGAGATTCTGCCTGTTTTGAAACACCGGAGATTATGAAAGCATCATCTCCTAGTATGCATATCGGAGGTTTATCCTGGTAGACTTTAACAAGAACCCCTTTCTTCCCTATTATATCTCCTGAATCTTTCTGGCTGAACATCAATCCGAGGTCGATAAGTGGTATAACCTCTCCGCGCAGTGATATAATCCCCTTTACATGTGGAGATGAAGAGGGCAGAATAGATTTTTCTTCTTTTAGTCTTATCACTCCTTCAACAGATTCGATTTCTACTGCATATGTTTCACCTCCAACTCTTATACATATAAAGTCATTTGGTACTACTACATCGCCTGAGCCAAGCTGTCTCATAGATCAAATTTAAAGATAATTTATACTTTAAGATAATTTTAATCTTCGCTAGTGAATAAATCTGATCAGTCTGCTTGCCAAAATCAACTACGACACAAAAAACAATAAACTCAATGTGAAAATTCAATAAGATAGTGAGAATAAGTTATCTCTTCCTGCTGTTATCTGATAAAGGACTCAAGAACAGTTTTGTATATTCCTTTTTTATCTATTATACTTGGTTTTCTTATTTTCCTTTTCCAGTTTGAAGGTTTTCCAGTTTTGTAATGGTTCCAATTTGAATGCCAGAACTTTATTTTTTTATTCTTGGTGATACTTATTCTTTTTGCTAAAGTTTTTGAAGTTTTTTGTTTTTCTGGCATTTTGCTATTTCTACTCGATTTGGACAGAGATTTTCTTAGGTTTCACTTCCTCTTTTTTGGGTATAGTTATGGTAAGTACTCCATCTTTTATTTTTGCTTTTGTCTTTTCAGGGTCAACGTAGTCAGGCAAAGTTATTCTTCTTGCGAATTTGCCATATCTTCTTTCTGATATGTATATATTCTTTTTCTTAACCTCTTCTTCTTCCTTTTTCTCTCCTCTTATTATAAGTTGATCATTATGTATTTCGATTGAGATATCTTTTTGGGTCATACCAGGGACATCAGCTTTTATCACGATTTCATTTTCGCTTTCTGCTATATCAAGGTGGGGATAGAAGCCTTTTTCTTCTGAGAATGTAGGGAAAAAGTCCTCAAATACCCTTTCTATTTCCCTAGATAAGCTTTCTGACAAAAGTTTTGGAAACCTTTCCCTGCTCATAGTTGTAATTTTAGTATTTTGTGCAAAAGTGAAAAATTTTCAAAAATTTTTATGAAGGTGTTATGAAGTTGGCGTTCATATGTGAGTCGATTAGGAAATTTGGTGGAATGGAGAAGATAACTTATGATATGTATAAAGTTTTATCTCAGCGGTATGAGGTTGAAATTTTTGCGAGGAAAAGTTGTGATGCTGACATAAAGGTAAATTATTTTAGAACACCGGACAAACCAAAAACACTTGCACCCATCATTTATTTTCTTACAACAAAAAAGTTAGCTAAGGATTTACGAAAGAGAGGATACAAAATTATAACATTTTTGAGACCTGTAGGAGATTCCGATATTTATGTTACAGGTGAAGGTTCCTGTAGGGCTGTCTTTTTTCATCTTCTCAAATATTATCCGTTTTTCAAAAAGTTATCTTTATTCTCTCCGTATACATTTATCTCAGAAGAAATTGAAAGATATATTATTCATAATGGTCTTGTGGGATGTGTGGTTGCAAATTCGGTTATGGCAAAAAATGAGATAGAAAAGTACTTTAAACCAAAGTACCAAGTCAAGATAATAAGAAACTGGGTGGATCTGAAGGAGTACAATCCTAAATTAAGAAGAAGTATAAGGAAGGAGTGGAGAGAAAGATTCGGGTTTGGCAAAGATGATTTTATTATGATGTTTTCAGCTGGAACAAAACTTGCTCGTGAGGGGTTTCTATGGTTTGTAAAAGCTTTGCAATACATGAAAAATTACAAGATAAACAAAAATGTGAAGATTTTGATAGCGGGCAAAAGACCTTTCGGATACTACAAATTCGTATTGAGAAATTTGAAAAATTCTCCGTTTGAAGTACTTGAAGTTGGACCTCAAGATGACCTTAGACCCTTTTTCTCTGTGGCTGATCTTTTTGTCAGACCAAGCATATATAATACATTCTCAACAACTTGCGCCGAATCAATGAGTATGGGGCTTCCAGTTTTGGTATCTATGTTCAATGGAGTGTCAGAAGTTCTTGAGGATGGAAAAAATGGGTTTGTAGTAGAAAAGCCCTATATTCCAGAGCTTTTTTCATTGAAAATGTTAAAAATAATCTCGGATTATGATATTGAGGCTGTCGGGAAGATGGCCCGGGAAACGGCAGAAGAGGAATTCTCCATAGAAAGAGCAAGGGATAAACTAATAAAGCTTTTGAACCACGATGGAGAAAATTTGTAATTGTATCACAAAAAATTTTGTGGATTTTTGATAAAATTTTTTATAATATAAGTTCGCTAATAACAGAATATGCCTGACAACGGGAAAGTAGAGAAGATACTTGATGGAAAGGTTGTGATAGTCACGGGAGGAGGAGGAGGGATAGGTTCGGAGATATGCAAATATATAGCTCGCCTTGGAGCTAAGGTTGTTGTGAATGATATAGGGGCGGATCTGGAGGGTAAAGGGCGAGATCCATCGGTTGCAGATTTAGTTGTTGAAATGCTCAGGAACGAAAATTATGAAGCTGTGGCAGATTACAATTCTATAACATCAGAGGAGGGGGCAAGAAATGTGGTCAGAACAGCTCTTGAGAACTTCGGTAAAGTTCATGGGCTTGTAAATTGTGCTGGGAATATGAAAGATAACTTTACGCTTGATATGAGCTATGAAGATTTTGAAAGTGTGATAAAGGTGAATCTAATAGGTGCATTTCTTATTGGCAAAGAGTGTTTAAGCGTTATGGTGGAGCAAAATGAAGGAGGTTCGATAATTAATATGACTTCTGTTTCTGGGATATTAGGGGGTTGGGGACAGTGTGCCTTTGCTTCTGCAAAAGCTGGTCTTATAGGTCTTACAAAAACTTGGGCTGTTGAATTTGCAAAATATGGCATAAGGGCAAATCTGGTGGCTCCTACAGCAAGAACAAGAATGACAAAAAGTGTACCTTTAGGCGACGAAGAGAAATTACATCCCAAGCACGTAGCTCCAGTGGTTGCCTTCTTGCTCTCAGATCTCTCCCGTAACATAAATGGCTCATTGATAGCTGTATATGGAACAAAGCTTTTTACATATCATGTGATAGCAAACGAGGGAATCACGAACAGGGGAGAAATGTGGACACCTCAGGACATTAAATCAAAAGTGAATCAGATCTTTGAAATTTGAAAAGAAGACCTAACCTCTGAGGTTTCTGAGTTTTGAGATAAAGTAAGCACAAGAGAATCTGAATTATTCAGAAGATGGGAGATGGGAATTTTTGTCTTCTAATTTCAATTCTTTGAGTTTGTTTCGGAGGGTTCTTACAGTTATACCGAGAAGTTGTGCTGCTTTGCTTTTGTTTCCGCCAGTCCTCTCAAGTGCTTTTATAATAAAGATCTTTTCCATATTTTTGATATTTAAGTTATCTATACTGAGAGTCTGAATGCAAGATTTTAATTCCTGTTGTTCTTCTGGGATTGCTTTTGTAAAGTCAGTTCTTTTATTTTCAGGTGTTATGCTGTTTTGATTATCATTTGCTTCTTGATTATGTCCTGCTGTTTGCAGGTTGATCTCATCAGCAGAAGTTACAATCGCATCCGAGGTTATCGTTACATATTTTGTTCCGCTCCAAGATAGTATAAAAGCCCTTTCTACAACATTCTGAAGTTCTCTGACATTCCCAGGCCAATCATACTCCTTAATTTTTTTTAGAGCTTTATCTTCGATGGAGATGTTAACCTCATACTTTCGTGATAATTTTGAAATAAAGTAGTTGACGAGGGGGGGGATGTCTTCTTTTCTCTCTCTTAGTGGAGGTATCTTTAATGGCACTACCGACAATCTATAAAACAGATCTTCTCTGAATGTTCCGTCTTTTACCATTTTTTCTATATTTTTATTCGTTGTGGATATTATTCTGACATCGATTTTTATTGGTGCTGATGAGGATTGGCCTATTCTTTCTACTTTTTTTTCTTGTATTACCCTGAGAACTTTGGGCTGAAGGTGAAGTGGCATATCTCCTATTTCATCTAGTAGGAGCGTTCCTCCGGATGCTATTTCAAATTTTCCTGGTTTTCTTCTTTCCGCTCCGGTGAAGGCTCCCTTTTCGTATCCGAAAAGTTCTGCCTCTACGAGAGTATCGGGTATTGCTGCCATATTTACTGCTACGAATGGTCGCGATGCTCTGGGACTGACTTTATGAATATACCTTGCAAGGACTTCTTTCCCTACTCCGGATTCTCCAAGTATCAGGACTGTCGAATCGGTTTTTGCTACACGTCTTGATATAGCAAGAAGGTTTTTAGTTTTTTCACTTCCGCAAACGAATTCGAAATCTGAATCTTCAAGGAGGTTGAGAAGTTTATTGATAAGTTCTTTCGGGTCAAGATCTCCTTTGCGTAGGAAATCAGTAGCTCCGAGTTTTGTTGCCTCTACAGCAGTAGGGATATCTCCAAAGGCAGTTATCATAACGAATGGTGTTGTAAGCCCGATGCCACGTATTTTCTTCAGAAGCTCAAGCCCTGAGATCCCCGGTAGTTTCAGATCAGATAAAATGATAGAGAAATCTTTATCCTGCAGAATTTGGTATGCCTGCTCGGCTGATGTGGATATTTCAACATCAAAATATGAAGATAAAATCTGCTTCAAAGATTCAGCTACTTGCAAATCATCTTCAACCAAAAGAATACTACTTTTTATCATATCATATAATAATTTTAAATTTTCAAGAACTAAGCTTTGTATAGATTGGTGTATTATAATTTTAGGTATGTCTGATCGTGTACCATTATCTGAGCTTGAGAGGGTGGTAAATCTTATCAAGGTGATCTTATCCCCTTACTGCCAGATTCATCAAGATGGAGATATGATTTTGGCAAGGAGTAATGACATTTTAGATTTGTATGTTGTTAAGATTCATTCTCCTACTCAGCCGGCGGTTGAAATCCTTGCTGTGAAGGTGGTTAATCTTAAGCCATCACGAGTAGTTATTGTATCTCAAATTGAAGGTTGGAAGATGTTACTCGAAGAATCACTCAGAGATAAGGGTTTTGATGTCAAGGTTGAATTACTTTCTCCAATTGATGTTGGCAATATGACTGTAGGATATCTTCCATTTTCGGAGCACGTAGGTATTGCTGTGAGCGATCTTAGGGAAGCTGAAAAGAAGTTTGAAGAAGTTTTAGGAGTAAAGCCGGCAGGGAGGCATAGAGTAGAATCCGAGGGACTTACAGCATCGTTCATATGGCTTGGGTCGACAAGGATTGAGCTACTTGAACCTTTCTCTTCGGATTCAGCTGTAAAATCCTTTCTTGAGAAAAGAGGGGAGGGGATTCATCATATTGCGGTTCAAGTTGATGATTTTGACAAGAGGGTTAATGAGCTAAGGGAGAAGGGATATAGGATTATCGGCCCGAAAATTGGAGCAACAGGAAGAAAGGTGGCATTTGTTCATCCAAAGGATTTTATGGGGATCCTTTTGGAGCTGGTTGAGAAAGGATATAGGGAAGAATCTTTTCATTAATTTCTTCTGGTCTCATTTCTTCTCTCTTTCTTTCGTGCCTATATATAATTTCAACTTTCCCCTTTTCTTTTAGAAGTTTCCCGACAACTATTTTTATTGGTGCACCCCACAGGTCGCAATCTGCAAATTTTTCTCCGGGACTCGTATCATCTCTGTCATCAATTATTGCTACATCTTTGAGTTCAGAATATATCTTCATTGCAGTAGAAAAAATTACATCATCCTTTGTGTTTATTGGGATTATATGAACTTTGAACGGAGCGATCTCATATGGAAGTACAACTGAGTTTTCTCCTTCACCATATTTTTCGAATATTGCAGAGGCCGTTCGCGATATTCCTATTCCGTAGCAACCCATGATGACATACCTTTTGTTTTTATCTTTATCTGTGAACTCCAATCTCATAGGAGATGAGTATTTTTCACCAAGGTAGAAGATATGTCCAAGCTCAAGACCTACCCTTTCTTTGAGAGTTCCTTTTTTGCAATTTGGACATATATCACCTTCTTCGGCCAAGGCTATATCGTGGATTTCAGAGATTTCGAAATCTCTCCCTGGGATAATGTTTATAAAGTGATAATCGTCTTCATCTGCTCCCACAATTCCATTTGTGCATGTTAGTATGGTTTTATCAGCTATTATTCTTCCTTTGAAGTTTAGGGGTCCTATGAAGCCTTTTCCAGCACCAAAGATTTCTCTTACTTTGATTTCATCGGCTAATTTGAAATCTTCTTTTATCACTAATTTAAGTTTGTCTTCTGATATTTGCCTGTCCCCTCTTATAAGTGCTAGAATGTGCTTACCGCTTTGGGTTTCAACAAAAAATGATTTTATTATCTGTGATATTGGTACTTTTAGATATTCGCTGAGCGATTCGACTGTAGTTGTTGATGGAGTGTAAACTTTTTGTTTTGATGGAATGGTTTCCATTTTTGATTTGATCTCATTGAGGAGTTTATCTGTGTCTAAGAAGAAGCTTGAGATTTCTTTTTTTGAGATGAACGAGCAAGAATTGCAAATCATAACTTTGTCTTCTCCGTAGTCAGTAAAGAAGATGAATTCGTGGGAAAATTTTCCGCCTATTGCTCCTACTGCAGCTTCTACTGGAATGACATCCAGTTTTAGTCTATCAAAGATTCTGCAATAAGCATCAAAGAATTTTTTATATGTGTTTTTCGCTTCTTCTTCTGTTCTATCGAATGAATATGCGTCTTTCATTATGAATTCTTTGGCTCTTATTATTCCGAATCTTGGTCTGGCTTCGTCTCTGTATTTTTGTCCTATCTGGAAGAGTGAGAAAGGAAGCTGTTTCCAGGATTTTACGGCAAATCTTACAAGATCTGTTATTATTTCTTCATGAGTTGGAGCAAGACAAAAGTTTCTTTCGTTTCTATCCTTCAGCCTGAATAGTTCTTTTCCATATGTGTCCCATCTTCCTGTTTCCTGCCACAATTCTGCCGGTGTAAGTAGCGGGAGCTGAACCTCGTAGCAGTTTATCCGCTCCATCTCTTCTCTGATTATCTTTTCAATGTTTTTTATGATTTTGAATCCTATGGGAGTAAAACTGTATATGCCTGCTGCTATTCTCTTTATGAATCCGCCTCTCATCATAAGAATGTGGCTTTTGGATTCCGCATCGCGAGGAGGTTCTCTTAATGAAAAGATAAAATATTCGCTTACTTTCATATTTTGTATATTATAATTGTGATTTTTTTACATTGTAACTATTACATTTTCTACCTTTCTGGAATAATTATACATATTATGAGCATTTTCTCTGATAATCCTCAGAGTGTGACCGAGTAAAGAATGTGAGAATAGGAAGAGTGCGATATCGTCCTCTGCGATAAAAGATTTTGTAGTAAAAACTACCAACTTTTTGCAAAAGTAAAGTCATAAGCTTAATCATCTTTAAGATGAATATCCCGGCTTTTCTTTTATGTTCGCTTATTTTTTTTATTAATCATCAAAGATATGTAGACCCATACATTATCGTCAAAGCTATGGCAGGCGATATCAATTTGGATGAGAAGATTTGGATAGTCGAAATGAAAGAAATTAATTTTAAGCTGTCTCCAGGGTACTATCAAATCCTACAGCCTTATATCTCAGTTTCAACAATTCCTGTAGTATATACCAAACGTGTGGGAAGCGAATTTTTAAGATGTGTATTGCAAAATCTTTATTACCCATCAAAGTGTCTGAATGAAGGTGAAGTATACATTAGGTATCCTCGTAAGTTGATACCCATCAACACCTATCCAGGGCATTTATTCCCCAAGATAGCCGAGATCGACAAAGAGATAAGGTTTTCAGAGGCTAAGAGATTTTTTAGAGTATCAGGAAAGAAAGTGGTGGTGGGTGTAGTTGATACCGGGATAGAATGGAGATCTAAGTATCTTCTGCATAAATTCAAAGATGCAAGAGAAGATGTAAAGCACAATTTTTCAAAGGCTATAAGAATTTGGGATCAAGAAATTGCTCCTTCATTCTTATCTTCTCTAACATATCCGGAAGGGTTTACATACGGGGTTGAGTGTAAAGAACCATCAGTTCTTGCTGAACAAACTTGTCCATCAAAAGATAATTCTGGGCACGGGACTCAGATTGCTGGAATCATTTCTTTTGGTGGGGAGGACGCAGAGGGGATAGCTCCTGATTCTCCAATGATAGTCGTAAGGTCAACTATGGTAGAGCCAGATGTTGTGGATGCGGTAAGATACATATTTTCAGTTGCCCGCAAGTTTGAACTTCCTGCTGTTGTAAATATAAGTTTAGGTGGGCATTTCGGACCCCATGATGGAACAAGTTTATTTGAGGCATTGCTCCGGCAGGAGCTTGGTCCAGGGAGGATAATAGTTGCTGCAGCAGGTAATGAGGGAAATAAGCCAATACATGTGAGAGGAAGGTTTTTTGGGGAAAGATATTTCTCCGTGAAGGTTGTTGGCGATGAATGTGAGGTTCAGATGTGGTTTCCTCAAGATTCTGTTGTGTCAATTAGAGTAGCCTTTGCTGGGAAAATCGGAGAGGTAGCAAAAGGCCAGATTGTCTATCTCTCTTCAAGTAACAAGAAGGTCTCTGCCTTATATTTCGGAGACGGTATAGATCTCCCCGGAAACTTGAAATATTCTTTCCCACCTGAGAAGATAAAAGACGGTGCTGTATTTTCAGTCTTAGGGTTTTCAGGGGAAAAGGCGGAATTCAAGGTAACCTCATCGAGGGAAATTATTTTTGACGCCTGGATTTCCTCTGATGATAAAGATTGTTATTTTGAATCAGTGGACTCAGAATATTTTTTGAATCCCGTTTCAGAGGGAACGATTTCTGTTCCAGGAACAGCCCCGGACATTGTAGCTGTTGGATCTTATTCCATTCATAATGGAGGGATTTCGAAGTTTTCATCCGTTGGAATAGATCCTTCAAAGCCAAATATAGTTGCTCCTGGTGAGGTTGTATATTCGGTTTGTCTTTCTACCGATGAAGCACTTTGTCCCGGCAGTGGGACGTCCCATTCAACACCGCAGGTTTCTGGGGCTGTAGCTCTTGCCCTGGAGAGAAACCCATCCCTTACTCCCTACGATGTGATTAAGTTTTTATGTGAGAGTGCAAGGCAAGATGAATTCACAGGGATAACGCCTAATAGTAGATGGGGTTGTGGTAAATTAGATGTATATAAATTTTTATCCCAGATTCCGCAGTATCCTCAGTCTTCTACCCTGGTAGCACACAATGTAAAATACTATTTAGGTGAAGAACGATTCAAAGATGAACTTTTTGTAACCTTAACTGTTGAGTCATCGTTACCATTTAGAGTCTATGGGAAGGACTTTTACGACTTCGGTTGGAGTACAAGGAAAAATTTTTTACTCAGAAAGTCTCCAGAGACAATCGATATTGAATTCTTAAACGGATATTCTATCTCGCAGAATATATCCCCTCAAGGATTTGGGGGATGTGGTTGCTTTGTTTCTGGAGATAGTTCTTACGTTGCATCCTTGATGTATTTTGTTTTGATATTTCTCGTTTACTATTTTATGCGCCTTAGGGTAAGGCATTGTGGTCGTAATTGATTTTTCATTTGTGGTTGGCTTTTTGCGGATATCAAATCCTAACTAATCATTTCAAGGTGATAAATTTATCAGATATACCGAATTCCGTTTTTGAAGGCTAATAGTTTGTGAAGTAAGTGTTGGTATGAAAATACCATTAGTTCCAAGAGCTTTGATTAAAATCTATTTAGGTTAAAATTCTGATTAAAATATTTAAGTATGAGAGTAGATTTTCAACAGGTTGTTTCACAGATGGCGAATGTTGACAGGTTCCAGAATATAAGTACTGTTCAAGTAGCGGAATCTATAAGACATAGTCAGAATGTAGCCGAGCAGAAGGAAGCCCAAAAAAAGTCTGAAAGCGTTGCTGATTTGTCCGAATCTGGGAAAGTGGATGAGGTGAAAGATGAGAGTAGAAAAAGGAAGGCTCTGCTTACAAGAGGAGGTAAGCGAGAAGAAGGTGAAGAGAGCGAGGATGAAGGAAAAGGAGAGTCGGGAGGTTACAAAGAAGGAGAAAATCAAGGAGAAAAAGAGTCATCTCTGAAACAGCCAAAAATAGACATAAGAGTGTAGTTTGTCAATATAGATCAGGAGGGTGAGGAGTAAAAGCTTTTGCAGATGAGATTTAGGATAAAAAGAAGTGATAATACCCTGGGTCTACTTTATAAAGTTTCACAAAGTAAAGTTTAAGGATATTGTCGATGAGAAGCCAGAGTTGACTCTATCTAAGAATGGGAATCGGAGAATTCCGTAGCGATTAAAATATAAGAAATTTCTTTCAAGTAATGGGAAATGGAACGATAGATCAATGAATAACCACTCCTTAGTTACGATTTCGCCAAGTTTTTCTGTCCTTTTCCTTATAACTGCTGTTGAGGATAGTTTTAGTTTGACTATATCCCAGGGCCTACCAGATATTTTGTATACTCCTGCATCTTGCAGTTCTGGGAATCCATGTATTAGGTATGGTGAAAATGAGAAGATGATGTCGTGCAATAAATTTTCTGAGGTAGGGAAGAAATTTTTCACTGTAATCGAGGTTCCAGCTGAGAGTGTTGCAAGATCTCCGGGAGATACTGTTATTCCAAAGAAATTATAAGGTGCTCTGTATATATATCCACCACTTAAGAAGATGGATAGGGAGTAGGCTTCGATATCAAAGTTTTTCCTGGCAAGTGTGTATAGAGGGACATCAACTGCAAACGAAGATGTATTTATCCTTTCAAGAAAGAGAAGTTTTTCATCGGGATCTCCTGTTAGTGGGATAACTCCTCCGCCTGACAGATAGATTTCAATGGGTGTTGTCAATATCCTTCCTGTGAGGTTGAGGTTTATGTCACCAAGTCCGAAGGAAGATGTAATTTCACCTAATGTTCTGTTTCTCAGGAAGAATCCGAAATTTATGAAGAAATTTTTTGAGAATGAATATTCTCCGCTTAATAGTATATCTAAATTTTTCACTGATATTTTCCCGCCGGAATTGTTTATGATTGTTCCTAGTACGTAGTTTGAGGATTTCTGAATTGTGAGGAGTTCTCTTGGTTCTATGTTTGTCATTTCAATTAGGTCTGATTTGTTGATTTTTTTTTCCCACATTGAGAAGGAAAAGGCGGGACCTATTGTGAAAGAATCTGAAAGTCTCGGCTCTTTGCCGAGCAGTACTATTAGCGAGGGGAAAATTTCTGGGTAATCTGCCTTTGATGTGTTAGGGAAGGAGTATAGGTAACACATCGATATGATGGCAATTACATATGTTAGTTTTGATTTTTGCTTATTCATTTTTATGGCGGAGAGGGTGGGATTTGAACCCACGCAGGGGTTTTAACCCCCAACGGATTTCAAGTCCGTCCCCTTCGTCCGCTCGGGCACCTCTCCTGCTTATTAACACACCTATAATCTTAAGTCAAGCATCTATAGAAATTGAAAGTTTACAACTTTATGTTCCGGCTTCATTTCTGCTTCTGTTTATTTAAAAGATATTTCTGTTTTCTATACACTCTATTTTCTACTTTCTCTTTATTTTACCCGTCGGCGTTAGCGGTATACTATCCACAAACTCTATTTCCTTAGGTTTCACATGTGGACCTAAGGTTTTTTCAACTCTCTCCCTTATTTCAGATTTGAGTTTCTCTGCATCTTTTTCGTGTATTCCTACCTTGAGTTTTACAAGGGCTTTTATTACATATCCCCGTATATCGTCTTTTTGTGGGATTACTGCGCACATATCAACAAAATCGCATCCTATGATAACTTTTTCTATTTCTTCTGCTGAAATTCTATATCCGGATGTTTTTATGATGTTGTCTTTCCTCCCGATGAAGTAAAAATATCCGTCTTGATCTTTTCTCAGTATATCTCCTGTTCTGAACCAACCATTCCAGAGTTTTGAGCCGAAGCCTTCATTCCAGTATCCGAGCATAATTATAGGGGCACCTGCTCTGACTGCAAGTTCTCCTTCATCTTCTGTTTCATTCATTTGATCATCTAGTAGGGTGATCTGTAATCCAGGTGGAACTTTTCCCACCGAACCGGGTTTCACTTTGAAAAGATTGGGCGAGTTCGTAATTAATGGACCAGCTTCGGTTTGGCTGTAAAATTCTGTGAGCTGGAGATTGAAAAACTGATGTGTCCAGTTATGGAGATCTTCTCCGGCCTGCTCGCCGGCGGTCAGGATTCTTTTTATTTCAAGTTTCTTTTTTAGCTTTACCCCTGAATTCTTGACCATACGCAACGCAGTGGGAGTTGCGAATACACCTGTTATTTTGAAGTTCTCAATGGTTTTGATAAACAGTTCTGGATCAAATCTCTGAGGTCTAAACATAAGGAATGGAATTTTAAGTTTCAATGCTGGAAATGGACCATAAAACATTCCAGCCATCCATCCCCAGTCAGCTATATTCCAGATGAGCTCTTTTTCATCTATCCTCCAGCACATAAATTTGAAAATTTCAGTTCTCCCTATTAGTATTTTGTGAGCGTGCAGGACACCTTTTTGCTCACCTTCACTCCCAGATGTGAAAATCAGGATAGCTGGATCGTCAAAGTATGTCTCCTCAGGTTCGACTTCTCTCGATTTCAGGTATATCTCTTCCAACTCTCTTTCGATATTGATAATTTCTATGTTGTAATCTTTTGCTATCTCAACCACTCTTTCGTAGTTTTGGTTATCTGAGAAGATTATCTTTGGGTATGCTTTTTCAATTCTCAATTTTATAGCTGAGCTACCAAGAACTGGAGCTATGGGCATGGCTATTCTTCCCTGCAAGTATATAGAGATATGAATGAATAAAATTTCTGGTATAACCCTCGATATAATCGCTACTCTATCACCCCTTTGTGTCTTTTCTTTTATAAAGCCTGAGAGCCTTGAGGAGATTTTATGTATTTCTCCAAAGGTGAATGACTTGGTATTCTTTGAATCGTAGTAGAGAAAGGCTATTTTATCCTGGTCTTTGGTGTAAATCATATCTTTCCCCATATTGTAGTAAAAGGGAAGTTTCCACATTTTGCGCATTTGGAGATTTTGAAATTCCAGCAAATTAATCCTTAAGTATATCGTATAGTTTTTCTATTGATTCAGTAATGCTTATCCTTTCGTTGATCTTCTGTGATATGTATTCGAAAATTTTACTGGCTTTGGATATAGCATAGTCTAATCTTTTATCCCCTCCCTTGTATGCTCCTATTGTTATTAGTTCTTCGGCTTCGATGTAGTCGGACAGTGTTCTGACGAATTTGAAAGCAAGTTCAAGGTGTTCGTCGGAGACTATATCTGGCATCACCCGGGATATAGAGTGCATAACATCAACAGCTGGTAGAACGCGCCTTGTAAAAATTTGGCGGGAGAGTACGATATGTCCGTCTATGATGGCTCTCACATTATCTGATATAGGTTCTGATGTATCGTCACCTTCAACCAAGATGGTATAGAAAGCGGTAATGCTTCCTTGTTCGAAGTTTCCAGCCCTCTCAAGGAGTTTGGGCAGGGTCGAGAATACCGATGGTGTGTACCCCCTAGCTGTTGGAGGTTCTCCCACTGCGAGTCCTACTTCCCTTATAGCCATACAAAAGCGTGTGATAGAATCCATAATGAGTGAGACTTTCATCCCTTGTCTTATGAAATATTCGGCATATGTATGAGCCAGAAATGCAGCTCTTACTCTCAGGAGTGGAGGGTTATCAGAAGTAGCCACGACTACTACAGATTTTTTCATACCTTCATCTCCCAAAATTTTTTCGATAAATTCTTTGACTTCTCTCCCTCGCTCTCCTATTAGTGCTATTACATTTACATCTGCGGTTGAACTGCGAGCGATCATACCTAGTAATGTGCTTTTACCTACTCCTGAGCCCCCAAAGATTCCCATTCTTTGCCCTTCACCTACCGAGAAAACACCATTGATTATTCTGACTCCAACATCCAAAGGCGTACTTATTATTTTTCTCTTGAGTGGATTTGTGGGTTTCCCAAATATTGAAAGCTCTTCTTTAAGATGCAGAGGATCTTTACCATCTAAAGGATTCCCAAGTCCATCTACTATTCTCCCTATCAGATCAAATCCAACTTTCTGGGTATTTCTTGGTATTAGAGTTTCTACTCTGAGACCAGTTGAGAGGCCGGATGTCCCTTCATATGGGATAACGATAGCTTTGCCATCTTTGAATCCGATAACCTCTCCACCTCTTTCTTCTCCACTATTTGTGTATATAACGACATAGTCCCCGACGTTGGCTTCTGGTAGGTAACATGTTACATATACGCTTGAAATACTTTCTACTTTCCCGTAGATTTTGCCAGATTTTTTTGCAACGGATATTATTTTCTCTTCAATATTTCTATATATATTTTTGCTGGGTTTTGAGTTCTGAGCTACCTCCATCTATAAAAAGATTAAAAATTGCTGATGAATTTGTAGTCTTTTACCATTCAAATTTTTTGCGCCTATCTACCCTCAAAGAGACGATAAATAGTAAACGGTAGCGCATCTACTCAGTTGCAAAAATATAGCAAATAATAATTCTAATACATTACAGAATTATTATGATATGGATATGCTAACAATTATGGAAAAAATTGTAAAGATGATAAAAATAAGAAGGAGTATAACTTTTCGGATTGCGAAGATATCTGCAGTTGGATTGTATACATTTTTAGTATTGAGTGGGAGTCTACAGGCTTCAAAAGAGCTTTTTATTGAGGCTCGGTGTGTAAGGTGTCACTCGATAATGTCAGAAGGCGTAGAACCGCTAAGATCAACATTAAGGGAGGGAAAGAAAATAAGGGATCTATCAAGTAGTGGCGGGCATCACGATAAGGAGTGGATAAAAAAGTGGCTGAAGCAGGAAGTTAGGCATAGAGGAAAGCGTCATCCAGCTTACTGGAAAGGGCCAGACGACAAACTTGACGAAATTGCAGAGTTTGTATCAAATCTCAAAAGTAAGATCCCAGAATCTCAAGTAAAAGCGTGGCTTAAAGAGCTTGTAGAAACAGATAAAGGATTAGATCTTCCAAAAGAAAGTGAATATATTGAAGTAAGAAAATAAATGAGTAAAAGAGTAGATGAGAAAGTGAATGTAATATATGAGCATAGCTAAATTTACCCTTTTGGTTCTATCGTCTACCATAATCCTGTGGAGTATACAAACAGAAGCTAAGACAAAGAAAAGGGAAGGAAGAATAAGAAATTTCAACATTCTTTTTATTACAATAGATAGCTTGAGACCTGATAAGCTTTCTTGCTACGGATCAAGTAAGAAAACGAGTCCGAACATAGATTCTCTTGCTGAGGAAGGAATAGTTTTCACTAATGCTTGGGCTAACTCAGGATGGACATCTCCATCGCTTGTTTCAATTTTTTCTGCACTGTTCCCAACTTCACATGGAGTGGAAACGAGGGGATTTGTTATTTCTGAAAGTTTCATAACACCTGTTGAAATACTTCAGAAGTACAAATATAACACTTATGCGGAGCACTGGACAGGAGACACTATTGGCAATTTGGGATTCCAATTTGGGGGAACGAGTGTTATAGAATTTCTCGAAAAGCATAAACAGGAGAATTTCTTTGCCTGGTTTCATCTTCGTGGACCACATCTCCCTTACAATCCTCCTGAGGAATACGTTAGAGAATTTGCACAGAATCTCACCGTGGGTTTGGAAAGAGTAAGACCAATACTTGAAAAGAAAATAATTGAGAGAAATAAGTATGAGTTTCAGCTTTCTGCCGAGGAGATAAGTTTTATCCACGCTCTGTATGAAGCAGAGGTTAGATTGCAAGATGAAGAGATTGGGGGTATAATTTCGAAGCTAAAGGAATTAGATCTTTGGGAAAGGACTATAATTGTTATTACTGCAGATCACGGAGAGGAGTTATTTGAGCATGGGTGGATTGGTCATGCTTCCACATCCCTTGATTCGCCTCTGTATTTGGAAATATTAAAGATACCGCTTATAGTGAGAATCCCCGGATTCAGGAAGAAGGTAATAGATTACCCTGTGATGCAGGTTGATATTATGCCAATACTTTTTGAAATTATTGGGATAGAAATTCCGGTCGATACTCAGAGGATATATGACGGATTTTCTCCGATTAGGTTTGAGGGTGGTAAGGTTAGGCTCAAAAGAGGTATTCCCAAAAGAAGATACATTTTTGCTTCGTCATCGCCATGTGGATGGCAGTGCAAGAAAGATGAGATGTGGAAAAGAATATATGCCGTATCAGACGGAGAATATAAACTTATGTATTACAATTATACAGGGAAAACAACTCTGCCAAGGTTTGAATTACTCTATATTCCACAAAATGTAGAGAACCAAGAAATGGTAAACCAAGAGAAGTTTAGCGAGCTTCTCAATAAATTGTCAGAGTTTATAATTAACTCCAAAAGTAAGAATTTTCTCTTTAAGTTGACATCACCTCTGATCGACGAACAGTAAGTAGATCAAGGCAAATTTTCTATTGGGCAAATTTTCTATCGGGCAAATTTTCTAGTAAGGTAGATCCCTTTATTAACTGGTGTGGTAGATAAAGAAAGTTAGAAATAGCTAAAATAAGTCTGTGGTGGTATAAATTGTTTTTGGGATCGGGACGTAGCACAGGTGGTAGTGCGCCGGCTTCGGGAGCCGGAGGTCGCCGGTTCAAGTCCGGTCGTCCCGACCAAATATATGGGCATAATATACTTTGCAATATTTACAGCAATCTTGATAATTATACTGCAGAACTACCCATTTTTCTCATACCAAGCACCCTTAGCTTTCTTCTACCTTAGAACCCCTCCACTGCCAGTAGGTGTATGGATGATCATAATCTTTGCAGCAGGTTATGTTATAGGCTACTTTGGAGCTGTTCCAGCGAAGGTGAAAGAATTCTCAAAATCTCGAGAACTCTCCAAACTCTTAAAGAAGATTGAAGAACTCGAAAAACAACTTGAAGAGGAAAGGAGAAGAAACGAGGAAGAAAAGAGAAGAAAAGATGAGCAGACTGAGATAATTCAATCTCAGGGAAACTACGCAGCAGATCAGGAAAAGTAAAGACATAATATCGGTAATGCATAATATCCAACTTTGTATCGCACTCGACGTAGAAGAAAAAGGTAAATTCGAAACGATCATCAACAAAACTATTGAATTTGCAGACTTTTACAAAATTGGTCCGGTTGCCCTCTCATCAATAGGACTTTACTCGGTGGAATATGTTGCACAGATGACAAAACAAATATTTATAGATTTGAAATTTTTTGATATTCCATCAGTAGTTCGGAGAGCAATCCAAAATTTTTCAAAGTTTGGGTGTAGAATATTTACTGTTCACATTCTGGCTGGGGAGCATATTTTCAAAACCGCTGTTGAGACTGCGAAATCCTGCTCCGCGGAAATAGCCGGGGTTACGATTCTGACATCACACGATGCTGATAAAAATGCTGTTTTGGAACTCGCAGAGAAAGCCTGTAAATGGGGAGCAGATTGGATAGTATCCCACCCGAAATTTTCTATCATTATAAAAGATAAATTAGGTGATATACGGATAATTTCTCCGGGGATAAGGATAGATAAATCCGAATCTGAAGGTGAGGAGCATCGTGATAGTTTTACTCCTCAGAAAGCTATCGAGCATAAAGTGGATATGATAGTTGTGGGAAGACCTATAGTTTACTCACAAAGACCAGATTTAACCGCAAAGGAGATCAAATCCTTACTTCTCAGATAGCCACTTTTTTATCACAGATAAAGCAATATCTATATTTGATGATACAATTTCACGTGATACGGTAGCGACTGTTTCTACATCTTCCTCTGGAAGCGGTGGGGGAGCAGCAATTTCTATCTTGGGTATTTCAAAGGTAGGTGGTGGAGCCAACTCGATTTGTGGTGGCTTTTCTTCAATAACTATGGGCTTTTCAGGTGCAGGCGGTGGAACTTCTATAAAAGGTGGCTTTTCCGGAACAGGAGGCGGAGGAACTTCAACTACTTCTTCTGGTATTCTTTCCTCAACTGGAGGTTTTTCTATAACCGGTATTCTCTCCTCAACTGGCGGGGATGGAGCTACTACTTCTGCTGGTGGTGGGGGAACTATCTCTATAGGAGGTGGAGGAGCTGGAACTTCAATTACTGGTGGGGAGATGATTTCAATTGCTGGGGGTGGTTGAGCGGGAGCCTCAACTGTTAATGCCGGCGGAGAAACTACCTCGACAGCAACTGGAATTTCATATTTCTCGGGCGGTGCTTTTTCAAATTTCGGAATGACTACTTCGACTTCCTGTGGCAATCTTCTCTCAAAGAGCTTTTTAAATATCAGATACATAGATACGAAGAGGCCTATCGCTGCTATGGCAATCCACTTGTACATACTTGCCCGCTCTTTCCCTAATTCATGAAGCTCAAACATAGCAAGTCTCTCAGCATATCTCAGCGAAGCTTCGAATGGGACAGAAACTACTGAAACCTGATCCCCTCTCTGAGGTAAAAGCCCAACCGCTGAAACAACAAATTGCCTCAACTTTTCAAGCTGATCTTCAGGCATTGGTATGAATTTTATAAAAGGCTTCCCGTTATGCCACTCAACCCGATACTGCCCATCTACCATAACCGCAACTGAAATCCTCTTCAAATCTCCTACCTGTTCTTCAACATGTTCTACAACCTTTGATATCTCATAGTTTCTTATTCTCTCCTCTCTCTCATATTCAGATTTTCCTGGGAGCGGTTCTATACCAATCTCTGGGGGAACATTTGGCCTTGTACCAGGCGGACCAACAGGTACTGCTCCGACTCCCTTGAATCTTTCGTTTATCAGCTGTTCGCTTCTTACAGCGGTCTCATATGGATCGTATCTTTCCGACACTCTCTTGACCTTAGTGAAGTCAAATTCTGCATCCACTTTCACTCCGACCTTACCATTACCGACACTCTTCTCAAGAAGTTCTGTAATCCTCTGTTCAAGGGTTTTTTCAAAGCTTTTTTTGATCTCAATTTGTGCCTGGCTCACTTCAACAGCGGAGAGTTTTTCTTCCTCTTCAGGCCTTCTGTTTAGTATTCTCCCTCTCTGGTCTACCACGGTAATATTTTCTAGCCTGAGACCTTCAACAGCAAATGAAACTAAGTGGACTATTCCCTTGATAGCAGCTGGAGAGACTGAACATCCTGGGGTAAGCCATAGCATAACAGATGCAGTTGGTTCTTTCTCTTGCTCCGTAAAAAGCTTTTTTTCAGGGAACGCAATGTGAACCCTTGCATTTTCTACACAATCTATTTTTGATATTGTTCTTTCTATTTCCCCTTGAACTGCTCTTTGGTAATTTACTCTTTGCATAAAGTCAGTAAGTCCGAATTTTGGTTTTTCGAAGATTTCCAAGCCAGCTCTCTCTTGAGGTAGCCCTTTGACAGCAAGTGAATTCCTTATATCCGGGATAAGCTCCTGAGGTACAAAGATGGTGTCGGCGCTTTCCGAAACTCTATAAGGAATTTTCATTCTTTCAAGTTCATCTACTATTTTTGATAAGTCCACGGGTTTCAGATCAGTGTATAAGATCCCCCACTTTATTTCCTGTTTTTTCCCCCTGGCAAACTGAAATGCGGTGAGAGCTACTGCTGTTATTAGAAAGACTACAGCAGCCCCAATTAGTATCGGAAGTGGAATCCTTCTCACATAAGAACTTATTCTCTCTATTATGTCAACTCCTCTCATAGTTAAAACTGCATCCTCATTATGTTTTCAAAGGCCTGAACTACTCTATTTCTTACCTCAAGGAAGAGTTGGAATAGAGTTTCTGCTTTTTCTCTTGCTATCATCACATCGTGGATATCCTGAGTCTCTCCGAGAATCATTTTTATTGACTTTTCGTTGGCTTCCCTTCGAGCCTCCGAGACAGTTTTTAGGGCTTTACCGAGTTCTGCCCAGAAACTTACTTTTTCTACCTTCTCCGGAAGCCTAACCCCACTTATTATCTCCTTTGTTTTATCTTGGAAAATCTTATCGACAATTTCAGAACTTGGGAATTTATCAATACTTGCTTCTATTTTCATAATAATTTAATTTTAAAATTTCTATTCGGAAAACTCCGAAGTTTTGAATAGTAAAGGTCTTAAAATTCTAAGGTCTGTAATATAAGTGGCAGGATAAACAAGGAGATGGTTTCGTTTTTCTAAAGTTCATAATGAAGTCCCTTCGCCTCTCAAGTATTTCAGATGTATCCTCAAATACGTTCCCAAACCTTGAGTTAGGGTCAAAAAAGGCATACATCATACAGCACGGGAAAAAATATCCCTCTATGCTAATCATTCCCATAAAATATGCGTAGTGACAGAATCCGGGGGTGTGTTTATCACCAAATTCGAAATTGTGAAGTAAAACTTCGATTCTGTCAGAGTATTTCTGCTTAAGTCTAATGTACTGACCTATATCTCTTTTATCTGGCAAGTTGATTTCTGGATTGATCCCGTATCTGAGGAAAGCTCTGCTAAACTCAACTCTATCGACTCCTATTTTTGTCGCGTTCTCAATTATATCTTCAGCATCTTCAATAGTTTCCTTCATAGTGACAACATTTATGCTTATTATGGGTAAAACTTTTCCTTGCTTTCGTCTTTCTTCTACAAGTTTTTTGAGGTTAGAGGTGACTTTGTTCAAGTCGCCGTTAATTCTTATCTTTGAAAATTTCTCTGGATTAAATGTATCTATCGAAGCGTGTATTTCGTATATTCCTGAGTTTATAACATCTCTTGGCTCGGGTAAGATTGTAAAGTTTGAAAAAAGGTGTACTATCATTTTTCTTTCGTAGCTTGCATATTTTACCATATCCAGAATATCCCTTGATAGAAAAGGCTCTCCGCCGTAGTTAAGGAACACAATGAAAGCTTCTTGAAAAAAGTTTAGAATTCTTTTGAAATCCTCAAATGATAGGAATTTTTTCTCGAGCTCTCCAGCTCTGCACGTTATACAATTTAGATTACAACCTCGGACAGGTTCAATCTGCAAGGTACAAGGTTTAGCTACCCCAATGTGTATGCCATACTTCCAAGCCATAAAGGACGTCAATAAATTTTTAAATCTCTTCAACAGAAGAGAAGGCGAATCAAAGGGTAAAAGTCTACGGAGAACAAACATCCTCCTCCTAAATTCAATAGAATAAGAGATATTCTTCATCTGGTTTTTCCTCCCACCTTTAAAGTGTATATTTTCTTTCACATATCATTTCCAGCTTTTCTCTTTTGTTTTCTTTTCTTTTTTTATTTTTATCATCTCTTCTTTTATTGCCTTCCTTTCTATCTTCTCTCTTAATCTTTTCCTCATTCTTGAATAATTTAATTAATTGCTATTTGTTCTTCTTGAAAAGGATGTGATGGATAATCCCCGATATTTTCACCTGCTAAACTATATCTACCTATCGCTAAAAGCGATCAAGATTTTATTATTACATTTCACTGACATTTTTAAACGTAATGTTTTAGATAAAATAAATAAATAATAGATCAGAGGTCGTAAAGATTGCAAAGATGAAGTATACACAATCTTTCTTCTCACAATTCGGACACATTTTTTCAACTTTACGTAAATATTAGATTCAATGCTTTTGGTGTATAAAATAGTTATTTATGGGGAATTTAGCATTGGCGTTTTTAGGTGGACTTTTGAGTTTCTTCTCTCCATGCTTTTTCCCTTTAATACCTTCATATCTTATTCTCATAACTGGAGTTTCTATTGATGAATTTAAGAGTGGGGGGAAAAGTGGAATTGTTCTGTCAGGTCTCTTTAAATCTTTATTTTTTATTCTTGGATTCTCGATAGCTTTCACGTCACTTGGAGTTTCTGCAAGCTTTATAGGTACAGTTTTAAAATCTTTTAAAAAGGAATTCTCGATAGCTGCAGGAATCATTCTTCTTTTCCTTGGGTTACACCTCACAGGAATTTTGAAAATTCCTTTCCTAACTCGAGAGTTTAGGATGAAGCTTGGGGAGACTGAGAAATTTCCGAGGGAATTCATCATTTTCCTGTTAGGTTTTTTCTTTGCTTTTGGTTGGTCACCTTGCATAGGACCGATTCTTGCTGGAATCTTGACCCTTGCTGCTTCTGAGGAAACCCTGCTTGAGGGGGCAGTGCTCCTTTTTGTGTTTTCTATAGGGCTTGGAGTCCCATTCCTCATATCTTCAGTCTTTATTGCCCAATTCCTTTCTCTCTTCGCAAAGGTTAAAAAACATCTAAGAGCTTTTGAATTAGTATCTGGAATTCTACTAATTCTGATCGCCATTCTTTTCATAACTCAAAGAATATCTGTACTTAACTCCTTTTCAATTTCCATCTCTCCCATAGAAGATTTTTTGATGAGCAAGAAAAAACTCTATCATGCTGCACAATCTGCAAAAGTTCCTAACCTTGAAGAGATTGTACCTAATCTGCTAAAGGCAGATCCAATAAATGGTCTTATGCCATCCTACGGCGATTTCATGATAGTAAACTTTTTCTCGATATACTGTCCACCTTGTAAGAAAGAACTTGTAGATTTCAATCAAATGATCAAAAAATATCCTCAGCTTACCATAATAGGGATAGCTTACAGTGACGCAGAAGTTTCTGAGATCCTAAAATTCTTAGAAAAAGAAATCAAGGTTAGTTTTCCAGTTTTTATGCTTTCAGATATAGGCTTTGACTATGATCCAGATGGACTCCCCGAAACTCTCTTTTTCCACAAAGGGAAATTTATAGGAAAAATACTTGGTATTGTAGACGAGGAGGAGATTATCGCATTTTTAAATGAGGATTTTTCTATGTTTACTGAGTGTAAATTAGATTAGTCTTTTCGCACAAAGAATTTCAGATAGCTTTTATCCCCGAATACTCCGTCTTCGGTAAAGAGAATTGCTTTTGTCTGATCAAAAGTTCTCACAAAGACAAGAAGTGGAATATATTCTTTTTTGGGCAAGGAAAGCATGTAATCATCGTAAGTTTCTGCCCCAATATCTTCTAGAGTTATATAAATATCTAATCCTAAATAATTTATCTCGGATCTTAGATTAAAAGTCTTCTGTTCATCCAAGAGCTTCAATACTTTTACAGGAGGTCTGCCAAATAAGAGAAAGTCTAATTTTTCATTTTTATTTAAAAAATTTGAAAAAATAGATTGGAATCTAGACAATGGAACTGATTTGAAGATACCATCGATATCATAAAGGAAAATAGATTTGACCTTTACTGTCCTTTCTTTCTTCTGCATCAGAACATATATGTGAACCTCAACTGGGTCTTGAAAGTATTTTTAGCTGATGGTAGTGCCGATCTTAAAGCATCCCCAAGAATTAAGTAGCCAAGCTGGACACCAAAATCAAAGTTTTCAGTACCAACTTTAATTCCCCAGTCTATTTCAACTCCTTCAAGCCCTTTTTTAGCTTCTTTGCCGTACAGGCTTTGACCGGTAGCAGGGTTAATAAGCATTTTCTGATTTGAGAATGCTACAAGAACACTAAGGTACGTTCCAACTGATTCGAATGGGAACAATCCCACCGTTGGCATAATGTAGTACGAACCTGCAACTCCACCTTTGGAAAGATAGTACTTTCCCTTTCCAGGTAGCGAAGTTTCTATTTCTTTAGCGATAAAAAGTGTGTGTCTTGCCAGGACATCTTCGTACAAGATGAATCCCACGTTATAATCTGGATTCATAGGTATTGAGGTTATTTTCTGGTCCTGAGGGTTATCGTCTCCGCTTGCAAATCCCCCGTCAAGTATGAGCCGAACGAGTCCGGGTTCCCACTTTATTCTCCCTGCCAGGTTCCAAGCAAATATCCTATATCTCAGGAAGTCTCCAAATACTGGGGGCATATCTGTATTTCCAGTTATGACGTTTCCTTCAAGCTCAAGTTTCAGGTCATGCAGGGGGGTTACGCTTACATAAGGGAGAATAAAGTATATTTCAGTTCTTCGTGAGGTTGTATACATTGCTCCCAGATATGCGGAGATCTCTATGAGATCTGTGCCAAATTTTGGAAGTAAGAATGGGCTTACATAGTTTTCACCTCTGTCAAGCTCAGATAGTAAGAAATCAAGACCTATTTCTCCTTCGACTCTGTCAGATATCTTCAGACTGACTGAAACTCTATCCCTTGTTGATTCAAAGTGTGAGTCTCCCCAGATATTCCTAAAGCCGTTTCCATCGTTGAAGAAAATTCCCAGCCCATAGTGGACTGGTTGTCTTCCGATCTTGAAACTCACAGGCAAAGCTAAAAGGTTATTAATTTCTCCCCAGAATCTTTTTATCACAATACTTCTTGATGGGCGAGGTTCTGGGGGGAATTCGCAGAATATATTTTCACCATTGCTGTAGGTTGGACATACCTCCTCTCCCATTCCTGTTGAGCCCAAGATTTTTGTTCCCCAAATTATATCATCAAGGAGATCTGCTGTTCCTCTGATTCTCAGAGAAGGTGAGATGTTTATGGTTGGATCTAATCTCAATCTTGACTGCACGAAGCTTGGGTTTAGGTATTGCAGATTATTATTTACGAATTTCCACGGGAGCCCGGAGAAGAGAAAGATTCTTGCTCTATAGTAACCACTAAGCTTGAATATGTCGATTTTTTCTTCTCTTTCGGCAAAGTCATATGGCAGGTACATTTGCTCTTCTTCTAACTGTTCTTCTTCACCCTTCCCACCTCCTTCTTGTTCTTTTTCAAGTTCCCTGATTATATCTTCGACATCTTCTTCACCTTGTTCTTCCTCGCTTGACTGGGCAAGGAGTAGATATACTCCTACCTCTTTGTGGTTTACTCTACTGACTTCGCTGATATTAATATCCTTTTCTATTAAAGTAAAGATCAATCCTAATGTTTCGGTCATCTGTATTCCTCCTTTTCCTTAACTGAATCTCTAATATAGTAGTTTACTTATTACTTATTTTTTCTTAACATCTATTTTACCAAATTTGATTAGGTTGGTGATATTTTAGGTAATTTATTTGTTTGAGAATTTACTTTTAGCTTTTGTAGATATGATGGAATGGATAACAACTTTGGATTTGACCTTATTTGTAGTGGACTAGATTTGCTGGTTAAGGGTGTTTTTTTATCTAAGTTTGATTGTTTATGAATGAAGCCACTCTGGAGGTCTTCCTTTGTTTGCGAACAATCTTTTTGATATGACTATTCTTTGAGCTTGTCCGGTTCCTTCAAATATGTCGAAGACTTTGATGTCTCTGTAGGCTTTGTGAACCAGATGATGGTATTCTAAACTTCCTTCTTCGCCGAGTAGGTCCAGACATTTTGTAATTACATCGAGGGCGATCGGTGGTGCGTAAGCTTTAGCCTGGGAGGCTTCTTTGGCGTTTGGCTGTTTCATATCCATAAGGTATGCGGCGCGAAGACACATCAGTCGTGCGATGTCTAGCTTCCTTTTCATCCTCTCAAGTTCAGCTTTTATTTTGGCAGAAAGAATAGATACTTTATTCAGGAGGTAGTTTTCCGAAAAGTAATCTCTTGTGTATTCATATGCACAGCGAGCTATACCTATTGCCATTGCGGCAACAGCTGGGCGCGTCATATTGAAAGTTTCCATAGCTCCTTTGAATCCTTCCTTTGATGAGTAGTAAGATTCTCCCCCGAGCAGTTGTTCTTCTGGAATTTTACAATCCTCAAAAACAAGACCCGCAGTTTCCGAAGCGTGTAATCCCATCTTCTTTTCTATTCTTGAGACGCGGAAACCAGGAGTTCCTTTCCTGACAAGAAATGCCCTGTGTCCTGCTCTTCCTAGTTTTGGATCAACAGTGGCAAACACCACAACCCATTCTGCTCTTGCTCCATTTGTTATATACATTTTCTCACCATTGAGTATGTAGTACTTACCTTCTTTCCTAGCTGTTGTTCTTATTCTTGCAACATCAGAACCAGCTCCGGGTTCTGTCAGGGCAAATGCTCCCCATGCAGGACTTTCAGAAGATCTAAAAAAATCAAAGAACATCTTTTTCTGTTCTGGAGTCCCCATAACTCTCACAGGAGGAGCGGCAAGTCCAGGCCCCGGAAAAGACATAGTAACGCCCTGGTCTCCCCACGCCAGAATCTCGGCTCCTATAATAGATAATGTCGCAAACATAGTACTTTTATCTTTTGGTATCCCAAACCTTTCAGCTATCCTCCCAGACTCTGTCCCTCCATCTTCTTTACCTCCTCCTATGGTTCCAATCTCTAGCCCCATTTGTTTTACTTCTTTGAAAAATGGGTGATCAGGTGGGATGGGCTCTTGTTTTTTGTCATATTCAATACCTAAAGGTCTTAATTTCTCTTTGGCAAACCACTTTATTAGCTCGACAATTTGTCTGAGATGCTCGGGTATTTCAAATTCCATTTTTATCTACACCTCCCACATTATCATTTTATTGCGGGTTTTATTGTATTCTGCTTTTTCAATTTTTTTATATGTGCAGAAACGAATTTTGATCTGAGCAGGTGGCTAAAATCTATATATGCTTAGCCTACTTGAAACACTAACAGCAATCGTAATATCTACAGTATTTCTGTTGCTGTTTTCACTTTCCATAAAGCTTGCAAAAGATAGAGAAAAGATAATGAAAGAGCTACTTTATGAAACTGGAGTAAGATTTGAGATATTCCTGAAATTCAAGTGCTATGAAGATAAGAAAGTTGAGGTGAGCTTTGACGATCAAAGATATATGTGCGGATTCGGAAAAATTGAGAAAATGAGAAATTGATATGTTTGGAAATATTGTTGGGATTATTTTCTCATCTTCTTTGATTTTCCTTTGCATCTACTATGTGAAGGTTTTTTCTTCAAAGTTTATTGAGACTATAAGGATCCAGAGGAGTTCTGCAGAGATTCTTTATATATTCAATATGCTAAAGGAGGATATAATGAAGGCCAAAGTTATAGATATAATAGAACAAGGAAGTATCTTGGAACTTCAGGGTTTTCTTATGTCACTTTCCGACGATGAAAACGCTGATGGTTGGGGGATAATTTTAGATTGTTACCAAGATATCGGTAAGGCTATCGTATATAATCTCAACCCGCAGAAGAATATCCTCATCTGGGATAATGTATCGGGAGAGATAGAAAATCTCTTTGTATTATCAAAAAGGAAACTGGCGGGAAAAATTTACGAAGTTTTGCTTCAAAGGTGCGATGAAACCATTGTTGGTAAAATAGCCTTTAGCGACCTTTTTAAGGTAAGGTGGTATAGCGAAGGTAAAAGAATATATAGAGAAGTTTCAAGGTATGGAGCTAGTTACCGAGCGAAATTTTTTGTCGGAGAAGGTAAGATCCAAATTCTGAACAGTAGGGTATATATCAAGACACCCGACGAAAAGACTCAAATTAGCTTTAGTGTATATTGATTGTTCTATTTTTTGCCCTTTTTCTTTTTCGGCACTGGCGCCGGTCTCCAATTGCACTTCATATCCCAGTTCCCCCCTTTCTTCAAAGTTATATTTTCAGACAAAATTCTGCTCAAATATATTCTAACAATTTATTTTCCTGAATACTGCTTCCCCTCAACTTTATACATTTTTATTTTTTTCTGTTAATCTTTTTAACTTTAAACTTTGCTCAATTTTCGGCAATTGCATAAAAGATGGAGGAGCCCAAAAAGTGTCCGAGCTGTGGGTTTGAGAATCCCCCAAATTTTAAATTCTGCGGTGAGTGTGGAACCAAACTTACTTCTACTCCAAAAGAAGCAAAACCAACTACTGCTGAGAAATCCGATGCTGAAAAGGAAGAAAAACCAGAGCAGGTAGAGAAAGCCCAACAGTACACAACAGAGGAGATTTATAAAGCAAGGGAACTTGAGCAATTCCAAAAGCAGGAACCCGAAAAACAAAGGCAAGTTGAAAAGCTATCTGGGGAGAGGCAGAAATTAGAAAGTGAAAGAAGACCAATATCTATACTTTTTGCGGATATATCGGGATTCACATCACTATCGGAAAAGCTTGACCCAGAGGAGCTGAGAGCCTTTATAGGAGAGGTTCTTAATAATCTTGCTAAGATAGTTCAAAAAAACGGTGGATATGTGGATAAATTCATAGGAGATGAAATTATGGCTCTGTTTGGCGCTCCCCGAGCTTATGGTGATGACACCAAAAGGGCAGTCCAAACAGCTTTGGAAATATCGGAGTTTATAAGGCAGAATTATTCAGATATATCTATACACGGAGGTATTGCAACGGGCGAGGTTGTAGTCGGTTCTATCTCTGATAACCCAAGAGACTACACAGCAATGGGAGATACAGTGAATATAGCAAAAAGATTGGAGGAAGAATCGCAAAGTTGGCAATTTTTGGTTGATGAGAATACTTACCTTCTTACATCCCATATTTTTGATTTTCTACCGTGGGGGGATATAAAACTCAAAGGTAAGGAAAAGCCTGTAAGAATTTTTCAAATCAAGGGGAAGAAACAAGTCAAAGTTCTCATTGGAAGGGATGAGGAAATAGAGCAAACAAAAGAAATCCTTTCGAGACCACATCCTAATTTTGTCGTAGTAGTTGGAGATCCGGGTATGGGAATCTCGAGCTTTATCGAATTCATATCTCAGGAGGTAGACGGGGTAGTAAAAGCTACAAAGGGCTCAAAAGATGAACCATATAGCACGATTAAAAGGTTAATCCCCGTGCACTCAACTTCGCTTGAAAGAGATATCATAAACCTATCCGAAAAATTAAGTATTTCTTATCATCTTCTTGGTTATATATTCGGGGTTATTTTCCCTGATTCTCCGCTTAGGTATCTGTCCCCCGATGTTCTTGAAGATAAAATAGAGGAGGCTATATATGGGATATTATCAAAGATCCATCATAGCAAAATAATAGCAATAGATGACTTTGACAGTATAGATAATTATTCTCAGAAGTTCTTTATTAATCTACCTTTGAGAAGGCCAAATTTTTCTGTAATAATTGGTTTGTCTTACGCTGGTATAGACTTGAAAAAATTTAGTGATTGGGAGATAGTCAAGCTTGAGAGCCTTGATTTGGAGAAAACTGAGAAATTTGTTAGATATATTCTGGATGAGGGAGCAGAAATTGAGCGCGGAACACTTGAGTTTATATGGGAGAAAACTGAAGGTAACCCGTTGTTCATTTTTGAGTTTGTGAACTTGCTTAAGGAAAAAGGAGCTATAACAATAGAAGATGGTAAAGCCAGAATAAAGGATACATCAGCCATACCCAAAGCTATAGGTGCAAGGCAGATTGCTCTATCTATTATAGACTCTCTCCCAGAACTTTCAAAGTATGTTTTACAGGTTATATCCTGCCTTGAAATTCCTTACAAAGAAATTCTGATCAGATTTTTCGAAAAAGAGAGAATAGAATTAGGAAGAATTCTGAAAGATCTTGAAGATAAAAATATAATAGTTGATGATGGAGAAATCATCAACTTAAGGCAGAAAATATTCAAAGAAGTTTTATATGATATGCTCTTGAAGAGCAAGAAGCTTGAATTGCACTCCAAACTTTACAACGTCACGGCTGAAATTTCAGGAGATGATATAAAGTTTTTATCCGCAGCTGGATTCCAAGCAGAAAGATCAGAAAAATTTCTATCAGCTTTTGAAGCTTATTCAGAAGCTGCAAGAATTGCAAAATCAAAGCTTAATATCCCTCTTTCAAAGAGCTTATTTGAAAAAGCTCTTCAGAACCTTTCTAAATCAAAGACAGAATTAACCGACCCTCAGAAACTATATGGAGTACTTATGGATTACGGGGGACTTTTATACAATATTGGAGAAATAGGGAAAGCATGTGAGATTTTCAACAGAGCTGTAAGCTGTGCAGAAAGAAAGATAGATCTGATCAGAGCTAAAAGATGGGTTGGGGATTGTGAACAAATTCTCGGGAACTTTTCGTCAGCTCAGAAAATATATGAGCAGATAATAGAGGAGTCAACTAAAGAAGATGACATACAATTTAGAGCAGAATTGGTGAAAGCATTAACTCTGATGTGCCATCTATTTGTGGAAAAAGGCGAACCAAAGGATGGGATAAAGTTTGGCGAGAAAGCCCTATCTCTTGCATCAGATGAGATTAAAAAAATTTATCCAGAAATATATGCAGATGCAGCAAATGCTATAGGTAGATGTTATTTCTCACTTGGAGATTACCAAAAAGCAAGGGGCTTCTTTTCCATGTTTTATGAGGTAACGCAAAAAATAAATAACCTGAGGTTGAAAGGTGTGGCTATATCAAATTATGCTGCTGTGCTTTATGCTTTAGGAGATCTGGAAGTTTCACTTACATATATGAAAGAGTATCTTGAAATGGCAAAAACTATCTCTGATACCAGAGGTGAAGCCATAGCTATGATCAATATGGCGCAAATTTTGTTCGAAACTGGAAAATTTAGTGAATCACAGGAGATGGCAAAGTCAGCAATAGAAATTTTCAGAAAGATAGGCGATAAATACAGTCTTATAGAATCGCTCAGCACGTATGCTCTTATAGATATCTTCCTTGGGAACTATGAATCAGCATTAGATACGCTGGACGAGCTTGTCAGAGAAAATCCTGTGGAATCAAAGATGGCAAGATTCAATCTTTTATATGCTTTGGCATACTTAGGGAAGAAAAATTACGATAAAGCCAAACAATACCTTCAGAAAGCTGAGCCTGTTAAGGATGATTTTGAATATAAAATCGCACGGAGTCAACTTCTCCTTATAGATGGGATAGTAGATGAGGCAAAAAGGGAAGGTAAGGCAGTTCTGGATCAGGCAAAAAAGGACATAGAAAAGATAATCGCTCTTCTGAATATGCTCAAAATAGTTTCAAATACAAAAATAGATTTCTTGATGTATAAAGAAGAGGAGGAGAATATGGAAACAGAGCTAAACGCTATACTAAGCAAATATCCTTCGTTCGATACAAAATTACTTAAATTTTTTGCATAAATAATATTTTTTGCTAAATCTTTCATCAAAAATGCGGTCGCTAATTTTCAAATTGATGCAACTTGCAAGCAGTAAAAAAAAGAAAAGTAATGTATCGGTTATAGAGAATTTACCAAGGTGGGCAGGAAAGTCCAGAGGACACTATGAAGTCTGGTATATCACGGGAAATGCCCAGGAATATGGGTTCTGGATAAGGTATACAATAAATGTGGCTGAGGATGGTTTCAACGACTGGGCTGGTGTGTGGATTAGCATATTCAAAAAGGGGCAACCTCCCTTAGGGCTCTGCAGAAAATTTCCGCTCAGCGAATTTAGATGCGACAGTAAAGAGTTCATCATAAGAATCGGAGAGAAAAACGAACTCGGAGAAGGACACTGTTCAGGCTCCATAGTTGTCAAAAACGTGAAGGCAGAGTGGAAACTCGAGTTCTCTCCTAATAATTATATCCTCAAACACTTACCAGATGCCGCATACTACCTCCCAATAGAAACTTCGGTTCTCTCGCCAAATCCAGATTTAAAATTCACAGGATACATAAAGCTTAAAAATATAGATACAGGAGAGATCATATGCGATATATCTCCGCTTAGTGGTAGAGGGTATCAAACTCACATATGGGGTAAAAAACATGCTTACAAATGGGTATGGGGACACTGCAACTCAATTTATGACGAAAACGGAGAACTCCTCGAGGATACATTTTTTGAAGGGCTAACAGTAGTAGTAAAAAGAGGACCACTTCAGCTCCCACCAATCAGTCTGTTTTATCTGAAATATAAAGGGAGATTAATCAAGTTCAACGATTTTAAAAACATTATCACCAATAGTGAAAGTTGGGAGTTCTCAAAAGAAAAGTCCCTCTGGGAATTGAAGTCAAAATATATGAACTTTTTTATGAGAATGGAGGGTGATCCTGGGAACTTCATTATGGCAACTTATACTGATCCAGATGGGGATCTTGCATTTTGCCATAATAGTGAAATTGAAAGTAGTATCATTGAGTTTGAGCTTAACGGAAAAAGATTGAGACTTAACTGTCCTGGAACATTCCACACAGAGTTCGGAGCAAGAACTCCTCTTGACTATGAATTGAAAACATTCATATATGAATGAGTACCTGAGTAGATCAATGATCTCGGTAAGGGCATCTCCAGAATTTTTCTTATAACCGCATTAGTGAATCAGAAATATATTATAAACGGATAAACGGAACAAAATCAAGGGGATCTAAGTTTGGGCTTTATAATGTTATAGGTAGGATAGATGATTAGTTACGATGCTGATGGGACACAAAACAGCATCTATGAGCAAGACAGCATCTGTGGGATTCTATTATGAGATTCTATTACACCTAAGCGGACTTGTGACGAGGTGTTTGCTTTATTGAATTTGCAATCCAGGTGGAAAACTTTTCCTCAGAGATTCTTGCTACTGGTGGAGCTATATAGATTCTGGGCTTCCTCTTCTGAATAAAATCTGAAATATCTTTTGTTATTTTTTCGATAACATACCCTCTGAACAGAATAACAGGTACTATGAAGATTTTCTCAAAATTATCAGTTATAGTGTTTGTGAGCACTTCTTGAACGGATGGGCGCGTCACCTCTGCGAAAGCTATCATAATATATCCTTTCTTTATCTTCTCCCATACAAGACGACAGATTTTGTAAAACTCAGAGTTTGCAGTTTGATTTGAGCTACCTCTTCCAACAAAAATAAATAGAGGGTTATCTGAATCTATATTTTTTGTTCTGATCCAATCAAGTAGACATCCAGCGTAGAAATCTGGAAAATCATCCGCCTCTGATATCGCTTTTTTTACTTCAAATTTTTGTGATGGGATATGCTTTTCAATATCTGCAAGGTGACCAGCTCTGAAAAGTAAAAGTGGTTGCACTATAACTTTTGTGAGAGATTCATTTTTTTCAATTTCTGTAAATTTATCCTTGAAATTTGGTTCGCCATGCTCTATAAAGCAAAATTCAGAGGTAGGAAAATGTGTTTTCAGTTTATTGAAAAAAGAGAAAAAATCGTCATGGTTAATTTTTTTTGGGCTACCGTGTGCTACGAAGATGATTTTTTCAGGTTGAGTTTGCCCGTCATTCATATCTGAAAATTTATTTTATGGTAAAGCAAAATTCAGAGATTCTGACTAATTTTTTATCAAAAAGGGAATCATCTGGGTTACGAAGTCTGCAATAGCAATATATATATGAATATAATGACATTAATGAATAGATTATTGATTTTTCTTGCCTTCTCTATATTCCTTTTAGTAGTGGGAATTTTCTGTGCCGGAGTCCAACAGGAAGATAGAATTCCTCCTGGTAATGTCACAGATCTTCAGGTAGTTAACTCTGACTATTTTGGTTTTGAAATTCAGTTCACATCACCCGGAGATGATCTTTATT
This sequence comes from uncultured bacterium, assembly GCA_938036315.1. Taxonomy (GTDB): domain Bacteria; phylum Calescibacteriota; class Calescibacteriia; order Calescibacteriales; family Calescibacteriaceae; genus CALHPK01. Next base: position 170,467 of record CALHPK010000009.1, on the reverse strand, counting down.
TTGGAACGCCGTTCAGATATGAGATTAGATATTCTGAAAATCCAGCTTTCGCTGAGGCTCCTGAGAGGAATTTTGAATTTTTGGGAATTCCAGTTGCTGATGTTCCAGATGTTAAATCAGCCGGGAGCAGGGTTAGCTTTTTTGTAAAAAATCTTGAACCTAAAACAAGGTATTATGCCGCTTTGCGGGTTTACGACAAAGCCGGAAATTTTTCAAATGTCTCAAATGTTGTAGAGGTTATCACATCCGATGTTCCGGGCACATCTGGGAGTGTCGAAGGAAGGATAGAACTTGGAGTTGATACATCTGCACTGGCGGGAGATGGAGAGAAATTATATATACTTTTCCCAGGTCTGAAAAGCCTTGAAATTAAGGGGAATACTTACGTCCTCACTAATATAAATCCGAATATTCCAAAGATCTCCGGAAGTAGGGTAGTATGGGATGGAGAAAAATTTATCTCAATAGGCGGTCATATTGAAGGAAGACTTGCAGATCAAATCATAGCGGTATACAGAGATGGTAAGGTGGCAATTTTAAAAAATGAGGGGAATTTAGTCCCTTTTGGTCCCAACGGATTTTTCGGATACGGTATTCTGGGGCATAAGATAGTTAAATTTGGGGATGGGTTTGCTATAGTCGGAGGGGTAAAGTATTTTGATCAAAATTTAGATGTTGCTGTCAACTCAAAAAAGTATGCAAGAGTAGGGTTGGAAAGTATTGCAACATTTAAAGTTCAGGGTGATAGATTAATTTGGGATGTGATTTACACTGAGGGAACAACAACTCCTATTGCAGTCGTAAGCCCTGCGGTTGCGGTTTTTCCTAGAGAGCAAAGGGAGATTTTAATTTTTGGGGGGAGAAGATCTGAAGAGTTTGGTTCTCCAACTGCTGATCTTTTTTCTCTCAGAATCGGAGAGAAAGCAACTTGGAGCGGTTATCAGGTCTTCTCCGGGAGATTATTATCAATTGTAAATTCATGCGAGGCGGAGGGGACAACAAAAATTATTTACCTGAAAGAAGAGAAAGAAGGTGATCGAGAAGAGGAACTTCCACTTCAGGATATAGAAAATGTCAAAGAGGTTCAGCTCAAGCAGAGATATCTTTACAAGGGGAAAGTAGTTTTGGTTGAGGATGAGCTAAGCATAACTAAATACTTTATTGTTGGAAGGTTCAGAAGAGGTGAGATAGAATTTTCTGGTATGATCGGCATTTTTTATGATGGTCAGAAGGATGTTCTTGTTGGGTTAAAGCCTACTTTTAGAGATCAGGAGTTTAAGTTTCCTTACATTTCATCGGATTGCTCTGCGGTTTTTCTTGGGGACAAGTTATTTCTCCTTTATGGACAGGATGTGTACGTATTCTCGTTCAGAAGGTATGAATTCAAGTTTATAAATGATAAGAAATGACGGTTTTGGTTCTTAAAATTTTCAGGAAAATTGTTAACTATGTTTTTGTGTGTAAATTCAGAAATGATTTAGCCGATGTTGTATTTACTTTTAGCTTTTGGTGGTACAGTTCCATGGTTAGTGATTAGGTTTGCAGGTATTCCTCACAATGACTATGTTCAGGCATTTTCATCGGCTTTGTGTATTGTTTCGAGCGGTTTTATTTTGACATGGGCTTCAGATTCTTCAAGGAAGTATATATCTGGGGCTCTTGCTATATCTTTTGTAGCGTTGCTTGCGGTCCTTCCAGAATACGCTGTGGATATTTATTTATCGTATAAAGCCGGGATTGATCCCGAGTACACTCATTATGCGGTTGCAAATATGACCGGAGCTAATAGGTTGCTCATCGGAGTTGGATGGCCAGCAATTCTTGTTGTATATCTTATACGAGTGAAAAAAGTTAGATTAAGAGAGTTCATTGAGTTTGAGGAAAGTATTCAGAGTGATTTATTTGTGCTTTTGGCTGCTACATTATGGAGTTTCAATATATTCTTCAAGAAATCAATAAGTTTACTTGACACTGCATTGCTTGGTGTTTTATTTGCTGTGTATATTTATCGCGCCTCAAAAGAAATGAAGGAAGAGCTAGAGGAGGAGTTTGAACCTGTCAAAACTATAGTTAGATTGCCGAAAAGAATATCTATTACGTTGATTGTATTTATGTTCGTCTGGGCAGGTATAGGTATACTCTTTTCTGCAGAACCGTTTGCTGAGTCACTGATACATATAGGTAGAAAATTGGAAATAAGCGAATTCCTACTTATTCAGTGGATAGCTCCTTTAGCTTCAGAATCTCCAGAGTTTGTCGTTACGTTGATATGGGCTGTAATGGGTAGAGGCTCTGATGCCTTACGGGCTTTGATTTCCTCTAAGGTGAATCAGTGGACACTACTTATCGCTACAATTCCCGTTGCTTTTTCAATATCAAAATTTATTCATGCTGTACCGAATGTTTTTTCTGGTATGCCTATGGATCACCGCCAGCAGTGGGAGGTATTTCTTACTGCATCCCAGTCTCTATTTGCTTTTTTTATCATTTATGACAGAAAATTTTCTCTAGCAGAAGCGCTATCTCTTGCTTCTTTGTTTTTTATTCAGTTCTTCATAGAGCATATAAGGGAGGAAATTTCATTTTTGTATCTTGCTCTGTGCATACCATTTTTTATAATGAAATTTTACAGAAAAATCTGATCATACTTCTTTTCTCAAGATCTCAAATGGTTCTCTCTTGGTTGCTCTGTCTGCAGGTATAAAGGAGGCCATCAATGAAGCGAATATAGCTATTCCCCAGCTTACAGCTATGTTTTGAATCTCAATTTTCGCTGGTAGGTTCGAGATAAAGTATACATCCTCCGGAAGCGATACGATACCATATTTTGATATCACGGCAACTAACAGGATGGCTATTATGGTTCCCCAAAAGATCCCCTTTATTCCTATCCACATTCCGACTCCCAAAAAGATATTTCTTATTTTTTTAGTTGGGATTCCAAACACCTTCATTACCGCTATATCTTTTGACTTATCTTTAACCAGAATGCTTACCGTTGATAGTATATTGAAAGATGCTACTATTATTATAAGTGCCAGTATTGTTGTCATACCAAGTTTTTCAAGCTTTAGTGCAGCGAAGAGATTTTTTTGAGTTTTTGTCCAGGGGATAGCAAAAAATGGGTGTTTTAGTACTGTTGTGATTTTGTGCGCTACTGGCTCAGCTTCATCTGGGTTTTGAAGCATTACTGCTATAGAAGATACCCAGTTTTGTGTATCAAAGAGTTGTTGACATTTTCCCCAATCCATAAATACAAAGACAGAATCCCAGTCAAAGATACCAACTTCGGTTATTCCTCCCACTTTTAAAGTTAAAATGTTTGGAACAAATCCAAAAAGGGTTGTTTCACCGTAAGGGGATATTATCGTAACTTCATCACCTATGTCAAGAGCAAGGTTTTTTGAGAGGACTTTTCCGACATTTATTTTTTCTTCTCTGAATATTTCACCATTTTTAATGAATTTTTTAAATTCAGTATCGGAGACGAACTTTTCTGGTATACACTGGATTACAACAGGAGAGGTGAGTTCTCCTTTTTTGAGTATGGCATTAGCCACAAGAAGCGGAAAAACCCACTTTATCTCTCTTTTTAGTTCTCTTATCTTTTCAGTTACTTCTTCCCAGTTTTCTATGGAACCTCCTGACTTCATAACGATTATGTGAGGTGTTATTCCAAGAATTTTATCTCGGAGAACTTCTCTTACTCCTGACATAACAGAAAGAACCACTATAAGAGCTGCTACTCCTATAGTTATACCTATTGTTGAAAGGAGTGACATGAATCTGAGGAAGGCGGATCTTCCTTTTGAATACCTTAAGGTAAGAAAAATTATATCGGAGTATTTATCCCATTTCACTTCTGTATTGATTGTTTCCTGTTTTTATTATTTTTTGTGGTTTCAGTTTCTGCTATTTTTATTATGTAATCTATTGATTTGATTGAGGAGAATCTTTTTTCAACTGAGAAAGCGTGTCCATATAGTCCTTCTATATTAGCTAATTTTATTGAGTAATCAGCAATTTGGAGCATTCTCCTTTTTGTGAAGAAGATTATATTGGTTTTTTTGATAAAGTCATCTACAGATAGTCCTGAGGCAAACCTTGCGGTTCCTCCTGTGGGAAGAACATGGCTTGGACCTGCTACGTAGTCTCCAATAGCTGGGGGAGAATTTTTCCCCACATAAATTGTTCCTGCATTTTTTATCATTTTGGAGATTTTCATTGGATTCCTTGTAAGGATGCTTACATGTTCTGCTCCTATTTTGTTAGCAAGTTCAATTGATTCTTCCAAATTTTTTGTCACTATAAGGAACGAGTTTGTTCTGAGGGCTTGCTGAATTATTTCTTTTCTTGGCATAATTTTCATAAGTATATGTATGATGCTTTTTACCTGGACGAGATAGGATTCGAGGTGACAGATCACGACGCAGAATGCTTGCTCATCATGTTCTGCTTGGGCTATTACATCTATTGCAGGAATGAGAGGGTTTACGCTCCCGTCAGCTACCACTACAAGTTCAGATGGACCAGCTATCAAGTCTACTCCTACTGTCCCTTGTACGAGTCTTTTAGCTGTTGCTACATATATATTGCCAGGACCCACAATTTTATCTACCGCAGGTACAGTTTCTGTCCCGTAAGCTAAAGCTCCTATTGCTTGTGCCCCTCCAATTTTGAATATTTTGTTTATGCCTAATACTTTTGAGGTAAAGATTGTATATGGGTTGAGTTTTCCTTGAATCGCAGGTGTTGCCAGATAGATCTCTTTTACTCCGGCTACTATTGCCGGAACTCCGGTCATAATCACAGTTGATGGGTACCCAGCCTTGCCGCCAGGACAGTATATTCCAACTCTGTCGATAGGTAATACTACCCTTTGAATTCTGCCCCCGTTTTCCTTGTATATTATGTTTCCTGGAAATGTTGTTCTGTGATACTTTTCCACCCTTTTTATAGCGACTTCTATTGCCTTTTTATCTTCCTTTGTCACATATTTTTCTGCTTCCCTTAACTCCTTTTCTGTCATAACCAGAGCTGAGGGGCTTTTTGGATTCCAGCCGTCAAACTTTCTTGTATAATCAAGCAGAGCTTTATCTCTTCTATCTTTTATATCCGATAGAATTCTCCTTACCCTACTTTCTACATCCGAATCAAAATATGCATTCCTCATCAAGATCTTCTTTTGGACTTCTTTAAAGTCTTCATCTTTTGTTGACAGGATTAGCATATTTATTCGATTCACTCTTTAATGTTTTAATGTTTATTATCCCCATCGATTATAAAATTGAATATTTTCAGATGATAAAAGTTTTCATAAAAAGAGGAATTTTCGAAGAATTTGTTTATATTTATAAATTATGCAAGATCAAGTTTTGCAGAGTGATCAAGTATACAGGAGATTAGCCGAAATATTTATCCCTTCAGAAGAGGGGAAAGAAAGGAAAAGGATATTTATATTTCTGATTTTCATTTTATTCTGGATTGGATTTGTAATTTTTTCTTCGCAAGTTAAGGTCAGTCCAGAAGAGGAAGTTGAAGTCGAGCAGCTACCAGAAAGATTTGCTCAAGTAGTAGTTCCCCAGCTTATAGAGGAGAAAAAAGCCGAAGCCACCGCTAAGATAGAGGAGAAGAAAGTGGAGAAGAAAGTAGAGAGAGCACAAGGGGAAGGGGGAGCTCCCCCTGCTGGATCACAGCAGAAAAGAGAAATTATAAGAGAGAAAGTAAGGAGTGTTGGAGTTTTAGCCCTACTTACTGCAAAAGGAGAGAGTGGTAGCCCAATAGCTGAAATATTAGGCGGATCAGTTGCTCAAAGCCTTGATGAGATTTTAGGAAGTATAGGAGGGGTCAGGGTTGGAAGTGGAGGAGAAGATCTCAAGCCACTAGAACTAGCTGGGGGTGTAGGAGGAGGGATAGGAAGAAGAGGTGCAGATGTAGGAGACCTTGCAGCAAAGGGAGGAAAAGAGGTTGGGCTTGGAGAGAAAAAAGTTGCTCAAGTCAGATCTCAGATCACAGCTGAGGCACCAAATATAGAAGGTAACTTAGATGAAGAAACAGTAAGGAAAATAGCTCTGAAAAATCAAGTATCCCTGAAGTATTGCTTCCAGAAAGCTCAGATGAGAAATCCAAATCTTCAGGGTAAGATAGTTGTTAAGTTGACAATTGATGGAGAAGGCAATGTTTCGGATATCAGCCTTGAACAGTCAACTATAGATGATCAGGAAATGGTATCTTGCGTCTTGAGAATGGTAAAAAGATGGAAGTTCCCAGCAACAGGGAGCGAGATAACCATAACATTCCCACTTGTTTTTGTATCAATAACATAATCGATGTAGTTTTTTTCATTTGATAGCAGATCTTTTTGCTCTATGCAGGTATGGTCCGTGTGTAAAGTCATCCTAAAGAAATTGTTCCCCGAGCGTTTCAGATATTTTCAAGCATCTGGTATAAATTGTTGAATTTTTGGTAAATCAATCTGTAAATACTATCAGTTCTTTAGATGGTCGAGCTAAGATTCCAAGATTCATATTATGATTTTATCAATGAGATTCAGTATGATGCGGGAATAAGTGTGAAAGATTTGCTTGAGATGGGGGTTCATTTTGGACACGATACTTCAAAGTGGCATCCTAAGATGGCAAAGTATATCTTTGGAGAACGAAACGGTATTCATATAATAAATGTACAAAAAACTGTGGAGTTGATGGCTAGGGCTTGTAAATTTGCCTATTATGTTGCATCTCAAGGGGGGATTATTCTTTTTGTCGGTACAAAGAATATAGGAAGGGATATTGTCAAATCCGCTGCTGTTGAATGTGGTATGCCTTACGTTGTCACAAGATGGCTTGGCGGAACCCTCACAAATTTTCAAACTATTCTCAATGGTATTGAAAGATATAATCAATATTCCGCCCTGATAGAGTCAGGAGAGATTTACAAATTATACACCAAAAAAGAAGCAAATAGTATAAAAAGAAAAATAGAGAAGATGGGAAAATTTTATGAAGGCATAAAGGATCTGAAGAAGCTCCCTGATGCCTTATTTGTTATTGGGGTCGCAGAAGAAAAAGTCGCTGTTGCAGAAGCTATTGCAATGAGAATACCCATAATCGCTCCAGTTGACACCAACTGCGATCCAGATCTTATCCTCTTCCATTTCCCAGGAAATGATGATGGTATAAGAGTGATAAAATATTATTGCACAAAGATTTCAGAAGCTATAAAGGCAGGAAAGCAGAAATTTGAAAACGAAAATATTCAGCAAAAAGAAAAGGCAGAAGAGAAAGTAAATTAACAAATACTGTTGCGCATTATAGAGATATTAAAGAAAGAATTTATAGCCTTTTCTCTCACCTTCTCATTCTTCTCACGAATAAGTATCATAAAAGCCGAAAATTTTGAAGAGTTCCCAAATTCAGTAAAATACATTCCTATTTTCTCTCTAATATCAGGTGGACTTCTTTTCTGTCTCCTGAAGGTAGCTGACTTTTTTTTACCCTCTCCTTTGCCTCAAATTCTGATCTTTACACTGCAGTATTTTCTTTTCAATTATTTCCACTTTGATGGATTTTTAGATTCCATCGACGGTTTCCTAGGGGGAAAAAATAAGACCGAAATTCTTAGAATAATGGAGGATACCCAAGTCGGATCTTTTGCTGTCCTTTTCGGATCGATTTATATATCCTCAAAATTATTTTTATACTCCCAGATTCTAGCTAAATCACCAGAAATCATAATTTTCATTTTCCTTATCGGGAGGCTATCATTCATCTTTTCCGCTTTTTTGGTACCATATCCAGCAAAGGATAAGGGACTGGGACATATTTTTATCTCAATCGGTAGAAATAGACTTTTTGTACCTTTAGCTTTTATTATCTTGCCTTTGTATTTTTATCCTATTGAGACTTTTTCCTCGCTATTTTTTACCTTCTTATTGTCGTGGTATATAAGGAGAAAAATTGGGGGGGTTACTGGAGATGTTCTCGGGGCAATTTGTGAAATTTCAGAGTTGATTTGGGCTATTGGTTATTTTTCATTACATTGGTAAGAAGTGCTGGATCACCTTTTACCTTTTCGAGAATTATAGATGCACTACCAATTGTTGAGTTTACCCTTAATTTTAGGGGAAGAAGATTTCCTGAATCCACCCATAAGTACCATTTACCGTGTGGCTTCAAAGGAGCTTGTGTCTCGACTTCTGCTTCTATCTCCACTAAGTTGGCTTTAAAACTAACAGTCCTAAGTCTTACCTCATCTTCTGCCAAGAAACGATGATTTATTATATGGACTTTATTCTCATAGAATACTTTTATTGTACCCCCTGATGAGCTATTTTTTAGTAAAGATAGGAAAGCTGAATATGGTTCAAATTCTTCTGTCCATTCATATTCATTCTCCTCTTTCTCTCCGATTTTATCATTCATATCTTTATATCTTATTATCTTGGTCATTATTTTACCGTTTTGAAATTTATACTCCTGCAGTCTGATATATCCTATTTCTTGCTGGTAGTAGATGAATGATTTTGGAAGAAGAGAATTTTTATCTATTACTGCTTTTCCTACATTGGAAATTTTTTTTAATATTTTCCCTAATCCCATTGTTTTAGCAGAACTCATTATTTCAAGATCTTTTTCTTTTTCAATATAGGTTATGCAAACTTTCCCGACTTCAATAAAGGTCAAGATATACGCTTTGTAACAGAGTTCAAGGTGATTTTGGAGTAGAAATGAAACCAAAGAGATACCGACCAACATAATATTATATGTTAGATGCAATGCAAAGAAATTTCTAACTGCTCTCTATTTGTGTAAACTTCTCTAAATCTATAATATAGATATGGGTTTGAAAGGGGAATTTGAGGAGGTAAAGTATATATTTTTCAGAACTTATTACGGGAGAAGAGCTATCAGATTTTTCATTTTTTTGACATTTGCGTCTTTTTTCATTTTTCTATCCCTGAGATTTTCGGGGGGGAAATATAAGGAGCAGGCAGGTGAGCTTGAGCGTAAGATAAGTATTATACAGAAGGAAATTGTAGTCCGGGATGTAAAGAGAGAGGTGGAGAATTTGGAGCAAATTTTATCGCTTTGGAGATTATCAAAGACCCAAAGTCAGGGAGTTTATCTTTTCCTTATTAGGCTTTCTAACGTAATTTCAAAAAGTATCAAGATAGATAGGATGGAAATTATTCCCACCGAAAGAAAATTGGATTTTGTCATATATGGTAAGGCTGATAATCCACGAAATATTTACAATTTTTCACGCAGATTGAATAAAAAAACCGGAGATTTTATAGTACATTCGGAGATAGTAAGGTTTGACACTGTAGGTGGTAACAAGACGGAATTTATTATGAAAGGGTATTTTGCATTAGCTATAGATAAACATCATAGAGCGAACGGTCTTTCTGAGTAGTTGGACTTTATCAATAGATCTTGAGATCAAGTAGGTAAGCTTTCAGTACGATCTTGGAAGTCCCAGGATATGTTCTGCAGTAAGGTTTAAAATCATTTCATTTGATACTGGAGCTGTTTTCAGGAGTCTAGCTGAGTCCCACAGGATTATAAGGAAGTTATCCTCCATAAATCCTGCACCTCCGAGGGTTTGGATAGCTCTGTCTACTGCGTAAAGTAGGAGCTCAGCTGAAAGGTATTTTGCACAGTTTGCAAGGAACATTATTTCCTGTGGAGGAAGTTCCATATCGTAAGCCCAGGCTGATTTGTAGACAACAAGTCTTGTGCTTTCCTGTCTTATTTTGACATCTGCAAGTGGGTGTTGGATTGCTTGATATGCTCCTATTGGTTTTTCCCCGAAAACTTTTCTCTCTTTTGCATATTCCACTGCTTTGCGGAGGCAGAATTCGCTAAGTCCAACAGCTCCTGCTCCGGCTAATATTCTTTCGGGATTTAATCCGTTGAACATAACCCATACGCCCTGATCTTCTTGTCCTATAAGGTTTTCTGCAGGGACTTCAACATCTTCAAATACGACGGTACATTGATTCATACCTTCTATTCCTCGAGTGCCCAGCTTTGTTATTTTTATACCTTTTGACTTGAGATCGACCATAAATACTGATAGGCCAAACATTTTAGGTAATCCTTTTTTTGCCACCTCGGAGTATGGAGTTGTGCGAGCGATAAGAAGGATGTAGTCAGCAACATCTGCCCCAGTGATGTACGTCTTTTCTCCATTTATTATATATCTTCCGTTTTTGCCGATCGCGTGTGTTTTTATTCTGAAGGTATTTGTTCCAGCATCTGCTTCTGTCACTCCAAGGGCACATTTTACTTTGCCACTTGCCATATCTGGCAAGAATTTCTTTTTAAGTTCCTCGCTTCCGTTTCTCACAATGCATGATTCAGCAACCACTGTGAGAACAAAGAGTGCATTTCCTATTCCGTATTTTGCAAGCTCTTCCACTGCTATGGCAGTGCTCAAAAGCCCCATTCCTGTACCACCGTACTGTGGAGGGATAATAGCCCCAAGTAAACCAGCTTCAGCTATTTCATCCCATATCTCTTGCACAAATTCATTTCTTTTTATTTTCTGGAAGATTTCATGCCTTTTCCCTTCAAGTTTCTTGTATATCTTTTCAGCTGTTTCCCTTACCATCTGTAATTCTTGGCTATCTCCAAAGTTCATAGAAGTACCTCCTTTTGTTTCCCTTTTGTTTCCTCTGTAAGTTTAGCTTTTGAGTTTGAAATTTTCGCTTTTTCTGAAAATTTGAACATGTGGTCAAATTTTTATCTTGGTTATGTCTTTAGTAGATAGCCCTGTCGATTGCTTTTCGGGAAAATATCTGGATGTAGGAAAATTGGCTACATAGACTAAGAATTTAGTTAAGTTAAGATATTGGAGTTATCTATACCATCCCATCTATGGGAGTGTTAAGAATTATCAGGATATATACGATTTTTCATAGAAAGTGTAAGCATAAATTAAATAAAAAAGAGGGGAGTTAGTTTATGTTTAAATTTTATTTTTTCACTTTTTTTAGAATTATTCTTTTTGTATATGAAAATTATAAATTAGTTCTGTAGAATTATGATGGTTTTGAAGTTAGCTCTGCTTATCTTTTCTGTAGAATTGCAAAACAGATTTACCGTGGTCAATATTGGGGGAGGATACCTGAGCCCTAAAGAAAAACCAGCTCTATCTATACTGGAAGTTAACGTTGGAGAGTTTCAAGACTACAAAATTATCCCGTCATGGAAGGATTACTTTGGTTTTGGACTGTACATTGCGGGAGCAAAACTTTTCCCACAGCTATATCTTAACAGAGAAGATAGAACATTTGAATTTGTAAGAGAACTTGTATATTTACCTGGAGGAGGAGTTCTCCCTATATCTTTGTTTATATATAGCCCAAGCCTTGCATTCTCTACTTATATAGAAGAGTATGAAATGAAAATCTTACCAAATTTAAGGTTTCAGATTATCCCTATTTCCGATCTCATACTTATTGAGGTTTTCAATCCTACTCTTTTTACAAAAAGATTGTTTACTCCTGGACCTTATCCACATTTTGAGATCTCCGCAGGGGTCCGGAGCATTGCTGAGACTTTCGAATTCGATATCAAGTTTGGTTTCAGAACTTATTCGCTGAATGTCCCTTCCTTAACTCAGCAGGAGTCATTGGCTATAATGAATTATCAGCAGTCGGGGAGCAAGAAAATAGTAGGTGAGGAATATAATAGCCGGTATGGTATTGCATTTTTCGTCGATTTTTCTGTAGGATTTGGGCTCCCAAGTTACTACATAACGAAGATAGTATACAGGGAAGAAAAGGAGGCTGAAAAATTTGCGTATGAGTCCGAAGAGGCTAAAAGAAGGGTTGCCGAACTCGAAAAAAAATTGGCGGAACTCGAAAAAAAACTTCAAGAAGAAGCCGAATTAGCAAAGAAGCAGGAGGTGGGGGAAGAGAAAGCAAGAGAGAAACCGGAGAAAGAACAACCCCAGAAGCAGATTGCTAAAGAAGAAGAGAAGGTGGCTACTTTACCTCATTCACCTCAGACCCCAAGTATAAAAGAGGAATTATTGTTGCCATCATCGGTAATCTCTATTGATTCCTATAAAGATGGAGTCCTTTCTCTTTCCTGGAAAATTCCGCCTTCTGAGGATTATGTAGAGGTTGAAGTTGAGCGATGTCTTGGATACAATTGCTCGAGCTTTACTCCTGTATCACTATTTCCAGTTTCAGTGACAAGTTTTTCGGAGCAAGTCGTCGAAAATCAGATTTATTGTTATCGTATTTCTGTCTTGCCTAAGGTGGGCAAAGATATCGATCCTAAGATCAGAGATAGAATCAAGCGCGAGCGAGCAAGGAAATCGGGTAAGGTTTGCACTTATGTCTCATACAAAGGAGACATAGTGAGAGTTTATTTCTGATTTCTGAGTGTTTAAAACTTTAAGTGTTTAAAACTTTATCTTTTTGTAGCTTGGCTCTTTCTTCTGAAAGAATGAAGTTATTCCTTCCACAAATTCTTCGGACAGAACTTGTTTTGCTTGCAGAACTCTCAATCTCCTTATATGATTTTCCAAATTATGAAATACCGAATCAATGATAAGCCTTTTTATTTTCGATATTGCACCTGAGGGACTTTTTCTTATCTTTTCTATGATTTGATTTGTTTTCTCATCTAGCTCTTTTTCATTTTCCGCTACTTCGTTTATTATCCCTAGTTCCAAAGCTTTTTTGGCTTCTATCTTCTCACCAAAGCTAAGGATCGATGATGCTTGTGATATTCCGATGGTTTCTCCCAAAAAAGGAATTCCACAGCCGTCTGGAATCAAGCCCCTTTTGGAGAAGACTTCGTAAAAGTAGGCATTTTTGATTGCTATCTTGTAATCAAACCAGTACACCATTTCCGCTCCAAATCCAACAGCTGGACCATTTATGCGTCCTATTACTAATTTTGGGCTCTCCACACACGCCCTTATTATTGATACAAATTCCTCAACATGCCATTCAAATATATCCTGAATATCTTCTCTGGATAGATCCTCTTTAGATGCTACAAGGTCAAGTCCAGAGCAGAAAAAGTCTCCCTCTCCAGATATAACCACTATATCTATATTTGGATCGCTTATTGAACTGAATATCTCTTTTGATATCATTTTTGCATCGAATGTTGTTATGGCGTTTTTACGTGCAGGATTTGATATCACTATCCATTTTATTCCGTCTTTTATTTCAATTTTTATCATTGCACTTTAATTATTGACCAATTTTGCAAATAATTTGGAACTTTTAGAATATTTTAGAGCTATTGGTTACCAATTTACAAAATTGATAATGAATTGTCAATGCTTAGGTCTCCACAAGAATTTCTTTAACAGGTTTTAGTGTTCCTTCAGGAGGTATTTGGTCAGTGGTGGAGGACCAAGGATTATATCAGCTAGATTTTTAGGGGAGGCAATTTTTATATCGTCAGGGACAGATTGACCGGTTGTGAAAAAAGCTATGGGTTTTTCAATCATAGAGCCTATGTTTATTATTGAGCCAGAGTAAAAAGTTTCATCAATTTTTGTGAATATCAGGTAATCTATTCCGATTTCGGAAAAATTTCGGATCACGCTTATCATTTCTTCTTCTCTTTGGGAGCATGATATAAGAAGGAACACCTCGATTTTTTTGTAAAGTCCGATCTCTTTTATTAAGGAGGCTATTTTCCTTATGCTTTTTATATCGTAATGACTTTTCCCCATAGTATCGACTATTACTATATCGAATTGGTCAAGTTTATATATGATTCTTTTTATTTCCTCTGGGGTGGTAGCAACAAAAAGGGGCACTCCCATAATATCGGCGTATTTTTTTATCTGTTCTACGGAAGCAATTCTGTATCTATCAGTTCCTAAGAATGCTATATTCCTTATTCCTGATGCTATATATACTGCTCCAATTTTTGCAGCAGTTGTGGTCTTCCCGACACCTGTGGGTCCTACCAGAGCCAGAATTTTGCCTTTTGTTTTGGGAACATCAAAAAGAAGGTAGTCAGACAGAATATCTATGAAAGCCTTTTCAAATCTTGCCTGATCGTCCCCACATCGGGAGTATATTTCCTGGACAATGGATAGTGCTGTATTCTTTTCAACTCCTCTGGACACAAGTTTTTTGAAAAAGGACAGGGCAGAATCTTTGAGCTTCAGTTCCGCTGAAGATAAAACTTTGCGTGAAATAAATTCTAAACTGTCTTTTATCATTCTGAATTCATTCCTCATGTCGTTTATGTTGACAAGGACTTTCTCTAATACGTCTTTGTTGAGTTGTCCGTTATCTGAGGTTACTAAGTTCTTATCTGGAATCCCAACTATGATCTCATAATGTTTTTTCCCTCCTATATCTTTCTCTTCATAGCCGAGCAAGATAGAATTTCCCCCTGCATCTTCTTTTATTTTCTCGAAAATTTTGAGGAGGTTTGTTCCTGAGAACTTCTTTACTACAGAGTATCTCACATTATAAAATTTTACTTTTTGTTCTGGCTATGCGGAGACATCGGGCAGTACTGTTATTATTAATCTTTGTTTTCATTCATAGTTTCTAAGATTTTGGGGAGAGCTTTTAGAAATGCGGAGACTACTTTAGGATCGAAGGATTTGCCGCTTTCTTTCTTTATGTATTCGACTGCCTCTTCTGGCGGGAAGGGGTCTTTGTAAGGTCTTTTCGATGTGAGAGCATCAAATACATCTGCTACCGAGACTATTCTCGCTTCGGGAGGAATCTCTTCTCCTTTTAGCCCGCGGGGATATCCTGAACCGTCGTATTTCTCGTGGTGGCAGGCTGCTATGTTAGACGCCATACGCAATACCTCAATATCTGAATCCTTGAGAATTTCATATCCATATATTGTATGATTTTTCATCTCCTCAAATTCCTCTTTTGTGAGTTTTGCTGGTTTCAAAAGTATGCTGTCTTTTATTCCGATTTTGCCTATATCATGCATCGGAGCTGCTAACCTGAGTTTTTCACACCAGCTTTCATCAAACCCCATCTCCACTGCTATAAGATAAGAATATAAAGACATTCGCACAAGATGTTTGTATGTTGTACTATCTCTGAATTCCGCAGCAATTGATAATCTGTAGACTATTTCCTCCTGAGTCCTCTTTATCTCTTCATATAGTAAAGAGTTCTCAAAAAAGTTTGATATGTATATAGAAATGATTTCTGCAAGTTTTATATCTCTTTCAGAGAAGTTACCGCTTAACTTGTTTATTGCTTCAACAACTCCTATAACATTTCCGGAATATGTTCTGAGCGGAGTAGCCAATATATTTTTAGTTTTGTATCCTGTTTTTCTGTCAACTTCTGGATTGAAGTACGGATTGGAGTAAGGATCATTGATTATCACGCTTTTTTGATTTCTGAATGTCCAGCCCACAATCCCGGTTTCTTTGTCTACCTCTATTCTTCCAGCAAGTCCGTGTGCTACTTTTGTCCATAGTTTATCTTTTCTTTTATCCCAGACAAAGATAGATACTCTATCACATTCAAGTATATTTCTGAGAACATCGGCTATTTTGAAAAGTATATCATCTACATTCTGCAACTTGCTTATGTAGACTATTGAGTTCAGAAAGTAAGATATTTTGTCAGGTCCAAACTCTTCAACTGTCAAAAAACTCTGCATATCTTTAGGTCTAACTCCATTAATTTATTTAATTTATGTCCATTTATTATAATGATTTGTGCATTATGAAATTTTAGGTCTGAGGATTATTTTGAGTAAAAACTCAGAACACATAATGTTTAGATTCTTCGGAGATTTTGGTACTCTGCAAGTTTCAAAGGGTTATCGTTTTATAGCGTTGTACATAAGTGCTGATGCGGAGACTCCCTGGAAAATGAGAGATAAAGCATCTCTTACTATGTACCAGGTCTGATATGGGTAAACTATTTTAGGGGGAACGACAATGGTATCACCAGGTTTTACATCTGAGAGTGAATCTGAGGTTTCCCCGCTTGCGCGTATGATGTAAGTTTCATCAGTATTTGCGTATTTAGTGAAACCGCCTGCTTGGTTTATATAAAACTTTCCACTTTTCCCCCTGACATATGAGAATGTTGATGGATTTTTCACCTCGCCAGCTACTACAACAAAAGAAGGAGTAGATGGAATAAAGATTTTATCCCCGTTTTCAAGCTCGATATTGTGTTCTGATCTGCGGAGCTCTTCAAGATCTTTTGTTACTTTCACTACTATTCTACCCCTGGCTTGAGCTCTTTCTGTAAGATACTTTATCAAGTTTATTCTGTCTTCTGCAAGAGTTCGTTGCGCTGGGAGGGTTTGAGAAAAAGGCTGGAGCGGTGCGTAATAAGATATTTCACCTAAAAGCTCTTTTGTCAGGAGGTTGGATACGAGCTCCAACTTCTCTTTTTGCGCTACAGCTAAGGAATCTCTCAGGAAAACTATCCCTTCCGGGAAAGCCTTATCCGTAAAACCTCCAGCTCTTTTGAGAACATCGTACAATCTTTCTCCTTTCTGAACTATATACCTGCTTGGAAATTTTACCTCTCCTATGATCTCAACCTCTATAAATCTTGGAATTTCAGTTTCCGGTGGGGGAAGAATTGTCACTTTGTCATATGGAAGAATCTTTATTTTTTCCAGTTCTTCTACAATTATCTTCATTTCCCTTTTCCCGTCTGGGAAGATTGTGGTTTTTGCTTCTTCATTGTTCTTATCGACTTTTCTTATGAGTTCGTAACCTGTCGGTGGGATTGCATCTTTGAATCCGCCAGCCAAAGCTACCGCATCTTTTAGTGTAAACCCTTCGAAATATGGAATGATCCCGGGAGATCTGACATACCCGGATATCATAATTTTTCTATCTTCTTCTATAAAGACAGCTGGGAAGATTTCTACAACGTCTCCACTTTGTATTTCAAAATCTTTTTGCGGTTCTCCTTCTTTGATTTCTATTATCTCATCAGAGACGGATACCCTTTTTTCACCTTCATATCTCAAGATCCTGACCCTGAATTTCCCTGACTCTGGTAAAGTACCTCCCGAATACTCAAGTGCTTCCTTAAGTTTTATGCTTTTTCCTCCCATCTCGTATATTCCTTCTGTTTTTATTGAACCTTTTATGGCAAAGGTGGAGCCAATTTTCGGTACAAATATTGTATCCCATGCTCTCAGATTTACCCCGCTTATGATCCCCTCTGTATTTCCTTTGACTATAAGTTCGTACAGATCCACTTTGCCTATGGTTTTTCCTTGTCGTTTTATTTCTATGTTTCTCAGTGAACCGGACTTTTTGATGCCCCCGGCTAAGGATATAGCATCAAATATAGATAGTGTCCCTGAAAGAGCTATGATCCCAGGATTGGCTACTTCTCCCATCACTATCACTGGGATAGACTTTATTGATGACAAAGATGTGGCAGTTTCCACATCTCCTAATACTCTTTTTGTAGCTAATTTTATTATCTCAGACGCTTGCTCGATTGTGAGTCCACCAACATTTATAGGACCTACCATAGGGATGAATATTCTTCCGTCAGAAAGAACTGTAACCTGTAATGGGAAGTTTAATATATCGGGAAGTCTTGCTTTCCCCCAGATGTAAACAAGGAGGGAATCCCCAGGTCCTAAAATGTAGCCTTCTGACACAAATTGTGGCTTTAATAGATAACTATCTTTTGGCCAAGCTATGTCATACCCGATTTGGCGGAGAAATCTCCCATCCTCCTCATAGTACTTTTTAAAATCTCCTCCTGATAGATAAAATTTTTCTATTTCTGAAGATTCTTTGATCTTCTCTTTTACTTTGAGTTTGGTTTTTATGTATTCTTCCTGAAGTATTCTGGGAAGTCCAGCCATTTCATCTAAGGTCTTTTGGATTTCAAGTTCATCCATAAGAGACAGCAGATTTACTAAAGCTGGGATTATGGGAGGAGTTATACTATTTATTATTGAGATTAATTTCTCCTGATAATTTATAGAAAGTTTTTTTATTAGATTATTCAATAGTATTCGTTGTTCAGGGAGAAGGAATTGTATTTTATCTTCGATTTTTCTAAGTGCTAGCTCCTGTATTTGGGCTTGGGAGTGGGTGGATGTTTGGGGGTATGCTGGTATTGTCCAAAGTTGGGTAGCTAAAATTATTAAAGTTCTGAGAAGACCTATTCTATTACTATTTGCACTTTTGGGTCTTTGCATTGCGATCTAATAATTTGGGTATCCGCTGGCTATATTCTAAATTTTCGGTATTTTGAAATTTTCTGTCAAAATTATTTAAAATATTTTATTCACAAATTTTTCATTAGTCGTGGTAAAAAAGAGATTTATGCTTCTTAGTAGACGAAGTTCTGCCGAATAAGATTTTTACTCGAGCAAAAGGATATTTGTTATGCCAAAAAGAAAGCAACAGAAAGGAGATAATGAATTATTAGCGCAGGCAGAGAGTAATTCAGATAAAACCAAAAATAGGAGGAAAAGAAGGGAAAGTGTAGCAAGTATTTCAGAGTCCGTAGAGGGGATGGAAGGACTGGATGTTGTGAGTGAATCTGTATCATCACAACAAGGCTCACAAGAGAGTGGAATAGAACGTGAAGTGCTCGTCGAACAATCTACCAGTACAGTTGAAGGAATAGAAGAAAGGATAAAAGCAGAGGTAAGCGAAATAGAGACTATGAGGGATGAAGTAGATGAGAGTATGTCGGAAGGGGGAGTTGATGAAGGAGAGAGGGAAAAAAGATCGGGGGAGATTGAGCGTAAGGGGGAAGATGGCGAAGAGGAGGTAGCTGAGAGCATTGAAGTTTCTGGTAAATATGAGCAATCCAAATATGAGCAATCCATACCAGTAGTGGAGGCTCAAGAATCTACACATACGCTGGAGCAGGTGTCTTATGTGGAGAGATCTCCAGAATCTCCAGAATCTGAAGAAGCCTCTGTTTCTCGGCCACCGCAGAAGAAAAAATTTATTCCATACAGATTGAGGGAGCTGATAATAGAAGATGATGATGTGGCGCATAGGATAGGTAAGTATATCCTTCTGAACAAGGTTAGTATGAAAACTATAGGTGAGCTTATCAAGATAGCTTATGACATTGGAATAGAGGATCCATCTGGTATGAGGAGACAAGAGTTAATTTCTGCAATTCTTGCAGGAGCGTATACTGATTATGATATACGCCTTTATGCTGAGGGAGTTTTCCAGATGATAGAGAGCGGGTCCGGATTCATAAGATTTTCGCACAACAATTTTCTCCCGTCAAATGAAGACGTCTTTGTGTCAAAAACATTGATAAAAAAATACGGGATTAGGACAGGGGATATCGTAGCTGGTGAGATAAGGCCGCCAAGGGACGAAAAGGATAGATACTTTTCACTTCACACTGTTGATAAGATAAACTTCGTAGATCCGAGAAAGTCCAGAGAAAGAACTCTGTTTGAGAATCTTATTCCTTATTATCCTACCAAGAAATTTGAGCTTGATTTTCAGATAGATAAGGATATATCTTGTAGGGTTGTGGATATTATAGCTCCTATTGGTAAGGGGCAGCGAGGGCTTATAGTTTCTCCACCTCGGGCTGGCAAAACTATGCTCTTGCAGAATATAGCAAGGGCTATACTCGAAAATCATCCAGATGTTATAATGATTATTCTTCTTATAGATGAGAGACCTGAAGAGGTGACCGATTGGAAACGCAATATTGTGGAGAAATATGCAAAATCAAGGAGAGTTGAAGTAGCCGCTGCAACTTTTGATGAAAAGCCAGAAACTCACATAAGAGTAGCTGAGATAGTTCTATCGGAAGCCAAGCGCCTTGTTGAGTACAAGCACGATGTTGTTATATTTCTTGATTCTATAACCAGACTTACCAGAGCATATAATCAATACATTCCATCATCGGGAAAGGTTCTAACGGGTGGGATAGATTCTGCTGCCTTACAGTTCCCGAAAAAATTCTTCGGAGCAGCACGAGCGATAGAAGGTGGTGGTTCTCTCACCATTCTTGCTACCTGTCTTATTGACACAGGATCACGAATGGATGAGGTCATCTTCGAAGAGTTCAAAGGAACAGGAAATATGGAGATCTACCTTGATAGAAGAATTTCTGAGCGGAGAATTTTCCCAGCAATAGATATTCATCGATCTGGAACTAGAAAAGAGGAGCTTCTCATCCCACCTGAATTTCTCCCGAAGGTATGGCTTTTGAGAAAGAGCCTTCAACCAATAACAGCGGTAGAGGCTATGGAACTTCTCTACGAAAGGATGATAAAGACAAAAAATAATACAGAGTTATTTGAGCTTATGCTATCTTCTTAGTGAGCTCGGGAATGTTGATCTTTTGATTTCTTTGTGATGCTATATACTAAGTTGATTATATTTCTATTACTTTTATTGTTTGTTCTACGGGGTCTGCTTCCAGTTTTACCTTAACATATTTTAGTACATCGGCTCCACTTTTGCTTTTTCCTTTTACGAAAGAGGCGATTTCGTCTACCCAGTATGTGTGTATTTTCCCACTTTCAACAACTAAAGCTGAAAATTCTTTATTTCTTAGCTCCTGAAGAATATGCGCTGAAAGAATGTATTTATATCTTTTATCTTCTGCGGTTTCGGCATTGCTTATAGCCACCTCAATTTTTGTTTTCATCTTTTCTAATTCTTCTTCAGAAAATAATTTCTTCCCATCAAGAAACCTTCCAATTTGTAAGATGTTAATAAAATCCCACGCTCTGCGTATCGGAGATGTTCCCCAAGCATAAAGATCATATCCTATTGATTCAGCTCCTGATGGTTCAATTGTTGTTTCGATATGTCTTGCAGCTCTTATATTCCTCCACAAAATGTAGGGTCGAGGAAGGTTCAAAGTTATTGCTTCGTTGTTAAACTTCCTTATTTCTTCCTTAGCTTCACGAGTTATATTCGATCTTCTGTAATATATTGGTATTTTATTCTCTTTACAGAATTTTGCTATAGCGTGGGCGCATAGCATCATTATTTCAGATAGAGCAATTCTGTAGTCATTTACGCCCCATCTTAGCACCTCTTTGTTACCGTTCTTGATAAGAATTATCAGATCCTCACAAATAAGGTCTACCCCCCCATTATCAAGCACACGTATCTTGTATAACCTCTTCCCTAAATCCCTTATCTTCTCTAATTTTTCATCACAACTGGAAAATTCGTAGTTTTTGAGTATCTTCACTGCTGTTTTTGCTACGTCAACTTTGATAACGTCTATCCTATGTTCTTTTAAGCTAACTTTTATCTTGAATGTAATAGCAGGCTTTATCATCCCAGAATCAAGCGAAAGAGTTCTTGCTATGCTCTCTGATAGCATATCTATCTTCCCTTCAGGAAAGTAGAAGGATTTTCCCATCTTCAAAACCCTGTCTATCACTTCTGGCGTATCAATCACTGATATATCTATGATGTGGACAAAGATTTCTGTGGAGCAATCATCAGCCTCTTCAGGAATTGATACAGCATCATCTCTTATTTCTGTACCTTCAATGTCAAGCGAGTAAGTTTCTATGTCGATTTTTTCCCTTCCAGTTATGTTTTGAACTATATCTATCTTTATTTCAGAGCTGAATTTTTTTACATCCAAACCAAATTTCTCTATAAAGAAGTTTTCATAGGGATGTATAACTGAGAATGCACAGAGTATTTTGAATATGGTGCTTTCTTTTATATCTGAGATGTAAGATAGTGCGGACCTTATCGTTTGCTTTACATCTTTTCCAAGAAATAGATTTTTGAGTTCACCGAGAAAAAATCTTATATCATCATCTAAGTCGGAATTTGGATAGGTTGGGAAGTTTCCAGAGAAAAAGTCAGTTATAGGTAGATTTTTTACCTTCTCTATGAAATCTTTATTTGAATGTATCCACTTTTTGAACTTCAGAATCCTCTCCTCCTCTTGCCTTTTTATTTCCCTTTCTTGCTCGATTTTTTTTACTTTTTCTTCTTGAATGATTTCCCATAGATCGTTTATCTTTTTCTTGAAAAATATGTTCTCATCAGAATGCAATTTCAGTTTCAGAGCGATTTTAAGCTCTCCGGAACTCTCTTGAAAAAGAGCCATAAGCATCTCATCTTCGGTGATTTCCTTTAAATCTGGTGTTGATATTGCTATTTCCCATAAAGTTCTAATATCTATTTCCTTTTCTAAGTTTCTTATCCTCTCTGCAAGCGCAAAGAAAGATTTTTCATCGGTTGCTACACTTGATATAAAGTATAACTGGAGTTCTCTTATTATCTTTTCTTCTTTTGTTTCGCTAAGTATCAAGAGTTTATTCTGATTTTTATACTCATCTTTTATAAGACCAAGATGTAATTTCCCTCTATCGAAAAACAATGCTATTTTACCTCTTTTGAGATCATTCTCAGCGTACTCTGATCTTAGCATCTTGATCAGTTAGTTATAATCAAAAAATGATAGTAAAAAGATTTAAGGATAATAATTAATGCTCATTCTTACAGATTATCACATTTGTAAGATAATCGCATTCTTTAGAGTTATTCTGCTATTGAATAAGCATGGGTACAAGGAAAACTACTTCATATGTGATAAGGTAGAATGTAAGTCAGAACCTATGGAGAGTTAGATGATGAGAAAATTCGAGTAACTTGCAAGTGTGAGCATTATTAATTTGTGTCAAATGTGCTTGGAGCTAAACTATTGTTATTTGATAATTCATAAGCACAAATTGTAAATTTATCGATATGATAGCGAGAACAGAAGTAGTTGAGAGACCCCCCCTTTTGAGGAGTGTAAATCCAGCAACTGGTGAGGTCCTGGGAGAGTTCAAGAATATGAACGAAACAGAAGTTCTGTCAGCTGTAATGAAAGCTAAGCAAGCCCAGAAAAGCTGGGGATTCTTACCATTTGAAGAAAGAGCTGAATGGATACTTAAGTTCAAGGAATTCATAAGAAAAAATATTGAAAATATAGCAGATGTCATATCAAAGGAGAAGGGAGTTTCAAAGTTTGAAGCTCTCATCTCAGATGTGTTCCCGATTCTAGATCTATGTAGCTTTTATGCAAAAAACACCGAAAAAATTCTTAAAAAGGAGAAAGTTAAGATTGGGATATGGGAATTTATAGGACGAGAAAGTTACATAGAATATTTCCCATATGGAGTAATTGGAATAATATCGCCATGGAATTTCCCTTTCTCAATACCAGTTGGGCAGATTGTAATAGCTCTTATGGCAGGAAATACCTGTGTCCTCAAACCATCGGAGTTCACTCCTAAAACTGGGATTATGATAAAGGAAATTTTCGATAATATCAGATTACCCCAGGGAGTTGTGGAGGTTGTCACAGGGGACGGGTACACTGGTGAGTGTCTTGTGAAAGCCGGTGTTGATAAGATATTTTTCACAGGATCAACATTTACAGGGAAAAGAATAATCAAGATAGCCTCTGAAAAACTAACTCCTGTAGTTATGGAACTTGGCGGGAAAGATCCAATGATAGTTTTTGAAGATGTTGATTTAGATATAACATCTGATGCAGCTATATTCGGTTCGTTTTTCAACACAGGACAAGTCTGCGCATCTGTTGAGAGAATTTACGTCCAAAGAAAAATATTCAACGAGTTTGTAGATCTGATTGTTGAGAAAACCAAAAAACTAAGATGTGGATATTCGGCTGTACCTTGGGAGTATGATGTTGGAGCAGTAATATCTGAAAAGCAACTTTTAAAAATCAAAGAGCATATAGAAGATGCAAAAGAAAAAGGAGCAAAAATTCTTGCGGGTGGAAAAATTAAAAGTCTTTTCGTTGAACCAGTGATTATAGCAAATGTTGATGGTAGGTTCAAGGTTGTAAGTGAAGAGACATTTGGTCCAGTTCTTCCGGTTATGCCGTTCGACACTGAAGATGAAGCTATTCAGCTTGCAAATGACTCAATATACGGTCTTACTGCATCTGTTTGGACTCGTAATATACAAAGAGCAAAGAGAATTGCCCAAAAGTTAGTTTATGCTACAGTTATGATAAATGATAACTTGATTACTCATGCGATACCCCAGGTTCCCTGGGGAGGAGTGAAACAGTCTGGGATTGGGAGGACCCATGGGAAGGAGGGACTTTTAGAAATGGTCCAGATCCGCCACATTCACATAAATAAAATGGGACAAAAAATAAGATCTCCTTGGTGGTATCCATTTACCCCAGAAAAATACAGATTTGCTTTATCTTTAACTAACTTAATTCACTCACCGTATCTGAAGGAGAAAATTGAAAGTCTCCTTAATATAATAAAGAATATTGGCAAGGTATCAAAACAACACCTATAAGACCGGTTCTTGGTTTGTAGATATCAGAATTTGTCCTGTTTTTTCCTTATCCTGCCCACAGGTGGGACAAGAGAAGTCCACTCTATTGAGTAGTTCAGATGTTTTAGAACTTCCTTGAAATCGATATCTATTTCTGATGCTATTATATCTTTTGCTGACCGGATGTCCATGCCATCGTGAAGTTTTGCAGATAAGCTCTCAAGTATGTACTCAGGAATCAGAGCTTTTTTCTGGGCTCTCCCCACTTCCACCGCTAGATTGGATTTCAAGAATTTGATAATCTCAAGATATGGTAATTCTCTTTTGAAGGTGATTATTCTTATGTCTGGATTATTGCTAATACCTGAGTTCTGCTCTTTGGGATTTAGCTGAGATAGGGCAAACTCTTCGGAAGCTATCAAGAGAATCTTCTTTTTGAACCTTTTCAATTTTTCGGCTTTGCGAAGAAGATATTCGGGAGTCCAGAATCCTATGACTTCCACGAAAATGTGGTTTTGTCCAGATATGAGTTTGAAATCGGGGATAAAAATCCCTGCATCTGATATATCTACTTCTGGCTCGCGTAGTATCTTAACTGATGGAAAAACTTCTCTGACTAACCTGAAGAAGCTTTCTTCATACGAGGAATCGAACTTTTCTTCTTCATCTTCTAAGAAAATAAAATTATGAATATCTGAGTCAGACAGATTTAGGATTCCTTGCGGTAGTTCTATAGAAATTTCGAAATCACCTTGTTTCAGGATCTTGCTTATGAGCCTTGCAAAGGCTAACCCGTACCTTTGGGAATTTCTGATTATGCTTTCTGGACCAAATACGATGATTTCTCCGCGGTCAACTTCATACATAAGCCCGAGTTTTCTGGTATAGTAAAGGATATTCCTTATATTCTTTGAAGTTTTTATTCTTATCTTGTTGGAAACGGATGAAGTACCAAGGATAAGTGCCAGGTTATATAAGCCCGCAATCTTGAGCGGGGTGAAGTCCATTTTCAGACTCCGGAAGACTTTGAAGGAATCGAGGTCCCCCCACATTTTATCGTCTGAGATTCTGAATCCAAAGACTCTTTCAGCCTCAAGCAGAATTTTGTTCCTCCTATCTTCTTCTAAAACTGGACCAAAGGAGAATAGGAATTCCCTGATTTTGTAAGCATTCTCTTCAGAGCTTTCAAAGTCTGAAATTTTTGAGAGGATATAAAGGAGTCCTCTTACAAATTTGTAATTTGCGAAGTCTTCAAGTTCTGAAAATTTTTTTCTCATCTCTCTGAGAGTTAAACCTTTTGATTCATGCCATAGCTGGAGGATTTCATTCACATCATCTTCTGTAGCAAAATTCAGCGAAACTCTTCTTCCTACTTTTTTGAATGTGAGAAGCTCTTTGGGTAAGATTAACATAACAAGATTAACATAATATCTCTATAGTTTTCTATATTCTTTTTTGTATGAGAAACTTCAGAGCTTTTTTAGAATCTCTTCAGAAGAGTAGATGAATAGCTTTTTGTATTGTATAGTTAGCTAAGCTAAGTTTGGCAAAAAAAGAATTACCAATCTTGTGATTATTTAAAGAAGAGATTACTGATGAGAAATTTTTTGCTTAGTTAGACATAATTTACATTTTGAAAATTTTGTAAAAAATTGTGCGTGTGACAGAAAATTTTGAAAGTTGATCTTCGGAATCCTTTACCTGACAAGGGAGAGCGGAGATGTTCAAAAACTTGACTTTTTCAGAAAAAGTGATTATATTTTTTTCTGTAAAAAAGTTTTCACAGGGAGGTAAAAGATATGGGTAAAAAAATTGTATCAGCGTTGGTAGGGCTAATCTTTACGGCGGTTTTTGTTCTCCCATATTCTACTCTTGCTGTTACATTCCATCAGGATAGACCGGTTACAGAAACTAGTGCCAACCCGTATCAGGTGGGGCCTAAAAACCCCATAACTTGGGGAGGTGTGACGAGCACTGCTGTTCTTGAGAGGCGCTTGCTTGAAAAGCACAATGTTGTTGTAAGGCTTACCCAAGCAGGACTTAAAGAGATAGGAGATTTAATTTCTGACATACTCTCGGGAGATCCATCTGTTGCAAATCTTATAAACTACCTTGCAATGGGATTTTTAGACAAATGCACAGATACTAAAGTTGTTGCTGACCTATGGGATAATTATGCAGATTTCACCTACTGGATAGATAATAATTACCCGAACCAGCCAACTAAAAATTACTACCTCCAGAATGCTACCTACGCCTGTGGAATTACTACCAGTAATCCTTCCCTTTTTAACTACGGTGAAGGTACCACTCACTGTTTTGGGAATGAAATTTACTTTGAGTACATTGCAGGGTATAACCCAACTGGGACATGGGATCAGGGAACTAATTCCTGCAAAGACGATGGTAAAGGTCTTTTTTCAATGTGTCTCCCAATCCCACTTCTTAACGATGAAGGAGCACCGATATGTGTAAATGCTATAATATGGGGGCAGGAGAGAGATAAAAGAGTTGGACCTGCAGCAGGAAATCCGATCACATATGCTATGGGTGGGTTTTACTGGTCTCCGTTCGGAAAGTGTGGGAGAGACTTACCTGGCGTTTGTCCGACTTCTTCTCCGTGGAATTGGGATAATTACTACTTTATAGACCGGATTACAGGAAATAGGCTTATTGTTGACTATAACAGGAAAGATTTGACTGTGAGACTTAAGGGGAACATAGGTGAAGATTGGCCAGCGACTGCAACTTGTGAAGGTGACTATACCGAGCATACCACAGATGATTATCTTGATATAACAGTTGAACTCAGGAATTTTGAGGTTGCCCTTACATTCTCATCTCCATATGTTTCATCTCAAAATTTGTATATTGATTGTTTATCTTTTGGACCAAGTTGTAATTTTAATGCATCTGCGACTTACTTCCCGAACTCGGCTTCATTCTGCTTTAAAAACAGAGATGTTAAGAATGATGAGCATATATGTGACCCTCAATACCCAGGGAAAAACACTACCAATTATGATTATGATCCTGAGAGAGTTATCTCAAATTACATAAATGGAAGAGCATATATAAGGATGCCGATTTTGGGGTTGAGACTTGGTATACAGATAAAAGGAAATTTTACTGATGACTATGATTGGGGCAAGGTTGTGAGGGGATTAGGTATAAACTTGAAAGCGTTGGATTTGGTAGCAGGAGTTGCTTATGACTTTGTACCAATGAGTTCGTCCGCTACAACTCCGGCGTGTAGAAACCCGAACTGGAACCAGGTTGGAACCGCTCAGTATTGTCCCGAGTACAGAGTTTCACAAAAATTTGCAAAAACTCTTCTGTGGCTTGACGCTGTGCTCAGACTTATGGCACTTGATTACTTCAGAACCGATTGTATCCCCAATCACACAGTTACTCAATATGATACTTGTATAGCTTATTTCCTCTTTCCGGGACAGGTTTTCGATTTAAAAGATATAATAAAATCCCTGAGCCCAGTAGATCATCCAACTGAGGAGGTTATATATGTTGGGGCTCCTGATTACTATACACACAAGCCTAATAAGATCTTTTTTGATTTTGGTTTTACAAATGATTTCTGGGCAGACTCAGCAGGAATTATACTTGCAATGAATGTTGGGGTTGATATAAGATACGTTCTGTGGAATTCGCCAGCAACAAGTATTACTCAGGTTAAACTGCAAAACTTTAATGACTATGTTTCAACTTGTGTGCAAGGAAATTTTGCAGCACTTCAAGCTGCAACAAGCCCAATAAACTTAATAAGAGAATGTGTACCACAAACTACCTGCCCTGCTCCAGTAAGAACGGTCTCCCAGTGTACAGGTGCTCTTAACAATAATTCGGGTGTGTATCCACATGTTTTCTCTTCCGAGGTTTTGCCACAATATCCTTCGGCTCCAACGCTTGCAGAGGGTAGATATGGATATAGCCTGACAAGTTACTATGTAGGGATTGCGGTTCATCACAATCTTATTTCTCGTATACTTTATGAAGCAATAGGTGATGGTCTTGCTTGTGTTTGGGTAGATAAGTATACACCAATGCTTGGGGGGTTTGCTGGCGGTTTCCTCAAGACCGATTCGTTTGCATTCTTTATGCCAAAATTAAAAGATGCATTCCCAGGCAAAGATATGGCAGTGGAGATCATTCCAAATTACAGAGATCCAGGAAATCCATCTGGGAATACAGGTGGAGCAGCATCATATAACAAGCCTTTATCTGTTGTGGCTTATGCTAAGACAGGTGGTCCTACTTTCAGACCTGTCAACAATGTGTATATGACTGGTTCAACAAGGGTTAATTTCTGGTCAGAATTCGTTTCAAATGCTACATTCGGAAGTTCGTTCACAATGTTTCCAAGTCCTTCAACATGGTTTGATACAGCTGATCTTACAATAGATCTGCCGTATATAGATCTTTCGTTTAATGTTATAACGACAGGAGATATAAATTCCCCCTCAAGAAACTGGATGAGGGTATTCGGTCTGACAGTTGGAATTAGGCTTTCTGTAGATGTTGATATAGTTCCGTGCGTATCTCCTGATTGCGGTCTGACTGTTAAATTCCCGCCATATGATTCTACTAATTTTACCCAACCTCTGACATCAATTTACAAAGATTATTACACTGGTCAAGCTTATAATAAAGATAATGCTTATTTCCCTCAGGGGGGGACATTTGCCCGTGTGATAGATCTGACTCTTTATGCTGACCCTGATGTAAGGTATTTCATAGCTTATAACTCTAATGCTCTGGGGCTTTCAGGTTCTCAGTGGTCTGAGATTCTTGGGAATGTTCTTCCAGTGGTCTTAAATGGTCTTGCCGGGGCAAAACTTAGAGTAGCTCTTGATCCCACTGCTTTGATCCAGATTCCAATAGAGCTTAACTTCCCATGGGTTGGTCCTGAGTTCGGAACCGGGGTTCAGAATTGGGACACTCCGTTTGTAGGCAATCCAGCGGATGGTGTAGGGGATTACTTTGAGATGTTTATACACTGGAGAGGCAGGCCAACTCTCACAAATATAATAAAGCTTTTGAAAAACTTTGGGGTGGATATAGTTGATACTATCAGCGGGGTCATGGGAGGTGCTCCGCAGGTTCCTGTTCAAGTAAGACTTGCTGACTATGAGGTTAATGGCAATGGCTATAAGGTAACTCCTCCAGAGACTTTCATAGTTTACACATCCGATCCGCATGCTCTGTTTACAAAGATTAAGTTTGCTGGGTGGAGTGCTAATAGTTCTTCTGGACTAAAATACTCCTGGAGATTAGATGGGGGAACGTGGAGTCTCTGGCAGAGCAGTGACGAAGTTGTTCTGACTCATTTGCTTGAAGGTTACCATATGTTTGAGGTTAGATCTAGGGATGAGAACAAGTTTATTGACCCAACGCCAGCAAGGTATATCTTCAGGGTTGACTCAGTCGGACCTGATATAAGACTTCAAGCCCCCGAAGTTGTGAAGGGAAATTCTGTAAGGGTATTTGCTGACATTCGCGATGCACAAGCTCCTCAAGACGTGGTATTAGTATCTTATAGGATTGATGGTGGAGAATGGAGTGGTTGGAAATCTGCATCTGAGATCACCGCGATTGACCTTAAAGGGCTTACAAAAGGTGAGCACATACTTGAGGTCAGAGCAAAGGATGATGTAGGTAATATATCTACATATAAGCACAGATTCTTCGTTACTGAAAAAGTTGGGGTATTTGGTTGCTCGTCTTCTTCTGCAGCTGGTATTCCAAGCTTAGGGCTAATGATTTTACTCTTTGGGTTTGTCTCTGCTATATTGAAGAGTAGAAAAAGGTAAAGATGCAAAGGGGGGGGGAAGTTCCCCCCTTCTTTTTTATTCATAACAGAATTTCATGGCAGAAAGAAAAAGTAGAGTCCAAAGGGTGAGAGCCTTTACTCTGATAGAAATAATGGTTGTTGTTCTGATTATAGGGCTTCTTGTTGGACTTGTTGGTATAAATGTTATAAGGTATTTCGAGCGGGCAAAGGAAAAGACAGCAAGAGCTCAGCTTACGATGATAGAGCAGGCTCTAGAACTATATAGGCTAGAAAATGGAAGATACCCTACAACGGAAGAAGGGATAGCAATTTTGGTCAAGAATGGATATCTTAAAGCAAGGCAAGTACCAAAAGATCCGTGGGGATCAGATTACTATTATTTATCCGACGGTAATGTCTATACTTTGAAATCTAGCGGTCCTGATAGAGCTCCGGGGACACAGGATGATGTGAGCTTAGAGGGTAGTGGGGCTGTGGCTGGAGAAAGTCTGCAATACTAAGCTGGTGCTTGCGTGAAGATCAATAATCACATTAAGTTCAGAACCTTTACTCTTATAGAACTCTCGGTTGTAATAGCTATTCTTACACTTGTGTTGATATTGGCCTTCCCCCAGCTCCCCAAAGGTGAAAAGAGCAAGGGCTCCGCAAGAATTGTTTACAGAATCTTCTCCGATGTTCTCGAAAAAGTTGTAAAAAACAAAAAGAATCTAAAAGTGAAGATTACAAAGAAAGACAGGAAAATTGAAATCTATGAATGTGTGCCATCAGGAGAAATAGATGAACTCTGGAAGGAGAAGCAAAAAGAGATAGAGAAGCTAAAAGATCAGCTCGGTGGATTTTTACCTTTTGTATTCGAAGAAGTAAGACCGATTTTATGTGAGTGGAAAAGAGTCAAAGATATTAAAATTGGTTCTGAAATCACCGCAATTTTCGTAGAAAACGAAGAAACATTTGGGGCAGATGTTGAAATATTATTCCAGAGATTGAATATCCCATTTGTTGAAATTGAGATTGACAAAAAAAATTGGGTAGTAATTAATCCATATACTCTTAAAGTTATCATAAGCGATAAACCTTTGCATAAAATTTAATTGTGTAATTGATTTAATTGACAGAAGTGATACCCTCAATATTCTCGCCTGATAGACTCTGACTCGCTGATCAGATTTTAAATTTTTGAAATATTAATAAAGTGTGTTACTTTATATAGAATTTATAAGATGCTGGATATAGAAATTGATAATCTGAAGCAGAAACTCAGGACTTTTTCAGAGCATATCCTTCAGATGCTTACAAAGTCAATTTCAGGACTTCTCGAAAAAAATAAAAACGTTTTGGAAGAGGTGATCAAAAAGGATGAACCACGGAGTAATAACTTTGAACTTGAAATAGATGAAATGTGTATTTCTATGCTTGCTAAATATCAGCCAAAAGGTAAATTTTTAAGAACTATTATAATTGCTCTGAAGATGAATAATGATCTTGAGAGGATGGGAGATCATGCGGTAAATATCTCCCAGAGTGCCCTTTTTCTAATAGATAGACCGCAGGTCAAACCTCTGATCGATATTCCTCGGATGGCTGAAGAGGTCAAAAGTATGTTCCATGATAGTATTGAAGCTTTTATAAAAGAAGATCCTCGCCTTGCAAAATCTGTATGCGAAAGAGACGATATCATAGATGCCTACAGAAATCAAATAATAAGAGAACTAATAACATATATGATATCAGATCCATCTACTATAGAAAGGGCACTACATCTTATCAGGATTTCCGGAAATCTTGAAAGAATTGCTGATTTGTCAACAAATATAGGAGAAGATGTTATATTTATGGTCAAAGGAGAAATAATAAAGCATAGAAAAAAAATAATGTTTTAAGACCTCTTTTAAGTGGAAAAAACCTTTTCATTTAGAATCGTTATTAATTTCAAGTTATGAAAATAGGTGATCAGATTATAGACTTTAAGTTGCCAGGGGTAGATGGAAGGGTTTACTCTATTGATTCATTTGATAAAAGTAAACCAATAGCAATTATATTCTGGTGTAATCACTGTCCTTACGTGAAAGCGTGGGAAGATAGAATCGTTAAGATAGGAAAAAAATACAAAGATAAAGTTAATTTTGTCCTGATAAATTCAAATGACCCGAAAAGGTACCCCGAAGATTCCTTCGATAATATGAAAAAAAGGGCGGAGGAAAAAGGGTATCCATTCCCGTATCTTTTTGATGAGAGTCAAGATGTGGCAAGGAAATATGGTGCACAGAGGACACCTGAAATTTTCCTGTTTGATCAAAACCACAAACTCGTGTATCATGGAGCGCCAGACGATAACTGGGAAGATGAAACCAAAGTGAAAAATTACTACTTTGTAGATGCTCTCGAAGCAGTTCTAAAAGGGCAATTCCCATCTATCCAAGAGACCCAGCCTGTTGGCTGTACAGTAAAGTGGAAGCAGTAAAAAGTTTACAAGTTTGGGAAGGGATAGAGTCTATTTTGGAGATAGAATAAGTTTCATATCGAGTTCTGAGAACGAAACAAAAAACCTTGCTAAAATTATCTACAAAAAAATTCAAGGAAATTTGGGTAGTGACTTTTTAATCCTTATTGAAGGGGAACTTGGCAGCGGGAAGACCTCTTTTGTGAAGGGACTCGCCAATCTATTCAGTATTTCCGATGAAGAAGTTACATCTCCTACCTTCACGATAATTCAGGAGTACTTATCTGATACCGTGAAAATTTTACATATTGATTTATATAGATTATCACAGGAGGAGGATTTGATAAAAATTTTGGCTTTTGCTACCGAGAAATTACGAGAGAACTATCTGGTAGTTTTTGAATGGGGAGAAAAAGTGGAATTGTATCTGACCCATTTTAATTACGCAAAGATAAAAATTGAGTTTGGTGAAGATTTTGATCAGAGATTTATAACTTTGTACTTACACAGAAATCAATGATAAGTGCAAGCTTTAGAATTCGTGATTTAGTCTTTTATTCCCTTTTTCTTGTATACCCTTTGGGACTTTTGCTATTTGCAGAGTTTTCTGATTGTTCGCCCAGTAAAGTTGATCTCAACAGAGTATTTTTAAAGCCATCTTTTGAGTTCCTGCTTGGAACAAATGAACTCGGCCAAGATATGGCCTGCCTTATTGGTAAAGGAGTTGTGTCTTCATTAAAGGTAGCTTTTTTTGCCTCAGGAATATCGTTTGTTATAGGTGGAACTCTCGGAACATTTGCTGGATTCCGAGGGGGATTATACGACTTTATTATAATGGGTATTGTAGAATTTTTCCAAAGTTTCCCATCTCTGATATTCGTGATCTTTATTGTTTCTTTATTTGGAGGCGGAGATTTGAATCTTATTATATCATTATCTATATTTGGGTGGACATCTTTTGCAAGAATATCTCGAGCGGAGTCTCTTGTTCTCAAAAATTCTGAATTTATCCTTTCTGCTTATGTATTAGGAGTGAAAACCCCCAGAATTATACTAAGATATGTTTTCCCATTTATATTCCCAGCATTGCTCACGCAATTGATGTTTTCATTTTCAGCTTTTATTCTGGCAGAAGGAAGTCTGGGGTTTTTGGGATTAAGACCGCATCACAAAATCTCCCTCGGATCTATCGTCTCAGCAGAAATAGATTATATCCTGACTCATCCGCATCTTGTCATATTCCCAGGCCTTGCTATAACTTGTCTTGTAATATTTTTTAACTTGACTGGACAAAAATTCATCTCCGGAAAAAAATACTGAAAAAGTTTGTTGGATAAGAAAAAATCCTTTTATCTCCCTAAAATGAAGTTGTGAACTTCATAAAAAAGGTGGAAGAGGTGACAAATAAATACAGAGATACATTATCTGAGATTCCTAATAAGTATTATTGGGCAATCATTCCATTTACACTGATTTTGGTTGGATTTTCTGTATATTCTTTGAGGAACTTTCAAGTTAAGCTTTCTTTTTTTGATGAGCTCCCGTCAGATGATCCTTATGTCGAGAGATTCAGATATGTTGCAGAGAACTATGGTGGAACTGACTTTGTGTTTGTAGCTATCGAAGGAGAACCCGTGAGGAGGCTCAAAGACTGCGCACGCGCATTTGAGAGAGAACTGAGATTACTCCCAGAGATAAAGAGTGTAAGAGGAAAACTGGATATCGAATTTTTCAAAAAGCATGCTCTGTATTTTCTAGATGAGAGGGAACTTAAAGATTTTGTGGATTTCCTCCGTAGAAGGGATTTTGAATTCAGGCGTCTGTTTCTGGAATTAAGATTCCCAGATTTTATTTCCAACTGGGCTAAAATAATGACTCAGGAGATTTTGGAAAGGGAAAAATTTGAAGGTGAGGAGGATGAATTTGTGGAATTCGTTTTGAATATGAGAAAGTGGCTTACAGATGTGAAAGCTGGTGTTTTGGGTGAGGAGATAGATCCAGAAAGGTATAAAAGAAATTTTTCAAAGAGCTTTTTTGTAGCTTCGGGAAACTCAAGGAGAGAATATTCAGTTGACGAAGAATTTCTGATGTCACCTGATATGAAAGCAATTCTGATAAGTGTGTTCCCAAACAAACCCGCTGATGATTATGGATTCAACAGAATTATATATGATAGAGTTTTTTCAGTAAAAGAAAAGCTCGAGAAAACCGAATGTGTTGGACTGAAAACTTACATAGGTGGGAATTATATAGTTCTTGAAGAACAAAGAAGAGTGGTTCTTCAGGATATGCAAAGAGGGGGACTTCTATCTTTCTTCGCCATTACTCTTTGCTTTCTAATTGTATACGGAAGTTTAGCTTCATTTATTATTCTAAATGTTTACCTTGTGATAGGTTTAGCCATAACATTTGGTTTCCTTATGCTTACTTATGGTTATGTGACCGTAATATCTGCAATGTTTGGAGCATTTCTTATGGGGATGGGTATCAATTACGGTGTCTATGTTCTATCTCGTCCCAAGGAAAACAGGATTGAAAATATGAAAGAATCAGTTAAGGAAACAGTTTATTTCCTTTCTCCAGCTATTTTCTCGGAATTCACAACTACAGCTTTTGCATTTTTATGTCTTCTGATTTCTGAGATAGAGGGGGTGAAAATCCTTTCGCTAGTATCTGGAATTGGGGTTATGATATATGCACTGGTAGCTATGCTGTTTTTACCATCTGTTATGAACGTTAAACCTGTATATAGGCTTATTAAAAAAGAGAAGGTTTTAGATTATTTTGATAAATTATACAAAAAGTTTAGTTACGTAGCTGAGTCGCATCCATGGGCAGTAATAGTCAGTTTTTTAGCTTTGATTCCGTTAGTCGTGGTAGGTTTACCAAAATTTGGGTTTGAGTATAACCTACGGAAAGTTTTCCCGAAATTGAATGCTATCGAATCTGAGGATTATATGATAGAGAAATTCGGTAGATCGAAGGATTATCAAGTGATAACAGCAGAAGATTTTGAAGATTTGAAGCATAAAGTAGAGCTTATAGAAAAGAAGGAGACGTTCGGCAAAGTGGAGTCTGTTTTGACATTTTTCCCTAAAGACATGAGTGAGAAAGTTCCGTATGTGAAAGAAGTTTTCAAAGTTGTTAAGGATGTTAGATTAGGAGCAATTCCTGAAGATGGGCTTTTCAGTTCTGCTGAACTTTATTCTGCTTTTGAGAGTATGTATAGCGTTGCTTCAGCCCTTTCTGAGCTGGCAGTTCTTTCTGGTTTTTTCAAAGGAGAGGATGAAGTGAAAATTCTCAAAAAAGATATTTCGGATATTCTTGAATTGGTAAAGCAAAGGGAAAGTTTTGACATTTCAAGACTTCAGAGGGTAAATTATGAGACAGTAAGAGAGTTTTTATCTGATATAAAGCTTGCATCAGAAAGTTCTGGGTTTGCGCTTGAGGAGCTCCCAGAGGATATAAAGAAGCAATTTATAGGCAAAGACGGTTCATTCATAATATTTGCTTATCCTGAGCGGACACTGTGGGAAGATGAAAGATATATGAGGAAGAATGTTATGGAAGCTTTAGAAATTTCAAGGTCTGCTTTTGGAATAGCAACATTATTTTTGCACATAGCAGATAGAGTAAAGAGAGATTTTGCAATTTCACTTGCTTTGGCATATATGATATGCCTTATTTTTGCTTATATAACATTTAGGAATGTCAAACTCGCCCTAATTGCAATGCTTCCAGTTACAATATCAGAAATAGTTACAGCTTCTATTTGCTCGCTTTTGGGATTG
Source organism: uncultured bacterium (assembly GCA_938036315.1). Lineage (GTDB taxonomy): Bacteria > Calescibacteriota > Calescibacteriia > Calescibacteriales > Calescibacteriaceae > CALHPK01. The sequence goes on along the minus strand of CALHPK010000009.1, from coordinate 134,172 downwards.
AAAATTCACTACATCAATATGGGAGCTTATGCTATAATAGTCGGCTCAGGTATAGATTATGGATTACATATGGTTCATAGACTTACTGAAGAGAAAAGCTTTGAGAAGGCAACAGTAGAAGGGGGAAAGGTGGTCTTAGTTGCAGCGCTAACTACAGTTATCGGGTTTATGGCCTTGGTTATTGCAAGGTTCAGAGGACTTCAGCACTTAGGAATAACGATAGCTATAGGGATTACCATCTCTATGATCACAACATTCATTCTTATGCCAGCAATATTTTCGCTTGTAAAAAGAAAACATCGGTCCAGTAGTTAAGATGAAAAACTTATGAATTTTTATGTAAGGTGATGTGTATAAGAAAGCTACTTGTGATATATAAGTGGTCTGTGTTGTTTGTGGGAAAAATAGGATTGTTATTAGTTTTTTCTGTCGCTGTAAAAGAAATTACTTCCTTTTATATCTATGCTGAAAATAACAATATAATTATTGATGATTCAACTTTTTTGCAAATATCTAAAAAGGAGGTAGTACATATGGAGATAAGATCGCCCGCTTTTAGAAATGGTGAGAGGATTCCGGAAAAGTACACCTGCAGTGGGGAAGATGTTTCTCCACCTTTGGAGTGGAGCGGTGCTCCAGAAGGTACCAGAAGTTTTGTCATTATAGTTGACGATCCTGATGCTCCTGGGGGAACTTTTAATCATTGGGTTATATACGATATCCCTGCTCAGCGCAATTCTTTACCTGAGAACCTCGGGAGAGTTCGTCAGCTTCCAGATGGAACAAAACAGGGAACTAATGATTTCGGCAGGACAGGGTGGAGCGGTCCGTGTCCTCCTGTGGGGCATGGAACTCACAGATATATATTTAAACTCAAAGCTCTTTCAGTGGAGAATATAGGACTAAAACCAGAGGCTTCGAAATCTGATGTTATCAAAGCTATTGAAGGAAAGGTTCTGGCGGAAGCAGAGTTTTACGGAACTTATTCAAGATAGATGGGAGATTAAATGGATTATCTTATAGCTGGAATTCAAGTCGGGTTTATTTATGCCCTTGTTTCACTAGGGATTGTTCTTGTATATCGGGCTACAAGAATTTTGAATTTTGCTCACCCAGATTTTGCTACATTTGGGATTTTTATTGCTATAGATATTTTGGATAAATACGGAGATAAGTCTGCGTGGGTTTATATTCTTGCTGGGGGTGCGGGAGCAATTTTGTCTGCCTGTGTATCATTCATTATCTACTTTTTTATAATTTATGAAGGGCAGAAAAGAGGAGTATCTCCTCTTGGACTCACTATAGTCACGATTGGGATTGCATATTTTTTTCAGAGTCTGGAAATTATCATTTGGGGGGCGGACCCCAAGGCTGTGCCGCACTTTGTTTCAGGAAAGTTTAGTTTGATGGGGATTGAACTGACATGGCATTTTGCGGTTATTGTAGTAGTCAGCTTGACTATTATGTTTATTCTGTATCTTCTTATTATGAAAACTCGGCTTGGAATTGCTCTCAGAGCTATATCTCAGAACCTTGATGCTTCAAGAACTTTAGGTATAAATGTGAGATTCGTTGTAGGTTTTGCATTTTTTTTATCTTCTTTGGCCTCTGGAATAGCGGGTATTCTTATAGCCCCAGTATATTCTGTTGATCAATTTTTTTTATTTGACCCCTTCCTGAAAGCTTTTATTGGTGCAGTGATAGGAGGGCTCGATAGCCCGCCCGGAGCAATCATCGGTAGCCTCATTGTAGGTATAACAGAATCTCTATTTGGAGGATATGTATCCATAAAGTATAAGACCGCCTTTATATTTTTTATCGGTCTTATTTTCCTTGGAATAAGACCTGAGGGGATATTTGGTAAAGAGATTAAGGAAAGAGTTTAGGTGTTACATATTAAGAAAGTTTAGGTGTTTATTGTCAGATATCTATTGATTGATTAGATATCTATTGAGTAGATAGATTATATGATATCAGCTCTGAAAAAAAGAACGGTAAGGTTAAAAATTGATTATCTTGATGACTGGAGGATAATTCAGGACAGACCAGCCTTTATCTTTACGGCTGTATCAGTTCTGACATTATTTATCCTCCCTGCTTTCGTTTCAGATTACATCATTCACATTCTAACGCAAGTTGTTATATATTCGATTGCAGTTTTAGGGCAGAATATTCTCATAGGTTACACAGGTTTGATATCTTTCGGGCAGGTGGGATTTTGGGGAGTTGGAGCTTATGTGTTAGCGCATTCTTTGAAGCTTGGACTTATTCCGGCTATTTTTTTGGCTGGCGTAACTGCGGCAGTGGTCGGTGCTATTGTGGGAGTACCTTCCCTGAGGTTGAAAGGTCCATATCTCGCTATAGCTACCTTGGGATTCTCAGTGGCATTTTTCCAACTTGTGCAAAACACGCCTGCTATCTCGGGTGGTAGAATGGGACTATTTATAGAGAGAGTCTGGGGGATAGATTCTCCTTATGAACTGTACTGTTTATCTCTGAGCTTGTGTATACTGTTTTATCTTTGGGGTTATAGAATTGTCAAATCTAATACGGGTAGGATTTTTGTTGCAATAAGAGATAGTGAGGTAGCTGCTGAATCGTTGGGTGTAGATGTAAGCAGATACAAAATTTTATCTTTTATGATAAGTTCCTTTTTCACTGGGGTTGCCGGTGGACTATATGCTTACTTTATCGGCTATCTTGAGCCGACAATGTTCAACATAACAGAGTCTATTTTGATGTTTTCCGCAATAGTTATAGGAGGTATAGGCTCTGTTTTCGGTTCTGCTCTGGGGGCTGCTTTTGTTATAGTTATTCAGCAAATCTTTGTTGCTTTGAAAGAATTTATACCTATTGTTTTTGCTATTGCCATTGTGCTTGTTATGATATTTGAACAGCATGGTCTTTATGGGAGGTGGATTAAGTTGAAATTATATTTTATGAATTTCCCCTTTAGGTAGCTCTATTAAAATCTTTATATTTGACTATATTGAAGTCTTTATATTTGACTATTTGAATTATTTTTTATAGTTTGCCATTGTAAATGAAATTATGATAGTGCTTTTGATCTGCCCCTTATCGTAAAGGGTGTTACATTTTATATTTTTCTGAAGATAAAGTAAGCTGCGCCGATAAGACACAGTGTGGCCCATATATAATCCGCTGTTATCTTGACTTTCATATAGATTATGCAAAAGAGCGCAAATACAACCATGGTGATTATCTCCTGCAAGATCTTCAGTTGCGGTAAAGTAAAGTAATTCGAACCAATTCTATTTGCTGGAACTTGCAGGCAGTACTCAAACAGAGCGATTGTCCAGCTAAAAATTATAGCTAAAACTAATCCTTTATTTTTCATAGTTTTCAGATGCCCGTACCATGCAAAGGTCATAAAGATATTAGAGATAAAAAGTAGGATTATCGGTAACAGCCTCTTAAGATTATCTGGGATACTATTACTTATATCCCATTTCATGTCAATTTTGTTTTTCTCTGACCAGCAATAATCTTACAATGATAATAGATAAATTTTATTTGATTAATTTTACTGAAAATTGAAGGTTAAAGTTGTATCATATTGAGTATTAAAATTGTTTTCCTTTTATGGATTTTACAAAAAAGATACTATTTGCTATATATAGAGCAGAGAACAAAAGTCTATCTTACTCTTTTGTTGTGGGAGGATTCCCCCGAGAACTATACCTTAAAAAGAAATTCGAAGACATAAAACTTAATGATATTGATATTGCAGTTTTTAGAGGAGATTACAGGACTTTTGCAAAACAGTTGGCTCAGATACTTAAAGAGCTCTTTCAAGATTCGAAAGTTGTTCTTGTGGATATCGAAAAATACAAGATGGTGAGAGTAATTTTAGATAGATCTGAAAATAATTCAGGGAAGGAGAGTTATGAAAAGAGAATTGTAATAGATGTGTCCGCAGCAAAGGGAGGAGATGTAAAGGAAGACCTTCTGAGGAGGGACTTTACTATAAATACCTTGGTCATTCCAGTGAAGAATATTCTTGAACCATTCAGCAATATATTGGATCCTCTCGGAACTTCGGTTGTGGATATAACTCATAAAGTTATAAGAGCTCCAGGTTCTCCACTCAAAAGTATAAAGTCAGATCCAGTGAGAATAATCCGAGCGGCGCGATTTGTTGCTGATGAATATATTTTATCACATCAGGTTACAGTTGCAATACAAAAATGTGTGAAAATGCTCACATCAGAGCCACGAGAAAGAATAGGTGAGGAACTCCGTAAGCTCTTTTTAGCATCAAAACCATCCTTGGGACTCCTATTCCTGCGTGATGTAGGAGTATTTCATATAATATATCCTAAGATTGTTCCCGCGTTATACAAAGAGCAGAAGTCCCCATATCACTATGAGGGTGTTTTTGAACACTGCTGTCGAGTCGCTGATATCACACCAGCTGATATAGTTATGAGGTTGTCAGCCTTTTTCCACGATATAGGAAAAGCCTTCGCAGAAAAGGAGTTGCCAGATGGTAGGATCGTGTATTGGGGACATGAAAAGATATCAAAAGAGATCGCTACGGATTTCCTTGAAACCTTTAAATTCCCAGAAAATGAAAGAAAAAAAGTTGCATTTATCGTCGAAAATCATATGATTAACTATTCTCCTTCTTGGTCAGATACAGCTGTAAGAAGGCTTATCAAAAAGCTCGGAACAAATACTGATCTTGTCCTTTCATTTGTTGAGTATGATATAATGGCTCTAAAAGATCCATATCCGAGACTCAAGGGTATAAAAGAGTTAAGATCGAGAATAGCAAAGGAGGTTATGAAACTGGGTAGAATTGAGATAAAATCACCACTAAACGGATACGAAATTCAGTCTATCTTCAATCTTCCACCAGGTCCGCTTGTAGGCAAGATAAAGGCGGAAATTGAAAGGGCAATAGTTGAAGGAAAAATTGAAGCCACCAAATCCGAAGCTATTGAGTTTGTCAGAAAAAATTTCGAATCAATCGTAGGTACTTCATCTTAGGCATAAGAATCTTATTCCTGAAAAGGTAAAAACTTAAATTTGCGTATCTTAAATTGAATTAATGATCAGAGGCAGAGTTCCTATATCTGTATCTGTTCTTATTATATGGGCTCTAACTGTAATTTCTGTTATACTATCTTTACTGGCTCTTATAGGACTTCTGATATCTCGTCAGGATAAAATAAAAAAACCTTTCCTCGAGTTTTTAGATAGAAAGTTCGCAGTAAAAATTGAAGATATAGACATTAAATTTTTCCCACTTGTTCAAATTTGGAATGTTCATGCAAAGGGGGTTAGCTTTGGAGTCGGAGCGAAAAGTCTGAAATTGGATAGTGTAAAAGTTGAAAATTTCAAATTAGTTGCTGATGGAATCTATGCCAATGTAGTTGGAATTCAGCAAGTTGAGTTTAAATTAAGGTTACCAAATCATATCATTATCCAGCTCAGTGGAGCCCGTATTGATATTTCTGGGAGCACGGGTGGTGATTTGAATCTCAATTCAGTTTGTACAACTTTAGAGGTGATAAGGGAGAAGATCGGGAAGCTTTTGAATGTAAACATAGATTTTGGTTCACTTGGTTTATATGTGAAGGATTTCGGCATAATTTCAGATGGGAATATAAATGTATTGTCCGGTAAGATCTCTTTGAAGTCCACCTTATCATTGATTTTCAGGGACAGGAAGGTGACCGACGGGATTCTTACTTTTAGAGGGAATTTGAAAGGTTCTGAAGGGGACGGGGCGTTTGAAATTTATAATCCTCGGATTCGGAGTGGTTTTCATCTTGTAATTTGTCAGGATAACTGGTTTGAAGTAATGGCTTCCGTTTCACTTATGTCAGATCTGGAAAAGATTGTAGAGATAGGAAGTAATTTCTCAGATATTTTAAGTGAGATTGTATCAGGGGATGAATTTAAAACTTTTTTATCATCCACAAGTTGGATGAAAATTGTAGTTGATTATGCTGGGTATGTTCGAATTGATTGGAATAGTAGGGTAGAGCTGGGTCAGGAAAAATCGGAAAGCATAGAAATTACTGGTAGCTACGATTCTAAGATGGGTTCAGGGGATTTGAAATTCTCAGGAACGATTGATCTTTCACTCATCAGGTATCTCAGGGGGTATTTAAAATTTTCTGGGTCTTCGCAGGTTCCGAAGTTTGGTGGTCTGCTGATAGGCGACATCAAAAATTTCAGATATGATATTATCAATATAGAAAGAGGTGAGGCAAAGATATCTTTCAAGGATTATGTTGCCTATTTTAGTCTGCTTATTTATGTAGGAGAATATCCAGTGAGGTGGAGGGGTGAGGCAGATTTGAGAAGAAAGAGCGTGAGAGCTGACTTTAATCTTTTTGAGGTAAGTGCAAAAAAAATACTCGAAGCGCTAAGCGTAAGTATGCCTGTAGACGGGGTTACCTTCGGGAGTGGAAAATTCTTTCTAAAAGATAGCATAAATGTTAGCGGATATGTAGATGTGCGCAACGCGAATTTCTTGGGAGAAAAAATAGAATGTGTATCCTTGAGTGTTAGAACGAAAGTAAGGTTTGATGGAAGATTTAATATAGATCTTGAGGGAGTTGGAGTGGATTACGAAAAAGAAGGAGCTTGTCCCTCTTCTGGAATAAGTTTAGATGGATTATCTTTTGTGAACTTCAGGGCTAAAATCGATGATCGAGGCTTTAAGACATATTTGCAAGGTGTTTATGATTTGCAAAGATTTGATATGGTAGATTTGGGTATGGTTGGAGTTTCTGAGTTTTTAGGGAGCGTATCTGGAAACTTGAAAGGAAAAATTTATGGAGAAATAGATGTTTCTACTCAGGAGTTAAGTTTTGTTGATTATCCTATAAGAAGTTCGTGCGCTAAGGGTAAAATTACTTTCTCGCAGGAACGTCTGAATTTTTCAGGTGATACTTGTGAGAATTTTCAGATCTCTGCTACTTATTTATTCGATACTAATAAATTTTTAGCATATGTGTGGAGTGATGATGTTATGATCTTTACTAATGGTAGTGATATATATGGAGATGGAAGTATCAAAGGGGTACAGAGTGTCTTACCCATTTATGGTGATGGGGTTTTCAGGTTTGCATATGGTAAGAGAGATAGGAGTGGTTTTGTAAAGGTAAAATCAGGTTATTTTATCTTCGAAGGGATAAGATTTGATGACTTTGACTTCGCCTCCGATATAAAAAGAGATGTTTTAGATTTTGCTTTGAGAGCGAGTTTTAAGGAGAATCCCGTAGAATTATATGGTATTTATAATATGGTGACTAAAAGAATTTCTGCCGAGCTTTTTATGAAAAGTTTTGCAGGTATTCCTCTTGGTGGAAAACTTAGTATCTCAGGAGATCTTAGAGCTATGAGTATTTTCGGTGAAGTGACGATTTCAAATGAAACCTTTTCAGATAGGAGAATTCGCTCTGTTGTCTCGGAGCTTCAGAGCTTTCGTACGGGTGAATCCAAAGGAATATTTGCTTCAGCCTCAGCGGAGCCAACTAAAGGTTCTCCATTAAATATAGTTATAAATCTCAAGAATGTTGTCTATGATGAACCTCCTTTAAACTTGAAACTTAGTGGCCAGATATATATTGTTGGATATGTAGATTCTCCGAAAATTTTGGGAATATTTGAAATACATGATGGGACGTTTTTGTTTGCTGGTATGGATTTCAGAAAAATTACGGGGAATGTCTTTATGAGGAATGAAGAGATAATCGTGAATTTATCTGCTCAAAATTCTATATCAACACTTGATGGTGAGAGTTATCTGATAAAGTTAAATATTCTGGGAAATCTGAGAGCTCCAAACATATATTTATCTTCTATCCCTTCCCTTCCCGAATCAGATATAGTGTGTGTTATTGCTGTTTTGAGAAAATGTAGATCTGCAGACGATTTCCGAAAGATACTCGGATCTGTAATGTACAGAAATGTGAGATTCTTATTTTCTCGTATTGAAGAGGCTATGAACTTGAAGGAGGGTACTATAAGACCGACAATATCTCCGACGAGTGTAGGGGTAGCGGGAGAGTGGGGAGCAAATGAAGTCGAAATTGTTCAAAGTATCATTGATGAAGTTGTGAAATTTCGGTTGTCACATAGGTTATCTGATAGCATATCTTTACAGTTGACCTGGGACAACAAAAAATATGGATTTTCTGGCCTTGGGAATATGGGCAATTTGGGTATGGATATAAAAACAATAATGAGGTTTTGGTAAGGATGACTGCAAGGGAGGATTTAGCATTGAGAGTAGATTCGATGAGTGATGAAGTAAGTAGGATATTTGAGGAAGAGACAGAGGGTGGGAGAAGACATACCTGGTTTGAGTTGTGTGATGACTGCATCAAGTTCTTAGATCAGAGGTATCTGCCCTTGAGGGAAGAATGGGTTATCTGCAGAGATGAACGGGATGTAGCGCTTTGCATAAAGAATATGGTCGTCAGGGGGGCGCCAGCAATAGGAATATCAGCCGCTTTCGGGGTTTGGCTTGGATTGAAAAAAAGGGTAGAGAAAGGGCAGAAAGTAGATTATAAGGTGTTCTGTGAAATAAAGAACGTAATACTTGATTCGCGCCCGACTGCTTACAATCTTTTTCGAGCTCTTCAAGATATGGAGGAAGAGTTTGTAAGTTCTCAAGGCAGTGATTTGGTCGAAAGAATGAGAAGAAAAGCCTTGGAGATTTGGTTTTTGGACTTCAAATCCTGCTACCTTATAGGGAAAAATGGTGCTCAGCTCATTCCAGATGAAGGAACTGTTTTTACTATCTGTAACACTGGAAGTTTAGCAACCGGGGGATGGGGTACTGCTTTTTCGGCCATAAAGTATGCGGTCAAAAAGCTCGGTAAGGACATAGAAGTTATTTCTCTGGAGACAAGACCATTTTTGCAAGGGGCAAGGCTCACAACGTGGGAGCTTATAAGAGAGAAAATAAAGTTCAAGCTAATAGTTGATTCCGCTTCTGCATTTGTTATGTCAAAATCATCCCCCCACATAAGTTGTGTTCTGACGGGGGCAGATAGGATTCTCAAAGATGGAACGGTTTCGAACAAAATAGGAACTCTTATGCTTGCTATTTTGTCAAAGCATTTTTCCATCCCTTTTTATGTTCTTGCTCCAAAAACAACTATAGATGTTAGCTCTGATACTATCCCCTTGGAGCAAAGAGACCCACGTGAGGTGAAAGAAATTTTTGGGGTAAAAATTACTCATGATGAAACCAATGTTATAAACTACGTATTTGATATAACTCCTCCAGAGCTCATCTCATCGATCATCACTGAGGATGGAATCTTCAGATATCCATATTCCTTTTAGTAAACAAGGTTACCTTTGCATAAAGAGCTTGTTGCGTATTTTTTACATACCTGTTAGCTTTTTAATAGCTTCTTCCTTTGATGCTGGTTTCACTTTAATTCTGGGTAGATATGATGCTACAATCCCTTGAATTATTCTTTCAACATCACTGATGAGCATTTGAGAAAATTTTTCTTCAGGAGCTGGGAAAAATTTGCCAATAAACACGACAAAAACTTTATCTTTGTTCTCCACTGGTATCGGGAATACAAAATCTTCTTTCTCTATTGATAGGTATGGGGTAAGCTCCTGCTGGACTCCTATGTGAGGGTAGAAATCTAAATGGATTGGAATTGTTTCTCTGTATATATTTTCTGAATATTTTGAAATGAATCTTTCGAATTCATCGAGTGAGTCTAGATTTTTTTGTGATATGATTTTTCTTAGTTCATTTTTGACTTGCTCTGTGTAGAACCTTTGTTTTATTTTAGGGAGAGCTTCTTCAAAGCTCATTATATTTTCGGGAAATACTTTGTTCACATGCACTATCCACCACTCATCTCGAGCCTGCAGTGGCGGTGAGATAGTACCTTCAGGCACAGCAAAAAATGGGGCTAATTGGAGATCTTGAACTCCTCTTTCTTTGCCTATAATGGTTGTTGTTGCTTTCCCTTCTTTATTAGCTACTATCTTTTCAAATTCTTCAAAGCTTTGAAATTTTGTATTTTTATTTTCATCGAAAAATGATCTGGCTTTTTCCTCTGAGCTAAACTTTGCTATCCAGAATTCTCTCTTTTCTGGGACTTTGAATTCATGTTGATTTATGAGGTAATATTTTTTCATTTCTTTTTCATGATATTTTACGCTAAATTTTGATTTATCTATTTCTGCTATCGAGAGCTGGCGTGAGCCAAGGTATCTTGTCACAAAATTTTGAAATTCTGTAAAATCACCCGCTGTCTCTACTCTTACAATGATATCTTGAAGTTTTGCAAAAAGATATGAATCTACAAGATAATTTTCGAATGAGCTTTGTGTCACTCCAAGACTCCTGAGTAGATTGTTGTAATCTTGCCTTGATCTTATTCCGGCTGGTGAAGCTAATATTCCAAAAATTGAAGTTTTATCTATATTGATCTTCATTTCATTTTCCATAAGGGAGGAGATTGCTTTTCTTAGGACAAGCATATCAAAAGCGCGCATAGCTCTTGTTTCCTCAGGTAAATCTTCTCCCCCCATATCTTTCATAACGAGCATAAATTCATCATACTTTACTTTGCTATCTCCAATTTTTATCTCTGGCAATCCTGGTTTGAAAGATAGTGATCCGAGGATGCCGAATCCTATGAAGAATGAGACTGCAAGTAAAAGATACATTATTTTTATCACTGGTGACCTTATAGTTTTGAATATAGAGACTCCCATATTTTTATGTTAATTGAGCTTTTTCTTTCGTTGCTTTTTTGAGATTTTTACGTTGTAGACTTTTGTTTATGTTATTTTCATTTCTTTTTCTTTTGACAAGATTTCCTGGAGTGCCATTTCGTAAGCTCCAGCGAGGGCTTCTATACTTGCCGCAACGAGATCAGCCCCCATTGATTCCATCTCAAACTTTTTACTTTCTCGGGATTCGACGACAACCTTAACTTTGACATATCCGTGGGTTCCCTTTTCTTTTCCTACAAGTTCAACTTGATAATCTGTGAGGTTTATCCATTCTATTTGTGGGAAGAATTCTGTTAGCACATTCCGTAGGGCAATATCAAACGCGTTAATTTGTCCATTCTTTGATGAAGCAAACCCAAATTTTATCCTGTCGCCAATCCTCACCTTTATTTTTGCTCTACAACCAAAGATAAGCTTTTCATAGTCTATGTTCCAATCTATTTCGGTAGAGATGATTTCAAAGAGCCCTTGTTTTCCTATCATTTATTGTTCTTGTCCTGCTTCAGCTCCTTTTTCTTCTTCTTTTTCTTCTTCTTTCGCTTCTCTGGAGCTAATTTCTTTCAGTTTTTCAAAATATAGTTTTCTTGCTCCCTGCCAGAGTTTTGTTAGCTCTTCCTCAGTCATTCCTGGGATGCCTTTCAGTTTTTCAAGTGGTGCCAAAGCTATATCCTCGAGCGTTTTGAAACCGTGTTCCCAGAGTATTTGAGATTGTTTTTCTCCAAGTCCGAACTGTTTATAAAACTCTGGTAGCATAGCTTTTATTCTTTCTCTTTCTGTTTCAGACCTGACGATGATTTTCATATCGAGCAGCTCGGAGGCAAGTTTAACATTTACTCCTTTCCTACCAACAGCCATAGCTAAAATATCATCCGGCACAAAGACAATAGCTTCAGTAAAATCTTGGGTTTTTCTTATAGAGATCCCGCTGGCTTTTGTTATTCCCAAGGAGTTCATTATCAATTTTTGGATGTCGGTTGTGTATGCAATTATATCTATTCTTTCGCCCCCTAGTTCCTGCATTATGTTCTTTATTCTGATGCCCTTAATTCCTATGCAGGTTCCGACTGGGTCTATTGATGGATCATTGGAGTAGACAAGAATTTTGCTCCTCATCCCCGGTTCTCTAACTATTTTTTTGATTTTTACCACCCCATGCTCAACTTCACTCACATTCTTTCTTAGTATCTCCTCAACAAATTTCGGATCTGTTCTTGATAGGATTATTTCTGTTCTTTCAAATTTCCCCTCCTTTTTCTTTCTCACCTCTTTGATGATTGCTTTTATACTGTCTCCTTCTTTTATTTTACTCATATCCTGAGGAAGTAAGTCTTCTGGACCCAAGGTTCCTATTATGTTTCTGCCGAGGTTTACAAATACTTGTTTGCTACGGGTGAACCTGTTAAACTCAACTTCTTTAACTATTCCTGTGATTAACTGACCTTTCTTTTTTGAATATTCTTCGAATATGGCTTCTTCTATTGCGCCGGTAAGTTGCATTGTGAGCAAAGATTTTGCTTTTTGTGCCCCGCGTCTGCCGAAGGCTGAAAATGGTATAATTTCATCGACTTCATCGCCGGGTTCGGCTCTTGGATCTATCTTTTTTATCTCTTCAAGAGAAATTTCGTAATTCGGATTTTTCACAACTTCAACGACTCTTTTTCTTCTTTTGATAATGAAGTTATCTTGATCTACTTCAACATCGTAATCACCATCTCCTAAAATATCTTTTGCGGTTTCAATAAGTATGTCCTTTATATGATCTATAATTTTTGACTCGCTTATTCCCCTTACCTCCGCCAGGGCTTTTAGTGCTACTTTCAGTGGTTCAGGAGAACTCTCAATTATCTTAGCCTCTATCTTTTTTCCCATCTCATAACCTCCTCAGATTATTTAGTTATATTTAATTTACAAATTTATTAAAAATCATTAATTAAATTTTTAGTTTTAGATTTATAGATTATTGAAAGTTGAAATTTTAGAGATTTTCGAGGGGGTTCATAGTTTTTCCAAGATTTTCACAAATCGTGTGGGTTGAGGAGGAGATAGCAGAAGCGAATGAGGAGCAGATAGCTAAGGCTGCGGAATTGATAAGGAAAGGTGAAGTTGTTGCTTTCCCTACAGAGACAGTTTATGGTCTGGGTGCAAACACCTTTGACGAAAGGGCGGTTCGAAAGATTTTCAGTTTGAAGGGAAGACCTCTTGACAACCCACTCATAGTTCATATATCAAAAAAAGAGGACCTGCCTTTGATTGCCGTAGATATTCCAGAGCAAGCATATAAGCTCATCGATAGTTTCTGGCCCGGTCCATTAACAATTGTTCTTAAGAAGAATCTGACTGTGCCTGATATTGTTACTGCTGGGTTAGACTCAGTTGCAGTAAGAATGCCATCTCACAAAGTTGCCCTAAAGCTTATTGACCTGGCAGGTGTTCCCATAGCTGCTCCAAGTGCTAACCCAGCTGGAAAACCTTCAGCGACAAAAGCAGAACATATAAGACACTATTTTGGGGATAAAGTTTTTGTACTTGAAGGGAAAATAAAAATAGGTATAGAGTCAACCGTGGTTGATCTGACCTCTCCATTAGAGCCTTTACTACTTCGCCCGGGCATGATTGAACCTAAAGCTATTGAAAAAGTGATCGGAAAAAGATTGGTTCACTGCACTGGAAGTGAGAGGCCAAAAAGCCCGGGGCTTAAGTATCAACATTACAGTCCCAATGCAGAACTTATAGTTGCATCAAAGGAAAAACTTTTTTCAGCTATAGAAAAAATGAGAGAAGAAAGATTGTCACAAAATATTGTCGTTGTGGTCTTTGGAGATCAGGAGAGGGCCCTTAGGGTAAAAGAGAAGTTCGGATTAGACACTATCTCAGCTGGGCGGACACTCGAGGAAGTTGCAAGAAATCTCTTCGACATACTCATTACTTTTGGTGAAAAATATGATGTCATCATTTTTGAATCCGTAGAGGAGGAGGGAGTCGGTCTTGGGATTATGAACAGGCTTAAAAAAGCAGCAAAACAGATAATTGATTAGCAAAAATTAAAAAAGTTATAAAATAAAAATAAAAGGAAAATTTGTAAATATGAAGAAGCGCGAAGCTATTCGTAGTGGATAATGTTGAAGGAAGAAAAATTCTCACACAAGGCGGAGGTACTTACTGAATCTATACCATACTTTCTCAGGTTCAGGGATAAGATTTTCGTTGTAAAAATTGGGGGGAGAATTCTCGATGATCCGTATGTTCTTGATATGATAGCCGGTGATATAGTTCTACTTTATCTTGTGGGTGTGAAAGTTATTGTTGTACATGGGGGAGGAAAGGAGATAACGCAAATTCTTGAAAAACTTGGCATAAAGTCCGAGTTCAAGGAGGGGATAAGAAAAACTACAGATGAAATAATGGAAGTAGTTGAGATGGTGCTTGATGGAAAAGTAAATAGTAAAGTTGTTTCTGCGATCTGCAAAAAAGGGGCAAAAGCAATAGGAGTATCTGGTGTAGATGCGTTCTCAATAATTTCAGAGGTCAGAGAAGGTAGAGTGGGGAAAGTAAAGGAAGTGAGGGTTGAAGAGATAAGAAAGCTACTTTTATCTGGCTTTATCCCTGTGATATCTCCAATCACCGTTCTTGAGGATGGTACTTCTATGAACACTAATGCAGATGAAGTGGCTTGTGAGCTTGCAATATGGATTGGGGCAGAAAAATTACTGTTGCTAACAGATGAGGAGGGGGTACTTGATAAAAACGGTAATTTACTAAAAACACTCACAAAGGATATATCTGAAAAACTTATAGCAGAAGGAGTGATAAAGGATGGTATGGTTCCTAAAGTCAGGCTTGCGGTGAAAGCCGTTGAAAATGGGGTTAGAAAAGTTCATATAATAAGTGGCCTTATAAAGCATTCTATCCTACTTGAAATATTCACTGATGAAGGTATTGGGACTGAGATTGTCAAGTGAGTCTGTGAAGGGTATGGTCAGGTAAGGTGTCTTTGCAGGATAAAGTTGAGTACTTTACGCCATCCGAACAGATTTATTATAAATATGGAAAAAGCCAGTAGTATTGTTGAGAACATAAGCATTTCAAGGTTCCCTTTCTCTGCTGATTCGGATATCAGGCTGCCGATTCCCCGAAGAGCATGTTTTTCTCCTTTGAATTCTATGTATTCGGCTACAAATGTCCCATTCCATGCTCCACCCCAGGCGGTTATGAATCCAACTATCATGTTTTTTGCAGATCCGGGTATTATTATCTTTGTAAGTTTATCCTTTCTGTTCATTCTGGTAATTTTAGCAAGATCAAAGTATTCTTGCGGTATAGAAGCTACTCCTCCCGCGGTATTGAAAAAGATGTACCAAATAGATGAAAGTATTATGACCAAGATTGCGTTTATTTCTATGCCAAGATCAAATTTTGAAAGAGCGGAAAAGATTACAGGTATTAGTGCGGGAGCGGGCAGACACGACAAAATTAAGATCACAAGACGTAGCCTTGCAAGGATGTTTGCCCTTAGTCCTATGTATACCCCCAGTGGTACTGCTATAGCTGAAGAAATGCAAATTCCAACTATAACCCTCATTAATGATAAAAGGAAAGATGTAGGAACATCAAGGAGCTCGTTCAGTGGGATTTTTGTCATCAACCACAAAGTAAATATCCCAAGTGCAGAAAGGAGGCAGATTACAAAAATATATGCAGTTTTGCTAACTATATCAAAGCTCATCGGCCTATCTCTGAATTTTGACGCCAATCTTAATAATAGATGATATATTTTATCTAAGATTTTGTACGTTGCTTTGAACATAGAGGGCGATATCGCTTTCCCATGAATTTCTTCTTCTACTACGAATTTTTTTGACCAAGTTTCCATTGGAATCCACAAAAGTAGAAAAGTTAGCGTTACAATTATCAAAATAGATAGGATACCTTCTATTGCCGCTATTATATTACCATCTTCTGATGCGTTTAGAATTGCTGAGCCTATGCCTATAAGTTTCACATCAATGTTACCAACAGTTATCGTCTCGCAGTACATCAGAAAATACCATCCACCGCCAAATGACAGCATACTATTCCATACTAAACCTGGTATAGCGTATGGTAGATCTATGAAAAGAAATTTATTTAGAGGACCTATATGAGCTATTTTACCTACTTCCCGAAGTTCTTTTGGAATTGATTTTAAAGATGAGTAGTAAGAAAAGATTAGATTCCATATCATACCAGTTGTTATGAGGATAAGCGATGCTAATTCCGCTCCGAGTTTCCCAAATTTTGTCAAAAAGATCATGACTGCTGGAACGAAGCTTAAGACCGGTATAGATTGCATAATATCGATGATGCCTATGAGAATTTTCTCAAGTTTCGAATGTGATACTGCTATGTAAGATAATATGATTGCTAAAGTTATGCTTATAAAATATGCTATGAATATGCGAAAAAGAGATACTACGCTTAAGGCGAGGAGTTCAGGAAAATTTAGTATGAACTCGAGAATCTCACTCATTTAAACTTAAACATAGGAAATATTCCTTTTCCGAGATAATGAGCAGGTTTTTATGTTCTTTCAGCACTTTTGTAAGTTCAGTTTCTACTGATATGTGGTTAAGAGCTTTTTTAAAAAAAAGTTTTTCAAGTTTATCTATATCTTTAGGGATATCAATTTTCACTGAGTCACTTACTATTTCTTCAGAGATGGCATAAATATTTTCCCCCTGCTTTACGATGTACTTGGAGTTCCTATTTTGCCTTAGGTCAGATAAGTATATCTGCTTTGGAGGGAGGATCTTTATCGAGGTCCACCTAAATTTTATTTGTTCGCTCTGGAGATCAGTAAAAAGCTTATATTTTGTGCTACCTGTGATCTGATGTATTTTTGATCCGATAAGTAGTGGAACTATATTGAAGGTGGTATTGGTTTTGTATATGGTTCCGCCGTATTTTATTACTTTTGTGTTGCTTCCGCTTCTTATTTCGACTTCCAAGCCACTGACATAGTGGGTAAATGGGAAACCGAAAGCTGAAAAATCTGAAATTTGTAGTAGCTCCTGAGTCGACATATCAATAAATGGAATAAACGGAAACAAGAGTCCAAATTTTGCACATTCGAAAAAAGCTTCCCTTATGCTATCTGAACCGTAGAGTATAACATTACGATCTTTTTCAAGAACATGCATCAGTACTATTGGATGCTTAATATATATTTTTTACGTTTTCATTTTTGAAATTGGATTTTGCATATGGGTGCAAAAAGTGTGAAGTTGAATACTTATGTTTTATTCCTTTTGATTTTGTTCTGTCCTTCTGTATTTGCTCAACAAGAGGTGACTATAAAGATAGCCACACTTGCTCCAGTTGGATCAGTTTGGTATGATTTGTTAGATTCTTCTGTGCGGAATATAAAGGAAAGACACAAGGGAGTAGTAAAGATAATGATTTATCCAGGTGGGGTTATGGGAGACGAAGAAGAAGTCTTGAAAAAGATAAAGATGGGACAGCTACACTCAGGGGCCTTTACTATAAATGGGGTGAAAAAAATAGTGCCAGAGACAGGTATCTTAGATCTACCAATGCTTTTCAAAAATTATGAAGAAATAGATGAGATTATAGAGAAATTTAAAGGATATTTTGGGAAGCTTTTTGAGGAGCGGAATTTTAAGCTTCTTGCGTTTTCGGAAGAAGGGGTAGCTTACTTTTTTTCAAAACAGCTTGTATCAAATCTTAAGGATTTAGGTAAGACAAGATTTTGGGCATGGGCTGGAGAACCGATCGATGCCAAAGTACCGGAAGTTCTGGGAACAAAACCGATATTTCTTCGGGTTCCTGATGTATTGACTGCACTTGAAACAGGGATGATAGAATCTTTCCATTCAAGTCCTGAAGCTTGTTTAAGTTTGCAGTGGTGCAATCATGTAAAAATAGCTATTGATTTGCCATTCAGATATGAGCATGGGGCACTGGTTATGTATAAGAAGTCTTGGGACTCTCTTCCCGCAGATGTAAAAAGATCTTTTGAAGAGGAATTCAAGGAGTTTGAAAGGAGGAGTCGCAAAGTCATAAGAGACTTTCAGGAAAAGGCAAAGGAAAGATTAAGAAATATGGGAGTGAAGTTTATTAAACTTTCTCAAGAGGATGAAGCTTGGCTCAGAGAGCAGGTTAGGAATAAGATATGGTTTTCTCAAGATCTCAAGGATCTGCACACTATACTCAATAAAGTTATAGAGGAGTTGAAGCGGTAAAAAGAGGTGATGATGAAGTTCATATTTGGACAGGATGAAATATGAATCTTCTTGCAACTATAAAGTTTATGACTCCGCCTATTAAGGATGCATTGAACTGTGCTATGACTTTTGGTAAATGGAGAAATTCAACTTGGGTGTAAAGTAAAGATGAAAAAAGAGGTATGTTTACCAGGGATAATATCCAGAATCTTGCATATCTTTTGATTCCGGTTAATGATATGACTTTGAAATTTGAGTATCCTTTGAAGGTAAATTTCCTGTGGAGGATAAAGTTCTGGGTCATAGATAGCCACCCAGCGAGTATACCCGATACGATATACCACACTTTAAGAATGTATACTAAAAAAGAAAATATCAAAAGGTTAGAGGTTAAACCACATACTCCGATCATCCCGTATTTTATTCCTTGAATAATAACAGTTTTGCGCTCATTTACTATTGAGTTGAGAAAATGGATCAAGCCTTTCACACTGATCTTTTTAACGGTAGCTGTTATTATCTTTTCAATTCTCTTTCTACTAGTTCTTCGGTGATTTGCATTTTTTCTGTTTCAATTCCTATGTTTCTGTAAGCTGGAAAGTTTGATCCTGCTGGGATGAGTTTGCCAATGAGAACGTTTTCTTTTATACCTTCTAGCTTATCTATTTTTGATGCTAAAGCTGCTGAGGTGAGAACTTTTGGAGTTTCTTGGAATGACGCGGCTGCGATCCATGAGTCAGAGTATAAAGAAGCTTTGCTGATGCCCAAAATTGTATATTCAAAGATAGCTGGTTTCTTGCCCATTTTTCTTAGTTTATCGTTTTCCTGTTTGACCTTGAACTTGTCTACTATTTCACCCGGGATGAAGGAACTATCCCCTGGATTCTTTATCTTTACCCATTTTATCATCTGCCTGATTATAACTTCAAAGTGCTTATCATTTATATCTATTCCCTGAGATGAGTATATCTTTTGTATCTCATTTAGTAGGAAAAGACCTACATGGTCTGGGTCTTTTATTTTTAGTAGAGATTTCGGATTGGGGACGCCATCTGTTAATGCATCACCAGCATTTACGATATCTCCCAAGACTACGATTATGTGTCTGTTTTTAGGAATGTCGTATGAACGTTGTTGGACTTTCATCGATGCTTTACCAAGAGGCTTTATTATTATTCTCTTTTTGCCACCTTTTATATCTTCTATTTTCTCGACTCTGCCTGTTATTTCTGATACTACTGCTTCTTCCTTTGGATTTCTTGCTTCGAAGAACTCTTCGACTTTCGGCAATCCTGTTGTTATATCTTTCGTCTTTGCGTAACCTGTTTCTACTCTTGCTATTTCCTCTCCAGCTTTGACGCTCGCTCCTTCTTCTACAGATATTGTAGCTCTCACTGGTAGTGGGTAGGTTATTTCTTTCCCATCGGGTGTGGTGACGATTATAGAGGGTCTCATAGTGGAGGCTGCTTTCCCGATTGGCTCTATAATAGTTCTGACGACTTTACCAGTTACTTCTTCTTTCTTTTCAATAACTGTGACTCCGGGGACTATATCTTTGAATTTGACTCTACCGCTGGTGTGTGTCAAGATTATGTTTGCATATGGGTTCCAGACTGCTATTTTCTGTCCTCTTTTTACTTCCTGATCTGGTCTTACAAATATTGCTGCTCCGTATTTTACTTCATATCTTTCAAGAGTGCGTTCCTTTTTTGATACGATTTCTATTGTTCCTAGTCTTGATGTAACTCTGAGAATTTTCTTACCTTCTATGATATCTTCTTTGGTCAGTCCGAGTTTTTCCATTTCCTCTTGAGATATTTCGACTTCTATATATTTAAAATCTTTGAATTTAACTTTCCCATCGTGATTTGCCACTATATCTCCTTTTTCTGTAAGGGCTGCTATTCCGCCGTAGTGGAATGTTCTCATTGTGAGCTGGGTACCTGGTTCTCCTATACTTTGTGCAGCGATTATTCCCACAGCTTCTCCTAAAGTTACTTCTTCCCATGATGCTAAAGCCCATCCGTAGCATTTTGCACAGATTCCATCTTCAGCTTCGCAAGTTAAGACACTCCTTATACTTACCTCTTCTATGCCGAGTTCCTCTATAAGAGTTGCTTTTTCTTTAGTTATGTATTCTCCTTTTTTGACTATTATCTCTCCTGTTTCAGGAGAAATTATATCATCCGCGGCTACCCTGCCGAATATTCTGTGCGATAGTGGTCTGAGAACTTCCCCTCCGTATGTGAGGGGGGTCATACGTATGAACTTTTTAGTTCCGCAGTCTTCAGTTTTTACTATAATTTCTTGAGCTACATCTACAAGTTTCCTGGTCAGGTAACCTGCTTTTGCGGTTTTAAGTGCTGTATCCGCTATTCCTTTTCTTCCACCATGAGTTGATATAAAGTATTCAAGGGGGGTTAATCCTTCCCTTAAGTTGTGCTTTATCGGAAATTCTATAAGTTCGCCACCGGGTTTTGCCATTACACCTCTCATACCGGAGATTTGCTTTATCTGTTCGTATGATCCACGAGCTCCAGAGTGAACCGCCAAAAAGACTGGATTGTCAGACATAACTTTTTCTTTCCTTCCTCCGATTTCGATTTCTGTCCACGAGACCTTTTCTCTTGCTAATTTACCTATTTTTTCAGTATACTCAAGCCATATTTGGGTTATTCTGTTGTATCTTTCTCCCCAAGTAATAAGTCTTTTTGCATATTTTTCTTCTATGTTTTTGACCATTCTTTCTGCTTCTTCAAGAACTTTCCCTTTCTCTTCTGGAATGACAAAGTGGTGAACTGCAAGCGTAAAGCCTGAGCGTGTTAGCATTTCAAATCCTATATCCTTCATCTTGTCAAGGAAGATAACCGTTTCTTTCTCGCCAGCTATTTGTCTTGATATGGCCACTAGATCTATTATCTCCTTTTTACCAATTGGTTTGTTTATAAGTTCAAAACAAAGTTTTTTAGGAAGTACATCCTGAAAGAATATTACTCTTCCGGGTGTTGTTCTGTAGATTTTTTCTTTTCCATGACATTTATTACACAAACACGTGATCAAGCACTCTATTATTGCATGGAGTGATACCTCTTTGTTTTCATATGCTATGTAAACCTCTCTCGCTGAAGAGAAGAATCTCCCTTCTCCCTTCTCACCTATTTTTTCTTTTGTCATCCAGAATATCCCCATAACTTGATCCTGGGTTGGATATACTATTGGGTTTCCATGAGCTGGTGAGAGTATCTGATGTGTTGATAGCATAAGGATTCTGGATTCCGTCTGAGCTTGTATGGATAAGGGGAGGAATAGTCCCATCTGATCTCCATCAAAATCTGCATTGTATGCTGTGCAGACTAAAGGGTGCAGTCTTATAGCTTTACCTTCTGTCAGGACTATTTCGAATGCCTGAATGTTCATCCTGTGAAGTGTCGGAGCTCTATTAGCAAGTATAAGTTTCTCTTTTATAATATCTTCAAGTGCGTAGAATAACCACTTTGTTTGTTCATCGATTCTGCCACTTATTGCTGAATATTTCTTTTCTTCAAATAGCTTTCTTGCCTCTTTTACGGAGGTAACCAATCCTTTTTTCTTTATGAGCCACCATATAATGTATGGTTTGAATATCTCCAGAGCTATTTCTTTTGGAACTCCTATCTGATGCAATCTGAGATCCGGACCAACAACTATCACACTTCTTGCTGAGAAATCAGTTCTTTTTCCAAGTAAATTCTGTCTCAATCTCCCATATTTTCCCTTTATTATATCGGCAAGTGATCTGAGAGGTCTTCCAGTTCTTGAGGCCTGAGGTTTTTTTGCCTTTGATGAATCTATAAGGGAATCAACTGCTGCCTGAAGTAACCTAATTTCGTTCTCAATAACTGCATCTGGAATCCCTATGCCAAGTTCCAATAATCTTTTCATCTTTGTTAATCTTGAATTTCTCTGGATTATCATCCGGTAGAATTCGTTAAGGTCTGACCTTGCTATTCTTCCTTCTTCCAGAATAACCAAAGGTCTTAGTTCAGGTGGTAGCACAGGAATCACTTCCATTATCATCCATTCTGGTCTGTTTTCTGAACCTTTAAACTCATTTACTATTCTTAGCCTTCTTGAAAGTCTGATGAATCTGGATGATTCTTCTGCTCTATGATTCTTATTTATGTTTTCTATCTCCACTCTGATCAATTCTGAGAGTCTATTTAGATCTAAATTCTTGAGCATATATCTTATAGTTTCTGCACCAGAGCCTACAACAAAATTTGATACCTTATGCTTTGATGGATCAGTGTATTTTGGGGAATCTTTCTTGTGGACGACCAAAGCTATTTGATCTTTTCCAAAGCTAAACCTCTCAACTGATAGATTTTTCTCATCGAATCCTTTTATAGTATCTCCACCTATTCCACCTAAAATTGTTGTGGGTAGGAATATATTCGGAAAGTGCGCAACGAACAGTCCTATGACTTCTCTGTGAACTATCACATATTCAGGGAATTTGATAGCATTTGCTATTATTTTATCCTTTATCTCATCAAATCTTTCAGATCTTTTTTCATCTTCTATTGTTTTTAGTTTATCTTCTATCTCCTGGATGGATTCAACTATATCTTCTGCTTCTTTGAAGTTTTTGAACTTCGATAATTCCTTTATTATTCCGTTGCATAACTTCTGAGGATCTCTGCTTTTGTTTATTTCTGGATCGAATGCGTATTTGATTAAGATTTTTCTTATAGCTATCTCTTTAAGGACTGTTTCAAATCTTTTTATCTGTTCGATGTGTTGAGAGTATTTTTTTTCAAAGTCGACTTCTCTTACTAAGGCTGAAAATTGTTTCAGGGCCTTTATGAGTTTTTCGATGTGCTGTTCTGATACGCTCAGTTCGTATATTTTTTCTGGAGGTTCTACTACAATCCAAAGGCTAAAATTTACAATATCCTCTATATCTCTTTGAGACATATCTAGTAGAGACGATATGGGATTGGGTGCTACTTTTAGGAACCAGATATGGGTGACGGGGTAGCTTAAAGTTATCTTGCCCATTCTTTCTCTTCTTACTCTTTTTGATGTTACCTCAACTCCACATCTTTCGCAAACCGTTCCTCTGTATCTTTGCCCTTTGTATTTGCCGCACAGGCATTCAAAATCATTTATTGGCCCAAAAATTACAGCACAGAATAATCCTTCTTTTTCTGGTTTGCCAGTTCTGTAGTTTATTGTATCAGGGCGCCGAATCTCTCCATATGCTATCTGTGATATTTTCTCTGGAGATGCAATAGATATTCGAACTGCCTCTATATCGTTTACGCTTCTTACTACTTCTCTGTTCGTTTCCATCTTTCTTCCCTTGAAATTTTTTATTTTAAATTAATTTTATCTTACCTTTTATTTCCTTTTATTCTTTATCCTTTTTATTTTTTATCATTTCGTACTCTTTCATATCCACTTTTTTTAGAGAAAGGAATAAAAATTTCTTTCCCTTCTTGAGTTTCCTCTTTTTTGGCTTCTAATTCCTCAAGATCTCGTCTGGATAGTAATTCCACGTCAAAACCCATTGCCTGCAGCTCCTTGACAAGGACAAGGAAAGATTCGGGGATAGATGGAGTGTATACCGGCTTCCCTTCGATGATATTCAGAACAGTTCTTTCTCTGCCGGAGATATCATCAGACTTTACGGTGAGCATCTCCTGAAGAGTGTATGCTGCTCCATATGCCTCAAGAGCCCACACTTCCATTTCTCCTAACCTTTGCCCACCACCTCTTGATTTACCTCCAAGCGGTTGTTGCGTTATCAGCGAGTAGGTTCCAGTGGACCTTGCATGTATTTTATCTTCTACCATATGAACCAATCTCATAATGTACATGTAGCCAACTGCAACCGGTTGATCAAATTTATCACCTGTTATTCCATCTCTGAGCTCAACCGAGAAAGTATCTGGAATCCCAACTCTTCTTGCAATTTCTTTTAATTCCTCCTCAGTCATCCCTAAAAATGGTGGGCAGCTAAATCTTACTCCGAGTTTTTCGCAGCTTATAACAAATTTTGCGAAATCCTCATCATTTAATCCATCTATATATTTGGAAAATTTCTCTATAATTCCGGTTTTATCCTCTCCATCCGTGAGCATTTCCATGATTTTTGACTTTATTTGAGCTTTATTTTTTATTATGAATTCTTCCTGAAGTTTGTCTACGACTTGTGCTATTTTACGTCCAAGTTCCTTTGATATCCAGCCAAGTTCAAGCTCAAAAAGTTGTCCTATATTCATTCTTGATGGAATACCAAGTGGGCTTAGAATGATATCAACAGGGGTCCCATCTGGCAGGAATGGCATATCTTCTTGAGGTAGTATTACTGATACAACTCCTTTATTTCCATGCCTCCCAGATAATTTATCTCCAACTTGAATCTTTCTCTTTGAAGCTACAAATATTCTTATTCTTTTGAGTACCCCTGGAGGGAGTTCTTCTCCCTTTCTAACTTCTGCTATCTTATCCTCAAATATTTTTTTCAATGTTTTTTCTTCTACTTCAAAGGATTTTATAGCTTCTGATATCCTTTTGATAGACTCTTCATCTATATTTCCTTGGAGGGATTCGAGGAACTTTACCATGCTCGAGGTTTCTCTGTAAGATTTTAGCTTTGCCACTAAAGCTTCTCTGAATTCTTTTGTATTATCATTGAAGATATTTTTATCGATTTTTATAGGAGATATTACTTTTATATCCTGCAGATATTTTCCTATACCCTCCCAGAGTTTCCCTCTTAAAATCTCAACCGCGTCAGACATATCCTTCCTTATTCTCAATATTATCTTCTCCTCCTGCGCCTTTATTCTCTGATCTTTGACAACATCTTTTCTGTAGTGAACAAATACAGAAAGAACTATACCTTTTATATCTGGTGGACACCTTAAGGATGTGTCAATGACATTCTCTACAGCTTTACCGAAAATTGATTTGATGAGTCTTTCCTCTGGAGTTAGTGGCATCTCGGGTACAGGTGTGAGTTTTCCGACGAGAATATCTCCTGGATTCACAAAAACTCCGGCTCTTACTATTCCATCCTCATCTAGGTTTGCAACAAGTTCTGTGGAGACCCCAGGGATGTCCTTTGTTATTTCTTCAGGACCGTGTTTGGTTTGTCTTATGTCAATAGAAAGCTCTTCGATGTGAACCGATGTGTAGACATCATCATATACAAGTCTTTCTGATATTACTATGGAGTCCTCGAAGTTATATCCTCGCCAGCTCATTATAGCAACCAGAACATTTTTACCAAGAGCAAGTTCTCCGCCAGCTGTTGCGTGTCCGTCAGCTATTATCTGTCCCCTTTTAACTCTTTCTCCAAATCTAATGATGGGTCTTTGGTTTATCGATGTTGATTGATTTGTTCGCGACCACTTTGTAAGAGTGTATATATCTGCTGTTCCTTTGAGCTCCGGAAAATCCGGGTCATCTACTTCTATAACAATCCTTGTTGAGTCAACATATTTGACTATGCCAGCGTGTCTTGCGGTAACGGTTGCCAGAGAATTTTTTGCGACTATTTTTTCCATTTCTGTCCCGACTAATGGCGGTTCGGTGAAAAGGAGCGGAACTGCTTGCCGTTGCATATTAGAGCCCATTAGTGCTCTGTTTGAATCGTTGTGCTCAAAGAATGGAATTAGCGAGGCAGAAACTCCTAGAATCTGATATGGAACCGCATCAATATACTTTATATCTTCTTTTTTGACAAGTTTGATTTCTGTCCCGACTCTCGCTGGTAACTCCTCAGGTGCTATTTTTCCGTTTTTATCAATTTCAACACCCCAGGGAGCTATTGGAAGTTTCTCTTCATCTAAAGCCGAAATATATTCTATTTCATCTGCTACAGTGCCATTTATTACTTTTCTGTATGGAGTCTGGAGTAGTCCGAGTTCATCTATTCTTGAAAATGCTGCCATAGAAACTATAAGACCGACATTTTGCCCCTCCGGTGTTTCCACTGGACATATTTTCCCGTAGTGAGATGAGTGAACATCCCTTGCTTCTATGCCTGCAGTTTCTCTTCTCAACCCTCCAGTTCCCAGAGCTGAAAGTCTCCTTTTATGTGTAAGTTCTGAGAGAGGATTAGTATTATCAAGGAACTGGACAAGTTGACCCATTGCGAAAAATTCCTTAAGAGCTGATGCAGCTGGTTTGAAATTGACAATATCTCGTAAAGATTTTTTTTCAATTTCAGGAGTACTCAATTTTTCTATTATGGATCTTTTTATTCTTTCTATCCCTCTTGCTAATTCCATTTCTATGAGCTCTCCGACTGGTCTAACACGTCTGTTGGCTAAATTGTCCACATCATCTATACTTCTACCTTCTTTTCCCATTCTTAGGTCAAAAAGATACTCTATCACCTTGTAAAGATCAAGGTATGTTAAGCTATTGGGGTACCAATAGGCTTTGAATTTAATTTCTTCACCTTTTGATTTCAGGATCTTTATATGATGGTCTTCAAAATTCCTCTTTTTAGGGATTATTACTTCTCCTGATTCATCTTTTATATCCTCGGTAGGAGCATATTCTTTTAACTCTTCTTCTGATATTGGAATGTATTTTATTCCATTTTCTATAAGTTTTTTTACATGCTCTGATTTTATTCTTTCACCTGGGTTGATTTTTGCTCCGTCTTTGAGTTCTAAATTGCACGAGGCCAATTGAAACTTTAAGAATTTTTCCTTTATTTCTTTGAGGATTTGTCCATCTTTCGTTATTATTATTTCGAATGTTTCTTCAATATCAAATCTTTTTGATATTCTTATTCTACCCACACGTGAAAGATTAAATTTTGTCGGGTTCATAAATGCGTTCCTTACTGAGTTCAAAATAACCTTGGGGTCGGTTGGTTCACCAGGTCTTGTCCTCCTGTAAAATTCAATAGCGGCTTCTTCTGGGCTTTTTATCTTGAGTGTTTTTTCCATTACCTTGTATGTCCTGATAATTGATCCAGATATGAATACGTCATCGTACCATATTGTGTCAATCGATGTTATATCATTTTCATAAAGTTTCATCAGGAGTTCCGGAGTTATTTCCTCTGCAACCGGAGCTATGATCTTGCCGTCTTTGGTTATGCTCTGGGCTAGTACTCTGGTTCCCCAGATACTTCTTTTGGTAGGATCAAATTCTTCTATTGAAACTTCTATGAATGGTCTATCTTTTATTATCTTAGCCGTTTTCATCAATGAGTCTATTATAGCTCTTGTGAATCTGCTTCCGGTTGGCACTCCTGGGTAATCTCGGGAGGTCCTTTGGTATCTTAAAATATCTGGGTTGATCTCCTTCAGAACCACAAGCTTATCATTTTCTTTAGTGATCATCAATTTTTCTTTTATATATATATCAAGAAGATCTTCAAGCTCTAATCCTATAGCGCGTAGGAATACCCAGGCATTTAACCTCTTTTTCTTCTGGAATCTAGCGTATAAAATGTCTTTTTGATCGAAATCAAAGTCTATCCACATCCCTTTGTATGGGACTATTCTTGCGGTTGGGACAAATTTTGAAGTTGTTCTTAGCTTAGACTTATCGTATTCGAAATATACTCCTGGAGATTTGTGTAGCTGATTAACTACTACCTTTTCTGTTCCCGATATAACAAAGGAGCATTTTTGCGTCATTCTGGGGATTTCTCCAAAGTATACCCATTCTTCTCTTATCTCTTTGGGTTTTAAATTATTCTCATCTTCGAATATTGTTAGCCTTAGTTTCACTTTCATTATTGATGAATATGTAAGTTCTCTGGCTTTGCACTCTTCGGGAGTGTATCTGGGGGGATCTAGTTGGTAATCTACATATTCAAGTTTTCTTCCTGGGATCTGGAATTTCAAAGTTGAGAGAACTCTGTGGATACCTACATCTAACCTCTTTTCTGCTGGTACACCCTCTTGCAGGAATAAATCGAATGTTTCTTTCTGAATACTAAGTAGATCTGGGATATCAACAGAATTTCTAATTTCTCTTGGGAAAAACCTATCAGGGAGTTCAAATGCTATGTAAGGGTATTCCCTTAATGAATTTAGAAAATTCAGAGAGTTATTTTCTTTCATATGGAAAAGTAGCTTTTATTTTATATTTAGAAACTAAGAAATAGATGTTTTTCAGGAATTTTAGGTTGCAGATAGTTCTATTTTTGCCCCTATCTTTTCAAACCTATCTTTGAGCTCGTTCGCTTCCTTTTCTTCTACTCCTTCTTTTAAGGTTTTTGGTAGCGACTCGACAAAATCTTTAGCCTCTTTTATGTTAAGATTAGGGAGGATTACTCTCACTTCTTTTATAACCTGAAGTTTATTGGGACCGGCTTCTTTTAGTATAACATTGAATACTTTTTTCTTTGCTTCCTCTTTAGCTTCTGCTGGGGCTTGGGCTCCTGCTGCTTGTGCTGCTGGGATTCCTGCTCCAGCCGCAACCACAGGTACTCCAGAGATCCCGAAAAGCTTTTCCAGAGCTTTTACAAGCTGAACTAATTCCATAACATTGAGACTACTTATGCTATCGATTATCCCCTTAACTTTATCTGAAAGTTCAACCTCTTCCTTCAGTTCGCTTTTTTTCTCTTCCGCCATAGCTTACCTCCTATATCATATACATTAAAGAATTGTAAAAGGATTTTTACGAAAAACAAAAAAATTATCCTTAATTTAAGTGGTAATGCAAATGGAGATTCTTCAGCTGGTGGATCTGATAGTAGGTGTAGCATTTTTATCGTTTGTGATATTTTCTTTTGTATTTTATATTATTCATCCATCTGGTGTCGGTGAAGAGGAAAGAATAAGATTCGAAAAGGACACAAAAAGATCATGGGCATTTTACAGAAATATATATCATCTTGTAGGAGGGTGGCTTTATAAAATAGCACATAGATTACCATTGAAAGGACTAGATCCAGATAGTATATCTCTTGTTGGATTGATTTTCAACATTTCAGGAGCAATGCTTTTGATTTTTGGGATGTTCTCTTTTGCTGGGATCTCGGCTGCAATTGGTGGAGTTCTTGATATTGTAGATGGAAAAACTGCAAGGGAAACTGGAAGAAAAGATAAGGCCGGGGCTTTTTTAGATTCTGTCCTGGATAGAATAAGTGAGATAGGAATTTTTGCAGGTATAACTTATGTAATTATCAAAAAAGGTGAAATTATTGTATCGGTTGTCTCATTACTTGCTATGGGATTTTCATTGCTTGTGAGTTATGCCAGAGCCAGGGCAGAATCTCTTAATATAGTATCTCGAGAGGGATATATGAGAAGACAAGAAAGAGTGTTTATAATCACATTTTCTCTTATTTTTGACTCAATCTATTCAAGATTCTTTGGGGAGATTCTATTTTTGAAAATAGCTGTTTTTGTGATATTTATTGGAGCAGTTGTGACATCAGGGGAGAGAATAATAAATATATATAAAGAGCTGAGGAAGAGAGGCTAGTTAATCTTTGCTTTTGGCTATTTTTGAAAGGTACTCACCATAATCTGTATTTTTTAATCTATTTGCAAGTGTAAGTAGTTTTTGCCTGCTGATCCATCCGTTATTGAACGCTATTTCTTCTAGACAGCCTATCATAAGTCCGGTCTTTTTCTCTATAGTATATACGAATTCCCCTGCAGAAAGAAAGCTTTCATGTGTCCCGGCGTCGAACCAAGCAAATCCCCTTCCTAAAAGCTTTGCTTTGAGCTTACCTTCCTTGAGATATTCCTGATTTACAGATGTTATTTCAAGCTCTCCTCTTGATGATGGCTCTATTCGTCTTGCTTTTTCAAATACTGTCTGATCATAAAAGTACAATCCAGTTACAGCAAAGTTAGATTTAGCTTTCTTGGGCTTTTCTTCGAGTGATATGACTTTTCCTGTACTGTCAAATTCTGCGATGCCATATCTTTCTGGGTCGTTTACGTAGTAGACAAAAATATAGGCTCCACCCTCCTTTTCAACTGATCTTCTGGCTTCCATAAGAATATCTGGGAGCCCGTGTCCGAAAAATATATTATCTCCTAAGATAAGGCAAATTGGAGCTCCTCTGGCGAATTCTTCCGCAGTTAATAAAGCGTGAGCTAATCCCCCAGGTGTTTCCTGTACAGCATATTTTATATCAACCCCTATCTCTTCAGTGAAGAGAAACAACTTTTTATAGATTTCTACGTCTTCAGGGTTTGTAACGATAATTATTTCTCTTATTCTGCAAAGTAGAGCTACTGATACAGGGTAGTATATCATAGGTTTGTTGTATATTGGAAGAAGGTGTTTATTCACGACAAACGTAGTTGGATAAAGGCGAGTACCTCTCCCCCCAGCTAGTATAACAGCCTTCATATATCTGATCCACCCACAGGTTGTGGTAGAAGAAGGGGGACTTTATTTAGTAAATTTGAAAATCCCCCTTCTTTTTTATATAATTATTAATGTATTATGATTATTACTTTTTCTTTTTGGTTGCGGTTTTCTTTTTTCCAGCGGCTGCTTTTTTGGTAGCCATAGGTTTTCCACCTCCTTTTCCTTTTCTTTTTCCCCCAGAGGGTTTCCCCCTCTGGGAAATTTTTTTAACCTTTTGTTTCACATTTGGTGCTATTATCTTTTTCCCCTTTATACTTGCTGGCTTTTTTTTACTCATTACTTTAGCTTTAGGCTTTTTGATTTTTACTCTCTCTCCTGCGCGTACTTTTTCTGATGTTTCTTTTATTATATCTGCTACTTTTTGAATAGTTCTTGATAGCTCCACGCCGATTTGTTTGCTAGCCTTTTCAACTTTCTTACCATACCTTTTCAAAATTTTCCCGACCTCTTTTTTTGCTCTTTTAATACTCCTTCGGAGCTCTTTACGGGGTTTTTCTGTTGCGGCTTCTATGGACTCAACCACTGACTCTATGGTCTTTTGGATAATTCCAGGTGTTATCGTTACATCCTTTATATTTACGATTTCTGCTCCCTCTGATTTCATCTCTTCTATTGCTTTTTCTGAATCCCCTGGATTAGCATCTATTCCCTTTATAGCATCAGCGAGGATATGGGTTTTGAATCCGAGTTTTATAGCGTCAAGTACAGTATTTTTCACACAATATTCAGTTGCAAGACCGCACACAAATACGCTGTCAATTCCTTTTTCTTTGAGAAGATTTTGAAGTTCTGTTCCTTGGAATCCTGAGTATGCTTCTTTATCAGGTTCATCAGCTTTTGATATTATAACGGTATTCTCAGGGAGTTTTAAATCATCATGAAACTTTGCACCGTCGGTATTTTGAATGCAGTGTGGTGGCCAAGGCCCTCCCCTCTCCTTAAATGAGATATGATCTACAGGATGCCAATCTCTTGTAGCTACTATCAATCCTCCTGCTTCTTCAAATTTTTGTATATACTCGTTTACGATTGGAATTATCTTATCCCCATCTGGGACCGCTAAATTTCCCCCAGGCAGAAAATCCTTCTGTATATCTACCACTATTAAAGCTGTTTTTTTTCCTATCTCAGGCATGTTTTCCCCCTTTTCCAATATTTTTAAAATTCAACTTATTTTTAACCTTTTCCTCCGTTAAATTTAATGAAAGTAAAAGTAAAGAATAAAAATTTTTGAAATCATAAAATTCAAATCCGTTTAATAATTTCATCAAAAATAATTATAATAATTTTTCGTTTTTTTGTCAAATTTTTCAAAAATTTTCCCCAGAAATTTCATTTTATAGTTCTTTTCTTCTCAGGAATATATTTAAAAGATATAAGAATATAAGTTTCATTACTTTTAATGTTTTAAATTTTAATTTAGATTATTTATTATTAATGAATTATATTTGATATGAGTAAATTTTTGAAAAATTTCTTTATTTTATCTTGCCGAATACAGCTTCTGTTACCTTATTGAAAATTCTCTTTTAGAAAATTGAAGAGTTTGGCTGATAAATCTTTGAAGTTTCGGATCTTTTTTCCGTATGAATTGAAACATAATTTTGAAAAATTAAATGGGATTTTTTTTGTCTTGTTTGGTATTAAAAAACATCCCTCAAATAGAAAAAATTTCCCCTTCCTTACACAGGATATACCACAGATTTTTATATCATTTAGTAAAATATCTCCATTATCAAAAATTCTTAGGTTGTTTAAATTCAATTCTGTTTCAAGAAATGTGCTTATTTTTTTAGCTATATTCAAAAATATTTTTTTTATTGAAATTAGATCGTGTTCAAATGAAAACGCAAAGGATATATCACTATCAGGAGAATGGAAGACCGCGCCCCCACCTGTTATTCTTCTGAAAACAGGTAAGTGTTCGGTTTCAGGGGAGCTTTCGGCACTGATAGGCTGAAAATCTTGATAAGTTCTACCAACGCTTACACACCTTATAGAAAATGAGAAAACGTGGATTATTCTTTCGGAATTCTCATATGCCCATCTGTTAACCTCTAAAGGATAAGAAGAATTAGAATTTAAATTTAGAAGATATATCATTCATTCGTCATTTTTTATTTTTATTGTTTCACTTTAGTTATTAATATTTCCGCTCTCTTTGAGATTTAGAATCCATTTGAGATTTAGAATCCAAAGAACAGTACTGATCTAATCTTGTGTATGTCCTAAATTTTCTTTCTGAGGTAAATATTTTTTCGTTTTTATTGTTACATCTTCACCAGCTTGCCAATATACTTTTTGCTTCCTCTATATCTTCCTGGATTCTTTTTTTGAGTTCTTCAGGATTTTGGAACTTCATTACATCTCTTATTCTTTTTACGAACATAATTTCAATTGATTTGAGGTATATATTTCCTTCGAATCCTATTATGAATACTTCCAGAGTTTTTTTATTGGAGTTGAAGGTAGGCTGTGGTCCAATATTGCAGACTGCCTTTAACGCAGTTTGATTACCTTGATCAAGTAATTTTACAAAGCACGCATAGACTCCGTCTGGTGGTAGAAAGTATGTAGTCGAAATATTTGCAGTTGGGAAGCCGATTTTAGTCCCTCTTCCTTCTCCTTTTACAACACATCCTCTAACTGAGTAAAATCTTCCTGTGTATTTTGGGTATTTATCGACGCTTCCTTCTCTTATAGTTTTCCTCAGAAGTGATGAAGAGATTTTTTGATCAGAATTTACACTGATTTTACCAACAATTTTAACTTCTATTTTGGAGAAGAATTTTTTTATGTCCTCTGCTGTGCCCAGAGCTCCTTTCCCGAACGAAAAATCAAACCCCACACATATTCCACAGGGATTGAGGTGAACTTCTATAAATTCGCAAAATTCTTTGTACTCAATATTCATAATTGATGGAAAATTGAACATGACCAAGTAATCAGCGCCGAGTTTTGTAAGTTCTAATATCTTTGCGGAAACGGGAGTGAGGATGAAGAAGTTTTGTGGTCTAAGGAGTAGACGGGGATGAGGTAGAAAGGAGATAGCTACAAGAGGGCGTTCAAATCTTTTAGACATATCGTATCCTTCTTGTAGGACCCTATTGTGCCCTTTATGTAATCCATCAAAATTTCCTATACACAACACAGAGTTCTTAAGACGATGGAGTTTATTTAGATCTTTTTTCAAGTCCCATATGATTAGAGTCTTTACTTTTTCTCTCATTTTGTTTTAGCTTTGTTCGGAGTATTCTAAATTCTGTTTCTGTGTAATTTTCTCGCATCTTTTAGGTTTTGTAGAATTGAAATTGAATTCATCTCCTTGTAGACTCAGGTATATCATAGTGCATAGTCCTTTTATGGCATTTATCATCAATCTTTTTGTCATAATTTTTGATGTATACCATTTTTCTACTACTTTTTTTCTTTTTTCGATGGAGAGTTTAGAAAAAGGCCTGAGGTATCTTAACATAGGTGTAAGTTGAATTAGGATAAGTATAACCGAGAAGGTAATGCGTGGTAGTATTGCCATATTTGCGAAAAATTCTTTGGCTCTTGCTATGAAATTGTTTTTGAAACTTTCAAGGTTGTTATTCGGGAATGGGATTATAGTTTCAGCAACTTTAGTTAATAGGCGTATGAACATGTTTTTATTAATTTATAATTTTGCTTGCGGTTAGTTTTTTAAGATATTCCTCT
This sequence comes from uncultured bacterium, assembly GCA_938036315.1. Classification (GTDB taxonomy): domain Bacteria; phylum Calescibacteriota; class Calescibacteriia; order Calescibacteriales; family Calescibacteriaceae; genus CALHPK01. Next base: position 100,132 of record CALHPK010000009.1, on the reverse strand, counting down.
ATGAATTCATCTATTTGCCCGTCGAGGACTTCCTCGGCAAGTGCTGTTTCATAGCCCGTTCTATGATCTTTTACAAGTTTATACGGATACAATATATAGCTTCTTATTTGATTCCCCCACGATATATCTTTTTTCTCAGCAAGCCCTTTTTTTTCTTCTTCTTTTTTTTGTCTTTCAATTTCATGAAGACGAGAGATAAGTATTTTTAGTGCTATTTGTTTATTTTTGTATTGTGATCTTTCAGACTGGCATGTGACGATAATACCTGTGGGTATGTGCCTTATTCGTACTGCAGAATCAGTTTTATTCACATATTGTCCTCCGGGACCTGAAGCTCTGAAGGTTTCTATTTCAAGGTCTGCAGGATTTATTTCTACTTTTATGGATTCGTCAATTTCTGGATATACTGTGACAGCGGCGAATGATGTGTGTCTTCTTCTGTTAGCATCGAAGGGCGAAATTCTGACGAGCCTATGGATTCCATTTTCTCCTTTCATATATCCGTATGCATATTCTCCCTCTATGATGAATGTTATACTCTTGAGCCCAGCTTGTTCTCCTGGTGTTTTATCTATGATTTTCACTTCAAATGAGTGTTCTTCTGCCCATCTTGAGTACATTCTGAAGAGCATAGATGCCCAATCCATACTTTCTGTTCCTCCAGCTCCTGGGGTTATCTCAACTATTGCATTGGATTTATCATATTTGTCTGATAGCATAAACTCGATCTTGAGTTTTTTAAGTTCTCTTTTTAGTCTGGACGCTTCCGATTGTAGTTCTCTGAGTGCCTCGTCATCTCCTGACTCAATCCAGAGCTCATATAGACCTTCAACATTCTCTATCAATTCATTGATTTTTTCAAATTTTTCTGTTTTCTTTATAATGCTTGATTTTTCTTTCATAAGCTCGGAAATTTTTCGGTGGTCTGATGAATTTTTGAGAGCATTTTCTATCTCCTGAAGTTTATTTAGCATTGCATTGAGGTTTACTGTTGTCTTTATACTTTCGAATTCTTTTCTGAAGTTCTCTATATCGCTTTGGATTATCTGGTATTTCATAATTAGTATAAAATTTTAATTTTTAGGAGAAAGTTGCTTTCGAAATTCTAAAATTTAATGTATGGAGCAGAGTATTTTGCGTGTAAGTCCGGGAATCAGTGACAAGTTAAGAAAGATTGTGTTCCTCTCTATTCTTTTACCAATATATTTGAGCGTGTTTGTAGGTTTGGTTGTAGGAGTTGTTTTTTCTGTTGTTTATCTTAATTGGTGGAAGTTGATATATCCATTTCTTCTGAGGATACTTCCTCCTCTAATTTTCGTTTATATTGTACTTCTTGGGGTTTATGCCTTTGCTGTGTTAGTCAGAACTAAGCAGGTTTATCGACAACTTCTGCAACTTGAGAATCAGGGGATAGGGACTGGAGCTGAGCTTCTGCAGTTTATAAACTCTTATTCTTCTTTACCATTTTATTCAGCGTCCGTATCTTTTTTGATTTGGATTATTGCAGGTATTTTATCGTATGTTATAATAAGGGTTGGGGAGATTTCCAGTGAACGGGTAGCCCTTTTTTTCCTTCTGAATATCGTATTTTTAGCTCTACCTGTTTCACAGATAATTTACTATTATCTTGAAAGGGAATTTGCAAAGATATTTAAGATTGAAGGTAAAATTAGGGAGAAAATTTACTTTTCACCTACTATTTCGGTGAAGTTCAAGATTTTGATAGCTTTTATTTCATACGCCTTGTTTGTGGCATTTTTAGTAAGCAGTATATTTATTGAAAACCACATTCGACAGCTCAGATATAGTGAGGCAAAGCAGGTGTTTGATGATTTTGTCAGAGGCGAAAGTATTCCAGGAACTGTACCATTTGAGATTGGCATCTTAGATTCTGAGCACCCATTCATTGATAAAGTAATTATCAGTAGTATGAAAGAGAAGTTAAGTATTGGAGAGAATATTTTGTTTGACTACGTCTCTCCAGGTGCTTTCGTTTTCTTTGCGAGTCAAAATGTTATAAAAGGATTGTATCTTCCGTTGAAGTGGATCGATGATGAGTTCAAAAAGCTTTTCCTAAGTCTATTTGGAATCTTAGCTGTGATTATTCTTGTAGTTATATATGCATTCTATAGTTCTTTAGTTAGTTATATTTCTCAAGCATTAGATCTTATTGATTCTAAGAATTTGGTTGTGACAAATGATGAATTCTTTAAAATATCTATTGAGAATAACTATACTCATGGGATGGTGGAAATCTTAAGTTCAAGATGTGATGATTTTTCTTCAAGAATCGGCAAGGTTCTTTCAAAGATATTTTCAGATTCTATATCGCTGCGAGGGCAGATAAATTCATTGATAAATGATCTGAAGTTGATTCGCATAAATTCGGAGAGAATTATAGCAATGTCTGGTAAAGAAATTGAAACTTTAGAAGTTTTGACTTTTGAGGCATCTTCTTCTTCATCTGAAGAAGTTTTAGATATTATAAAAGAGCTAAGAGACTTAAGAGGAAAACTCTCTTCTGTTTCATCTAAATTTCAAAAGATTTACGATATTCTGAAAGGCGGCCCCAAAAGAGTGCTAACATTATCTCAAGATGAAGTTGGTAGCAGGATTGGAACTCAGGTCGAAAAAAAATTTCAGATACTTATAAGCTCGTTTGAGATGTTCAAAAAATCCTTAGATGAGCTTAGCGAAAGCGTGAAAATTTCTAAAGATACTTTTGAAGATCTTGAAGAAAAATTCAGAGATATTGAGAGTTTGCGTTCAGAAATCGATAGATTGAAAAAGAGACTCGTTATACTTTCAATGAATATTTCCATATCTTCCGCAAAGATTACTCAGACAGAAGTTGCAGGTGAGTTCTCTACTTTCTCAAAACAACTTTCCAATCTTATTAGTGAAGATGTGAAAAGAATAGAATCCGGTACAAAGGAGATTATTTCATTGATAAATGAGATAAGAAGAAAGCTCGAGATTTTATTAGGGGATAACGCTATAGCAGATAAGATAGAATCTGTAAAAGCTTATGCAGGAAAGGTGGATGATATACTCGAAGATTTTATGTCGTATCTGAACCAGCTTGGAGGATATGTGAGTAATACGAAGAAGACATTTTCTGAAGTATCGAGGTTAGTTTCAGAGTTTGAATCTAAGTTTTCCGACATTGCAAATGCATCTGAAGATATAAAAGGAGTGGTAGCAGAAATTATTCCTTCTGTAGATAATATATTCTCTAAACTTGAAAAAGTTTCTCAAAGTATAAGAGAACTTGAGTCTAGATACGAAAGATTCTCATCAGAGTACCGTATGATCATTTCAAGATACAATGGAATAGTAAGGGATATGAGGGTTTCACTCGAAGGAATTAGAGAAGAGAGTAGAAAAATCATTTTAGCAGTTGATAAATTGGAACAAGATCTTAATAACATAAGGATTCTTGTGGATAAGACTATAAGCTACACCGAATCGGTGATGAAAGAATCATCCTCTGAAATGTAAGCTGATTCTAAAAAAGCTCCAGATTAGATAAAGAAATATAATAAAGTGGAAAGATAGAAGCCCAAATGAACTACAAATTGATTTTTTCTCCTTCCGAGGTTCTTTATATACATTCAAGTCAACTCCCATAAGTTCAATGGTTTGGGGATCTCGTAAAGCTATAGAGGTTAAGCAGTTTAAAGTAGCTTCCCAAACATGTGGCATTGCTATTCTATTTTCGTAGATCTTGCCACCATCTTTGACAGTGTATCTTGCTATTTCTCCATAGTGGTAGGTTTTCGTAGGAACTTCTTCTATAAGTATTCTTAGATATTTTTCGGCTTCGTCCTTGAATTTTTTTGAGTAAAAATAATCTTTATTTTTTAGTATTTCGGAGGCTATTATGAGTGAGATTATCCATTTCCCTTCATACAGAAGGAATCCTTTTTTGTTGAAATTGAGATTCAGCATATCAATTAAGCTTTCTCCGTACTTTATTATCCACTCTGTTTTCATAGGGAAGTTTGCTGGGAAAAGTATATATGCTAAGCCTTGTTCTAGAAATTCGCTTGCTGATGATGTAATAAATCCATTTTCATCGGTATAATTTTGTAGCATGGCTATTTCCAGTTCTTTCATCCTTTCTTTTATTCTTGATGACAAATCTAGATCACCGTAAGCTTGTGCTATCTTTTGAGCATGAAAGAGCCCGGCATACACCATAGCACTTCCGACTATTGTTACTGACGGTATTGGATTATCATCTTCATTAGCGAGACATTGAAGATTTCTCTCATCTTTGCAATTTATGAGAACTTCCTCCACAGAAAGTTTTAATGCTGAATAGATATTTTTCAGAAATTCGTTTTTATTTGGTTCAAACATAAGGTGTGTTGCCCAACTCCATATTACAAATCCGACCTGATCTATTTCAAAGTCCCATGGACCACCTACCATCCCATCTGAGTAAAAGTTCATACGCCATGTTCCTGCTGGGATCCTTCCTTCTGGTTCTTTGCTTTGAACTTTTTCGTAGAAGTAATTTCTTTCTCTGGCCACATCGGTAAATCCAGCGAGGTTCAAAAGTATGTTAAAATATGCTCCGTCTCTTGGCCAGTCTTCTGCATACGGAGGTTGTGTTGAGATGGATGCTACAGTAGCTTTTGTATCTCTGTCAGTTGCCTGTAGGATGGAGATCAAGGCTCTCTGGCATACCGCTTTTTCTTTCTCTTTTAGCTTTGAGAACCAGCTTTTTTCCTTAACCATTCCTATTAAGTTACTCCAGTATTCTTCTGTTTCTGATTTGAGTTTTTGCAGGTTCTTCAGTGCAAAATTCATTTTCGAGTTGACATCTTCCAAATTCTTCCCAAGAGCTACTATGATAAAGCCTTTGTTACAAGTTCCAGCTTCGCAGATTTTCGCAATGTTTACGGAATCCGCAGAACAAAGAACAAAATTTTCATTCTCAATCTCATATAAATTATCTGGAGAGAATTTTTTCATTTTCTCGAATGCACTCTCCGGAGTACTTAGAGGTGCTTCCCGACCATCACCACATCTTTCATCAAATCCTATGTATGAGTAGCTTTTTCCGATCCCTTTAGCTAAACTCTTTATAAATATACCTGATGTGTTTTTCGCATACTCGACAAGTTTTTCCCTTGAATTTATGTTTTCTCTAACATATTTGTATTCTTTTCTCAATTCATCTCTTGTTCTAAAAAACGGTGTGAATTGTATAACTGATCCTTCTTGGGTAAATGCTGCAAAATCATTTTTTGTGTCATCATCCCAATCTTCCAGAGGTAGTTTAGGTAATTTTATAGTTGTAGGTGCGAAGTTGGAGTAGTTTATGAGGTAAGCATCACCAGAGCCTTGCAGGTTCAGAGAAACTTCTCTTATGAGTATGTCTTCTTTTGGGTGGACAAAATCCTCTACAATAACTTCGGTATTATCATCAATTTTATACTTTGTGACAAGTATTGGAGAGTCTTCTGATTTATATTGCTGGTTTATCATGTTTGATTCTATATCTCTGAGAATTATTAATTTTCCGTTATAGTAGATTGCTATGAAGCTTCCTTGATTTGGTAGTGCTCCAAAATATTTCAGCTCTCGTGATTTTTCTCCTGGTTTGGTTTTGTAATCAAGTTGATCCCAATGAGAAGGTGAGGGATACCTAAGCACGGTTATTTCTCCCCATTCGGATATTCCGCAAGATAGGGCGCCATTGCCAACTACCCCATTTATTCGTGTAGGACCAAAGATCTCAAAATCAATGTTCTCTGAGCTATTTTCTTCTTTTGTAGTAGATGGAATTAGTGATTTGATGCTGAGTAATAAAGCCGCACCAAACAGAAAAAAAATCCTGAAGAAGATCGAAAACATACTATTAATTTAAATAACTTTTCAAGTTTTGCTCAAAATATTCAATTTTTCCACACTTTTACTCAGAGGATCTTTTGGAGAGCATTTAATTCTAAAACTTGATAATAAGGGATTACCTATCTAATTGTTTTGCTACCGAAGATCTGGAACATATCTTCAGAAGAAGAATGTCGAACCTGTATCTTATCCAGTTGTAGGTGTGAATGATTCAGAATGATTCAGTCTTTATGAATAGCTTGTGTATCGATTGGGTGCTATTAGTTATGTTGTTGAAGAATTTTACGGAGAAAAAAATTTTTTAGTCGGTCAATTTTTGTTCTTTTTATATATGTTGGTTGTGTTGATTAAGTAGTTTGTATATGCTTTATTTTGGGTCAATTGTGGCAGTTTTAGCCATTTTATCCACAGAGGTTCCATTTCCCAGGGAAGAGTATGTAGGGAAGTTGATCCGGAATATAAAGGTTTTTGATCAAGATGGTAATGAATCTTTTATTTTGGAGCTGATTGAAGGGAAGCCTACAATTATATCACCAATATATACGAATTGTCCTTCGTTTTGTTCTATGATCACTGCGAAGCTTATTCAACTTTTGGGGGAGGGTCTGGGAAAAGGATTGGGTAAAGATTTTAAGATTATAACCTTTTCATTCGATCGTAGGGACTCAAAGGATGATCTCAAGAAGTTCCAGATGAGATGGAATATAGATGGCAGAAGTTGGGTTGTTGTAGGGACGAATCTACAGGAGGATATAGCATCGTTTTTGGAATCATTCGATTATAAGATAGAGGAAGATAAAGAGACAGGCGAGATATATCATCCTAACGTAGTTATAGTAGTTGATGGTTCTGGTAGGGTAGCGAGGTTTCTTCACATTTTTCGCATATCTGAGAGGGATCTGGCTTTAGCAATTTCCGAGGCCAAAGGTTTGTCTCCATATCTTCTTATCTACAGATATAATAGATTTTACGGTAGATATGAAGTTAGTTCTTATTTTATAGGTGGTGTGTTTCTTTTCCTTTTCTTTGCTTTGTTAACTATGGGGATTCTGCTCCCTAGGTTATTTCGTATCAGAAAATAGGATGGATTGTATTTAGCCTTCTTTAAAGTAGAAGATGTATTCCTCATCCGGGGCTACTAATGTATATCTGAGTGCTTTACCCTCAATATCTGGATCTTTGGGTACAGAGATACTTATACGTTTCCCTAGCCTTTCCATTTTAGCGGTTGCGTTCCCCAGCACAATATTCATAAATTCCTTGACAGCATCTTTCCTGAGTTCTATTGTGTTTGGGAGTCCGTATTCTTTGGTAAGGAGCTCTCCTAATTTCTCGGGTGGAGAGAAAACAACTTTTGCTTTTATATCTCCTAGGGTATCAACTTGGACATCGTACTCGTTTCTTTTTTTGAAGTTTTCGAAAGAGAAGTCTCCGAACTTTGTGTTAATATCTACTGTTCTTAGAAGGAATTTTTTCCCCAGATCTACGACTATGTTTATAAAATCTCTGTCTTTTATACCTTCTGGGAGAAATACTGTCTCTGTCATGTATTGTCTTTGTTCATTTTCAAAGGCTTTGAGTTCTCTTACAAGGGTTTCTCTTGTTATTATTCCTTTTTCAACCAATATATCTCCCAGAAGTTTATGTGAGCTTTTTTGTATTCTTATTATTTGTTCTACTTGTTCTTTTGTAAGGTAGCCGAGTTTTACTGCAGCCTCTCCGAAAAGTATCTCTTCTCTTTTTTGTAGCCTTCTTATGTCTTCAAGCTGTTGAGGTGTGAGGTATCCGAGTCTTATTGCGTGTTCTCCTATTTTGAGGTTAGATTTTTTCTGTTCTTCCAGAGCCTCAAGGAGTTGTTCTTTTGTTATTATCCCTCTTTCCACTAAGAAAGCTCCAAAGAATTTTACTCCCATTTTTTGTCCTCCTTTTTACAGTTTCTCTATTTTTTCTTTTATTTCGTTTTCGTTGAATGGTTTGGAGACTATTCCCTTTGCTCCTGCCTTTAGGGCTTCTTCTGCTTTTTCAACAGCTCCTCCCAAAGATGATACTATGATAACTTTTGCACTTTTATCTATGCTGAGGATTGATTTGAGAGCTTGTAGACCATCCATATTCGGCATAAGGATATCCATAAACACAATATCAGGTGTGAGTTTTTTATAAAGTTTTATCCCTTCTATCCCATCTTTTGCATGCCCTACGACTTCTGCTATGCCGGTTTTTTCAATTATATTTTTTAGCTGTTCGTAAGTGAAAACGCTGTCATCTACTATGAGGACTCTCTTTTTTACACTCATAGCTCTATTACTCCTTTTTATCTAAGTTTATCATTGAATCGATCAACTTAAAATTAACTATTAGCAAAAATTTAAAAAGAATATGGTAATGTAAGATAAGTATCATATAAAATAAATATTTATATAAGAATATTATAATGCAAAAGTTTTTATTTTTCAGGATAAAGTTTTTATTTTTGTGAGATGACGGTATTTGGTCATAATTTTTGTAGATGAGATTTGGAGTGTAAGTCTTGCTCTTGTAAGATTGATGTAATAGATAACACCTGAGTTTGTAGCTAATTACAGCTTACTAAATTCTTTGCTATAAGTTTTAAATTTTTAGTTCTTTGACTATTTCTTGTAGGTAACTTTTTATTTTTATAATAGATGATTTTAGGTCTTCCACTACTATCTTTGAATTTCCACATATTGGCATAAAATTTGTGTCTCCAGCCCATCTTGGGACAACATGGATGTGAAGGTGGTCTTCAAGTCCTGCTCCGGCGATTCTTCCTATGTTGATACCTACGTTGAATCCATGTGGCTTTATTGCAGATGTCAGCGCTTTTATTGAGACCTCAAGAAGCTTCCACATTTCTATTTTCTCTTCTTCTGGGATATTCTCTAAGTAGCGGGTGTGAGTTTTTGGGCATACCATAACATGCCCGGGATTGTACGGGTATCTATTCATTATTATAAATGAATTTTGCGCTTTGTACACTACAAGTTCATCATCGTTGTACCATGCTGTACATAGAAAGCATTCATCTTTTTTATCAGTTCCTAAACTTTCCTTTGCTTTCTCTATGTACTCAATCCTCCAAGGAGCCCAGATGATCTTGCGAGTCATAGCAAAAACTTCAAAAGAATACTTTTATATTTTAAGTTAAGCAAAATTATAAAGCTTATTAAAGAACAAAAAGAGTCTTTGTGATATAACTTGTGTTGATTATCAAAAAATTTCTACCCTGCGCTTGGAGAGCCTTATAAATTCAAATTCAACTTCTCAAAGACTTCTGGTGATTAAAATTTACCTTTGGGGGTACAGATGTGAAAAGGGCACTACTACTGATTTTGCTTTCTGCACTATTTATCTTTTCAGGAACCTGCAAGAAGAAGGAAGACAAAAGTGTTGAAACTCTATTAAAGGAGGGGGTAATTTCCCTTGGTGAAAAGGAATACGGACAAGCTTCTCGAGCTTTTTCAGAGGCTCTAAAAATTTCCCCACATGACCCCAGAGCTCATTTTGGCTTGGCGCTTGTCAAGATAGCTACTTTAGGTAAAAGTATAGAGAATATCGTAATCGAGCTCGGAAATATTATAGCTCAAATCATAGGGGGAATATCTCCCCCGCTTGGTTTAAAGTCGGAAATTCCAGATGAAGCAAAAGGTAGAACTTTAAATGACCTTGTTGCTGATGTGCTAATCCCAAATCTTATAAGACCAATAGAAGGGATAATTCAAGAGCTTGAAATACCAAGGAGAGACAGAAGTTGGAGCCTGTTTGTCGAACACCTTACGATAACCATAAAGTTTCGCGATGTAGTATTCTGGGAAATAGATCTTTCCGGTGAGTATGATGCAGCGGATGCTAACTTATTATACGCTGCTATGAGCGCAGTTGTAGCTATTGTCAAACTTATAATGAGCGTTGATATACATCTTGAAATAGGGAATATCTTAAGAGTTGCAGAGTACATATCATCTCAAGGAGGGATATCTGCTATTACAGCGCGAACCTTTATTATGAATATAATCCCATTTATTCTCAATGACAAAGAAACATTTTTAGGGATTGAACCGAAACGTGGGATCAGGTACTGGACGGAAGAGATACCCAATTCTCTTATAGGTCTTGCTGATTCTATGATTAATTTCTATGATTACTTACTTGGTGAGACAGATGATCAGGCCGATGACATTGTGCAGAGGATAGAGGTGGGAGAATCAGAAAGAGGGGAAACTTTTATAAAAACTATTGCTTTCCCAACTTCTTCTACTTTCTTTTATGATAAAGAACTTACTGAAAAAAGAGGGGGGTATATTGATGAAAAAACAGGGAAATGTGTCAAGTGTTATGCTTCTACTCTAATACCACCACCAGATTTGAAAGTCTTTTTTATTGCCTTGAAAAATAGTGTAGAGAAAGGTGAACTTATCTCTTGGAGAAATATTGTGGAAGCTTTGTCTTTCTCTATAGCAGTTTTTCTCAAAACAGGTATATTAGACTGGTTAATAAGTTCTTTCATATCTTCAGTTTCTTCTGTCGGCGTACCTCAAGGAGTCGTAAATCAGATTTTTCAAGTTGTGAATCCTGGTATAGTTGCTGGTTTGATAACAGCTATAATTCCGGATCGATTGAAATTCAATTTTAAGGTGTTGTTTTCTCAACCGGTTGCTTTGAGACAGATTCTACCTGCTTGGACTTCTGATAACTACTTTATGCTTGAATGGGAGTGCCTCTCTGATTCTCCTGATGTTCCCGCTCTTGCAGAGAGTAATCCAATTTTCTCATTCTTCTGTAAGTATCCAAGGGCTAATATGTGCTTTGAATCTTCAAAGGTATCTTGTGATATAAACATTATGCACTGTTATGAATCTCTGATGTCATCACAAGATGTGGGGTGTATCCAGTACTGTGGGAAAAGTGGTGAATGTAAAACTGACAAGGGCATAAATAAGAATATATGTCTTGAGGAAGATGGAGGAGTATGTAAGAAATTCTGTGTAGGTTTCAGAATAAGAGAGAACTTTGCAGGGAGTAGAACTGAGTTTTGCGAAAAAACTATAAGGTATGCTGATACTGGTCACTTTCTATCACCTGTTAGATTAGGATTGAAGGTTAAGTCCACAGACTACAGTATTCAGCCTGACGGTTTGTTTTCAGTCTTCCCATATGTAGCTTTTCAGAATCCTGATATTTTTGGGTTCCTGTACATAGATAGGGATTTTCTGAGATTTTTCATTCCGTCTATTGATGAGAGGGGATATTCACTCCCGACCTTGTTTGAAATTAATGCCTTTTTACAGATAGTTGGAAGAAATCTAATAAGTACTCTTTCTCAGCTACTTGATATTCGTTAAATTTTAGGTTCTGAATCTTCTAGAACATTCCGTGCTTCAAACAGGGAGAAGAATTTATCGACTTTCGATTTGATATTTTCTCCTCCGCCTCTATCTATGATTGTGATTACTCCTTCTATTTTTATGTTATTCCTAAGGAGCTTATCTATTGCATCAGCAGTTGTTTTCCCAGTTGTTATTACATCTTCTATCAATATTGCTGAACCGATATCTTCCGATCCTTCTATTTCTCTTGATGTTCCATATTTTTTTAACTCTTTTCTCACAATTACTCCTTTAGAATTATATCCTTTCTGTTTCATTTTTAAGATTGTAGCTGCAACAATTGGAACGCTTCCGAGTTCTATCCCGGCAAAGTTACGAGTTTTGAAGTTTTTAGCAACGTAATCTGATATTATTTCAGTAATAATGTCTAAGAACTTCCCATCCAGAGTAATTCTTTTTATGTCGATGTAAAAATTAGACTTCTGCCCTGATGAGAGTATAAATTCTCCCTTCAGGACAGCTTTCTCCTTTATTATTTTTAGAGCTTCTTGTTTTATTTCTTCAAGAGCATCAGGTTGCATTATTAAATTCTTTCAATGATTGTTGCAATTCCCATCCCTCCGCCCATGCACAAAGATATTACAGCATAGCGTTTTTTGAGTCTTTCAAGTTCATATAAAGCTTTTGTAAAGAGAATTGCTCCGGTTGCGCCTATTGGATGTCCATGAGCTATTGCTCCACCGTTAGGATTGAGTCTCATATCTGTTTTCCAATCTATTCCCAATACTCTTGCAGCATATATAACAGGAGATGCAAATGCTTCATTGATTTCTATAATATCCATATCATCTATTTTTAGATTTGCTTTCTTTAGAGCATTTTTAATTGAGTCAGCAATTCCGGTAAGCATAAGGACTGGATCTGAGCCTGCGAGTCCAAAGGAAACAAATCTCGCTCTGGGTTTCAATCCGAGTTTTTCTGCTTTTTCTGGTGTTGTGATCATAACTGCGCAAGCAGCATCAGATATCTGGGACGATGTTGCTGGGGTATGAGGTCCATCGGTAGTGAATGAGTAGGGGAGGTTTTGCATATCCTTGATGAAACCCTCTGGATCATCAACTGCTTTATCTCTTACACCTTCATCACGGGTTATGGTGAACTTCTGTCCATCTTTTACTGCTTCGACTGGGAATATTTGTGAGTTATATACTCCTGCTCTCCAAGCAAGTACTGCTCTTTTTTGGGAGTTGTATCCAAATATTTCTATTTCTTCTCTTGTTATTTTGTATTTTTGAGCTATCATATCTGCGGCGACTCCCATAGGCACTAGCCCTTTTTGCTGAACTGTTTCTGGTATAACCAGAGGAGCGCCAGCTCTTGCAGCCAACTGCGCATCTGAGCCCATAGGATATCTAGACATCGATTCCGATCCTCCAGCTATTACTAAATCACATTCTCCAGCCATTATCTCTTGCGCTGCGAAGTTTATTGCCTGAAGACCTGAACCACAATATCTGTTGATTGTACAACCTACTGCCTCATCGTGAAAACCTGCTTGGTAAAGTAATGTTCTTCCAAGGTTGAAGCCCTGTTCACCTATTTGGCTCAGGCATCCCCACACAACATCTTCTACCTCTCTTGTATCAACTTTTGTTCTTTCTATTATTTTCTTCACAGGTAAAGAAGCAAGTTCAATTGCACTCAAGTGCCCCATTGGTCCACACTTTTCAAGCCCTTTCCAACTCGATCTACCTATAGGTGTCCTTATTGCATCAACGATTACTGCTTCTGTTTTCATAAATATTTACCTCCTTTTTCCACTTTAAAATTAAATTTTTGATTTAAAAAATAAGAAAAGACTGAAATCTCATAATCGCTTAAGGGCTAAAATTTAAATTCTAACACTCTAGCAGATGAGATTTAGTCCACAATAGATAATCTCCAACATTCTAACTTGATAGATACTGACACCCTAAATTTTCTTGTTAGCAGCAAATCTTAGAAATAAAATTTAAAAAAAGTCTAAAATATTGATTGAATTTGAGATTTAGGATGTAAATTGTGTACAATGTTTGGCAGAAACTTAAGCATTTGTCCAGCTATTTTTATGCTGTGCATAACGGGTGGGTGTGCAAGGCCGAACTATTTTCCTCCAGTTCCAGTGGGTTACTACGTAAAAGATGAAAAGAATCTCAGAGCCAATGGCGGGCTAAGTTTATCTGGACTTTACTTTTCAAGCTCGATCAATTTACGTGAACATTTTTTACTCACTCCTAATATATCCGGAGCTCCCTGGGAGGGGGATCTTAGGGTTGGAATGGGGGTTGGGAAAATTTTCTCTCTGTTAGATACAAAGTTAATTTCTTTGAGCTTTATACCTTCGGTCTTTTTGAACTTTATAGGGTTCAAAGGTGAGAGACTTATATCTTCACCATCTCTTTCAGGAGTAGAATTTTTCCCGGACCTACAGTTTTCTCTTTATGCAGACTCTCTTGGGATTGTTATTGAGCTATATGCTGGAACCCAACTAATTTTTATTCCCTATGCTAAAGTAAGGTGGGAAAAGGATAAAACTACTGAGTTATATCAAGAATTTGAAGAAACATACTCTGATCCATTCCAGTTAATTCTGCCGTCAATATACGGGGGTATCCAGTTAGGGAGTAGGGTGGTAGCTATCAATTTTGGGGTGTTATTTTTAGTACCTATCCTAAAGGAGTTTCATCCACAGTCTGGTGCAGAGCCTGCAGATGTGAAGTTAGAACTTAAAGATAGATTTGTGCCATCTGAAGGTACGGTGAGTTTGGGATTAGTTATAAATTTCTGATGATAATGCTTAACAATTTTATTTTTGCGATGTAGCTCAAAGTTATTACAATGGTGAAGGAGAGGCAAAAGGGGGGTTTTCTCAGTAATGTTTTTGCTTTTTTTGTATTTCTGAAATAGAATTCTAAGAAATATAAGAAGTAAATGTTGGACTAACCTTTTTTATTTTATTTTTGTTTTATCATGTTATTTTATGGTTTGATGGAGGTGGTTGGGTGATGCATGGTTTGAAAAGGACATTGATTTTGTCTTTGGTAGTCTTTATGTCGGCAGGTTCGTACTTTTACTTTTTTACTAAAGTTTACAAAGTTGCTTATGCTCAGGAAGCTACTCAACCTGCACCTGAGCAAGCTACCCCAGAGGCAGGAACGGTTGAGCAAGCGGGGGCAGGCGAGGGAGAGGAAGCCAAGGCAAAAGAGGAAAAAGGGATTATTGGGAAACTCATCGAAGCTTATGTAGTTGGTGATTGGCCGATGCACTTTATATTGCTTATGCTCCTTGTTATCATAGGATTATCTATAGAAAGGTTTATTGCTGTATATGTGACATATGGCAGGAAGCCAAGGGAAATATTCTTAAAAGTTAAGGATGCATTTGAGGAAGGTGGGTTGCAAAGAGCTCTGGAGGTTGCTGAAAGTTTATCTAAGTTCCCTCTTGGTAGCATCCTTTACTCTGCTCTTAAAGTTATAAAAGAAACCAATACATCCAGCATAAGTGAGGAAAAGCTTAAGGAACTTGTGAATTCAGTGGCAGAAGAGGAGTATCTGAAGTTCACATCAAAAATACAGGCAAGAATACCGCTCATTCATATCTTTGCAAACACCGCTGTTCTTCTGGGACTTCTTGGAGCAGTTATAGGACTTATTGAAGCGTTCGGCGGTGTCGGGGCACTCGATCCAGCCCAGAGACAAATATATCTTTCAAAATCTATCGCTATCGTTATGCATTCTACAGCGTTCGGACTTATAACCGCAATTTTAGGTGTTGTCCTTTTTGCTATAGTTTCATCAAGAGCAAACGGACTCATATCAGATATAGAAGAGTATTCAGTCCGAGCTGTTAATTGGGTTTCTCTTATGGTTTCCGCAGAAAGCACTAAAGGTAAGACCAAATAAAAGATGAATTTAAATGAACCTTTTCAAAATAATATTATTTATTCTGTTTGTTTTCCATACACTATCATTTTTTATCCTTGTCTATGAGAAACTTTCAAACGAGGAGAAGATAAGATGGTGGAGCTTTCTTAATATTTATATCAAGGAGTTTTTAGCACTTCTTTATATTTTTTTCTCATGGCCATTCGGATTTTTGGGACTTGAGAGCCTTGTCCCAAGACAAAAAGGAGGAAGTAAGATCCCCGTTTTTCTCATCCCGGGCTACTTCATGACTAAAGCATCTTTATATCCGATTTTTTGGAGGCTCAGAAACAGAAAATTTGAAAACATCTTTATTCTTGATTCATTCCCGTTTGGAGGTGGAGTGGAGGATATTTCTCTTCAAATTGTGAAAAATATAAGACAGTTTACAGAAATCCTTGGAGTAGATCAAATTGTACTTGTTGGTTTCTCTGTAGGAGGGATTGTAGCAAAGTACATAGCCATGAATCAAGAGCAGTTTAATTTGAAAGTCAAAAGTTTTGTCTGCATATCATCTCCTCACAGAGGGACTAAAATAGCTTATTTTTTTCCGGGTGTTGCTATGCGAGAAGTGAGGCCCAATTCAGCGCTTCTCGAAAAACTTGGAAAGATGGATAGAGAAGAAATTTCGATGTATGTTGGAGCTAAGTTTGACCAATTTATTACTGATCTGAGGAGCTTGGCTCCACATTCAAATTGTGTGGTTTACGATAATTATGGGCATTTTAGTATTTTATTCTCAAAGGAAGTAGCAAATAAGATATCTGAGTATATAGAGAAGATTGAATTTTATAGTTCATCTAAAACAGATGCTGTAACAGAGAATCCTCAGTCTACTTCATAGCTATTCAGAATAGCTATTCCGGGAACTTACTTTACAGCTATTCCGAAGGTTGTCCTACCACCTAAACACCTTACAACTTCGAATTTTTCAAAACCGAATGAAAGGATATGTTTTCTCAAATCAGATTCTTTCCATCTCTTCCCAGAGTAGCTCACGAGTATATCTAAAACCGATTCCAGCAAAGGACCTTTTGTTCCGGAGTCATCGACAATAGCTTCCCATATAACAGCATATCCACCCTTTGCTAGAACACTATGTGATTTTCTCAGAAATTCATTGCCAAACTCGCTGAGATTCCTCAATGTTAGCTTCTTAGTCAAAAATACAAGATCATATTTCTTTTCTTCATCACCCCACTTATCTTCCGAAGGGCTACCTTTATGCTCTTTTATACTTTTCACGTTAGTAAGTTTGTATTTTTCTATAAGTTTTGGAACTTCTCTTATCAGATGTGGGTAGCATCCTATATGTATTTCAACATCAGGAAATCTTTTCTGAATATTTTTCGCAAAAGACACTCCCATAGAACCGATCATAACTCTTTTTAGATTTTTGAATTCGTATTTTCTCATAAGCTCCTGTGTAGCTCTGTATAAAAATTCATTGACTCCTAAAAGTAGGGACTTATAGTCTCCTTCGAGATTGTATATATCAAGAGTTTGTGATGGTTTTTTAGTTTTAAGTATTCTGGGGAGTTCTGAGAGAGCTTTTAACTGTGACCACAGTAGTGCAATAGTTCCTTCCCCATTTTTTAGGAATCTTTTGAAATCATCTCCGATTCTGTAAAATCTTATCCCGTTTCTGGTTTCGGTTTCAAGAATGCCATCCTTTACCAGAAAGTCAAGAAGTGTTTCTAGCCTTTCTCTATCTATGTAGAATTCCTGCGCAAGATTTTCTGTGCTCTGCCAGTTATATAGCTTTTTTGTGATTCCTATCTCTGAAAGTGTCCCCAATGAAGCTATTGCTGTTATGCCAGCTCCAGTATCAAGTATTCTCCTTGTCAGAAGATACAGTGCTATATTTTTTTTCAGATCGGATGGATTCTTGCTTTTTAAGGTGACAAACAGTAGTGGAAATATCTTATCTGCAATTCTCCCAACTACGTTACCTTTCTCGATCTCCTTTTCAATAAAATCGATAACTTTCGTCATTCTTATCTCAAGCATATCTTTACAAATTAAAGATTTTAGAACATTTTTATTTTATCATAAGATAATCAAATAAGCAGAATTTTACAATGATTGCATTCTATCATATTCTTCAAACTTTCGGATTCTCACAATTCGTTCCTAGCAAGGAATTTAGCATAAGAGACCCTAAAATTACTGCTAAAGATAAGATACTTTTTAGTTATATCAGATTTCTGATGATATGGGGCAGGTGGTGACTATCTGGTGGTAAAGTTTCTGAACTACATCTTCTGTGAAGAAAATTATTTGATAATTTGTGAGCACAAATATACTCAATTGCGCAACTTGGAAATAAAATCAGTAAAGATCTGACTTTGTTGAAACAAAAGGATATGTTCAATAGCCAGAAAACGAATACAAGATATGAGCAAAACTAAAGGTAGGATCTTTCAAATAGTTTCAGTTTATTCAGTTACGTTTCTCAGATGAAACACTTTATCATCTCTTTTTTGGATGAAGCACTTTATCATCACTTATGTTTTTTGGACTATGATTTCCATATCCTTTTCGTTGAGCTTTTTCATAGATATAATTTTATATCCCTCGTTTTTTAGTGCTTGAGGGACATCATCGTACGCAGCGGGGAAATCAACAATTATCCTAACCATTTTACCAGTATGGACTTCCTTCATCTTGACTTTAGCAATAATTACATTCATAGGACATTCAGTGCCTCTCAGGTCGATTTCATAATCAACCATAAATTAAATTTAGGTTGGAGAACAAGAGTTTAACTTTTTCGATTTTACTGTTTTAGCAATAGTGTAAGTTCTGGTACATTATTTGATTTAAATATTATGGATTTACTATTTGGAATTCTTGCATTTTCTCTTGCCGTCACTATTGGGGGATCAAATGGGGGTACGGTTATGGCCGCTCCGTACTCAGCAAGAACCCTGAGTCCAAGGCAGTTATGTCTCATTTCAGGGGTTGCGATATTCTTAGGGGCTTTCTTTCTGGGGAAGAATGTGCTTGTGACACTTGGAGAGAAACTAGCCCCGTCATTCATACTTTCTCAGAATGGAGCTACTTTGACATTCTACATAAATTCTATAGTTTATATTCTCCTTGCAAACATTCTAAAAGTCCCAATAGCTACTACACATATCGTTTCATTATCTATTGTTGGGATAGGGATTGCTACGGATCACCTCTACTTTACTAAGTTTATAGTTGTGGTATGTTGGTGGATCGCTACTCCGGCAATTGCTTTTATCTTAGGTTATATTTTTGAAAAATTCCTTTATTTTCGCATTCTAAACTTTGCGGCGAAATGGGATATAAGGTTCCTGAGAATGCTATTTAGATTTTTGATAGTTGTTGCTGGAGCTTATTTCGGTTTCTCAGCAGGAGCTAACAACCTTGGAAATTCGGTGGCTTTTCTATATGCTCGAGGATATCCTCTGGATAGATCGGTGCTTCTTGGGGCGTTATTTATGTTCATTGGTTCACAGCTTTTTGGACCTTCAATAGCAAAAAAAGCAGGAACGAAGATAGTTGAGCTCGGACTACTCAGAGCAATATACTTACTATCTATGGAGGCAACTATAATTCTCATTGCTTCGTTTTTTGGTATACCTATCTCTATAAATGAAACGATGACAGCAGGTATGATAGGAATCTCTGCAGCAAGGGGAAAGTTAAAAGAAAATATTTATATAAGGTATATTGCATTTTTTTGGTTTGCCATTCCTTGGATAGGGCTTGCTACTGCAGTGATTCTTTTCAGGGCAGTAGATCTTCTGATGGCTGTAAATTGAGTATTATTCGTATCAGCTGACATTTTTTCTGAGAATCTTTGAAATTTTGATTTGAAATCTTGACAGTCAAAAAATCGAAAAATCTGCAAAATTTTCAGCTAATTTAATTAATATGTAGATTGAGATTTTTGTTCTGTGTAAAGGAGGTAAAAGTTATGAAGTTAGAAAGATTAATAGGCATGGGTGTATTAGCTTTATTGTTTGCGGTCGGCTTGTTCTTCTCCTGTGCAAAAAAACTCCCTCAGTACCCAGTGACATACAATGCGCAGATAATATCTTCCTTAGATCCTGAAACTGTTCTTGTAAGAGCAGTTGGAGAATGGGAAAATAACGACGGAGCAATAGTTGAGGCAAAGCTAAATGCTATGTGGATAGTTATACAAAATCTTGCTCAAACTGAACAGGAAAAACTAAAGGTTGAGGCAAACAAAGAAGCTATCTACAAAGATATGGATAGATATGTGACTCTGCAAGGAACTCCCAGAGCAACTAGAACTCCGCAGGGAAAGTACAGAGTGGAAGCTAATGCTGTGGTGAGAAAGAAGCTCCTTGAAGATTTTCTCTCTTCTGCTGGATATATCCAAAAAAGGGAAGAAGTAATAGAGGCTC
Organism: uncultured bacterium; assembly: GCA_938036315.1. Classification (GTDB taxonomy): domain Bacteria; phylum Calescibacteriota; class Calescibacteriia; order Calescibacteriales; family Calescibacteriaceae; genus CALHPK01. Next base: position 80,554 of record CALHPK010000009.1, on the reverse strand, counting down.
TTGAAAACCCATCAATAGTTGTCATACCGCATGAGACAGCAAAAGGACAGGCTTGGATTGATTTTGCCATTAGCGAGGCGAACTCTTATTTCACTACAAGAAAATTTGAAGTTCTGAATCCTGACACAGTTGAACAGTTGTATAAAATGGCGGAGCAGATAGAAATGGTTGAGGGTTTACCTCAGGATCCAGCAGCAAAGATTGCTCTCTCAATAGGAGGTGATATCTACATTACTGTAGAGGGCAAGTTTGAGGAGGGGAGAGTAGGGTCAGATAAAACAGTGAAATCTGCAGTTTCTCTTAAGGCATACGAAACTACAACGGGTAGACTTATAGGTTCTTCCACTGGTTTTTCGAAAGAGTTGGTAGCTGGTCCTGGGAAAGACAGGGTTACTATATCTGAGGCGGTAAGAGATGCTGTTGACAAAGTTATAACTCAGATAATGGACTACTGGAAATCTGACCTTAAAAAAGGAAAACAGTTCCTTGTCTTTATCTACGGCAATTTTGGAGATCTGGAACGGCAGAAAAAGTTATCTGATTCTATAAAAGCCATATCTTCTGAATATAAAAGAGAGACTGTAACTTCGAAACTTATGACATTCCGCATTTGGTATAAGGGGCAATCTGATGAGCTTCTGTTTGCCCTACAAGATGAGCTGAAAAAACAAGGTCTGGCTATCAAGCCAAAAGTCCAAAATAGGAAGATGCTTCAATTCCAAGTTGAATGAATGATAATAGTAAAAGAGATAGAAATAAAGAGAAAAGAAAAAGTTTAGTAAGTATAGTAAAGAAAATCTCAGCATATTTTTCTATCTTTTCGCTCGGGGTAATTTGTGGTCTATATATTTTCTTCCCAAAAGATCTGGTGAAGAACCTATTAAATAAATCAGGAAACATTTATGTGGATGATGTAAAGCTTTTATTTCCCCCCGGCATAGCTCTACAGAGTTTAGACCTTAAAATGAATGGCAAAGAAATTAGATTTGATCAGGTAAGTATATCTCCGTCTTTGTTTTCACTTTTTACCTTGCTTTCTGGTGAGATACCCTTTTATATCAAAATCAAAACTCACCTTTCTAGCGTTAAGGCTGAATTATCTTTTCTGAAAAGTTCGGGAAGTTTTGTACCATCCAAGGTGAAGTCAGAAGGTGTGGTGGACTTGAAAGATGTCTCACAATTTATTGATGTGGTAGCAAAGGGGTTGATAAGATATAGCATTGAGATATCGGGGTTTGAAAAAGGAGTAACAGCTGTTTCTGGGAAGGTAAATTTATACACAGAGAAGATGACTTTGGAAATTGTGAATTCAGCGAAACTGGGAAGCTTTTTTGAAGGAGAGTTGAGCTTAGGTAAAACCAAGGTAGAGGCACTAATAAATCAAGGATTCTTGAGGTTTTTGAACTTCAAATCAGAAGGTGGTGATGTAGAAGGTGTAATTTCAGGAACAGTAAGGTTTGAAAGAAGTCTGCAAAACTCCCAGTTAGATCTTACGGTGGAGCTCAAGACCAAGATAATAAACATACCTAAGCAGAAGTTTAGAATTCGGGGTACGTTATCATCACCCCAGATAAGCTAAGTTCGGATACTTTTTCCCTTTGATCTTATATAATCTATGATCTGCGATCTCCAGAATCTGGCTGAAATTCAGTCCGTCTTTGGGAAATTCTGCTACTCCATAGGAGAAATCTATATTTATACCTTCTTTGCTCTTTGACTCTATGATGAAATTTGTTCTTATTCTATCGATAATTTTACCAGCTATGTTTGAATCGACGTTTTTTAGGATAAGAATTATCTCATCGCCGCCGTATCTGCCCGCAATATCACTTTCTCTTATGTTCCTTTTTATAACTTCTCCACAAATTCTGAGGATACTATCTCCTTTTTTGTGTCCATACGTGTCGTTTACCTTTTTGAATCCATCAAGATCTATGAATACAAGACAAAATTTTGTTTGGCTGTTTATGAGTCTGGTTATTTCTGCCTCAAGAGCTCTCCTATTTAAGATTCCGGTTAGGGAATCTATTTCTGCATCTTTGCTGAGCCTTTTTCTTATATTGTGCTCTGTGAGAGTTCTTGCTTCTAGTCTCAGGGCAACTCTTCCGACAAGGATCTTATCTCCAGGGCCTATGTATGTTGCGGTTATCTTTTTACCGTTTATATAGGTGCCATTGGTTGAATTCAGGTCTCTTATGTATACCCTCTGATTTTTATGGTCTGGGTCAAAGAAAAGGTGTTTTCTTGATACGCTATTTTCGGGAATATGGATTGATGTAGATGAGAGACGCCCGAGAATTCCGGGTGAATTTATTTCAAATTCCTTTCCAGCCAGCTCGGGAGGGTATTCTACAACAAGTATTAGTACTCTTTCGTTTATCCCTTTACTTCTTTCGCTAGATGAGACATCTGTCACATCTGTTATCTCTTCGCTTGAGGATGTCGTGTCTACTTTTTCATTCTTCATCCATAAGAAATTTTACAAATCGCTTGGGCGGTATTTATTAGGTGTAATGGAAAGAAAGATTTATTCGGCAAGTCTTTATTTGCTATGTGTTGTACCAGAAAATCTAGTGGGATAGAAAAATTTTTCTGATTTCTTCTTCCAATATATTTTTGTATTTTTCGGCTTTTTCTTTATCTTGATGCTCAACCATAATTCGCAAGACTGGTTCGGTGCCAGAGTATCTTATAACTGCCCGTCCATTTTCCCTTTCTATTTCTTTGGATATTTTGTGAACCTGCAAGAAGATATCAGAATTCAGATCTAATCTTTTTGAGATGGAAACTTTTGCTTTTGCTTGATAGAACTTTTTTATTGCAAGAGCCTTAAGCTCCTTCCCAGATTTCAGAATATAATAGAGAGTTTTCAAAGCAGTAATTATTCCATCACCTGTAGGTACAATATCCATAAGTATTATGTGTCCGGATTCTTCTCCTCCTAAGTTTGCAGATAGCTCCTTCATTTTATAGGCTATATTTCTGTCTCCTACATCAACTCTTATAAAGTTTAATCCAAGCTCTTTGCAGAAGATCTCAAGTGCAAAGTTAGAAAGGATAGTTCCAACAATTCCCCATCTTAGTGTTCCTTCATCTTTCATAAACTTTGCAAGGACAGAGATTATCTGATCCCCATCATACAGCTCAGTTGAATCGGCTATCAGTACCCTATCACCATCCCCATCGAAGATAATTTTGAAGTCTCCTTCTTGCTTCAGGGCTGTATCTGGATTTTCACTGCCGATGCCCTGATTTATGTTTTCTCCATCAGGATTTACTCCTATTGCTTTGATATTGGCACCCAACTCATAAAATATCTCTGGAGCTATTTTATATGTTGCTCCATTTGAGCAATCAAGAACAATCCTTAGTCCTCTTAAAAAGTTCTTAGGAAAAAGGTTTAGGATTGAGCTTTTATAAGTTGAGAAAGCGATTTCAGATAGATTATGGATTCTGGAAATCTTGTTTGCTATTTGTGAACTATAGTTCCCATTTTTTTCTATATCAGAGAATTTTTCTTCTATTATTTCTTCTGTTTTTCTGTCTGCTTTGAATCCATCTTTGAGGAAAAATTTTATTCCATTGTACTGCGGGGGGTTATGAGATGCCGAGATAGAAAATGCTCCGTCAAGACCAAGTTTTTTCACAAGAATCGAAGCAGCTGGGGTAGGTAAGATTCCTCCTGTGAGTATTTCTGACCCGGCCGAGGCAAAAACTCCTGAAAAGATCATAGATATGTGGTGTGATGATTTTCTTGTATCTTGGACTATCATATATTTCCCCCTTTGTAGTCCGACTGCAGATGCTAATGCAAGCTTTAGTATAAGCTCAGGGCTATATATAATATCATCGTTGGGTACTTCCTGTCCCCTATCAACTAAAAACCTTATTCCGTCAGTTCCAAATAGTTTCATCCCTATCGTAAGATAAATAAAAAAAGTAAAAAAGTGATAAAATAAAAAATATGAGATAGTCCTATGTGAGATGAAGGACAGAGAGCTAAGGTTACTCAAAAGTATTTACACGTATCTTTCTGCAGGGTTTACACTTAGTTCGATAGCTGAAAAAGTTGGAGGTGATATCTCCGAGTATCTCAGAAGAGGAATGCCTCTGTCCACAGCTCTGAAATATGAAGGATTACCAGAGTTTGTGGTTCAGAATATAAAAATTGGGGAAGAGACTGGAAGGCTCAAAGATTCAATTAAGGATGTCATTGACGTATTTGAAAAGATCAGAAGATTCAGGGCAGATATCAGATGGGCTTTTGTTTTCCCTTATCTGACTTTTGTTCTCTCGGTGAGTATTGTCTTTGTAATTCTTACTTATGTTGTTCCTCAACTGCTTGAGCTAATTTCTGACTTAGGTATTCAAGAAGATAGTGTTGGGCTGGTTGCCATAGTGAAGGTTTCAAATATGTTGAGGGGTAATATATTCTTTTCAGTTCTGATTTTTGTTGTAGTGGTCCTATCTCCTATTTTTATTGCTTTTCATATGGGTAACCCGCTTTTGAGATATTATGAGATTCAGATATTGTTGAGATCTTTAGCTTTGTGTCTTGAGAATGGAATAGAAATTGTGCAGGCTTTGCTCTTGGTTTCACCCTTGATCAATGATAGAAAATTAAAAAGTGAAGTTATAAATGTAGCTTCAGCTGTTATGAGGGGTATTGAGTTGAATTTTGCGTTTCTACCGGATTTCAGGGATGAGCTGAAGAAGGCTTATGAAGTTGGGAGATTGTCGGAAGCTCTCAGAGATATATCTCAAGTTTTTGAAGAAAGAGCAAGATCTACCTATGAACTGTTAAGGAAGGCGGTTGAGCCTCTATTTTTTGTTATAACAGGAGGGATAATAATTTTGATTGTTGTTCTGTTTTATATACCGATTTTTAAGTATATTTCAAGCGCTATGTAAGTTCTATATTTTACGCTTATTTTTGGTCTTTTTTAGGTAGAAGGTGAGGATTTTTGCTGTTATGAGAGTGGCGATTATAAGTCCTATTAATGTTCCTACTGCTTCGCCGACTCCCATTCTGATGTTGAGAAATTTTCCTACAAGGTATCCTCCGAAAGCTCCTCCAACTACAATGCCAATGAATTCGAACCCTACCGCCAAAAGTATGAAAAAATCTTCTGTGGATTTCTTCATAGAGTTTAAATACATTTTAGCGTTTTGTGATTTAGATTTTGAAATCAATTGAATGATTCATTTTTGTAAAATAGAAAAATAAAACTTATCTGATATGGTGTATCCTTATGCTGAGTCTTACGGGGGAGAGGGAATTTTCCTCAATTCAAATGTTAACCCGTTTGGTCCTCCAGATAAAGCTATAGAAGCGATTAAGGAAAATATCATGAAGGTAAATCTCTATTCGAGATACTACGATTCGGTCAAGAGAAAGATTGTGGAAAAGCTATCTAAAGAGGGTATTGATATTGAGGAGAAAAACATAGTTTTAGGAAATGGTTCAGATGAAGTGATTGAGTTTGTTTTCAAATTTGCAATGAGGAAGCTCGGGAGAGATCTGAAAATTATAGTTGGAGAAGGCACTTTTGCATTTTATGAATTTTGCGCAAGGTATCTTGGGCTTGGGGTTGTCAAAGTTCCTCTTAGTAACTTCGGTTACGATTTAGAGGAGCTTCTGAGGACACTAAAGAGGGAAAGGCCGGCAGTTTTGTGTTTGTCTCACCCTATAAATCCCACTGGAAAAATAATACCAAAGGATGATTACAAGAGTTTTTTGGATATGATTCCAGATGGGGTCTTTGTTATTTCGGATGAAGCCTATTTTGAGTTTTCATTCTCTCTAAACGGTAAAGATTGGCGTGGTGATGATTACAGAAGTGCTCTTCATATCAAGAGATCGGACTCTGTTTTTGTTACCCGTACTTTTTCGAAGGTCTACGGACTTGCAGGGCTCCGTCTTGGGTATCTTATAAGTAATTTTTCTGATGAGATCGAGAAGGAATTTAAGCCTCCTTTCAATGTGAATTGTTTAGCAATAGTCGCAGCCGAAGGGGCTCTGGACGATAAGGAGTACGTAGAAAAAACACTCCGGAACAATCTTGAAGGAATCAGATTTCTTGAGGAGAATTTCAAAAGAATAGGAGTTTTCTTTGTCCCCTCTTGGGCAAATTTTGTCCTTGTCCAGGATAAACAAAAAAAAAGATATTCCGAACTTATCAAAAACAAGGTATTTGTGAGAGATATGGCGCAGTACGGCTATCCAGAGTTTATAAGGGTTAGTGTAGGAAAAATCAATGAACTTTATATATTTATGTCAATTTTTGAAAATCAGAAAGGAGAAGATTTTTCCGATTAAAATAGATAAGTATTAAGAATATGTTAGCATAATTAATTTTTTTTGATTTATGGTAAAAAAAGAGAGAAAAAAGAAGATAACTCATCGTAAAAGAGCAGAGAGCAGAAAAAAAACACAGATGCAGGAACATATGAAGGTCAAGAGTATAGAAGCGGAGAAGGTAGGCAATACAAGGAAGGGGGCTGACGGGGCAGAATCTAAGAAGGTAGGAGATGTAAAGAAGATAGAGGATATAAGGAAAAAAGAGGTAAAAGAAGAGGAGAAGATAGCAGATGAGGTATTTGATGAGCTACTTTCTCGTGATTTTACAAGTTTGAGAAGGAAAGCTTCGGAGACGGTTAGGAAGATAGAAACTTCTAAATCTGGTAGCCGAGATTCTGTAAAGACACCGTTTTCTTTTCTGCTAAAGGATGTCTCTAAATACCAGCTTCTGTCTCCTGAAGAGGAAAGAAGGCTGGCAATAAGGTTCAGAAAATACAGAGATAGAGAGGCTGCCAAAAGGCTCGCTCTTGCGAATCTAAGATTCGTCATAAAAATGGCCCTGGATTACAGAAATTGGGGAGTTCCTATCGAAGACCTTGTCTCAGAAGGAATAATAGGATTATTATTTGCAATAAGAAAATTCGATCCATCAAAAGGTGTGAAATTTATATCCTATGCATCATACTGGATAAGAGCCTTCATACATAACTGTATCCTTAACAACTTCTCAATAATAAAATTGGGAACAACTCAAGATGAAAGAAAAATATTTGCTAACATATTCAAAATAAGGGATGAGACCAGGGAGGAGGATATACAAGACCAATCAAAGAAACTTAATGTTGACGAAGAGAAGATAAAACTGATGTCTGCTCGTGTCAGGTCACGAGATATATCTTTGGATACTCCCCAGGATGATGAAGGAAGTTTGAAGCTTGCAGATATTCTCACTGCTGATGAGAGCTCAGATCCAGTAGCAAGAGCGGAAATAGAGGACTCAAAAGATTTTATAAACAAAGGACTTGCTGATGCATTCTTAACCCTGGCATCTCAGGAGCAACAGGTTATAAGGCAAAGATACCTTTCTCTAAGACCGAAAACATTAAAGGAATTATCAGATGAGCTCAAAATATCAAAAGAGAGAATAAGACAGATTGAAAAGAGGGCTTTCCAGAAATTAAGAACCGCCCTTTCTAAGTATGCCAAAACATTCAGAATAGATATGCTCAAAGATAAGGTTAGAAGAAAAAGAAGAAGCAAAGAGGAGATGGAGCTCGCTAGAATGATTGAAAGTCACGCAAAAAGGGGTAGCAGGAGAAGAAAGAAAAGGAGAGCTGTCAAACCTAAACCAGAATTCACAGAATTTTTCGACTTCAAAGAACTTTGACTAAAAGCTGACTATAGAATTTGACAGAATTCCGTTACTTAGAATATCTTTTTTTCATTAATTAATTATCATTCTTTGCGATGAAAGTTGAGAATTTTTTTACAATACTGAGAGGATTTGGGGGATGCATTGTGCCTGTCCTTATGATTTCTGGATTTAGCAGAGTTTTCATCTTTTTTCTGTATGTAGCTTTCGCACTAACCGATATCATAGATGGCTTATTATCGAGAAGATCAAAGGAAAAATCTTTAGATGGTGATATCTTTGATCCACTTGCGGATAAAGTTCTTTTTATACCAACTCTGATTACACTTATGAAATTGCAAGACGTACCTCTCATTCCATCTATTGTTATAGTCATAAGAGAAATTGTGGTACTTGGGTTACGCATATCCGCTGAGAGGCATTCGTTTCACATTCCAAGTTCATTTTCAGCTAAATTGAAAACATTTGCAGAAAATTTTGCGGTTGGTTCTTATATACTTCGTGACGAGTACTTCGGAATTTCTGCAAGCTTTCTGGGAGATGTATCTTTACTTGTGGCATTCATACTAGCGGTGGTGAGTGGAGCTCAGTACATTTCTCAATATCTGAAAAATATTAGATCTACTACAAAGGTATAAATCTGCAGATTTTAGATATATTGTTGAAATTCTTTTCAAATTCTGAATCTCCAATTACTGGTTCAGAATCTCTTACTGGAACTTCTTCTATTATGTTTATCCAAGATTTACATCCGGCGTAATCTGGAATTAGTTCTATTCTGATAGGGTTTTTAAACTTGTAAACTCTGACCACCAGGCACCATACCTTATCCTCGTTCCATCTGTGGAATCTCTCAAGTACTACCTCCTCTTTCCATATGTGATATGGGTCAAGTGCTTTGATTTCTGCTTCACTGAATATCTGTCCTGCCCATTTAGTTTCAGCCCAGTATTTTATAAGCACACTTCCATCGATTACACTTTCGTTCGGATAAACCTTTTTGAGAAGTTCTTTCCTCTCATGAGTTTGTGTCGGGAAAAGCAAAAAATGCTTCTCTTTTGGGTAAAAATATCCTTCATCTTCGATTATTCCGCCTTTTCTCAAGATAATAATTTGTTCTCCGTGCCCTAAGGCTTCAACCACCGAGTTCCACTCTTTAAAAGCGGAGGTTATTTTTAGCTGGCTTACCATCAGATCAATTTATCTTAATTTGTTTTATTTTTCCTGTTTTACAGTTATTGAAAGTATTTTATGTCAGATGTCAGATTCAGAGAAGGCATTTTTGATATGGTTGATGTTGAAGTTTCCATCTGGGGAGATTGTTATAGATATGACATCAAAGCTTATTTCAATTTGCGATTCTGAAAATCCTTTGTCGTGCAGGAAAAGTTGTGCTCCACTTAGTATTTTTTTCGCTTTCCTGTAGTCTATACTTTCTTCTGGTAGACCGAAATCTTCGGTTCTCCTTGTTTTAACCTCGATGAATGATAGGATTCCTTCTGGCGATATAGCTATTATATCTATTTCTCCTCCCCTGTATCTCCAATTTGTCTCTAAGATTTTGTATCCTTTCGATCTTAGGTATTCTTTAGCTATTGATTCTCCGAGCTTTCCGACATTGTGCTTCATGATAAAAATTTGTGGATTTTTGATAGATAAGAACCTTTGCTTAAGATTTTGAGTATGGGCGAGGTAGTGTTGACACCTGAGGAAAGAGATATAAAAAGTTGGGCGGGTTTGGCTTTTAAAAGACCATGGGTAGAGCTTGTTCAAAAATGTTCTAAGATCAAAAGAGGGGAAAAGCTTCAGGGGGATGAGATACTGTATCATCCATTCTTTGTGAATATCTTTATAGATGTAAGATTAGTCTACCAAGCTATGAAAGCATTCAAGATCTCACGGTTTGTTTCTGGAAACTTGTTCACTATAATACTATCTTCAAGGGAGGATAGGGTTATCTGGGCGTGCTTTGAGAGAGAGGAAGACGGAGTATTTACTGAACTTACTATTTTAGATCCCACAGAGGAGTGGTCGAGCAGGATGGCTAGCCTACTTTTTATTGATAATCTTAAAGGAGCATATGAGCTTGCTTTAGATGTGATCAAGCAGAAAAGATTAGCCGGTTCTCTTGGAGCAATAAAAGTTGCAAACATAATGTTTTTCAAGGCTATAAAAGATGCATATGAAGGCTCATCTGAGGCGAAGAATCTTCCATTGTTTCTAACATTGCTTTCAGATGCTATTAAGACAATTATAGAAAGAAGATGGATAAGATTCTATCCCAATGTTCCTCTGTATAAGCTGATAAATCTGAGCTATCCTATTCTGAAGGGAATATCACCGGTCAATAAATTGATATCTAAGGTTTTATCCCTAAAGCTTGCTAATGATATGCTTGTTGCTTATCAATCGTATTTGACTCCTATCAGAATTTCACTGTAGATGGAAACTGAGCCGAAAAATTTCAGTTTATTTTATTAATTTTTTGGTAAAAATAATTTCTTCATCAACTGCTGATGAATTTATTGTATGGTGATATGAGAGCTTATTACAGTATTGTGAAAAATTCACACATTGATTTTTTTGTATTCGTTCTTGTTTTTTTATTTTTATCTTTATTTCCTTTTGAACAGGAGCTTTTTGCATGGGGTCCGGGAGCTCATACGCTAATGGCCAACTCTGTATTGCTGGGATCAGTAGATGGAATACTTTCAAAACTTATATCAAATTTTCAGATTCAGTTTTTATGGGGTAATATTTTGGCAGATATAGTGATAGGTAAAAATCTATCTAATTGGAAAATACATCCGCATAATTTTTCGTATGTTCTGTCTATTTTTGATAGGTGCAGAACTGATAAAGTAAGAGCTTTTATGGTTGGGTATATGAATCATCTTTCACATGATATTGTTGCCCATAATTTTATGATACCAGAGATTATGCTAGCAGAAGTCTTTACAGAAAATAAGAGATTGCAACACAATTCTAAGTTTTTTCATGTGAAGATAGAGCTTGAGGCGGAGAAATTAGTTCCACTTGAGATATGGAAGAAAATAAAATTTATTCAGAGTTCTCCAGAAGTTAGAGAATGCACAGAGTTTTTGGAAGAGAATATAACCGGTACTCTGATATCTTCAGCGAAAGCCAATGTCAAGATATATCTTTCTACCTTAAAGATTAATATAATGAAGGAGTTTATAAGATCAAAGATGAAATTGCGCATTAGAAATGGGAATAATATATTTTCTTCTGTTATTCATAAATACCTTGAGTTAAGTGTTAGGCTTTCCGAGAGGTTTTTATCTGAATTCACAAAATCTCGAATTTTAGAATTTGATCCAACTGGTATTGAACCTATTTGTATCGCTGAAGAGCTTAGAAAATCTGTGGTCAAGGTGCGAAGAAGGGAGAAAGAAGTGTCATGTGATAGATACTTTACCGCTTTGAGGCAGTTTCAACCTTCGATTTTCGGGAACAGAACTCCTGTGCTTGATATTTTGAATTTTTCTTGAAAGCCCAGAACGTCTTTTTTATCTTTAGGACTGGATTCATCAAGTAGCCACTGGATACCAAAGTTGTGAGACACCTTCCTGCAAGTCGAGACACAAAACGGGTAAAGCATAAATATTATTACCTTTATGATGTGAGCTAATTCATATATGACTTGTTCCGCTTTTTCTCTATCATGCTTTATAAGATTCCACGGACTTTTCTGATCCATCAATTTATTAGCTAAATTTACAAGATTCCAAATTACATCTAAGGCAGAAAAATAATCTATATTTTCCATTTTTTCCATCCACAGATCGAATGCAGTTTCAAGTTCTGTATTGGATGATGGGAAGTTCTTTCTGACGCCTTCAGGGAAATTGTTTTCGGCAAATTTTGAGACTCTGAGTAAAAGATTTCCGAAATCCTTTGCCAGATTACTTTCGTATCTTTTTCTTATTGCCTCCTCTGAGAAATCACCATCTCTGCCAAATGGAATTTCTCTGAACATAAAGAACCGCAGGGTATCTGATCCGAAAAGTTTTGCAATCTCGAAAGGATCAACTACATTTTTGAGTGATTTTGACATCTTTTTACCCTCTACGCGCCACCATCCGTGTGAGAAGATAGTTTTTGGAGGTTCAAGTCCTACCGCTTCAAGAAACATTGGCCAGTATATTGCGTGGAATTTCAATATATCTTTCCCGATAAAATGTACATCGGCTGGCCAAAATGACATTTTATCTCCATTGGGGTATCCCAATGCTGAGACATAGTTTATCAAAGCATCAACCCATACATATATTACAAACTTGTCGTCGCCGGGAACAGGGATGCCCCAGGAGACCCTTTCTCTGCTTCTTGATATAGAGATATCATCAATCTCTTTCAGAGCATTAAGAACTTCAGCTTTCCTGAATTCGGGTCTTATGAAATTGGATGTTTCAATATATTTGGATAGTTTTTCTTTGAATTTTTTCACGGAGAAAAAGTAACTTTCTTCTTCAAGTATATCGACTGCTCTTCCGCAGGATGGACATTTTCCATCTTTGACTTGTGAACTTGGAAAGAAAGACTCACAGTGTATGCAATACCATCCTACATATTTTCCTTTGTACACGGTGCCTGATGAGACCATTTTTGTCCAGAATACTTTTACAGCTTCTTGGTGTTCTGGATCTGTAGTTCTTATGAACTTTGAATATGAGATATCAAGCTTTTCCCAGAGTTCTTTGAAGATTATATGATTTTTATCTGCGAGTTCTTTTGGGGATATTTTAAGTTCTTCGGCTGCTTTTTCTATCTTTTTGCCATGTTCGTCAGTTCCAGTCAAGAAAAAGACATTGTAGCCCATTAATCTTTTAAATCTTGCCAGAATATCAGCTGCTATTGTTGTGTATGCGTGTCCTATGTGAGGTTTATCGTTTACATAGTAGATTGGTGTAGTTATGTAGAATTTCATTTTATAGAAATGATAGATTTCATTTTTCTTTTGAAAGTTTTATCAAGTATTTCGAGTGGTATACCGCCTTCTGATAGTATTGTATCGTGGAATAATTTTAGGGAAAATTTATCTTTGAGTTTTTTTTGTGCAAAGGCTCTCAACTCGAGAATTTTTTTCATACCTATCATATATGCAAGTGCTTGAGCTGGCCATATGATATATCTATCGACTTCGTTTATGACCTCTATATCTTCCAAGCCTGCATTTTCCGAGAAGAATTCTATTGCTTTTTCTCTTGACCATCCGAAGTGGTGAAGTCCTGTATCTACCACTAGTCTTATTGCGCGCCAGGCCTGCATTGTGAACATTCCGAGTTTGTATATGGGTTCTTGATAAAGATCCATTTCGTCTGCGACTCTTTCAGCATATAGACCCCAGCCTTCAGTAAATGCATCCCAGTCTATATATCTTCTGAATTGTGGGAGATCCAACTCCTGTGCTAATGCTATCTGCAGGTGATGTCCGGGTACTGCCTCATGGACTGCAAGTGCGATGATTTCATATTTTGGTCTCTGTTCTGGCATATATGTATTTATATAGAAGATTCCAGGGCGATCTCCATTTGCAGATGGTCTATAGTAAAATGCCCCCACCGCATCCTTTTCAAGATACTCCTCAACTGGTTTGACGATTACCTTACTTTTTGGTAACTTCCCAAAGAAATGCTCAAGCTTGCCATATATCTGCTCTACTGTCTTTTCATATGTTTTTACAATCTCATCTTTTGATGAAAAGAAATTCTTTTTATCCCTTCTCACACTATCCATAAGTTCTTTTATTGTTTTTGCTTCGGGGTTAATTTTGGGAGCAAGTTTTTTCACCTGTTCCTGAATTTCCCTAAGCTCTTCAAGGCCAGTGCGATGTATTTCTTCTGGGGAAAGTTTTAGCGTTGTGTGATGCTTGATAAGAAACAAATAATTCTCCTCACCTTGAGGGATAGATGAAATTCCTTCTTTTTCCCTTGGATTATAAATCTTCAGGAATTCTAAAAATTTATTAATTGCGGGTTTTAAGCTTTCATTTATTGTAGATTTCAGAATTCTGGATCGATATTCCGTCTCTTCAGCTGGAGCCATTTTTGCGATTCTCCACAGAGGTAGCTCCTCATCATTTTTTGATAATATGTTCTCACACTGTTTTATGCATCTTTGAACTGGGATGCGAAATTGGGTTCTTTTCCTTTCTATCCCAATTCGCAGGTTTTCAATATAATCATCCATTAACTTTGGGAACTTTCTTATTCTTTCGATGAAATTTTCAAATCTTTCTTTTGTATCGATCTTTTGAAAGTTAGCAATTTCAAAGATCATAAGATGATTACCACTTATATGATCTATCTGAAAATCTTCTATGTCCTGCTCTAAGTATTCGAGGGAATCATCAAGATACCATATGAGGACTTCCTTATTTACTTTTTCTTGCTCCGGTATTCTCCGGAACTTTTTAATTTTTGCTTTGAACTCTTTAAGTTTACTTTTTAGCTCGTCTTTGTGGGAGCGGGATATATCCGGTAGCTTATCATCATATCTTTCATCCCCTATAAGTGTTGCGTGAATTGGATTTTCTTTCAAATACCATTCCCAAAAGTCTTCAAAGATTTGTCTTATATCTTCTTGCTTTTGTATTTTTGTCTTCGAATCATTTTTTTTCTTTTCCCTCTCCATACTTTTAAAATATACTGTTTTTCTTATTTTTATATTGCCTCGGCAGAAATTTTGGAAGTGTTCAGATTGGCAGATCTATAATATTCAGAAGTTCTTGAAGTTTTATGAAATTCTCTTATGATATTAAGGATCAAATTTAAATTTAATTTGCATTTTGAGGTTACTATTTGGTAGTTATGTTTGATCCCAAAGTTATAAGGAGAGATTTCCCCATATTTGAGAGAAAGATAGATGGATATCCTTTGGTCTACTTTGATAGTGCTGCGACTTCATTAAAACCTATTCAGGTTATAAAGGCGGTTGATGATTATATGATGCGCTTTTCGGGAAATGTTCATAGAGCTGTTCATACTCTATCTTATGAAGCAACAGAAAAGTACATAGAGTCTCATCAGAAAGTTTCGAGTTATATTTCGGCAGGGAGCTGGAGGGAAATAATTTTTACAAAAAATGCTACGGAAGCGGTTAACCTTCTTGCCTATTCACTCGGACTTCATCTTATTTCGAAGGGTGATAGAATAATTACTACAGTTATGGAACATCACTCAAATATTGTCCCGTGGCAGTTTGTAGCAAGATACAAAGGGTCAGAGCTTTTATTTGTTGATATAAATGAAGATGGAACATTAAAGGAGGATCAGCTTTTTGAGTATATAAATTCAAGGACGAAAATATTGACCATAACCGGAGCTTCCAATGTTACCGGATATATGCCCAATATTAAAAAGATAGTAAGGGATGCCAAAAGGATAAAGCCTGATATATTGGTTATAGTCGATTGTGCCCAGCTCCTCCCACATAGAAGAATAAATGTTCAGGAAATCGGATGTGATTTTATATTTGCATCAGGCCACAAGATGCTTGGACCACCAGGAACCGGTTTTCTGTGGGGTAAGAAAGAAATTCTCGAGACAATTCAGCCATTTATGTACGGTGGTGATATGATATCTAAAGTTTCATTGGAAGGGGCTGATTGGAATGAACTGCCATTCAAGTTTGAGGCTGGAACTCCAAATATAGCAGGTGGAATAGGACTAGGCGCAGCCATAGATTATCTCACTTTTATTGATGAAGAATGCTTAATTGAGCACGAGCAGAAGCTTCTTAGCATTACATTTGAAGAATTGAAGAAAATAAATAAGGTCAGGCTTTATGTTGAACCATCAGGAGACAACTTCGTTGGAATTATATCCTTCAATGTCGAAGGAGTTCATCCCCACGATATAGCAGATTTCCTGAATAGATACGGTATTGCCGTGAGATCTGGTCACCATTGTGCACAACCTCTTATGAACAGGCTTAAAATAGAAAACAGTGTTAGAATCTCATTCTACATATACAATACTGAAGATGAAATAACTCACTTTTTGGAAGTTCTTAAAAAAGCTATTTCTATCTTTTCTTGAAAACAACAAGATTAATCTTCACGATTGCTAACATAAATAGAATAGATGGGACTTGTATCAAAATCAGAAAATGAAATATTCGAGGAAGTCGAAGAGTTAGTAAGATCCGCTAGCTTGAGCGTAAGGCGTTTTCAGAGAAGAAAAACAAGGAAGATAAATGTTGGTAAAGTTCAGGTCGGGGGAGATGCTCCGATTTCAGTCCAGACTATGACCAAAAATCCAACCGAAGATACAGATGCACTTTTGAAAGAAGTAAAAGAGATCGAAGATGTGGGAGCAGATATAGTGAGGATATCTGTACCTGATGAAAAATCTGCGATATCACTTTCAAAGATAAGGGACAAGGTCAAAATTCCTATCGTTGCAGACATACATTTTGGTCCAAAGCCGGCTATAAAAGTTTTAGAAGATAACCTTGCAGATTGTATAAGGATAAATCCGGGGAATATAAAGGTCATCGGAATCGATTATCTTGAGAGGATAGTAGATCTTGCTAAAAAGAAAAATATCCCTATAAGGGTTGGAGTGAATGTGGGTTCTTTGGAAAAGCCGATACTTAAAAAATATGGTAGGCCAACTCCACAGGCTCTATGTGAGAGTGCACTTTTTAATGTTAAGCTCATAGAGAATATGGGATACTACAACATGAAAGTTTCACTCAAGTCATCATCTGCCTATGACACGATTTGTGCATACCTTATTTTTTCTTCGATTAGTGATTACCCTCTGCATATTGGTGTTACAGAAGCTGGGACTCGAATTTCTGGGACTGCAAGGTCTGCAGTTGCTATTGGTATTCTGCTTTGGCTTGGTGTTGGAGACACAATAAGAGTCTCGCTCGCTGCTCCAGCGGTTGAGGAAGTAATAGTTGGGAAGAGGATTCTTGAATCATTGGGTCTGAGAGATGAGGAGGGTAAGGTTGTTGCCTGTCCAACCTGTGCGAGAACTCAGATTGATGTAATGAAAATAGCAGAAGAAGTAGAGAAAGAGGTAATAAGGCTTGGTTTGAAATCCTCTGTTGCTGTGATGGGGTGCGTTGTCAATGGTCCAGGGGAGTCATACATAGCCGATTTTGGGGTTGTTGGTGGGGGTTCTTCAGCTATAATATATATTGGAGGAGAACCAAGGCTCAAAGTCGGTAAATCCTCAGAAGAGATATCAAAAAAACTTCTCGAGATAGTAAAGCAAAGCGAAGGTAGATAAGGTTATAGTTCATATTTTTTTCCTCATAGTTCAGATTTTTTCTCTGATGCTACCTTTCTTCTCCCTCTTTTTCTTATTACCTCTTTTTTCAGGATTGGTTCAAAATATGGACAGTCTATTCTTATATTTTCTACTGTGAGAAAGATTTTGAGTTTTGAGCACCAGAAATTATCTGCAGTTTTCCAGTCTTGAGAGAAAAAGGCACACCTTACGCATGAGTTAATTTCCCCTATCATTTTCTCATTGCAGAGTTTATTTGCTAAAAGCAGGAGAGCTTTAATTATACTCCCCTTTTCTTTAGGTGTCAAAGTTGTGGATACTATTTTTGCCATATCTGTAGCGAACGAGGATAGTTCTTGCGCGACTTCGAGTCCTTTTGGAGTTAGCGAGATGATGTGAATCCTTTTGTTTTTCTCATTTACTTTTTTATCTATGAAACCTTTGTTAATAAGTATATCAACTGATCGTGATATAGTTGGTTTTGAAACTCTAAAGTCTTCGGATATAGAACTTATATTTCTTCTTTCTTCTCTACTGTAGAGAAGATATACGAGAATAAAGCCCTGCGTTGCTGTGATGTCGTATTTTTGAACTTTATCCCACATACTATTTCTTAAGACTTTAGATATTTTATCTATAAGTACTACGATTTTGCTTCCCGCCTCCTGCTCAAAAAATATAGGATTGAAAGGAGAAAAGCCAGTCTGATCTTTTGTTTCTTTAGAAGATATCATACATCTATACTCCTGATAGATATAATCTTATAATTTTATATTTACGTTTATTTTATAAATGATTAATTTAGTTAACTATTTTTTGACTTTTTTTACGTATTTAGGTGACGGGTGAACGCGGGTGAACTTTCTTTTCTTATTCTTATTATTTTATTTCGTCATAGTGAATAAATTTGAATCTTTTCTCTTCATCTCTAATTCCGTAGCATATTCCAATTAGAAATGAAATTGATACATTATGAGTTCCTGCGTGAGAGATCAAAGTCAGTGGTATGCCTATAACTGGAATGATTCCAACAAGCATAGAAAGGTTAATTGTAGTGTGTTCTGCAAGGATTCCAGCTGTTATGGATAGTAGGAGCTGAGGAAATCTACTTGACGATACGAATGCCTTATATAGTAAGGAAGCTATGAATCCGAACAGTAGAATAAGTGTTAAAGATACTCCTATAAACCCGAAGTCTTCTGCTATGGATACGAATGCAAAATCTGAAGGAAGGTTCGGTATCCATTTACCACTGCTATGATATCCCTGGGCAAATCCTACTCCTTTGAGCCCCCCAGTTGCTATTGCTATTTTAGATTGTATTGTCTGATATGCAGAAGTCAGAACATTTTCTTCTGGGTTCAGTAGAGCTCTTATTCTCTCTTTATGATACTCCTTTAATCCCCAGTTCCAAAGTACTATTGGTGAGATTACTAAAATGATAGCGGATATAGATAGGGTTATTTTTAATGGTATTTCGGATAAGATTATGCATATGTAGAAGATCAAGAAAATTATCAGAGCTGAGCCATAATCGGGCTGATCAGCAATCAACGCAATCGGTATAATAAAAATAATAGGAGAGATTAGCAGAAACTTCGACGGACGGTATGACGCCAAAAGATAAGCCGATATTATGGCTATAGGAACTTTGATGATTTCGGTTGGCTGAATGCTCATTCCACCAATGTATACCCACCTTTTTGCTCCAAAAATTGTTGTCCCATAAAAATCAACAAGTATGAGTAAAGCTAAACCGGTTATGAAGGTTATTACTCCGATCCAGAAAATCAGTTTATAGGATTTCCTTCCTATAACATTCCCTATAAAAAATGATAATATAGAAAAAATAGATATGAGAGAGTACTTGTCAAAATATGAATGGTCTCCTAGTTTTTTGGATATGCTCCACATATTTATGTTACCAATCACGATTATTATGGTGAATAAAGATATAATGATGTAGCTTGCTATCCTTTGAGGAGATAGCATAACTTTTAGAATCAGGATCTGGGCTTACTTTAGTTTTTATGGTTTTCTTGCAAGTTCATCTATTGTTAGGATGAATCTTTCTGGTGAATAAAGTTCATAGACATCGGTCATCTGCAATGCTCCGGTTGGACAGGCTTCAACGCAGTATCCGCAAAATATACACTTGAGTATATCTATGTTGAAGATGCGCGGATGCCTTATTTTTTCTGGATGTGGTTCCCCAGCGATAAAAATTATGTTAACAGGGCATGCAGCGGCGCAGAATTCACATGCTACACATTTTTCTGTATCGAGGTAGTGTCTACCTCTATAGTCTTTTGGAAGCTCCTTTCTCTCCTCTGGATACCTTATAGTTACTTTTTTTTGGAAAAGATTCTTTATGGTAACTTTAAATCCTTCAATAGCTTTAACATACAGATTTTCTGTCAAAGATGGTGTTCTCTCAACATTTTTGTATCTGGTCTCAGGGGGAGCTATTATTCCTGTAGCTTCTGTGGGGGATCCTTTTTCAAGCATAATAAATAAATTTAGCTTTTTAGAGAGTTTTTTGTGTTTTAGCAATTTCATTTGGGATTTTGGCAATTTATCAGACTTTCAGTTTTTCAACTTCCAGTTTTTCAACTTCACATCTTACTCGCAGGACGCAAGAGTTTTCCACACACTTTCTCTTAGTTTTAGGAACTCTTCGGGCGCTTTTGATGGATACCTCCCTACCGAAGGATATACTCTATTTGTCAGGAAGATTGCATAGGTTTCTTTCTTGATGTCTATCCAGAACCCACATCCTGTAAACCCAAGATGTCCAAGAAGTACTTTGCTGTTAGTTCTGAATGTATCAAATCCCAAAAGATATTCCTTGCCTCCGACCTCTTTAAGATCTTCTTTTCTTTCTTGTATGATGTATATGCAGAATTTTGCTATATCTTCTACATTTGAGAAAAGTCCTGCGTGTAAAGAAACTCCATTCATAAAAAATGAGTTTTCATCGTGCACTCGGAAATTATCCGATGTAGGGATTACGTCTTTTTTCCTATTTTCTGGAATATTCTCGAAAAAGAAGGTATTTTGCATTCCTATTTCTGATCTTATCCGATTGAAAAGTTCATCTACTCTTTTCGATGTGAAATTCTCTACAAAGTATGTAAGGCATATGAATCCTATGTCGCTGTAGATTGTCTTTTCTTTTGGTTTATTTTGTAGTGGAGCATTCCAGGCTTTTTTCATTATTTTTTCTCTTGTATTTTTCCCTGGAGTTTCTCCTTCAAAGAGCGGTAGATGTGCACGGAACCCCCCTTTATGTTCCAAAATATCAATTACTTCTATTTTCTTTTTTTCATCTTCGTCCGTCTCAGGAGGAGGAAGGACATCCGCAATTTTTTGATACAGAATATCAAGTGAAAGAATTATAGAACTCCCAGCTATTGGTTTGGTTAGTGATGCAATGTCAAAAAGACTTTCTTTACCGCAGTTGTAGTAATCTACAAAAAAATTCTCTTTGTCCCCGACACAAATGCTACAGGATGGATATAGTTTCTGCAGACCTATTTTTGCAATATCACTTATTCTATGAAAGATTTTTTTTAGTTTTTCTGCCATATCTTAAAATTTCTATCATATCATGCCGGTGCTATTTGTTACTCATTCCTGTGAAATATCTTATATATATACATATACAGCTGGATGAATTTCAACATCAGAGCTATTCCTAAAGTTCTTCAATAAGGATGATCAAGAAAAATTAGTATTAACTTAATTCTGGAGAAAAATTCCTAAATTCAGAGCAAATCTCAGATGAAAATATGCATAGTAGCGGGAGGAACGGGAGGTCATATAGTTCCTGCAATAGCTTTAGCTGAATCCGTAGGGGACTCAGAAGTATTTTTCATAACTAGCAGATCGAGAAAAGTCGAGCAGAGATTTGTTGATCAGATTCCGGGTAGGAAGTTTTTTATAGAGGTAAAGCCAATTACTGGGAAAGGTCTGAAGGCTGTCGAAGGGATAATGTCATCCTTTGGAGCTTTAAAATCCGCGCTTAGCATCATAAAATCAATAAATCCTGATGTGATTATAGGCTTTGGAGGATATGTTAGCGGTCCTGTGTGCCTTGCTGGAAAAATCTTGAAAAAGAAAGTTTTCATACATGAGCAAAATACAGTTCCAGGACTCGCCAACAAGATATTATCTGTACTTTCTGATGGAATTTTTGTCTCTTTCAAGGATACAGAGTTTCCAAGATTTGTGAGGAGAAAGATAAAATATACTGGGTTGCCCATAAGGGAAAAGTTCAACAAAGACCTACAGCTTGGGATCGAGCAGAAGAACAAGGAGCAGAAAAACGGGGAAGTAAGTATTTTTATATCAGGCGGGAGCCAAGGTGCAGTTGGACTTAACATCCTTTTTATCGAAGCTTTAAGGAAAATAATTTCCAGCAGTAGAAGCATCCCAAGAATTCGGATCTTCCACCAGACAGGAGATCTTTTCTATGAAAGAGCCCAAAAGTTTTACGGAGATATTGGGATTGAAGCAGAAGTTTTCCCTTTTACTGAAAGACCGGGGTATTACTATGGATTGTGTGATTTCGTAGTAGCAAGGGGCGGAGCTGGGACAGTCTTTGAGGTAGCTATTGCCAGAAAGCCAGCTATATTCGTTCCATTGCCCCACTCAGCTGGAAACCACCAATTTAAAAATCCTATATCTTTGCTCAAAGATGCCTGCTTCATAGCTGAGCAGACGAACTTAAATAAATTTGAAGTAAACCTTTTTCAACTACTCCACAAAGATATAAGGGATGAAATCCAAAGGAGAATGTCGGATATTCAGATACCGGATGCGAAAGAAAAAATCAAATTCTTTCTCTCATCAGAAGTCAGAATTTAGTCAGCTGACTCAAGTGAGGGATACTGGAAAAATCAAAAACTTGGAAAAGCGAAATCAAAAAACTTCTACAATAGAATTATCCACATGAGGATTTTAGTAACAGGAGGAGCGGGATTCATAGGTTCCAACCTTGTTCACAAGATTGTAGAAAAACTGCCGCGATCAAAAGTAATAGTTCTTGATGTCCTGACATATGCTGGAAATCCGGAGAATCTACTACCGGTAAAGGATAAGATTGAATTCATAAAGGGGGATATTTGTGATGAAGGTATTGTAGATGAAATTTTCTCAAGGGGATTAGATATTGTCTTCCATCTTGCGGCAGAATCTCATGTGGATAGATCTATATATGATCATCCGAAATTTCTCAGAACAAATATTTTCGGGACATACACTTTGTTAGATGTTGCAAGGAGGCGTGGTGTTGGAGTTTTCATTCATGTTTCAACCGATGAGGTCTATGGTTCGATAAAAAAGGGATACTTTACTGAGATGTCGCCGATGAATCCTTCTTCGCCATATTCTGCTTCGAAAGCTGCTGGAGATCTCCTTGCCCAGGCGTACTTTCATATGTTCAAGGTCCCAGTGATTGTTGTCAGACCATCGAACAACTACGGCCCATACCAGTATCCTGAAAAATTCATTCCGCTATGCATAACCAATGCGATTGATAACAAGCCCATTCCAATATACGGGACTGGTCGAAATGTAAGGGACTGGCTTTACGTAGAGGACTGTGCTGAGGGGTTGATTGCCTGTGCTCTGAAGGGACGCAAAGGGGAAACATACAATATGGGAGCCGGGCAAGAGAAAAGGAATATTGATGTAGCTAAGATGATTCTGAAAGAACTTGGGAAACCAACTTCACTCATCACATTTGTGAAAGATAGACCTGCGCATGATTTTCGATATGCGATGAAATCAGAAAAAATAGGGAAACATACAAAATTCAAGCCCAAGACCACATTTGAAGAAGGGCTAAAAAAAACGATAAGGTGGTACATTGAAAATAGAAATATATGGGAAAAGATTAGGAATTCTCCGGAGTTTGAGGAACATAAAAGGAGAATATATGGGGATCTATTTTAGTATACTCATATATGAGGCTCTATTTTAGCATACTCAGTTCATCAGCATACTCAGTCCGAGCTTATCATTTTTCATATTTTTTTATTATTCTGTTCTGATTATCGACTATTACTATTTTCGCTTTATGATTTTTCGATTCTTCTTCTGAGTAGACTCCAAATGCGACGATTATTATTCTGTCACCTGGGAAACAGAGCTTTGCAGCTGCGCCATTTACTGCTATCTTAGCGTCATAGTCTTTTATGGCATAAGTTATAAACCTTGCGCCATTGGTTATATTGTAGACATGAACTTGCTCACCCTCTATAATATCTGCCTCTTCCATAAGATTTTCAGGTATAGATATAGAGCCTTCATAGTTTATATTTGCCTCGGTTACAACTGCATTATGTATTTTTGACTTTAGAAGTATCCTCATGATGTTTACCTCCATTTTCTGCGCTTACATCTTTAATAAATCCCTCATTTTCTTGGAGATTTTTTATTTTGGGAAAATTTCTGAGCCGCTTTCCGTCGAAAAAGAAATTATCAATGAGACGTGTTTTACCAACAAAACAAGCAATAGCAACAAGGTATTTTCTCCCATTCTCCACAATTTTCAATCTTTCCAATGTATCCGGATCTACAACTTCAATATAATCTACTTTTGCCCCGGCGCTTTCAAGTTTTTCTTTGATTTTTGAGACTATTTTAGGAACTTCTTTTACTCCTTGTTTTACCAGATTCTGAGCTAGGACTAATGATTCTGGTATAGAACTAGCTATCTTTCTTTCGTCTTGTGAGAGATAAGAATTTCTTGATGACAGTGCTAATCCATCGGGTTCTCTAACTGTTTCAACAAACTTTATTTTTATATCAAAATTCAAATCTTCTATCATTCTTTTCACAATAAGAGCCTGCTGATAATCTTTGAGTCCAAAAAAAGCAAAATGAGGTTTTACTATATTGAATAGTTTTGAAACGACGGTGGCAACTCCTCTGAAGTGTCCAGGTCTTGAAACTCCGCACATAGTTTTTTCCAGTTCTTCAACTTCTACATATGTTTGGAATCCTACCGGATACATATCTTTCACGGACGGGATAAAAACGTAGTCTACATTTTCTGTTTTGCAGATCCATAGATCTCTCTTTTCATTGCGGGGATACCTCTCGTAGTCTTCTGTGGGGCCAAACTGCTTTGGGTTGACAAATATGCTAACTACTACGACATCGGAGATTTTTCTTGCTTCCTTGATTAGCCTTATGTGCCCGTTATGTAGATATCCCATAGTTGGGACAAATCCGATTTTTTTCTTTTTTAGTCTGAGATTTTCTGCTTCGCTCTGCATTTTTTTTATATTTCTTATAACTTTCATAACCTTTCTTTTATAGTTTTTATTCTTCTTATCCTCCTCCGTTTTCTTTTGCGTAGTTTATAACTATTTCTTTGATTTTCTGAGCGAGATTATCGTAAGGTTTGATGTGTTTAGGTGGTGGTTGAGTAAGCCCGACTATATCTTCAAGGACTGCGATTTTGCCGTCACACTTATCTCCTGAGGCGATGCCTATTGTTGGGATTTTGAGCTCTTTTGTTATCCTTTCGCTTAGGTTTTCTTCTACGGCTTCCAGAACAACCGTGAAAGCTCCTGCTTGTTCTACTGCTCTTGCGTCTTCGAGTATTTTTTTAGCTGAATCCTCAGTTTTTCCTTGTTTCTTGTATCCTGAGATTCTTACCTTTTGAGGTAGTAGCCCTATGTGCCCCATAACCGGGACCCCAAGCTCGACGATTTCTGATATTATTTCTTCCTTTTCACTGCCTCCTTCTATTTTTACTGCATCTACATCTGTTTCTTTTACGACCTTTATTACATTTTGGAGTGCAACTTCTTTTGAGTAGAAGGTTCCGAATGGCATATCGAACACGAGCATAGCGTTTTTGACAGCTTTTCTGACACTTTTTGCACACCATATCATAATGTCAAGGGGTATAGTTGCTGTAGTTCTCTCTCCGAACAGGACCTGTGACATTGAATCTCCCACAAGGATTATATCGACAACACTTAATTCATCTACTATTTTTGCAAAGAGGTAAGTGTACGATGTCAGGGCTATTATCTTTTTCTGTCCTTTGAGTTTTACTATATCTGTAGCAGTTCTCATATTTAAGGTCTGAGCCGTCAGGGGTCTCAGCCTCACAGTAAAAATTAGTGTCGCTGGATAATACAGTAAAATTTTTCTGTTAATTTATATATAGACTTACAGAAATACGAGTGTGGATTTTCCCTTTGCGAAGATTTCGCCTTCCGAGAAGAATTCGGTTTCAAAGACGACAAAGATCATATCTTTTCCTGTTTTTTTGCTTTGTTTTTTGTATATGTTTTCGATACGGGTTCTATACCTTACCTTATTTGATTTTGGTGTAGAAAATATTTCGTATTCTTGTTCTGCGTGCAAAAAAGTTTTGAAACCTTGGATATTTGGATCTGGTCTTCCTTTTCTGAAGATTGTTAGGAATGTTGGGGGTAGAACTCTTGTGTTAAGGAATTGTTTGAGGAGCTCTTTATCTTCTCCTATTGCATCTAAGAATTTTTCGACATCTTTGGTACAGAACTCTTCTTCAATCCATTCTCCATCTTCTCCAATTATATCCATTGAAAATTTTATCTCTTCAGAGCTCATGCTTTAGATAGTCAGCTAAATTAATTCCATATCACATCATTTATTTGAGTCTGATTTTTACAAAGTAGAAATTTTCATAAAAATCAGAAAATAATTATATTGCAAATTCATCTCGGCACTTCTTCTATTTTCCCATCATTATATGTCTTATTTTGAAATATTTCTTTTGGAGTTTCAGATGAGTATAAAGCTTTAAGGACGTGGACTCTCTCTCATCCATGGGCTCTTCCTCATTTAGGAAGGATTGAATACTCTATCAGTTAATCTTCCGACTGCAAAAATTCTGCTGCCAACTTTGGTAACAGAATCTATAAGAACCGACTTTAAGTCTCCCTCCTTTATGTGAACCGATCTTTGGTTATCTTGCCAACTTAACTCCACAATCACATTTAAGTAGTTATCAGTAGTCCCAAAAATCTTATCATCAGATATATTTTCTACGATGATTTCTCTCTGCTTTCCAAGAAACTGTTGAATAAAGTTCATCCTTTTTTCCTGAGAAAGGGAGAGCATCTTTTCTTCTCTTTCCTTCACAACTTTTTCTGGTAAAGGTTTCAATAGACTTGCCGGAGTTCGTGGTCTTTTTGAATATGGGAAAACATGAATATGCCCCAGAGGCATTTGCTTTATATTTTTGTACGTCTCTTCAAAATCTTCATCTGTTTCGACTGGAAATCCAACTATAATATCTGTCCCGATGCATGCATCTGGGAAAATTTTAAGAAGTTTCTCTGCATCGTATACGAAGTCTTCAAATGTGTGCCACCTCCTCATAGCTTTAAGAACTCTATTTGAGCCTGATTGAACGGGAATATGGAAGTGCGAGCAGAAAATCTTCTTTGCAGACTCAAGAGCTGAAATAAAGTCATCTCCTATTTCTCCCGGAGATAAAGAAGCAAACCTTATTTTTATATTCGATGAAGAAAAATGCGATGCGATAAGCTTTGCAAGTTTCCCTAATCCAGTCTCTTTTTGATCCTTCCTGTGGTGCTTTCCGTCCTCACCATACAGCGAAATGTGAGTACCAACCAGAACGACTTCTCTGACCCCCATCTCTCCAAGTTCGTATATCTTCTCTATTACTTTGTTGTAATCTGCATATCTTGGAGCTCCACGAGATAGGGGGATCGAACAGAAGGAGCAAAACCTCGAACACCCCTCCTGAATTTTGAGATAGACCCTTGTCCTACTATATCTATCAGAAATTTTCATAAAATAATCAAGGTCATCGTTTATGCTATATTCAGTTCTGAAGAATCTTTCAGGCTTTTGAAGGAGACCCTCTTCAGTTTTCAGTAGTTTCCTAATATTGTAAATAGAATAATTACCTGCACCTAAAACTAAATCTGCCTTGACCCGATGAAGATTTGGGATACAGCCTGAAAGTACGACTTTTTTCCCAAATGATTTTGCCCGTCTGTTCCACTTTGCAACTTCTCTTTCAGCATCCACCGTCACTGAACAGGAGTTAAGAATAACCAGATCAGCTTCTTCAATACTATCAACAATGGAAAATTCTCCTACTACTTCTTTGATTCTTCCCAAGATGGAGTATAGATCAAAAAAATTGGTTTTGCATCCGAAATTTTTTGCGAAAATTTTCATAAATTGTAAAATAATGTATTCATAGATCAATGGTGAAAAAGTTTAGAAAATTAAAAATATGAGCTTGCAAGAGATAATAGAGGGGGTGAATTTAGAGGATATAAAGGAAGTAAAGGTTGTGTCAAAAGCGGAAGCTCGCAAAGCAGATACAGAAGCGGAGGAGAACTTCTGCATACCCACAATACTACTTATGGAAAATGCAGGGAAGTCAGTAGCAGAGGAGACGATAAAGGTTCTGAAAAAGAAAAATTTAAAGGATGTTATAGTTATAGCTGGATCAGGAAACAACGGCGGAGATGGTCTCTGTGCATCAAAGCATATCTTTAACGCAGGATATAGAGTAAAAATAGCATCACTTTTTGATGAAAAAAAACTTGGGAGAGATCCAGAAATTAACTATAAGATTGTCAAAAAATTAGGTATACCAATATTCAAAATAGAAACCCCACAAGATCTGAGAACCCTTATACCTCAAAAATGTGTAATAATTGACTCAATATTCGGTACTGGGATATCACGAAATATTGAAAACAAATATTTCTTAGACGTGATAGAACTTGTAAATGCAACGCGGCAAGAGAATAAAGATACTTACATAGTAGCTGTTGATATACCATCTGGACTTGATTCGGATACAGGGATTCCACGTCCTGTTGCGATTAGAGCTGATAAAACTGTTACATTCGCGCCAGCGAAAATTGGTCTGTTCATAGGAGAGTCTATACACTATACAGGAGAGATTATAATATGTGATATAGGAATTCCTCGGCATATATGGGAGAAATCAAAGTTCATTCTTCTGTCAAAGCGTGTAGCGTCATACATTGTAAAAGAAAGGTTATCAACACAGCATAAAGGAAGCTTTGGACATCTCCTATGTGTTGCTGGGGGTTTGGGAAGAGCTGGTGCGGCAATTCTTGTAGGGAAAGGAGCGTTAAGAACTGGAGCTGGACTTGTAACCCTGATGGTTCCTGAATGTGTTTACACTCCAGTGGCGCAGGGTGCTGCAGAGTATATGGTGATACCGGCCCCAGCAAAGGGGAGAAGTTTCTCTGAAGAAGCAAAAGAACTCTTCGACGAGTTTGTAGAAAATAAATCAGCAGTTGTTGTGGGTCCGGGAATCTGGCAGGAAAGCGATGTCAAAAATTTATTGATTCACATCATAGAGAAATTGAAAAAGCTTCAGATACCCGCAGTTTTTGATGCAGATGCCCTAAATATACTCGCTGATATCGGGCTTGAATCTATAAGAGGACTAAAAGCAATAATTACTCCCCATCCCGGGGAAGCAGCAAGGTTACTCAAAAAAAGCGTCGGAGAGATCCAGAAAGATAGGATCCTGAATGTCAAGGAGCTTGCCGATAAAATTTCTCCTTCAGGAATAGCTGTTCTCAAAGGTTTCAGAACGATAATATCAGATGGAGAAAATTTTTTCATAAACATGTCGGGAGGAGTAGAGCTTGCCACAGGAGGTACGGGAGATGTTTTATCAGGAGTGATAGGAGGGTTTTTGGCACAAGGCTATTCTCTATCTGAAGCAGCTGTACTTGGAGTTTTTGTTCACGGGATAGCAGGGGAAATGGTTGCAGGACAAAAAGGGAATTTTAAATTGTCATTAGCTGCGGAGGTTGCAAACGCAATAGACCTGGCTCTGGGAGAACTTACAAAATTAAAAACATAATATCAGATTAAACTCTTATGAGATTCACGGTAGGTCCTACAGTAGCTCTGAATTTCAGGTGTGACGAATCTATCAGCTCTCCATCAAAATTCATTCCACTCGTAGCACTAATTTTCACTTCAGATGCTATATCGCTAAAAGAGTGTGGTGGAGTTTTTATACCTCTGGCGTAAATTCTGAAATTCCTGAGAGCTGTCCATGCATCTCCAGAATATACCAAAAAGTAGAAGCCGTTTTTGTATTTTTCGGGTTCTAAAAATGGTCTGAAAAACAAAGCTGGCTCTCTGAAGACAGAACCGACAATAACGTAATGTTGCTGATATAGATATTTCTTCCCCTCAATCTCTATTTCCGCTTTTATCTTCCTTATGAATTTGTGAGAGTCCCTTCCTACAACAAACTTTGCTATAGTTGAGTATACAAACTGCATAATTGATCTGTGAGAATCAAGTTTTTGCTGTATAACCTCTTTCGATATGAGAAAGGGAACCCCCAAGAAGAAGGTAAAGCAGAGCATAGAATGATTGGGTTTATCAGGATCGATTCTTATAGTTCCGAATTTCCTTATGTTATCTCTGGGGATTCTGCCGGAGTTTCCAAGCTGGGAGATCAGGTCATAAAACCTGATGAGGATATCGTCTAGATCTCCTTTTAGTGGGACTTTCATTGGTATTGCGTTAAGACTTCCGGCCTTCCCATGTAGGACTGGAATGGGTATCTCGTCTTTCATACCGGTTTTCTGCCACAGGATATTAAGTCCTCTATTTAAAGTTCCATCACCTCCGATGAAGCACCAAACATCTGCTTCATCTATGTAGCGCGACACGATGCCTTCAAGTTCTTCTGAATTTGAGGTTTCAGCCACAACTATGGCATGGTGCTTGAGGATTGCTTTTACCCTTTCTGAAATGCCCTTCTTAACTTTTGCTGCATTAGTATTACAAATAATGGCAACTTTCACATTAGAAAATATAATAATTCTTTAATCAGAAAATTTTCCTGTGCTTTTTATCTTAAAGATAAATTCATAATACTTTCTTGGTGCTATGCTTACTACAATTTTTGCATCTTTTCTCATTCTAGTAAGGGTGGAGGTTTTTTTCTCAGCAACAGATGGTTGCAAAGATAAAATAATAAATGCGATTGAATCTGCTGAAAAGTCAATAAAAGTAGCTGTATATTCATTCACATCAAGAGAAATAAGTGAAGCACTTATCAGGAAAAGTCATAGTGTAGATATAAGAGTTATAACAGATGGAGAGCAAGCCCAAAGCAAATTCTCAAAGCACAGCTTTCTCATAAAAAACGGTGTGAGAGTAAAAATAGCCGATTACTCTGATACTAAAAAGAGATTTATCATCCCTAAGATGCATCACAAATTTATGATAATCGATGATAAATTTGTAATCACCGGTTCCTACAATTTCACAGCATCTGCGGAGGAAATGAATGATGAAAACTGCGTTTTCATTTACGAAGCACCTGACATCATCAAGAAATTCAATAATGAATTTGAAAGATTATGGAAAATAGCAAAATGATACCATATTTGTAAGGTAGATATCAAAATAGATCTGAATCATCAGATAAGGGTGTATCCTCTTCTGAGAAAATCTCAACAGTATCGGTAGCAAACTCATCTTTAGGCGATAAATTTCCATTCAAAAGGGAACCGCTCTCGTTTGGATTTAAAGGATCTACCACCTCTTCATTAACAGGTATAGTTATACTGTTAGAAGAAATTCTACGAGATACAAGCTTTACCGATTTTGCTATAATATTCGAAATTCTGAAAATTTTATTGTCTGACTCAAATGATACTTTTCTTAATTTCCCTTCAACAAAGATTTTATCTCCTTTTCTGAGCTCACTACAAAACTCTGCCAACTTTCCATAAGCATATACAGTATGCCATTCTGTAATAGGGCTGAGATTTCCATTCTTTTTCACATATTCCGTAGTAGCAAGCTTCATAATAGCCACCATCGTACCATTCTGAGAAAACTTCACCTGAGGATCTCCTCCCAAATTCCCTAATAAAATAACTTTGTTTATCATTTTTTCAACCCTTTTTATTCTCTTTTATATTTGCATTCTGCTTCCTTAACTCTTCATACCTATATATTTACTTTACTACAATAGCTTGTTCATTCAAATTTATTCTTTCTAAATAATTTATTTCCTTTTGTGTATACTA
This sequence comes from uncultured bacterium, assembly GCA_938036315.1. Classification (GTDB taxonomy): domain Bacteria; phylum Calescibacteriota; class Calescibacteriia; order Calescibacteriales; family Calescibacteriaceae; genus CALHPK01. The sequence continues at coordinate 49,516 of CALHPK010000009.1, read as the reverse complement.
CTGAAAAATCTCTTATTTCTTTTTTTACTAAAAACTTAACTCCATCTTTATTTTTAATTTTTTACATCATTTAGACTATTTTATTTTCTTCAAAGATTATGTATCTTTTTCTTTCGAGCATCTCAGCTTTTATTGAATAATTCAGCTCTTCAGTGATATCCATAGTAGTATCCATCTTAGCTAAAACTTCCAAATTCCATAAAATTCTTCACAGCTTCTGAACTTATTTTTTCTCCTTCTTAAAATAGATTCTATAAACATGCATTTTGCTCATTGTGGACAAAATTTATCTTATTCAAGATTGTACAAAGAAATTCTCTTTGTGGATTTTTAATATTGGAGACTTTGACAAAGTTTACGGAATATTAATATTAGTGTCTAAAATTTCAAAATTTTGAGCTATTTTGTGATTCTTGATGTATTTAATCTCTTTGTTTTGTGTTTGTAACAGAGCCATGCTCTTGTGAAGGCATCTTCAGAACTTAATTCGGGTTTGAATCCGAGCTCCTCTTCAGCTCTCTGTGTATTAAGAGTCCAGGGATACTTAAAAAAGTCTATAGCGGCAAATGGGAGAAGAGGATCAATAATCTTTGCTCTGACCATAAATTCGTACATAGGTCTGTGTAAAAATGGCGGGATATAAATAGCAGGTTTTCTCATAATCTCAGCAGATCGCTTCATTGTTACAACTCCAGATCCTGAAAGGTTAAACGGTCCTGACAAATCCCTCTCAATCATAAGTAGAATTCCTCTTGAAACATCACTTTCGTGTATATATTGGAAAGGTATATTTTTATTGAAGATTCCTACAACGGGAGGATTGAAAAAGCCCTGTGATATAAAGTTGTTTACACCCTCGCCAAAGACTATTACTGGTCTAACTATATAAGTGGATATTTCAGGATTTTCTTTCATAAATATCTGAGTTATTCTGTCCTGTACAGCTTTATCTTCAGGGTACCAGAAACCAAAATTCAAATCCCCCCGCAGTGGATGATCTTCTCTCATAAACAAAGGATTGTCCGGATGTGCCCCATATGTCGAGGCAGAAGTTAAAACAATAACTTTTTTCACATTATTTTTCTGCGCTGCTCGGAGAATGTTTCTTGTCCCATCAATATTAACCCTGCGTGCATGCTCCCTATCTTTAGGGGGATTTAGAACAAAGGCCATGTGCACTACAACATCAGAACCTTTGCTGAGTTTCTCCACCTCGTCATAGTTGAGAATATCTACTTTGCTGAACTGAATGTCAAGATCTTGAGGTAGATCCTTAACATCTATACCGACTATTTCTGCATTCCTTCCTAACTTGGCCTTGGCTTCCTTTACAAAGCTTGTACCTATATAGCCAGCTACTCCTGTGACAAAGATCTTCATAGCAAATCTTATTTTTAGCTGTTCCACAATTTTTTAGTAAAAGCAAACTTTTTTGATAATAACTCTTTATCTGCTATTTTACTATATACGACCACTGTTTTTTCAAATATATTTCATAAGCATAAGAATAATATCTCTTATAATTACTTTCAATGTGATCTTACAATGTGATCTTACAACCTTTGAAGCAGATATCCTATAAAAGTCCTTATGATTAGTGTTCACATACTTAGGTGCTATCTCTTATATTTTCTTCATGATTCCAAAGTTCAAATGATGATCTGATGTACCGGAGGATGCTCACCTATTCAGTCAGGATGAAAAATTTTTTTCTGCTCAAGATGGAATGTACCAAGATTTTGCATAGATTCGAAATTGGTAGATCTGAGTCAAATCCATATTTGTAGGCATTTTATGAGTTTTTTGCAAATAGCAGTGAGGTTGAACCCAACCTTCAGGATACTAAAATTTAGTAGAATCGGAGCTCTGGCCTTTACCAGAGCTCCAAAGTACTATAAGATTATTAATCACCGGTGACTATAATGCAAAACTCACCATACAGTCCCAATATATTGGTCATCTTGTAATCTATTGATTTTGCTTTAGTTATTTGAGCTTTATTCATTGCTTCTCTAACAGAAGCATCTCCCGTAGCTATCAACCCTAATATATTACTTACACAACTTTCTCCTCTCTTTTCCCCTTTTTCTTGGGGATGATCTCCAAAATGGTATTGGACCCCAGTGTATAAGCCACCAATAAGCGGGTTAATTATGCATCCGGCTAAAGATATTACCAACGGTATTACCAATACAAGTTTTTTCATCTTTGTTACCTCCTTTTATCCCCCATCTAATCGGGAGATTAATTGTTATTTAGATGTGAAGAATTAAGATACTAAAAATGCAAAATTTTTATTTTCGTTAGGAAATATATTAATATGTAGTAGCTCAGTAGTAGTTCATATCTTGTGTTCTTTTCACAGAATTAATCAGAGAAGAGCTCCTTACATCGTAGTATAGCAAATATCATCTAGTTAAATTCAGAAATTCCGATCTCCTGGACAAAAGCTCAGAAAATTGCAAAAGATAAAATATCGGATTATAATTCAAAAGGGGTGAGTAGCGAGAAGCAGGAGCAAAGTAAAAATTTAGAACAAAGTGAAGGGGGCAATCTAAATATCGTATACAAAAGGGTTCTAATAAAGTTATCAGGTGAAATATTTGGAGGAGAGAAGAAATTTGGACTAGACCCTCAAGTCTTTTTCAACATATCAGATGAAATAATCGAAAGCTATAATATAGGTGCGGAAATAGCGGTTGTTGTTGGAGGTGGGAACATAATAAGAGGAATTACAGCGGAAAGGACAGGCATAGACAGAGCAACTGCAGATTACATGGGAATGCTCGCAACAATAATAAATGCCCTCTTTCTTCAGGAAGTTATAGAGAAAAAAGGTTATCCATGTAGAGTTATGAGTGCTATAAATACGCCATCTTTGTGTGAACCATATATAAGAAGAAGAGCCATACGCCACCTTGAAAAAGGAAGAATCGTAATCTTTGCTGGGGGGACAGGGAATCCCTACTTTTCTACTGACACCGCAGCAACCCTACGAGCATCAGAAATTAAAGCAGATGCAATCCTAAAAGCAACAAAGGTAGATGGTGTATATGACTCAGATCCCCTGACAAATAAAGAAGCTGTGAAATTTGATGAATTGACATATTCCGAATTCCTAAGGCTAAATCTGAAAATAATGGATGCTACTTCTGTTACACTTTGTATGGAAAGAAAAATTCCTATAATAGTGTTTAATATATATCAGCGCGGGAACCTCAAAAAAATACTATCTGGCGAAAAAATAGGAACTCTTGTGCATCCATAGAGATTTGGACACCCACTCTAGCGATTGACTATCTGCCTGCAACCAATGAATAAAATTAATACAGAACGTTAAGAACTGCCGAAACCATAGGCAGAGTACCTTCGATTGATGATTTATTTCCTTTGGGTGACTCAAACTTCTTGCTGGAAAGCTTTTGGATCCCACCCGAAATTATAAATTCCACCTTACCCCTAATGAATGCAGGAGAAGGAAATCTTGCTCCGATACCTCCAGTTAGCACAGTTCTATCACTATCTACTGTCAGAACATCATTCTGAGATAACAGAGGACTTGGGAAAAGAGAAATGCCAGCTCCCAAAATCAGGTCGATTTTTTCAACAATATCGCCTATATCAAGATTAATACCTCCTCTTATGACATTAACATCTTGAAGATCTGGGATTTTCTTACTGGTTACCTCACTTAGGATATTTCCAACCGATTCAGGGTGGGCTTCTAAAACTTCCAAAATTTGAAACTTGAATTCAGAGAACCTATACTTTAGAAAGTCGAAGGCCAAATTTACACCCATTTTCCCGAATTTATAGCCACCAGCAACTCCACCTCCAAAATAGGATGGGACAAAAGCATCGAACAAACTAGCAGAAAGAGATAAAACCTGCTCTCCAACCATATAGACTATAACCTTTGTTGGAATCTCTATTTTAGTGGAGCTTCTGTAGACTCCTCCCACCCTTCCATAAAAATTCTCATCGGAAAATTCAAAAGCTAGTCCCCCTATAAATCCTATAGTTGGTTCCAACGCACCATCAATAATGACAAGGTCTTTATCGGGAGATAAATTAGCCTCAATGATTATAGGTAGATTTGCGAGTGTAAGAACACCTGCACCCAAGTAAAATTTGAATCTATCGATCGGAACTCTTCCGCCTAATCCAGAATATATAGAAAACCGAGTATTTCTGTTACCATAAAGCAGTGTTGATGGAGTTTTTGTATCTATAGTCCCTATTCTTATGAGCTGTTTGCCTGTTGGCAGTAACCCTGCGAGTCCAACAGATATATTCCTGGAAACTTCATTCTCTTCAAATAGAGGAAGACTAGATAGGGGGATAGCTAATCCCACATTCAACTGTGAAACATTTTGCAGTGGATTCCCTAGCTTATCAATCTTTTGTCCATCAAGTTTTACATCAACCTTTTGGGATGAGAAAAGGTACCCGACTCCAAGATTTTTCTTCGCAGGGATGAGAGACGGATTGAGATAAGTTGCTTCGTATCCCGAAGTACCCCCTACTCCTGCACACCCCATAATACGTGAGTGAGAACCAGCGCAGTAAAAGTCAAATGGTTCTGCCCATAACTTATTTATAAGTAGGAAAAAGGAAAAAACCGAAATGATTCCTATCCTGTGTATTTCCTTATAATTATAATTTATCTTATAATTTATAAGGTTCATAGATATAATTATAAAAACAATTGAGATGTTTTTCTACATAAAAGAGAGGGGGAAGACTCTATAGGAAAAGTCCTCCCCCTTATATGCTGAGCAACTATCAACTCTCTCCCACTGGCTTGTATCCAGCTTTTTCTATAGCTTTTTTGATATCCTCTAAGTTTGTTCCAGCTTTGACTTTGACTTTGCAAGTTCCAGATTTGTGATCTGCTTTGACCTCTATAACACCAGATACCTTCTTTACCTCTTTCTCTACAGCTTTTTCACATTTTCTACAGGTCATACCATCAACCTTTATTACCTTTTCCTCAACCCCTTCTTGTGCTTGCGATTGTGATATGACAAAAAGAGGAGAAGAATGAAGAACGTAACCTGGCAGACCGATGAAAAGCAAAAACATAATCCCAATTAATGTTCCTAATCTTCTCATAACCTATACCTCCTTTTATTTTTTATCAAAATTAATTAAAAAGTAAATAAATTTATGAAACTGGACAAATTTTAAGGTTTCTATTTAACTTTGGAAATTAATTATCCATTTCAGTAAGTGTAGTGCAAAAATTGGGAGATCAAGAACCATAAACATTCAATCACAAAATGATGAAAATTCAATCTTAAATAGCGAACCAAGATAAGCTATTACTTCCAGACAGAATTATTTATTACTCCCACTCGAAGTGTTCGGCTGAAAATCTGTTCTTCCTACCGATTCTTATAATCTCAGCAGAATCTCTTTTTATTTCCTCTATCTTTCTGATTACATCTTTTATAATGAAATCAGGGGTTGAAGTTCCTGCAACTATTCCTATTTTCTCTGCTTTCTGGATCCACTCTTGTTGAATTTCATCAGCTGTTTCAATTTTATAGGATTTAACTAAATCTTTGCAGACCTTATAAAGTTTATCTGTATTTGAACTCATTTTTCCTCCGACAACCATAACCACGTCTGAGAGCTCGGCGATTTCTTTTGCCTCCCTTTGTGCCTCAACGGTAACTTCACAGACTGTGTTGAAAACTCTAACTTCAAAAGCCTTCTGAAGAACTTTCTTGACAACCTCAGTAAAATCATCTAATTTCTGTGTTGTCTGGGAGACAACTATAACTTTTCTCGTAAATGGAATATTATCGACTTCCTCTGGTTTACGTACGACAAATATATTTTTACTTTTTGAAAATGAAACAACGCCAACAACTTCAGGATGATTTGGATCTCCGAAAATCACGACACTGTATCCTAAACTGGAGAATTTCTCAACAATTCTCTGCGATCTTATAACAAATGGGCAGGTTGCATCAAAAAATTTCAGCCCACTCCTTTTCAATTGTTCATACATCTCTTTCCTAACTCCATGAGTTCTTATAACAAGCTCTGTCCCATTCAAATCGGTAGAACGGAAATTATTTGGATCTTCTATAATTTGAACTCCTTTTCTTTTCAGTCTTTCAATTGCCTGAGGATTATGAATTACATATCCCAGCGTTGCGACTTTGCTATGTTTAGCAATTTCTTCTGCTTTATCTATTGCTCTTTTTACGCCGAAACAGAACCCGGAATTCTCACCTATAAATATTTTTATCATCAACCCTTTAATTTTAGGAATCCTTTTGAGTGACAATGTAAAATCCTAAAATCGACGATTTACCTGAGTGATCAATTAAATCAGAAGATAGTCATCGATTGAATCAAAAAGATAAATTGAGACTGAGCTAAAAGATCAGATAAAAATCAAATCTCACATATTTTCCCAGGAAGGTATGGGAAACTTGAACCAGTTATATTCCTCATATCTATTTTTTTGCCGTTTATTCTGAGATAAGCAAGGTAAGCGAAAAGAATCGGTTCGATATATTCTGGAGCTATTCCGAATTCTTCGGATGTGTAAAGGGGACACTTTATTTCTTCGCTCAATCTTTTCAACATAAATTTGTTTCTTGCTCCTCCGCCACAAATTATAACTACGTCCGCCTTAGCTTTCTTTATCCTCTCAGATATAAGACTTACGGAAACTTCCAATAGGGTCCTTAATATATCTTCTGCTCTGTAATGATCCAGATATTTTTCGATCATCGATTTAGCTTTTTCGACCTCGATGCCTAATGTCTTACTTTTTGTTTCCTTGAAAAAATTAAACATTTCTTGGGATATGCCCGAAATTACTTTGCCTTGACTTGCAAAAAATCCATCTTTATCGTAATCCGCTCCGAGCTTTTTCCTTGACACAAAATCTAAAATGGCATTAGCTGGACCGACATCTTCTCCTCTCACTTTTCTGAAATCGCTATCTAGCAGAGATATATTTGCTATACCTCCGAGATTCAAAACACAGGTTTTTTTAGATACATTTTTGAAAAGTACGTAGTGAATAAGGGGGGAAAGTGGAGCTCCCCTTCCACCTGCAGATATATCACTCTTTCTAAAGTCATAAATAACCGGTACTTTAGCGACCGCTGATAAAAAAGATACTTCTCCTATCTGCAAAGTTATAGCTTTTACTCCTGTCATCTTCTCATTGGGTGTTTTTATCTCTTTATGAAATATAGTTTGTCCGTGGAATCCTATAACTTTTGGTTTATTGCCGACTCTCTTCAAAAATTTTTTGAGCGATCTGGCAAATGACATTCCAACAATATCGTGAAGAAGTGCTATTGTTTCAAGATCAATAGCTGATACCCTGAGCACAATTTCTCTCAACTTATCTGCTTCGTCAAATTTTTCAGATAGGTAATCAAGCGGTATAATTTTTTCTCCTTTTATTTCGCACAAAATAAATTCTTTGGCGTTCATAGAAGTTCCTGAAAGAGTTCCAAGGCACAGCATATTATGTAATTATCATACGTAAACTTACATAAGATAAAAATTCATTTCTTCTAAGCCCTTGCGGTGTATATATACGCTTTAGAATATATTTATTCTTTACTGATAGAAATTTCTCTTGTTCAAAATTGTATTGAAGAGTTTCTCTATCAGATCTTAGATTAAAGTTTTCTTATCTCAAGAGGAGCTTAGAGTCTTAAAGTATGATATCCTAGATATCTTCACTAATGTATTTTACTTTCCAATCTCTTTCAATTCAGCTCCGAAAAACTCACTAAGTATTAGATCTGCTCTTGCGCAAAGTTCTGCTAGTAGATTTTCGATTGTTGTTTCATCTATCTTGAGGACGATGAAAGTGTTTCTTGAAAATCTATCTATAATGTTGTCAAAGCTTGCTCCTATTCCTGACATCTGCGCTACAATGTCCCCAAGATGTACGGCGTAGGTTATAAGTTTGATATCGGCAGAAACATCTGGAGGGAGCGTTTCAGGTCTTTTGAAGTACCTTATGGGAATTCTGAGCTCATCCCCTAGCCCCCAAGATTCAGCAACAATATAGTTTATCTCTGGGAATGAGATTCCGAATATGCTTTCTTCAGCTTCTACAAGCGATTTTCCCTTAAACATTTCTGACACTATATCTTTTCTGGTCAGGAACACATAAGAATCGGAAATCATCTTCCCTACGTTTCTTAAAGCTGAAGCTGTAAAAGCGGTATATTCCAGAGCTGGAGCTATCAGACTGCATAACCTTTTTGTGGCATAAGCTCCCACAAATGATTGGATTGCAAGTTCATTTTTCCTCTGAAGATAACCCTCTAGAATCTTTTCTCCCATCAACTTTTTCACCCAAAACGCAATAGATATCCTGGCGATATTGTAAGTTCCAAGAACAACTATGGCATGTTGAAGCGAATTAACTCTAACCAGTGAAAATACATTAGAATTTATGAACTTCAAGATCTCACCCGCTAGCTCTGGTTCCTTTGTTATCTCTTCTGCCAGCTTATCTACCGATACTTCTTCATAATAGGTGAAATTAACGATATTCTTGATAATATGTGGTAGAGGGGGTATTGCCTCCTTTATTCTCTGTATTAGCTCCCGATTGATTGTCCCTTTTGATACCATAACTACATTCATTTATTTTATACATACCCCGTATATAATAGTATAATGCATTTTTGCAAAAAAGTGTAAAAATGAGAGATTTTCCTTTTATATATTCCTCTTATATATTCCTCGACTTACCCTTTGCCTTTATCAGATAGAAGAGAAAGACAACAGCAATTAATAATATGATGTTGATCTGAGAGATAAAACTTGAAGATTGGCAAGAAAGAAGCTTTCCCCCCCCAATTCCCAACTTTTTCAAAACAGTACTGACCACAAATTCAACTTCTTCAGCTCTACTCATATTCCCAGCTTCGTCTACTGCGTAAACTGAAAACCTATACAATCCATCCGGCAGACCAGAGACCATCACATTTACAAGGTTCCCCTTGAAAAAAGATCTCCGCTCACCAGCTAACGGGTTCAATTCCCAAAAAATCCCAATTTTATCAGGAGAAGATATATTGTCAGAAACCTCAAAGGAAATTAGAACATTTCTTTCAGATGTTATTCTCGGTGGAAATGAAACAACAGTCACCTTTGGAGGGGTAGTATCAATAAAAAAATCAGTCTCAAAAATCGGACTAACGTTACCTGCTAAATCTCGTCCCCTGAAGCACATATGATACCATTTATTCGGTTCAAGACTTCTTATATCTATCTCTCCATAGGGCTCATTTATCATCTTTGAGTGGTTTTCACCGAATTGTGAAAAGCAGATCATCCTACCTTCTGACAGAGCTTCCGCTATATAGTAATCTACTATTCCTGAAGAAAAGAAATTATCCTTCATTTTGATAACTATCTTCACATCGGTCTTTTTCATCTTTCGTTCAGGAAGCTGAACCGGAACAATTTGAGGAGGTGTTTTATCTATAACCATCCACCTTTTGAAAAATTCCGAAGTATTTCCAGCAAGATCTGAAAATCTTAAGACAACTTCAAATCTCCCCTCATTTATATTCTCCTCAAGAATTTGAGCCTGATGTAGAAATCTTTTTTGTGTCTTGAATACTACTTTACCTTTCTCATCACGTACAACAATATCAGCAAAAATTTCTAAACCTGAATCATCTTCCCCTTCAAGATCTATCTTCAATTTGTTTGAAAACTGAGGTACATCAAATTTTACGTTTGGTGGTGTTCTATCAATGTAAAAGTCCAATTTATATGGGGATTCATTTACATTTCCAAATATATTTCTTCCTATAATTCTTAATTGGTGAGGTCCAGTAAGAAGGTTGGACACCTGAAGGGAATATAGTTCATCGTTTCCTTTTCTTATCCATTCGCTCCAAACTCCCCCATCCAAAGAGAAAGATATCTGTTGGGTTTGATCATCTCCTGCAACTTTCAATTCAATAAACTCTGAGTTAGAAATAAGATTAGGAGAACCAACTATGTACAGCCTTGGATTATCGGAAAGACCGATTCCTTTGTTATCGAATTCACAAGCTATAGCATCCAGGATTATTCCATCTGAAGTAGTTATCTTAGCAGGGTAGATTTTCTTTATATCTGCAAGTGGTTCTGGAAAGAGGACAAAAGCTACAGGTCTAAAATCAAAATTAGAAAGGTAGTTATAGATAACATATGAAAGGACTTTTTTGAACCTCTCCTCAAAATTTCTTACTTCTTCTTCGGTTTGCTTCTTTGCAATAATCTCAGAATATATGCCAGGTTTACCTCTTAAATTGATTTCAGATACATAGTACACATTTATGTTTGTGTCACATACACCAAAAACAGGGTACAATGTACCTCTTTTGATCGGAATTTCACCTTCTATGTATCTTGTATCAGGGATCCAACTTAGAAAATCTATAGTCAAAGGGATTGAGAATCTCACGGTCAGGAATACATCTTTGCCGAAAAAAGAAGATATTTCAGTTTTTATATCTGCTAAAAATATATGAGGAAATTTCTCAAAGCAGCTATTTTTCTGAATGAACTTGACCTCATTCTCAGGGAAATCATAATATAGGGAGATACTAACCATCTTTGTGGTGAAAATAGCTTTATGATATAGATTATCCACTACTGTTTTTATCTCTGGGAGTATTTCGAGAACGGAAGAGATTGGTATCGAGAAATCAACCTCTCGGTTATATCTGAGTATAGCTTGAGAGATAAGATTGATAGGAACTATTACTCTTGCAGGATGTGAGAACCCGGCTGGACCAATATCCACAATCCCAAATGGACAATCCGTGTACATATAGTTTCCATTGATACAGAAAATATATCTTCCGTATCCATAAGTGTTATCATAATAACCATCGAGCTTGAAAGCCTTTATTTCTTGGTAATATCCAAGATCAAAATATTTTCTTTCGTCGAAATCTTGGATATTTTGGAACTCCACCACCATTATACTAGCACTTTGGGCAGAAGAAAAAGACATAATTGCAGTTGAGAAGAAAATCAAAATGAGATTTATCGGATTAAATTTTATTGAATTTTTCAAATTCTTCATATATAATTATAAGTTTAAGTATATTTTATGCACGATGAGGTAAAGAATGTAGTAATAGTAGGTTCAGGTCCTGCGGGGTACACTGCTGGAATATATGCTGCAAGGGCTCTTCTCAAACCATTGATAATAGCGGGGATTCAGCCAGGAGGTCAGCTTATGCTCACAACAGAGGTTGAAAATTTTCCGGGATTCCCCAACGGAGTGATGGGACCAGATCTTATGGAGCTTATGAAAAAACAAGCAGAAAAATTCGGAGCAGAAATTATATACGAAAGTGTTGTAGACATTGAAGTGGGGGTACCAGCGGAGAAGATCCCCTTCAAGGTGAAAACTGATTCAGGGAAGGAATTCTTATCTTGGACTGTAATAATAGCGACAGGAGCAAGTTCAAAACTTCTGGGACTTGAATCGGAAAGAAAACTTTTGGGCAGGGGAGTTTCAACATGTGCGACTTGTGACGGAGCATTTTTCAAAAATAAGAGAGTAGCTGTCATTGGGGGAGGGGATTCGGCCATAGAGGAAGCTCTGTTCCTTACAAAATTTGCCTCAGAAGTTATCATAGTCCACCGAAGAAACAAGCTCAGGGCATCAAAAATAATGCAAGAGAGAGCATTTAAAAATCCTAAGATATCTTTCGTGTGGAATTCAGTAGTCGAAGATATAGTCGATGCCCAAAAGGGTAGAGTAGAAGGATTAATAACAAAAGATGTTGAGTCAGGGGAAAAGAAAGAGCTCAGGGTAGATGGGGTATTTATAGCAATAGGTCACAAGCCTAACACAGATTTTCTGAAGGGCAAAGTTCAGATGAATGAAGCTGGATATATAATATGCAAAGACAAATCGACAGAAACTTCTGTTCAAGGGATCTTCGCTGCCGGAGATGTTCAAGACCCAAAATATAGACAGGCAATAACAGCTGCCGGATCTGGTTGCATGGCCGCTTTAGATGCTCAAAGATTTCTGGAAAACTTAGGATTGATCGACTGAATCTTACTTAGAATTGTCGACTGGATCTATACCACAAGTTATATTCTTACCAGGTTGTAGCATCCTGAACCCGCTCCTTGGGCTTATTTTCTCTTCCTTATGAAATTACCTATACCAGCAAAAAACATCAGCGCAGAGCCTATCCATATCAAAGATACACCTGGATTCTCCCACACCTTAATATATAATTTCCCGGTTTCCCTTTCCAACTTTACGAACACTATGTAAAAGTCTTTGAGGAATCCCCACTTTATTCCTGCTTCGGTAGTTGGTTCCTCCCATGTGAAGTAAAACCTTTTTTCAGAATGAACCTGAAAGTAAGAATTACTGTTGCTACCTTCTCTTACTTCAAAATTAGCTCTTATGCTTATCCAATTTGGACCGTTTATTTGGACTATTTCGCGTAGCTTTATAGAGTAACCTGAGAACTTGATCTCCTCTCCTATTGAGAGAAAAAACTCTCCCTCCTTGTAAGAGATTTGAGAGAAAGTGATTCCGATTGCCATAATGAAGAAGCCAAGGTGTGCCACAATTGGGAAAAATCTTCCGATTTTTACTCCATATTTTATCCATTCAGATATTATTGAAAATATACCTAGTGATATTAAGGTTAGTGATATAGCTATTCCAAGGTTTTTACCGGAAAGAATAAAGGATGTAATGCCTACTGCTGAACAGAGCAACCCTGGGATCAAAAAAAATTTCAAAGTGTGCGTAGCTTTTCCCCAGGGTATATGCTGTCCAATATTCATTGATAAAATCAAAAGTAGAGAGAGGAAAGCAAATGGTTTATTGAAAAAAGGCTTACCAAATGATATTTTCTCACCTGTGAATGATTCATAAATGACAGGGAATATAGTTCCTATAAAAACTGTTCCCCACATCGAAAGAAGCAAGACAACTCCGACGAGAATAAAAAACTCTCTTGAAAATAGAGATTTCACTGAGAGATTAGCTTTGAATTTTTCACTGTACACAATAGGTATATAAATGACGAATGCAACGATTGCAAAGATGAAAACGATAAAAGCTATACCCAGCTCTGGATTTTGAACGAAAGAGTGGACAGAAATGAAAAGTCCGCTTCTTACAAGAAATGTGCCGATCATTGCCAAAAGATAGGTTAGAGAAATAAGAGCGAAGTTAAAAAGCTTTAGAGTTCTGAACTTTGTTTCGAACATAGCTGAGTGGAGGAAGGCGGTAAGTGTGAGCCAAGGTAGAAAAGATGCATTCTCAACAGGATCCCATGCCCAGTATCCACCCCAGCCAAGTTCAGCATACGCCCACCAACCCCCGATTACTATTCCACCTGTCAGAAAACTCCAACTGAACAAAGCCCACTTTCTGTAAAAGAAATTATAATTCCACTCCCCACTTAATATCTTGCCTGTGTACAGTGCAAAAGGTACAACGGTGCTTGTCAGACCAATATAAAGAAAGACAGGGTGAAGAGCCATACCAAAATGCTGAAGAAGTGGGTTCATCTCTCTCCCTTCAGTTGGGAATGGATACATAAACTCAAAAGCTTTAGATACAAAGGTACTGAGAAAAACAAAGAAACCTAAAGTGAAGAATGTGATAAGATGCGCAATAGGGGGCTTCTTACCGGATGCAAAGATTATCAGAGACATCAGAAAACTCCAAAAAAGTATAGACCCCTCCTGACCACCCCACAGGGCAGATATCCTAAAAATCAGCGGTACCTGTGAATTTGAATGTTTTGCCACAAATCGTATGTAATAATCCCCCTTGACAAGTGACATAATCATCGTAAGGCAGGCAAAAAACAGAACCAAGGAAATGATTCCCTCAATTCTGTTCAGCAGTGTAGTGTCACATAATCTTTGAGGATAGATATGTAGTTGTCTGTTGTAGTAAACCGAAAGCGAGAATCCGAGCAATGATAAAAGCAATGCAGACAAAACTAAAAACTCCCCTATTTTCAAATTAACAGGTATGAAATCCATTCATTCTATGTTATACCCTTGGTAGAGGATTTCCAAAAATCAAGATAAAATCGAATGAATAAACATAAGTGGCAAGGCTTGTTCTATGAAGAAACTATACCTATCCTTGTTAAATCTCTTAGCACATCTTCAAGGATTTGTGATGAGTCAAAAGAGAATCTCTCAAATGTTCTGTCGTATTCAATCTTACCAAAGACTCTGAATCTCACATATAGCTTATCATCACAGATGGTGCATATGCCGACAGGTATATTACAGCCGCCTCCAACATACTTGAGTATTCCTCTTTCAATTTCTCCCAGAAACCTTGATACCTTGTCATCAACAAGTTTAGCAATGGACTCGTATTCTGAATCTTTTTTTGTCTCAATGGAAATTATTCCTTGTCCTGGGGGATATAAGAACTCTTCTGTGGTGAAGTTGTATGATATAAGGTTTTCGAGTCCGAGTCTTTTGACTCCACAGTAAGCGACAACAATAGCATCGCAGGCTCCCTGCTTGATCTTATTTATACGAGTATCTAAATTACCTCGTAGTGGGATGATTTCTATCAAATTCCCAAATTTTTCAATAAGTTGAATTTCGCGGCGTAGAGAAGATGTACCTACTTTTATTTTTCTTTCCTTTCCTAGTGCGCGAATATCATCTGGTGTTAAACCTATGATAACATCGTGTGGTGATTCTCTTTTCATAAAGGCTGCGAGCGTAAGCTTCTCTGGAATATCGGTCGGGACATCTTTTAGGGAATGGACCGCAAAATGGATATTACCATTTATAAGTTCTTCCTCAAGCTCTTTGACAAAAAAGCCCTTACCTGGTACCTTACTCAACGGGGAATCAAGAATTTTATCACCCTTTGTTTTCACTATGACTATATCAAATTCTGCCTTCTCTCCGAGCTCGCTCAATTTTTCCGAAAGCGAATTAATGAATATTTCTGCTTGCTTTATGGCGAGCTTACTTCCACGAGTTCCAACCTTCAGGCGCATCTGAAAGGTGCAAAATCAACAAAATTCACTTACTCAGCAATTTTCTTTTCACCTACACCAGTAACCTTCTTAAGATATCAAGTTTCTTTTCATCCCTTGACGGGATAAGCTTTGTTACAAAGATGGATTTTTTCTCTCCGGATACTCCTGGGATACCCCAAAATTTTGGTATATTCTGGATATACACGACTGCAGATTCTTCATATGGAGAGGAATTAAGCACAAGTACATCTCCTTTTTTGAGTTTTAGGAGCTCTTCCAGAGTTAATTTAACTCTCCCAAGTTCAACAGTGGCAGAAACCGGACAGGCTTTCAGCTGTTCCACTAACCTTTCAACCCATTTTCTATCGATCTCAAGACTTGTGGGTTGATAGCCAGCTTGAAGCTGTGACTTTATAGGCTCAAGTGTAGAATATGGAATAGCAACATACATTTTTCCAGAAATCATTCCCAGATCAACGTCATATCGGGTATATACAACAAGGTCTGACTCGGGTACTATAGTAGCAAATTGTGGATGACTTTCAACTCTTACTATTTCAGGATAGATTCTAATTACTGGTTCCCATGCGGTCTGATAAGATTTTAATATTGTGGAGAGAACCCTTCTTATGAGTCTCTGCTCTATTCTTGTAAATTCTCTTCCTTCTGCTTTTATAGCTCTTCCTTGGCCTCCGAGTAGTATATCGATGATAGCAAGTACAAGCGGGGCTTCGAGAACCCACAGGGAAAATCCTCTCATAGGTTTCATTGTGATAACAACAAAAAGAGCTGGGAGAGGTACATTATCTATAAAATTCCCGAATTCTCCAACTGTTGTATCAAGCATAGAGATATCCATAATTTTTTGGAGAGCTACTGAGAGGATAGACCGAGCATCTGTTGAGAACCTCCTGTGTATTACCTCCAGAGCCGGAAGCCTCATTTTAGAGATGAAGCGCCCAACCTTTTTGAAATCATATCTTGGGTATTTTTCGGCAGCTCTTTGCAGTTCTTCAGAGGTTGGCTCTTTAATTTTGATTTCTCCCCCTCGCAGTCCCATAAGGAGTGCATCTACTTCCTCCTGAGTCAATAACTGTCGGGGTTCTTCTTTTGGCTTCTTAGCTTCAGCTTTGGCTTCTTTTTCCTTTATTTCTTCCTCCTCTTTGCCAAGTCTTCTTGGCGGTTTTTTAGGTTGCATCATAATTAAAATTTAACCATTATAAAAATCCTGTAATTATTTATTTTACAAATTTAAGAATACTTTTATAAATTATAACAAGTGATTGTATTGTATATAATCTGCCACTATAAATCTTTTGGCAAATTATTCTTTTTGTCTTTTGCGGTAGTATAAAGTAAAAAATGTTCAAATCAAGTAGAAATATTTGAGTTTACACAAATGAAGTTTAGAAATATTTTCCTATTATATTCGAGTCATATTCAAGGAAGATCTTTTGAAATCTGAAGATGAGATTTTACAGTATGATGAATTCTGTAATAAGTAGAATGCGGGCAGGTGCAAAGAAACTCATTGTGGTACCCCCGGCGGGACTCGAACCCGCAACCTGGGGATTAGAAGTCCCCTGCTCTTCCTATTGAGCTACGGGGGCAAATTGAAATTTCTCCGATTACATCTTTTAAAATTATATATTTCCTTAAAAATGAAAATTCTTATTTCAGCTTTTGAACCCTCCGCAAAGCTTTACCTATCAAGAATAATTCCCTACTTTGACCAAGAATACATATACTCAGTGATAAGAATAAACAAAAAAACTATACCTATATACCGTAACGATCATAGCAATTTCTTGGGAACTATTGGGATTCCTCAGCTCAGATTCTTCAATGTTTTTCTTGAAACCCTTAATTTCCTATCAAATGCAAAAGTGGACCTTGCAATACTTGTAGATTCCCCGGACTTCAATATCCTTCTTGGGACAGTGATAAAGTCAACTAACAGAAAAATAAAGGTGGTTTTTTATATTCCCCCTACGGTCTGGGCATGGCGTCCGCATAGAAAGGAACTTGTGGAAAAGATAGCTGACAAAATTCTTTTTGTGTTCCCATTTGAACGAAATATATGGACAAAAAGAGGGGTTTTTACTGGTCATCCTCTGTGCAGAATAATAGAAGATGAGATGAGAGATTGGAGAAGACAGAAGATAGAAGATGGAATAAAATTAGCAGGTAGTAAAAGATACGCCATTCTTCCGGGCTCACGAATATCTGAAATCAGAAGCCACGAGTCACTTGTCAATGAATTAGCAAAAGAGCTTAGTCCTTCAGTAATTCTAATACCGACAGATTTCCCCATACAAATACAAAATAGCAATGTGAAAATTTTTCCCACTCATCTTTCAAGGTGGGTAATGCATATTTCTGATGCTGTAATATGCGCCTCTGGAACTGCTTCCTTAGAAGCTGCACTGCTTAAAAAGCCAGCGGTTGTGTTTTACAAATTACCGAAGTTCCCCTTTGAAATAGCCAAAAGACTTGTAAATGTAAAGTTTGTGTCTTTACCGAACATCATCCTCAACGATGAAATATACCCTGAATTCATTCAAGAAAGTGCAACTTCTACCAATATAATAGATGGTCTAAAAAAAGTTGAACACAATGAAAAGAAATTTACAAGAGTTGGAGATGAACTTTACAGTCTTCTCAGGGGCTTTGATTTCAAAACAATCGCTCAAATTATGATTGAAGAATAAGCAACTCTTTTTAATTTTTTTGGAAATTGTAAAGAGATAAAAAAGAGTAAGGAGAAAGATAAATTTTTACAGTATGAAGAGTTAGAAGTTTATAAAGACTGATAAAATTATCTTATGAGAATAAGATATATTGTCGTTTTTACTGGAGCTGGAGTTTCGCGGGAGAGCGGACTTCCTACCTTTAGAGATGTGGATGGTCTATGGATTAAGTATCCTATAGAGGAGGTTGCTACTATTGACGCTTTAGTAAGGAATACTGAAAAAGTTCTCGAATTTTACAATATTCGTCGCAGAAAGATCCTTGAAGCGAAACCGAACGCTGCACATTATGCTATAGCCAGCCTCGAAAAAAAATACAATACCGTTGTTATCACACAAAATATTGATAATCTGCATGAGAGAGCAGGGAGCACAAAAGTTATCCATCTTCATGGTCTTATTACACAAAATAAGTGTATGTGTCCAACTCCTCATTATTACGATATAGATATAACAGATGATAGGACTATTGATTTAAGATTGGGAGACAAGTGCGAGGGTGGATCTCAATTGAGACATAATGTTGTGCTATTCGGTGAAGCAGTGGAGAATATGGAGATTGCCTACAGCGAAGTTCAGAAAGCTGATATTTTCATAGTAGTTGGTACATCGTTGAAGGTATATCCGGCTGCGAACCTTGTGTATTATACTCGTCCAGACGCATATTGTTTTTGTATAGATCCAGATGAGTCACTTAATCTCCCTGCCAACTTTTGCCATATAAAAAGCAGAGCTGTAAAAGGTGTGCCGTGGATAGTTAATTTTTTGTTAGAGAATCCTCAAGAAATATCATCCATAATGAAAGAGGGAAAAATTGTACTGGAATAGTCAAAGGAGAAAAATTCCCCTTGGTGAAACAGATTTGTTCTTGAGTGTGAAAGGTGGTTATCTAATACCAGATTTATGTTAGTATATTATGGTGCAAGTGAGAGAGTAGTAGCATTATAGACTAAGGTATACCTCCGTAAATTAAAGGATATTTGAGCAGATAATTGTTAAAATTTTATAAGATGAAGTATCAAGATAAAGTTGATCACGGGGAGGCTGAGGAAAGAGGAAGGAGGATGGAGGTCTCAGAGGAGCTGAAAAAATTCCTAACTTCTCGCCTTCCCGGGATTGGAATTTCAATTTTAGGACTTCTGACCGAAAAAGGGCTGAACATTTCAAAAATTTTGGTTAAGAACATCACAGATGTTTTGCGCAAAGAGCTCAGACAGTTTCTCAGATCAATTGATGTCATTGGACTTATGAAAAAAGTTCTTCTTGATACTGCTGTGGAGATAAGAGTTGAGGTAACATTCAAGGATAAAAGTGAGAAAAAGAGTGAAGTGAAGAAGAAGAGATAGCTTATATACTATTTTTGAAATTGTATTTTCTTATTGCATTGTATATAGCGATTGCTATTTTTTTTAGGAAACTTTCGGATTGTAATTTTTCTCTGTCTAGGAGATTTGTTATAAATCCTATTTCAACAAGAACTGCAGTACAATATGTTCCAGCTAGGACGTAAAGCGGAGCTCCTTCTTTGGTTCTTACTTTTTCACCTTTGTTCCAAAACTCCCGTGCTATCAGATCTGCAAGCTCCTTGCTCTCATCTTCTTTGAAATCTGTGGAGATGTCAAACACTATGGGAAAATCTTCATTTAGTTTTATACCGTTTTCTTTGGATGCAACTTTCATTGCGTATTTTGAATAATTTTTTGAAAAGTAGAATATTTCTGTACCGTGTGCGTGGTAAGAGGGAGCGGAGTTGACATGTATTGAGATGAACACGTCGCATTGCAGAGAATTAGCAAGAGCACTTCTTTCCTCAAGTTCTAAGAATTTATCAGAATCCCTCGTCATAAACACATCGAATTTCCCATCCTCTTTTATCAATTCGTAGAGTAATTTTGCAGTCTTCAGAGTTATGTCTTTTTCCCTCAGATTACCAAAAACTGCACCCGGATCCTTCCCGCCATGTCCCGGATCGATTACTATAACTGGTTTTTTCTCTCCGCTCTGGATTATATCTTCAATTTCCATTTGAGCAAAGCTGACATCAACAATAATTTTGTATGGAAATGGTATTACAAAGTACTTTGCGAAGCTTATTTGTTTCCCGAAATTTATTTTTAGAACTTTTCCTTTAATTTCTATATCAAAGTTTTTGTGTTTTTTTGCTTTTGATGTTATTATATCTTTGTTAAAGATGATTTTGATGTATTTTTCTCCTGCTGAGAAATTAAAATCGATTTTTTCGCGCATTTCTATGGCTATTCGTGTAAATTCTCCGAATTCAAAAGATTTTATATCCTTTACTAATACAAATATTGTAAGTGATAGAGCTTCGATGATCATTTTTGGGTATTCAGTGGTTCTCCATCTAATTCTTAAGTTTAAAAATTTTGGAGTGCCAGTTCACAAAGTCATCTTGCCATCAGGTACAAAATAAACATTGTAAGATATGCTATGGAGCTTATAAGCATCAGAGCAAGGGAAAATTTAGTGGGCTTTACCTTTTCGGGCAAGAGTTTTTTGAGCTTTATATGTATAAGATAAAGGATAAGAAAAGAGAAAATTACCATTCCGACAAATCCTACCATTGCGGAGAAAACAATAAGTTCCCCTGGTTGTGCGATAGGTAAAGTAATACATGTTATAGCAGTGATAATCGTAAGGATCATTTTATATAGTTTCTTTTCATCTACTTTTGCCCCGTAGGTTTTGATTATGTCAATGTTTATCTTAGATAGGGTATCTGCAGTTGTTATCCACGTGTCTATGAGGAAGAGAGCAGATGAAAAGAGGAAAATTTTCTTCCCGAGATTCCCGAACCATCCTGCGAAAAATTCAGATTGAACAACTGCAATCTTGTAGCCTTCAGGATAAACAGCTTTGGGGTGTAATATGGCAAAGGCAAGAAAGCATGTCATAAAAGTCGTTATGAGATTTCCCACGGTTCCTATTGATGAATCAGTAGCGAGTGCTATTTTCCACTTCCTGAAAGCAGTAACCGAAGACTCTGAAGATGGGATGAACCCGAAGTTAAATTCACCTTTGCTAAAGTAACTCATGCCAAAACCCTTGTCTAATACCCAGTAAGAGTAGAAAAGGGACCAGAATCCTCCGAGTCCCATAAAAGTTATAGCGGTTATTGTTTTTTCATAATCTTTAGGGTCTATTGCTTTGATATTCAATGAGAAAAATCCTTTTAGAAAGTCTCCGAATTTTTGTGTGACATTGGGGTGGAAACAAGAGATGAGTAATCCAGAGAAAGTTCCTATGGCAACAAGCCACATAAATTTTTCAATGATATCATAAGTTTTTCTTGCCTTCAGTAAGATTAAAAACATTGTGAAAATAAGGATGTATCCCCATAGTGTTGACGCTATTTTGGGTGATAATCCTAGTGGTATGAGTTCTGTCAGAGCAGTTCCTCCAGCTACGACAAATGCTCCAAACCAAAAAAATGAAAAGTTCATAAGTAACCAGAAGATGAAGGTAAATTTCTTGGAAATTCTGAAAAATCCTCTCCATATACTTTCTCCTGTGAGCATTGAATATTTGCCGATGTGATATGTAAGGGGGAGTTGGATAAGGGCTGATGGTACAAGTAAAGGGAGCAGGGCTGTGCCATATTTTGCAATAAGATATGGCCACCATATAAGTTCACCGGAGCCCTGCGCCAGTGCCATCCACACTATGCCGGGACCTATAATCTTTGAAAACCCTGGAAATTCGGGAAGAGGTTTCGGCTGGAAATTAGGTTCACAAATACTCTCCTTTGGAGATTTAAGTTTTATCATCTTCAGTCCTTGTTTATGTTAGGTAATGGTCTTCAGATTCTTCAGACATTCTCATCAACTCCTTTCTGGATTATATTCTCATAAGGTACTCCGCAGATTTTTTCAAAAATACTCCTGTATATGTTATAATTTGAATTTTCGACTTGTTTCCAAAGGGTTAAAAGGTCATATATTATGTATAAGATTGTAACTCCTGCGACGAAGATCCCAAAGTGGAAAAATGTGCTATTTAATGAAAAAAAACCAGATATTGTGAAAAATAAGGAAAGTGGTGGTAGTAAGATATAGAGGATTCCTTCTCCTATCTTGTTAAGGTAAAATTTATGTATTCCGAGAAACCAAAAAAATATACATAAGATATATGCTGTAGACACATCTTTTTTCCTTCTGAGGAATTCTATTTCAACAAGTTTTAGCAATTCATCTTTTAGCATACTAGGAAAGATATAAAATTTTATAAATTTATGGAAAGATATAAAATTTTATAAATTTATCAACTGGATTTTTTGTAATTTTTTGTATCCAGATCTATTGTTTGTAATTTTTTGTATCCAGATCTATTGTGAGGTTATTATATTATAGTTCTAACTTATAGTTCTACGCTTATTGGTGTTGGGACGAATGTAAGTATAAAGATAGCAATAGATGCTAAACCGATTAATTTTTCGCTTTTGCTTATATCGTATTCTGGAGTGTAAGAAGGTGCTCTAAGGCTAAGGAAGGCTATAACTATAGCCCAGACGATCCATCCTACCCAGAATATTATTCCAAGTGTGAACAGGGTTATAACGAATACAGAAGATATTAAGCGATGCAGTCGTGGGAAGAGTCCGAATGCAATATGTCCTCCGTCGCTTTGTCCAACTGGTATAAGGTTTATTGCTGTTACAAAAAAACCAATCCAGCCTGCAAATGCTACTGGTGAGAGCAATACATCTTTGTTTCCTTGGATTTCTCCGAAAACAAGCTTTTGTAAGATTTGAAATATAAGAGGGGTTCCGAGTTTTATCAATCCTGTTTCGTGTTTGATCTCGGCTGTAGATGAAAGATAAAGCCCCAAGATACAAATTGGTATTGCACAGATGAACCCTGCGATTGGTCCCGCGGCTCCGATTCTTACGATTTCTGAGCTTCTGTGTACCCTCTCTTTTAGAATCATAACCGCCCCGAAAGTTCCTATTATATTTGGTGCAGGTATAAAGTAAGGGAATGTACTTCTTACCGCATTTTTCCACATAGCAAATATGTGCCCAAGCTCATGGCAGAACAGAATCAAAATTAACGGGATAGAGAAATATAATCCTCTCCAGATATCTGTAGAGATCGGAGATATCCCTTGTAGCATTGCTCCAACTAAGGTTGTGGATAAAATTGTGAGAAATAAGAGAATGATGTGTAATTTAGTTATTGTTATATCCCATCTCAGGTGTAATGAAACGCCGGCTGGTGTTGTTATTAATTCTGGAAGCTTTTTACCTTTATCCTCTGATTTTATTGAAAGCTCAACTATTTGGAATTCTAATTTTTTAAAAGATACAAGTAGGAAAAACGATTTGTATATGTGAATAAGTGTATAATCAGATTTTCGGACAAGGATTTGCACAAATTAGGGTGTCCCTGGCGGGATTTGAACCCGCGACCCCGGACTTAGGAGGACCGTGCTCTTCCTTCTGAGCTACAGGGACAATCAATAGTAAAAATTATCATAGTCCACACAAATGTTGATTCTTTCAAATAAAAAGGTAGAAAAGAAGGTACTCGAACTGATCTTTGCTCACTCCCTATTGAGAGTTTTTGAGGTGAGGGACAGAAGGCTCTTTCAAAGAGGGCTCTTTCAAAGAAGGCTTTTTCGAAGAGGGCTCTTTCAAAGTTTGGAAAAGAATCCAAAATATCAGTGGGAAGAATAAATAAGAATAACAGTTGAGAATGTTTTATGCTTCCAAGCCGAGTTTAACTATAAATTATGGTGAATACAGATTGTTCATCTGAGATACATAAAATCCATTGTATGCAAAAGAGAGAAAAGATAGATATTGAAAAAGTTCCAGAGAGAGAACTTGTGAAAGAACTCTATACTGCGTCGAAAGCGAATTGGGGGGTTGACGATGGATTTTACCCTCTTGGTTCGTGCACAATGAAGTATAATCCAAGAATAAATGAAAAGATTGCTTCTTTTCGAGAGTTTACTTTTCTTCATCCTTTGTACGAAGAGTTTGCTCAAGGAGCTTTGCAGATTATGTTTGAGCTTGAGGAATTTTTGTGTAAAATAACTGGCATGGATGCGGTTTCTCTTCATCCTGCCGCAGGAGCTCATGGGGAGCTCTTGGCTCTTCAAATTGCTAAAAAATACTTTATTGAGAAAAAGGAGTTCCAAAGGAAATGTGTTCTTGTCCCGGATTCTGCTCATGGTACAAATCCTGCATCGGCTTCGATGGGGAAGTTCCAAGTAAAAGAGGTAAAAAGCGATACAAGGGGAAATGTTGATATAGAAGATCTGAAATCGAAGCTCGGAGATGATACCGTAGCTTTTATGGTTACATATCCTAATACTCTTGGGCTTGCTGATGAAAATATAGAAAAAGTCATTGAGTTGGTTCACAGTGCAGGAGCTTTGGTATACCTTGATGGAGCTAATCTCAATGCAATTGTAGGTCTTGTTAGGCCGGGAGATCTTGGTTTTGATTTTGTCCATCTTAATCTACATAAAACTTTTTCAACGCCACACGGTGGAGGAGGACCGGGGGGTGGGGCAGTTGCTGTAAAGAAATTCCTTGAAAAATATCTTCCATATCCGCGGATAGAGAGAAAACATAACGAAAACAGCTTTTTATACCGGCTAGATTTTTCAAATGCGGAAAGTTCCGTTGGAAAAATAGAAAGCTTCTACGGAAATTTTCCAGCTATTCTGCGAGCGTGGGCATATATAAAATTACTCGGAGATGAAGGTCTCAGGAAAACATCACAAATTGCTGTGCTGAATGCTAACTATTTGGCAAAAAGATTATCAGAAAAGTATCATATCCCATACAAAAGAAAGTGCAAACATGAATTTGTTCTGAGCGAGGTTGGACTAGGGGTAAAGACAGAAGATATTGCTAAGGCCATCCAGGACGAAGGATTTCATCCGCCGACAATCTATTTCCCAATAATAGTTAGGGGGGCTATTATGATTGAACCGACAGAAACTGAAACCAAAGAAACATTAGATAGGTTTGCTTCCGCTATGCTTAAGTTATTCGATCTTTCTCATCAGAACCCAGAATATTTTGAGAGAGTTCCCCAGAAGCAGTTCGTCAAGAGGGTCGATATAGTAAAGGCAAATAGAGAACCTATATATAGAAAAATGAAAAGCAATCAGAAGAAGGCAGACTAGTTTTAATTTAAAAAAGATTTGTCGACCGGTTGAAAAATATGAAAGTAGAGAAGATTTTTCTTGATACTGAGACACCGATTTCAATTTTTCTCAAGTTAGAGAAGGTAGGGTTTGAGCCCAAATATCTGCTCGAAAGTTCAGAAGATTTTGAGAAGTGGGGAAGATACTCATTTTTAGGATTCGGAAAGCCAAAGGCGAAGATACTTTATACTATCCCAGATAAATTTGACCGTCAGCTTGAATATAAAAAACTCATTGATGACTTCACCACCATAATGGCTTCTATAATGGAAAATTATTCAGGAGTTTTTGAGCTTATGAAGAATGAATTTGGGATAAAAAGAATCCCACTGGGGCTTGTTGGATATGTAAGCTACGATATGTTTTCTATCTTTGAAAAAGTGGACACAAAGGAAGGAAAAGAATCTTTTGGAATTCCGGATTTGTATCTTGTTTTCTCACCAAATGTGCTCATTTTTGACAATCTCAAAAAAGAAGTTATAATTCTTGCCGATGATGTTACATCGAAAGAAATTGTGCAGGTATGCAAAAGATCTATAGATGCTGTTAAGGTGGAACCAAAGAAAAGGAGAAAAGCTAAGGTTGTAATAGATAAAACTCAAAAAGCTGAGTTTGAAGATATGGTTGAAAAAGCAAGAAGAAGGATATACGAAGGTGATGCTATTCAAGTTGTAATTTCAAGAGCAAAGGAGATTATGGGAAAAATAGACATTTTCGCGCTATACAGAATCCTAAGGGTGTTAAATCCATCGCCGTATATGTTCTTTCTGAATTTTGATGATGTAAAAATTGCTGGAACTTCGCCTGAGGTACTTGTCAGAGTTGAGGATAAGAAGGTAGAAACCAAACCCATAGCTGGGACGAGAAGAAGGGGCGAAACCCCGGAAGAGGATAGGAGGCTCGAGCAAGAGCTTCTTAGCGACGAAAAAGAATTAGCTGAGCATCTTATGCTTGTTGATTTGGCAAGAAATGACTTAGGAAAAGTTTGCAAAGCGGGAACCGTAAAGGTGAAAAGATACGGATATATAGAAAAATACTCTCGCGTTATGCATATCGTCTCAGAGGTGGAGGGAGAATCAGATAGAAGTCCTATAGAAATTTTGTCCTCATGTTTCCCAGCTGGAACTGTTGTAGGAGCACCTAAAATTGAGTCCGCAAAAATAATAGCCGAGCTTGAAAAAGAAAGAAGAGGTCCTTATGCAGGAGCAGTTGGATATTTCTCTGCAGATGGGAATATGGATAGTGCAATTACAATAAGAACTGCATTTTGTTTCTCAGAAAAAATAAGAATACAGGCTGGAGCTGGAATAGTCTACTACTCAGTACCAGAAAGAGAATATTTTGAAACAGAAGCGAAGATGAAAGCTATTGAAGATGCTATAGAGAAGCTGAGCTGAAAACTTGCGGTTATTCCAAATATTTCATATATGAATATCTTTTAGCGATAATAGTTTCAGTAATGGCAATAAAGATATCAGTATCCGCAAATTTGGGATTCCCATCTGCGCTGACATCCCCAGACTCCAAGTTCGCAGAATGAAGCTCCAGGCAACCACTTCACAGTACTTGCTGATGCCCCAACCCCAAGATCAAAAACTCTCAGTAATCCAGCATCATTGACAACTATGAGTTCCAAATTGGGGTCTGAATCCACATTACATAAAATAGGAGATACCTTTGCGGAGATGTTCCCTCCAGTTGATACAGGGAATCCAGTAATATAATCAGGATATAGGGAGCCTGAAAGGTTTTTAAGTTTGAGTCCATGGATTCTGCCATTTAAGGTGGCAACGAATATCTCAGCACATCCATCACCATCTATATCTACTAAAGCTGGAGTAGACACTATCGGCGAACCTAAGCTTCTTTGCGATTTTATGAATCCTTGATTTGAAAGAATAATGAGGTTACCTCCAGAGTTACCGACTACTATCTCCTTATTGGTGTCTCCTATGCCGAGACAAGAATCTATATCTGCAACTGCAGGTTCGCTCCAAATCTGTCCTCCTACTGAGATACAATTTGATGCTGATTGCCAACCTGGACATATTCCTCCTGCTGTGGTAAAGCAGCAGACACCTCCCCCTCGTGTTGTGACGAGAATTTCCGGGATTGTGTCTGAATTAAGGTCAGTAAGTACAGGGGAAGTATCAAGGGGTGATCCTGTGTAGTAAGTCCATATTTTAGCTCTTGTTGCAATATCTATTGCTGTGACATAGCCATCTGTTGCTGTTACGATGAGTGTGTCGTAGATTCCATCTTGATTCAGGTCAATTGGCAATGGGGTGGATAGGATATCTGGTTGAGAATCGTTGTTCATATCTGTGATTGGTGTGGAGTTCAAGGCGCAGTCCAAAGGAGTGCCGGCCGGAAGGCAACTGCGAAGAGTAAATCCAGAGCTTCCGATCTCGTAGATTGAGATTCGTCCCGCAAGATCTCCAACTGCTATGACCGATGTTGAACCGTCGGAAAAGATAGTTACAGCTGGGGAGAATATGGCGGTCTGAGTTGATACAAACGCAAAATCACTAAGTGGTGGGGAGGTGTGAAGTGCTCTTATTTTCCGATCAGTGTCGCCTGTCCCAAATATAATCCTTCTTAAGGAGGAAACAACTACCTCCAGGAGATTTACCCTTATTGGACTGCCAACCGCTGAGGAATTCTGCGCAACAGCGCTACCATTAACACCGGATACCGCAAAAACTCTACCACTATCTGTTCCGAAGATTATTTCTCCTTTCCCATCAGAATTCAAATCCCTTATTATTGGGGTATTTCTTATTGAGCTGAGAGCTGAAAATGGGCTCCAGGATTCTTCAATTGGACAGCCTGGGGGTTGGATTTTGACCGTGATTGTATGTTCTGCTGAGTTCCCAGCATAATCGTATCCAACTGCTTTTACCTTGAAGAATCCACAGTACTCTGTTGCTGACCATGTGAAAGATGATGTACCACTCCCAACATTTGTGTCAGTGCATGGGATTCTGCCAGTTGTCGAGCAGTCTTGTATTGAGGAGGAGAAGCTTGAGGTTCCAGAAACTGCAATTTTGTACTCAACCTTTCTGAAAGGATAAGTCGGTGGTGCACACTGCGCGTCCCCCAAAGTGGTTATTACCATTATGGGAGCAGCTATACTTGAGTTATTTGATGGATTCGTTATTGTGACAGTCGGTGGTGAATTATCTATTATGATATTTACAGTCTGTGTGGCACTGTTCTGAGCTCCATCTACCGCTACGACTTTGATTGCATATTGTCCGTTAGCAAAGTTTGAAGAATTCCAGTTTATACTCATCGTTTGAGGGGACGCACAACTTATAGATGACCCTACATTTACAGATTGAATTGTTGTAGATGTTCCCGATGCAAGATCAACAACGTAGAATGTCAAAGTTTTTAAGAATATATCATCGCAGTATGAGACAGAAATTTTTGTCACAGATGAAACACATTCATTCGGAGGGGGAAATGTTATTGTAATCCCTGGTGGAGTATTATCTTTTCTGAAAAATTTTGAGGCTGTTTTTGATTTTCCTCCTTTATCATATGCTGTAACATCTACACGTTTTTGTCCATCTGAACCGCATTCAGCAGGTGATGGAGTAGCAAAAGCTGAAACAGGTGAGGTTGCTGGATTGAAAGAGAAAACATAAGAAGCTGAGACTGATAATGTAGATACATCGATGAGCCTAATTACGACGGCTGTGATACCATTCCCATCAGATGCACTCCCACCAAGAACTACTGAAGTGGGACATACCAGATACACATCTGAAGGAGATGTTACACTCACCGAGGGGAACAGATTATCAACAATGACTACAATCTGGGTTATTGCTGTATTTCCAGCCTTATCTTTGCTTTCAGCTTTTAGGATAACATCGGCATCTCCAGATGTTGCCCAGTTTTTAATACATGTTCCAGATGGAGAATTTATGGTACAGCTTCCCAAATTATTTGTTCCAGCAGAGATAGAAATAATATTTACAATGTTTGAATCCGAAGAGAAGGCTCTCACAGTTTGAGTTCCTTCTACTACTTGATCGGTTGTAGGAGTTATGAAATACACATCGGGGGGAGTTCTATCTATTATGAACGTTACCGGAGCTGTGGTGAATATATTTCCTGCTTTATCGTACACTACTGCGGTAATGCTGTGGGTACCTTCAGGTTCAAGAATTATGTCTGCAGTTATTGAATATGGAGAAGAACTTGCGGAGCCCTTGAAGTTGTTATCAAGGAAAAATTCAACTTTGTCAACAAGAATGTTGTCTGTAGCATTGACCTGAATTGTTACTCCAGATGAATTGGTATATGTTCCATTCGGAGGAGATATTATGCTTCCAGATGGGGGAGTATTATCTACTATTGCGATTATTTGGTGTGAGGCAGAATTACCAGCTTTGTCATATGCTACCGCTCTTATGTTTTTTGCCCCATCGGAGAAACTCAAGGTATTCCATGGGATATCAACGGGAGAAGGTGGATTCAGTATACTTCCGATTTGTGTATTATCTATGAAAACAGAGATAGCAGTTACACTTGACGGATCTGATGAAGAAATTCTTACAATCGTGATACCTCTGAGATAGGAAGCAGGGGAGGGTAAGTTTATACCAACAGATGGTGGAATGTTATCTACTGTTATGTTTCTTGAGAAAACAAAAGTATTTCCAGCCATATCTTCAACTACTCCGGTAAGGAGGGTAGGACTGAAAGATATTAGGGTTGAGTTCCATAAAATTTTATATGGCGGAGATGAGACTTCGCAGTTTTGGTTTATTGAATCACAAATTAGTGTAGAGTTTGCAAAGAATCTCACGCGCTTTACTTGTATGTTGTCAGATGCAGAAGCTTCTATGGTAACTACTCCTCCTACAAATGCTCCATCTTGTGGTGACACAAAGCTTCCGGTTGGGGGTGTGTTATCAACTCTTATAGGTATAGTTCCAGATGAATTTCTATTTCCCGCAATATCTTCTGATTTTATTTCAATTGAGTGATTACCATCTGAAAGTGAGGTGGTATCTATTGTAAATGAGAATATGTTCGGTGGTATTGTTGGGGAGGTCGTAGCTGAGTGGAAGACTCCATCTATATAAAGTTCTGTCTTTTTTAGTATACCGTCTGGAGAATCGTTGACAAGTGATATAATATTTGTTGTTCCTTTCAGGAATGCTCCTGCCGGTGGGAATTGTACTGCTATTGATGGTGGGGAGTTATCAAATGTAACCTGAACTGAAAAGGAGACGGAGGCGTTATCATAATATCCTATGGCTTTTATAGTTTTTTTGCCGTCCGGATGTGCCCGTGTATCTTCTGTGATGACAACAGGAGAATTTGAAGGAGAAGTTATCGTTCTTATCCTTGATGAATCTATCCATATTTCTATCCTTTTTGGAGTACCTGAAAACTGAACCTCTATATTTATTATTTCTCTGAGATATTGGTTTTCTGTCGGTGATACTATTGATATTCCGAATGTTGTAAAGGCGAAAGTTACCGGGTTAGTAAGATTGTTACCTACCAGATCTTCAATGCCATTTGTAATAAACAGCCAATAAGTTTTGTTGAGCTGTAAAAACGAGCTTGGGGTCAGTGAAATTGAAAGAAGTTCCGGATCTACTGCTATGACCGACGGAACAAGGCTTACTCCATCTGATAAGAAGACAGTTGTAGAATTTACTGAGTTCGGATTTATTTTTTCTGAGAATAAGATTCTGATAACGGGTAGAGTTGAAGCTCCTTGGAATAATTTTGTAAGATCGACTGTTCTTCCGTCTATTTGGACTTGAATAACTTCTGGAGGAGTTGTGTCGGGTCCTCCAGGTGGTGGTATTGGTGGTATAGATATTGTTGGTCCTGTTGAGAAATAGGACAACACATCTTTTGTCATTACATTTCCGGCTAAGTCTCTTAAGTTTCTTATGACTATTGCATAGGTTTTGTTTAGTTGAAGCCCAGCCGGATTGAGAGTTAAGGAAAATATAGAAGGATTGTAGTTGTATGTATACGGTATTTCTTTTGTGCCATCTTCCAGAATTTTTACATTTCCGGGAACTGAGTTAGAATCTATATTTTCTGAGAAGATTATTAGAATTTTTGTTGTTATTGGTACATTTACTTCCCCGTTTTCAGGTGATATGAATATAACTTCTGGGGGGATGGTATCTGAGACTTCACCGATTGTTCTGAAGAGCCAAACCACATCTTGTGTTAATTTTTCTCCATCTATAGCTACTATTCCAGCCTTTAGATTAACAATGTAATAAGTAGAGGGGAGTAAAGGATTTTTGGGTTTGAGTATAGCAATACTTTCATCTTCAAGGTAGATCAGAGATGATTCTATTATTTTTCCTGATAGATCTTGAATAAAAAAGTTTGTTGTGTTTATATTTGCTACCTGTTTTGAAAATATGACATAGACGATGGTATCTGTTCTGGCAAGTCCAAGATGTGGTGGATAAATTTTCTTTACAAGTGTTGGGAGTTGCGGGGGCGGGACGATAACTTCTCCCTCTGTTACTCCGCCTACGAAGAATTCCCATGAGAAATCTTCCTCGAGGGTTTCTCCGATGAAGCTTTTTATATTGCGGGATACTACCACTTTGTATTTGCCGGAAGTGAAAATAGATGGAATTACTTCTATCTTTTGTCGATCTACTATCTCTATTTTTTTTGAAATTTCTATTTCATTTCTGAGGACTTTTATGTTCTCCTGGGTTACCGTTCCTTCATCAAGAGGGCGAGAAAAAACTATTCTGATTGTAAACGTTGTGACTGGTATGGAAAATCCAGCGGGGGGAAAAAATTCTATTATTTTGAATTTTGGAGAAGGTTTACCAGGTCCCCTTGCGCAGGCTGAAAGAATTAAGATTGCCAGAATTGAAGTTGATAATTTGGGATTCATCAATTTTCTTATTTTAGACATCATTTACTATATCCTTTAGTCATTGTGTTTTTACCTTTTATCATAAGTTCTTCTTTATATATACAGATAGTCTAAATCGGAAATCACTTTTTCATTTTTAAAGTTTATCCTAAGTTTTAGAGTATATAATTTTGTTAGGTTGGTACTCTTTGATATTCATAAGATATTAGAATTTCAGGATCAGAAATAGAGATATTGGTATAGTAGTTTAAAATTTTCCTATGGATGATTTTGTTCTAATGAATCCGTTTTGCATTGCCTCGATCTGCAACATGATTGCTTCCTTAAGGTATTCCCTTACTCCGAACGATGAAGTTTTGGAAAGAATATCGAAGATAAGCTCATGATAGAAATATCCATAGTTTTCCATTGCTTGGATTTTGAAGGAATTCTTGAGAAGCTCCCTTGTGAAGAAGGATTCAAATTCTGTAGCAATTTTATCTATGATTTTATCCTTATTTTTTGAAATTAGTAAAGATCGGATATCATAAGCTGTATCTGGATTTTGTATGCTGAACCTTGTTTTGATTTGACTTTTCAGTTCTCTCATATTTTTATTTTTGATCTTCTATTTCTTTCATATTTCTATTGTGTTGATATGTGGGCTTGTAGGGCTCCAGCTTCTTTTATTGCCTGCAGTATAGAGATTATGTCCTGTGGTGATGCTCCGATTTTATTAAGTTCTGACACGAGCTCATCAACTGTTACTGCTGGAGCCATAATATTTACTTTTCTTTCCTCAAATTGTTCAGCGGTGGCGGCAAACTCGGGAGGTAGGGGTGAAGGTTCTTTCCTTATTTTAACTATTATGCCTCCGTGAGCCACCGCTACTTCTGAAATTCCTACATTTTTACCCATAACAACTGTTCCTGTTCTTTCATTTATCACGACCTTTGCAGGAGCATCTGGAGTAACTTCGAGTGTTTCTATCAATGATATAAATTCAGCGACCCTTCCTGTGAATTCTTCAGGAATTACAACTAAAACAGTTCTTGCGTCCTGCACATATGCAAGCCCTACTTCTGCAAACTGATTTATTGCATCAGCAACAAGCTTAGCTGTGGTGAAATCTGCAGAGTTAAGAAAAATCCTTATGAATTTTTTGTCGTTTAAAGGTGGGCTAATTTCTTTCTCAACGATTGCTCCTGATGGGATTCTTCCGGCAGTTGGGAAGCCGAAATCCAAGGTCGCAGGAGAATCTCCGATCTGTTTACCCCCTGTTATGATCTGTCCTTGTGCTAGTGCCCATATTTTGCCATCTGGTCCGAAAAGAGGTGTAAGTATTAGCTGTCCTCCTCTTATGCTTCTTGCATCTGCAATTGCTGAAACTTGGACATCAATTCTCATTCCGGCCTTGGCGTAAGGGGGTAGTTCAGCTGTTACCATACATATTGCTGAATCACGGGGACGAAGAGTTCTTGGAGCCATAATCCCAAAACTTTTCAGAGCGGTAGGATCTGGCCTTATCCCCATCTTCTGCAGAAGATTTATAAGTGTCTGAACCGTGAGATTAGGAGATATTATGTCTCCTGTTCCTCTGAGTCCTGCAACTATTCCGAATCCAACTAAAAAATTTGATCTTCCTCCTTCAATTTGTGCAATATCTTTTATCCTTGCAGGATAAGATTTTCCGGGTGTAAGAGTTCCTGCTATAACCCCAATGAGTATCAGGATGCGTACGGTAAGCTTGTTTTTATTCTCCATCATATCAGAATGGGGATATAAAATCAAGGATTCTTTGTAGCCAACCCTGCTTCATTTTTCTGCCGAAGTCCCCTTCAGATATATATTCGATTCTTGCGTCTGCTAGAGATGTTGAGAGGATAGAGTTATCGTGCATTATATCCTGGGGTCTTGCGATTCCCCTTACATATATCTTTTGTATCTCATCATTGTGCTTTATGTATTTTTCTCCTTCTATTATGAAGTTGCCAGATGGTAGAACTTTTATTATCCTTGCCCCGACTTCGGCAATAAATTGATTTTGGCTTTTCTGACTTCCTTTTGATGAAAATTCATTTTTACCTTCTGCATCTGCTCCTAAGTTCAATCCCTCAAGCCCTTTTGTCTTAGAAAGTTGTGCTCCAACTCCATATTTTATATTTGATGTTCTAGCGGTTTCTTTCCTCTGATCGTTTTTGGCTACTATATTCTCCACTATTCTTACAATGATGATATCTCCAGTTCTTTTTGCTTTTGTATCAGCGTATAAATTAACAAAAGGAGAATCTTCATAAAATAAAGATCCCTCTTGTGTATCTTTTGGAGAAATTTCTTTTTCTATCTCTTCGATATTTTGCGTTTGTGGGATCTGAGGAGAATTTTTTTGTGCACATCTGAAGCAGGTAATGGCAATGGATAGGAAAATTGCTGCGGTTACAACAGAATTCCATTTTTTATAGCTCATATTTTTCACCTCATCAATCATTTCATCAATCATTGATTTCAACTATTTTTCCCTCCTTTGCAGTTCCGTAGATAATTTTGTTTGAACTTAAATTCCTCACTTTTACTTGTTCACCATATTTGGCATCCTGAAGAGCGAGTCCCGGGAATTCAAGGTATATTTTCCTTGAATTGCGAACTATCTTTATTTTATCTCCTTTTCTTATTGAATACTCTTGCTCAAGATGGGTTTTTCTCAAAATTTCGCCTTTTGCAAGGGGAACCTTTAGTATTTCTTCTCCTTTCAGATCTGAAGGGGATATATAATCCTGTGGGAGGGTTGTAAGATACATTTCTTTTACCTCAAAATCTTCGAGATTTACTTTGTCGCCTCTTGATAATCTTTTTTGTGCTACAAGGGTCATGACTTTTTTATCTACATATGCAAATACCGTTCCAATGAAATTTTTTCCTCCTTGTTTGAAATATGCTGTAAAGACTTTTCGTCCGAAACTTTTTGAGTCGCGGGATATAAGTTCTATGGATTCGAATTCTTCAATGTTCTTGTTAGGTGGGATATGAATGGAAAGAATTTTGATTTCGCAGTCTAAACAACTTACATTCTGTCTAACTGCGTCTGAGACATCATCTTGGGTAAGCATAGCGATTACTAAAAGCAGAGGGTTCATAGATTTTCTTACCTCCTATCTCACTATATTTACGGTTGATGTTAACATATTATCTGAAGCTGTAATTGCTCTTGA
This sequence comes from uncultured bacterium, assembly GCA_938036315.1. GTDB lineage: Bacteria > Calescibacteriota > Calescibacteriia > Calescibacteriales > Calescibacteriaceae > CALHPK01. The sequence continues at coordinate 14,490 of CALHPK010000009.1, read as the reverse complement.
ATTCATCTCATATACTCTTTGAGCAAGGAGCATTGCTATCATTTCTTGGATAGCATTTACATTTGATATTTCAAGGAATCCCTGAAGAATTTTACCGAATCCTTCCTCTCCGGGAATTCCCACGATGGGATCTCCAGATGAGAATGTCTGTACAAATAGATTATCACCAATGGCTTTAAGTCCCGCGGGATTGATGAACCTTGCAAGTTCAATTTGCCCAAGTACTACTGGAGAACTTTCTTGTCCAGGAATTATTCCTATGATAGCTCCATCTGGGCTTACTTGAATTTGAACAATCTCTTGCGGTACTACGATTTCTGGGAAGAGTGGGTAGCCTTTTGGAGTTACTATTACTCCATCTTCTGATTTCTGGAAATTTCCTGCTCTTGTATATGCTATTTGACCATTTGGGAGGAGGATCTGGAAAAATCCTTCCGAGTCAATAGCTAAATCAAGTTCTCGCGTTGTTTCTACAAGTTCGCCTGGAGACATAATTTTTGTTATACCTGAAAGACGAGTTCCGGCTCCTATTTGTGCTCCAGTTGGGTGATGGGTACTCTGAAGCGAAGTTTCGGCTCCGGGTATAAGTAAATCTTGATAAATAAGATCTTCAAATTCAGCTCTGGACTTTTTAAAGCCAGGGGTTGACACATTTGCTAAGTTATGCGATATTGTATCAAGATTTTGTTGCTGTGCTATCATTCCTGTTGCTGCAGACCAGAGTGCTCTAAACATATCTAACACCTCCTTCTTTTACATTTTTTGTTTTTATTGAGGTCTAAATTTCTCTCTTTATTCTCTTCCTTTATATCTGTTTTCTTATCTATATCCAACCTTTTCCTGTTTATGTCTCTCCATTTTGTCGACATTGTTTGTTCATATTCTGGATTCTCTTTCATATTTAGATCCTCCCTATACTTCTTATAGATGTTGAGATTGTTCCGTCGACTGCTGAGATTACTCTCAAGTTTGCTTCGTATATTCTCTGGACTTCGATGATTGACATCATTTCTGTGATTGGGTTTACATTTGATGACTCTAAAAAACCTTGTAGTATTTTATAGCTATCAGGATCGGCATCTTCCACATAGGTCATATCAGTAACTTCATAAAGATTTTCGCCTATTTTTTTGGATATTGTTATATCCTGTGGGATGTTGTGTACTGCGATCTTATCTATAAATAGACTTTTTCTCTTTTCTCCGTGCCTTACTCCTACAAATACTTCTCCATTTTGGGTTATAACTATATCTTCTGGAGCCCACTGTTCAAATGGGATTCTTATTGGTTTACCTTTTACCCCGAGAAGCTTATATCCATTTTGCGTTATTATTTCTCCTGTGGGAGATAGTGAAAAATTTCCTGCCCTTGTGTATTTTATGTTTCCATCTTCATCTTGTACGGCAAAGAATCCTTTTCCTGATATGGCAATGTCAAGAGGGGCAGATGTTTCAATAAGAGTTCCTTCCGAAAAATCAATATAGGTTTCATCAAGGAGTATCATCTTTTGACTGAATTGTCCCTTGTGGAGATCAGAATAAAGTTTTGGTGACAGAGGGGTTATTGGAGATAGTGGCTCGTAAAGTCCTTCGAATACTGCGATGTTTCTTTTGTATCCCTGTGTTGATGCATTTGCCAAGTTATTAGCTACTGTTTCTAGTTTTCTTTGGTTTGCGTAGGCGCCAGCAGTAGCTATGTAAAGTGCCTGATGAGAAAGCCCCACGCTGTATCATTACAAAAAGTGTGCCAGGGAAACTTTTTCCTATTAGCTTTACATTAGAATATTCTGACCTTTACCCCTTTGTCTAGAACTTCTTGAAGCTTGATAATAGTTTTGGTGGTGGAGGTTAGTAATTCTTGGAATTCTGGGATTGTTGAGTTTATAAATTGGATTGTTTTCAAGCTCTCAGAAAGCAATTGAGGTAAAGTTGCAACTGAATGTGTAAGACTGTTTTGATACTCTCTAAGGATCGAGAGCAGAAGATCTGCTTGGGATATAGTTCCTGATATATTCGTGATCAGTTTATTTGTTGATTCGGTAAGCTGTGGAAGGGTGCTTAAAGATCTATCTATTGCGTTCTGATTTCTTGAAAGCACATCAACAAGGGATATAAGTTTGTCTGATATGCTGGTAAAATCTTCGATGAGTTTTTGGGTTTTGGGGAGAATATCTGATAAAGACTCAAGAATCTTTGAAGTATTATCGATGAGAGGCTGAGAACTATTTACTAAAGTTGGGATAACTTTGCTAAGATCCTTTATTAGATCGGGATTTACTGAATCTACAAATGGTTTTAATGCCATGATTAGCTCATCTGGTTCGAAAAGTATTCTAGTTCTGGTTATTGTAAAATTCTCTTCCGCTAGACTTGTGTCTCCCTCGCCTGTAGGAATAAGTTCAATATATTTTTCTCCAAGCAGACTTTTCATTCTTATTTGAGCTTCGAAGTCCTTCCTTATGGGGGTATCGGATGCAATTTTCATTTGAATTTTGACTTTTACTTCTTTTTCATTGAGAATAATTTGCATTTTTTCTACGAAGCCGACTTTGATTCCGCCGAGTCTTACATCTGCTTTCTGAGCCAATCCCTTTGTACTATCAAAGATGGCATAATAAGTTTTGTACCTCCCAACCCCGATTTTTCCTACCTTTATAACAAGATAGATAAAAGCTGCAATAGATATCAAAACTACGATACTCAGTATAACTAAATTTTTTTTCTCCTCCATAATTTAAATCTTAGTGCTGATTTACTCTATTAGTTTAGTTTTTTGAGATTTCTAAATTTAGTCTTGTATATTAAATTTGGATTTTTACATATCTGATCTGTTTGTGCTATATCTCGGGTCGAATAAGTTCTTTATTGCTTTATTATAGAGTTTTGGATCTATTCCCATTTCCGATAATTTTTGTTCGATTTCTTCCCAGTGTGTTTTTCTGTTTTTTGATATACCGTCCTTTATTACGTGAATATGGTTATCTTTAATGTAGATTAGTGCATTATTTACAAGTTTTGCAACGATGATGTGATTCATCATTTCCATCTGGTATGTTTTTTCCCATGCAGAGATGAAGTCATCTATGCTAGCTTTTGATAGTTTTGCCGAATATCTGAATTTTCTGTGTCCGTTGTCGAATATTGTTGAAACAGACACTGTGTTTCCGGAGAAACAGAATTCTAGTTTTCCCTGAGGTAGAGATAATATTTTTCTGCCTGATTCGATTTTTACAGGGGTGAACACAAAAAAACCTGGATCAAGTATGTATGTTTGATTCGATATTTCCGCCACAATGAATGTGTGAGATGCCTGAGCGTATGTTCTGTCTGCTAAGATGAAGGAAGAGCTTACTCCAATGGTGTCAAGAATGTTTTTTAATAAAAAAACAATTGGAAAGCAAGTTCCACCCGCGCCAAATCTAAAAAAATTGCTGATGAGTTCTTCTGGGCTCACGATTATTTTTTTCGCAAATTCACATTTTGTCAGATTTTCGTAAGGTATGTAAGACAATGACCTGAGAATTTTAGAAATGAGTGACAATTTATCCTCTTGTAGATTGATACCAAATTTTTCAAAAAATACTTTTATTGCTTCTTCTTTGTCCATTTGGGTAGTCTAAAAAATATTAATTATTCATTTTTTGGTGAAACTCTTTTTTGGTGAAACTCTTCCTGAAAATGCCATGGATAAGTATTAATAGTTAAAATATAAAGGAGATCATGAAAGCAGAAAAAATAAAGGCTGAGGAAGAGAGAATACTTAAAAAGTTGCCTCAACTTTTGAGAGCAGATGATAAGTTTAAAATGGAGGTAATGGCTATATTATTGGAATTTTTCCCATCAAGAGAGGAGTTTATGCAGGTTATTAAGAAACTCGATCAGATAATAGCTGTTCAGGAAGAGCACTCGAGAATCTTGCGAGAACATTCGGAAACTTTGAGGGAACATTCAAAGATCCTGCATGAGCATTCTGAGATTTTGCAGGAGCATACAAAGATTTTGAGGGAGCATTCTGAGATGTTGAAGGGGCATTCATTGGTTATAAAGGAGCTTGTGGATGAGGTGAAGGAGATGAAAAAGACGATAGGGGAGCATTCTGAGATTTTGCAGGAGCATACAAAGATTTTAAGGGAACATTCAAAGATCCTACAAGAACATTCTGAAACGTTGCAGGAGCATACAAAGATTTTGAGGGAGCATTCCGAGATGTTGAAGGGGCATTCGTTGGTTATAAAGGAGCTTGTGGATGAGGTGAAGGAGATGAGAAAGACGATAGGGGAGCATTCTGAGATTTTGCAGGAGCATACAAAGATTTTGAGGGAGCATTCTGAGATGTTGAAGGGGCACTCGTTGGTTATAAAGGAGCTTGTGGATGAGGTGAAGGAGATGAAAAAAACTCTTGGAAGGATAGGTTCGAGATGGGGAATTATGGTGGAGGATGTTTTCAGGAAGGCTCAAGCTGAGATTCTCAGGGCAATTTTAGGGCAAGAGTATAGAATTGAAAAAGAGACATTTGAGTATCAAGGAGTAAAGGGTGAAGTTGATTTAGTGGTCAAAGACGGGAGAAAAATTCTAATCGAAGTTTCATCATCTTTAAATAGTGAAAAAGCAAAAAATATACTTAAAAAAATAAAGGCATATAGGAGCAAGGAGGGAGCCGGAATAGAATGCTTTGTAATTTCTGCTTCGGTTTCTGCTGATGCAGTTATTTTACTTTCAAATGAAAGCATAAAGGTGATAACGCCAGAACCTGAGGAATAAATCATTTCCCAAGAGTATGTGATTATATAGTTAACATACGTTGGTTAAGTAAGGTTATGCTACTTAGAAAAAAAGGAAATTATTTGATATATCTTGAAGTCGGTGGATACATTCCAAAATCAAGGAATATAAAAGAGATGTTTTCAAAAAAGCCGAACCTTTTTAATATACTTTGCTTCCTGCGCGAGAAAGGAAGCTTGGCAAAAGGGGTGTTAGTTGATATTTTTACTTCAAATCTGACATTATCAGAAATATGGGAGATACGGGCGGAACTCAAAAGACTAAAGGATCAAGGCGTTAAAGTCATAGGCTTTCTAAGGGAGGGAGGAATTCCTGAGTTATTTTTGGCATCTGGGTGTTCTAAGGTCTTTGTCCAATCTGCTTCAAGGTTTATTCTTATTGGATTTTCAGCAACCATAAATGCATTTGGAGGTTTCTTTAAAAAATTGAACATAGAACTTGAAGCTATAAAAAGTGGAAAATTGAAAGCAATCCCAGATATTTTAACAAAGGACACAATCCCTCCAGAACTTGAACAGGATGCGAAAAGATTAATAGAAGAGCTAAAGCGCGTTCTATATGATGAAACTCAAAAATTCAGTGGAGATCTCTACTTTTCAGGAATAGTCGATTCTAAAACTCTGGTTATGAATGGGGGTGGGGATGCTGTTACTGACAAAACAGTAATCGATATAGTGAAGGGAGAATTTGGTGCAGTAGATATAATTTACCCCCAGAGAAAGATTCAGTTGATAAAAATCCCAGCAAAAAAGAAAATTGCAATTCTGAATATGATCGGTATAGTAGGAGAAAATCCATATCCTAACTTTATAAGTTCCTCGGTTTTTTCAGGGATTTTGAAGGAACTTACGAATGATCCAAGAGTTGATTCAGTGGTTGTGAAGGTTGATTCTCGCGGTGGGGATGCTGGAGTGGCAGAGGTGCTTTCAGAAGGTATTAAAATCCTAAGTGAGAAGAAAAATGTCTATGCATTTATATCATCAATAGGGGCATCAGGGGGATACCTTATTCCGATTTTTGCTAATAAAATTTTCGCGACTCCCTTTTCGGCAGTTGGCTCAATTGGAGTCTTTCTCATAAAACCTAATGTATCAAGGCTTGCTAACAAACTCGGAATAAAAACTCACCATATATCAGAAGGTAAATTTAGCAATATTTTCTCACCTTTCAAAAAGCTAACTCCAGCTGAAAGAGAGATCTTACAGAAATTCACTGAAGATGAACACGAGGAATTTATAAAAAAGGTAGCCGAGGGAAGAGCAATGCCTCTTGAGCAGGTCAGAAAAATAGCAGATGGTTCAGTATTTACGGGAAAAAGAGCTAAAGATCTGAAACTCATTGACAAAATAGGATCTGTACTAGATGTGGTTGAGCTAGCTTCTGATAGAAAAAACCTGCCTATAGAAGAATATCCAAAGATTGGTTTCTCAGAAATTTTCAAAATCGGGGCGTTCGAAGGATCTGAATTGATAAACTATTTCAGAACTATTGACTCCTGTAAAGTTCTCAGCTTTTTCCCATTATATATTGACAGGATATTTTGAATCTATGTAAAATTTTAGATGAAATCTTTCAAGTTAAAATGAATTTCGCAGTAAAAACTATGGTTAAAATTACGGTTAATGGGGTGATGTCTTTGAATTTACCCGTCAGCACTTTCAGGAGAGTATAAGAGATAAAGCCGAAAGCTATCCCATCTGTTATAGATAAGGAAAGAGTAATTATCAAGATTGTTATAAATGCTGGAAGTGATTCTGTTATATCGTCAAAGTCAAGTTCTTTTATTGTTGCTAAGATAAAAAATCCGACAAATATCATCGCAGAAGCTATCTGAGGATAGAAAACTTTTCCTTCAAAGTTTACTCCAGCTCCAACCAAAGAGATTACTGGAATAAAAAATAGGGATGCAATAAAAAGGATCGAAATTGTAAAAGCTGTAAGTTTTGTCCTTCCACCTGCTTGTATCCCAACCGCCGATTCGACATATGTTGTCAAGGTTGTAGTTCCCAACACGGTGCCTATAACTGCTCCCAAGCTATCTGAAATGAAAGCCTTTTGAATTTGTTTTTTATCAGGGGATATTTTCGCAACTTCAAAAAGTCCAACTAAAGTTCCAGCAGTGTCAAATACATCGAGAATAAGCAGAGTTAAAAGACCGTATAGTATATCCTTTAGTTTGTCTGTTGGTATATGAAAACTTATATTAACAAGATTAGGAATATGCGGTACAGATACAAATTTTTCTGGTAAGGAGACATAGCCGATATAATAAAGGAACATAGTTGAGCCGATTATTCCAATAAGTACGGCGAACCTAACCCCAATTGCGTATAAAAATCCAGCCACCCCTAACCCTACTGCTGTTGCTAAAAACGGGATTGATTTTACATCGCCAAGAGCAAGTAAGGTTCCTTTTCCCTGTGTGATTAGTCCTCCCCATTCAGCTCCTATAAGAGCTATCATAAGTCCAATGCCACAGGATATGCCTGTTTTGAGGGATTTGGGCATCTGATTTATGATAAGCCATAATATTCCGCTCAAAGAAAGAAGCAGTGATACTGATGCAGATATAAAGTTTATAAACAGAGCTTGTGAAACAGAAAGGTTTAGCGTGGAGCAAAATAAAATTGCGAAGAAGACATTGTGTCCCATTGCAGGGGCTATTGCGAACGGGAAGTTTGTCAGGGTACCGAGAATAGCTGTTGCTATAGCACTTGAAATGCAGGTCGCAAATAATACTGTATAGAAATCAGCTCCAACTCCAGAGAGTATTGTCGGTTGAACAAAAATTATATAACTTAAGGTTGAAAATGTAGCAAAACCAGCTACAATCTCTCGCACTAAAGTTAAAATAATATGAAGTTTTAGTGATTCAAAACTTTCAGAGAAATTAATTTTATCTTTCTTGGATGGAGGAGACAGCTAGAGAAAGGGCAGAAAGAATCAAAAGTGGGAAGCTAAAGGAAGGATGGACTACCGGAACCTGTGCTTCCGCTGCTTCAAAGGCTGCGACTTTACTACTTTTGGGTAAAAGCTTAAAAGATGAAGTAGAGGTTGATCTTCCTATCAAGGGAAAAGTAGCAAGGCTCAGGATTTTTCGATCAGAAAAGTTCACCGGAGAAGCTATAGCTTCGGTAATAAAAGATGCAGGAGACGATCCTGATGTTACACACGGAGCGGAAATTTGTGCGAGAGTCTATGAAGGAAGTCAAAAAGGCATATTGATCAAGGGAGGAGAGGGAGTTGGGAGGGTAACGAAACCAGGACTTGGGCTTGAGATCGGAAGCCCGGATATAACTCCCGTGCCGATGAGAATGATAAAAAGGGCTGTTTGCTCTGCCTTGGAACTTGTCGGGCTAAAAGAAGGTGAAGTATCACTTGTTGTTGAAATCTTTGTTCCTGAAGGTGCACAAAGAGCTAAAAAAACTCTGCTTGAGCGACTCGGGGTTGTAGGAGGAATTGGTATCTTAGGTACCTTGGGCATCGTTGTTCCATATTCTACCGGGGCTTGGAGAGCCAGTATAGCAAGGCAGATCTCTGTGGCTGTTGAAGAAGGAAGTGATACCATTGTGGGAACTACCGGAAGGCAAAGTGAAGAGCTGGCAAAGAAATATCTCCATAACATTCCAGAAGTTGCTTTTGTAGATCTCGGAGATTTTATAGGATTTACTCTCAAGTATGCTAAACAAAAGGGTTTAAAAAGGTTTATATATGCTGGGTTTCCTGCTAAGATTTCTAAGTTTGCAAAGGGCGAGGATTTTACTCACGCTAAAAAGTCAAATATTGATATTGATTTTCTCATCGGGCTTGTCAAAGATGAAGTTTCAAACCAAGAGATAATAGAAATTCTAAGTAAGGCAAATACCGTAAGAGAATTTACTGAGCTTGCTAAATCTTTTGGATTAGTGAGGGTTTTTTCAAAATTAGCGGAACTTGCAAAAAAAAGGTGCGAAGAGATAGCTCAGATCCATTCAGAAGTTTTAATATTTGACTTTGACGGGAGTATTCTGGCTTATGCAAAGTAATAGCTTTATGTTAATATCTGAAGATGGGGCGTAAGGGATAATGCCCGATATTCTCGCTCGCTACCAACTGACACCCTAAACTTGTCAAAACCGATAAATATTTATAACTTAATTATCTTGTTATACTGTTAATTTACATTATCAGTTTTCCAAGTGCTCTAATTGAAAAGTTGATTAATTCCTGTTCGTTTTTGAACCATATGGTCCCATCCCTTGAGAAAACTTTTATCTGGTATTTTCCATATTTGAAGTTTCTTTTTATCATCATCTTTACCATTTCATCATACGAAATTTTTCCTCTGATATACAGATATGGCTCAAGGTAGGCAATTGATTTTAGCAGGGGAGTGCTTTCTCCGAAGCTTTCGTATAGCTTCCTTGTTTCTTCGATGAGTCCTGCTTGTATTTGCTTTGTTACCCTTTGGGTTATTCTCCTTTTGAGTTCTTCTGCGCTTCGCCATATGCCAACTTTGAGAAGTGGAAATTTCTCCCCTTTGCCTTCCTTCCACCCCAGTTCAAGTATAGATCTACCCGTTTTTATTTTCACCTCTATTGCTCTTATGATCCTGAAAGTGTCATTAGGATGCAGTTTTTCGCATGCTTTCGGATCAATTTTTTTTAGCATATCCCACAGTGATTCTTTCCCATTTTGCTGGAGTTTTTTTTCGAGTCTCTCTCTCAGTGATTTATCCTCTGGTTCATCAAACAATCCTTTTTCTATTGCTCTGTAGTAGAGCCAGGTTCCGCCTACTAAGATTGGAATTTTATTTTGCTCCTTTATTTCTTTTATTAATTTTTTAGCTAAAACCTCAAATTTTTTTGCGGAGAATTTCTCGGTTGGTTCAAGTATACCTACAAGGTGCCACTTAAAATTCACTTTCGGAGGTTTAGCAGTTCCGATGTCAAAGTATTTATAGATTTTTCTTGAATCTACTGAGATCAGTTCGGCTTCAGTTCCATTATCCCTAAGTCTGCTACAGATCTTTACAGCTATTTCTGACTTTCCTGAAGCAGTTGCCCCAACTATGGCCAAGGCCTGGAACATATGAGAATAATTTCAGTGAGAAATTGTAAAAAAGTTGAAAATCAAAAGGTAAAAAATAAAAATGGGAAATACGATATCCAAAATATATATAAAGATGGGAGGAAAGCTATGGAGTTAAAATTTGAGAAGATAGTAAATGAGATAAGAGGTATAATCGACAAAAATAGAGCTGATATGCAGAGTATTCCGCGGAGGCTTAATCCACAGGATATTCCAGAGTGTGTCGATACACTTTTGAGACTTGGAAATTCTATAGTAAGGGCTAGGGTTGCTCTCAAAATCATAGAATTGGCAGAAACTTTTGATATGCCACAGAGAGATAAACTTCAAATACAGTACTACAAGGAGATAGTTAAGGAGAATGTTTTGAGTATTTGGGGATTTACCTCAAAGATTATGGACACTATCCTTGATTTTTATCCAGTAGGATCTTTTGAGAATGCTATATTCCAGGAATTGAAGAAAATCTTAGAGGGTATATATAAAGCTGATCTACCTACAGCACCTGCAGCATCGAGTTCATAAGTAAAAGCATAGCTCAGTAATATTGGAACAATATAAACAAAAGGTTGTCAAGTATATATATTATTACGTTTATCAAGTATATATATATTATTATTACTAAGAATATACTGCAATGAGCTAAGTGTATTGTAAAAGCTGAAGTAAAAAAGCCGAAAAATGTCACACAAGAATGTCAGATAGATAAGCTTTTTTGAGATGAATAAAGCTGACCCAGTACCTTCAAAGGGGTTTAGAAAGTGGATAATCTTCTTTACAATATCTTTTTGTATCTTTGTGGTAGATATAGCAACTAAACAGCTCGTTGAAGCAAAGATAAAGCCTTTTCAAGATATAAAAATTACAGATTTCCTAAACATAGTCTATGTTGTCAATAGGGGGGGAGTTTTTGGAATTTTTTCAAATTTTGACAGCGAATTTTTCAGGTGGGGAATGAATATAGTTTCTATTTTGGTAATGCTTGCTTTACTCTTTTTTGCAAGAACTTTTGATATAAAGACTTTTTATGTTATCGGAGTGATGTTCGGGGGGGCTGCGGGAAATGTTTATGAGAGGCTAACAAAAGGATATGTGGTTGATTTCATTGACTTCCATGTTGGTAGATGGCACTGGCCAGCTTTCAATATCGCTGACTCAGTAATAACCTTAGGACTTATATACATCATTATAAAAGCCATCGTAGTAAAAAAATGAGATTACCCGAGCTTAAAATAATAGATGAAAAAAAAGCATCAGAAATATCTGACAAACTAAAAAAAGAAGGAAAAAAAATAGCCTTCACAAATGGCTGTTACGACATTATTCACGTGGGACATATAAAAACGTTCTTTGAAGCTAAAAATTACGCAGACGTTCTTTTTGTTGGAATAAATTCCGATGAATCCATAAAGAAACTTAAGGGAGAAAAAAGACCAGTAATCCCATTGGGATACAGAATGATAATTGTTGCATCTTGTGAAGCTGTTGATTTTGTTGTCCCCTTTAACGAAGATACTCCTGAGACTCTTATAAGGCTGATAAGACCGGATATTCTTCTGAAAGGTAAAGATTGGGATGAAAACAACATCATAGGAGCGGATTTTGTCAGATCTTATGGAGGAAAGGTAATAAGGGTAGATTTGGTTGAAAATGTATCAACAACCCAGATAATCAGAAAAATTTTGGAACTATACAGAGAGGAATAGCCTGTTCACTTTATTTTGAAGGTTGAGGTAAGCTCCTCTATTTCTTTCGATACTCCGTAGATTTGTTGAACATTTGAGGAGAGTTTGTGGATATTGTCTAGAACCTGTTGTGAGTAGCTCGCAGCAGCAACTGCCATTTCTGATAAGATATCAACGGTTCTCCTTTTCTGTGTAGCCATTGCGGATATTTCTCGAATAGCTTGTAGCTGTTTTGTAAGTTGATCCTTCATAACTGATAGATTTTCAGCTGTTTTTCTTGAGATTTCTACACTTTGAATTATGATTTTTTTACCTTCTTCAATAGCTCCATAAGTGCTCTCAACTTCTCCATCTATTTTGCTCATAGTTAATTGTATATTTTTGAGAAAGTCAGCAGTTCTTTGAGCTAATTTCCTTACCTCCTCTGCAACAACTGCAAATCCCTTGCCATGTTCGCCAGCTCTTGATGCTTCTATTGAGGCATTCAGAGATAAAAGGTTCGTCTGCACCGTTATATCCTCAAGAATACTTATGATCTTTTGCATATTTTTGAACTCAGCTCTCATCTTCTCGAAAAGATTGTATACTGTTTTGAAAACTTCCTCCACAACTTTAACTTGATCTATAAGATTTGTAACTGCTTTTATCCCTGTCATTACTATCTCTTGCGTTGTTTTAACTTGCTCTGACGTGACCTCAGAGTTTTTTATTATTTCCTTTAGTGTTGCGACCATCTCCTCTACAGAATTTGAAAGCTGTGCTGCCATATCAGTGTTTCTATTCGTCATATCTAAAATGATTTTGCTGATGTCTCTCAAATTATTGGCGATACTGCCAAGGTTTCGTGAAGACTCTACCATTGTGCCGGTAACTTCTTTTAGTCTGTCTATGAAAGAGTTCATACTTTGGGCTACGACCCCTATCTCATCTTTTGCGCTATATTGAATCTTATGAGTTAAGTCCCACATATTAGCTCTTATAATCATCTGGGGAAAGGTAGATATCTGCTTTAACGGGAGAATTATACTTCTCGAGATACCGAATGCTATCCCAATTGAGAGACCAATAATTAGCAAAGAGGCTAATCCTAAGATGATGATGATATTTCTGTTTCCCTCTTTGGTCTTGCTGACCTCTGCTTCTACTCCCAGAGTTACACTTGCGGTTATGATTGAGAGCAAGTTTATTATCCTTTCATATTTTTCTGAGAGATTGAAAAATGTGCTTTCCGCTGCTTTAAAGTCTTCAGATTCAACTGCTGGAAAGAAATTCTCTTGTGCATCAGTTTTGTACTCGAACAGTAAATTCTTCAGGCTGAGGAAGTTTTCTTTTTCTTCTGCTCCTATGCCTCTTTCTACATAATCAAGAAGTTCTTCAGCTTTGCGAAAGTAGTCTTCGAATTCTTCCTTTATTATATCAATCATCGTGATATCTTTTTTTAGAAGTGTGCCTTCAAATTTTCTTTGTATTTCGATGAGACCAGCTCTGATGTCAGAGGTAGTGTTGCAGGCTGATACAAAGGCTTTAGTGTATAAAGTTTCAGTCCTTAAAGAAACATTATGAAGAAATAGGGAGGATGTTCCTACTACTGCAATGAAGAAGAAGAAGATAATACCAAGAAGAAGAAATATTCTCCATCTAACACTTATATTTTTCAGCTTCATAGGATCTCTGCGTTCCACAGGATATTATCCATATGGCCGTTTATTACGATTCCTTTTATACTTATATTTTTCCTTGCTCCCAAAGTCATAATTTTTTGGTATGTGAATATCATATAGGCTTTGTCATAGATCATTTTGTCAACTTCTTTTAATCTGCGGTCGTGCTCCTTCTCGTCGACTGTTGAAAGTGCCCAGAAAAGCTTTTCATCATATTCGGGCTCATCAAGTAGGGAGAAAGGACCCTTTGAGTGAAGGAATATGAAGTAGTGAAAAGCAGCATCCTTTATTGGGTTATCTACCATAGAAATTGCCATCTCTCCGGTCCAGTCTGGTTTCCCTTTTGTCATTTTAGCTATTGGGATAAGATTTGCCCACTCTGAGCGTGGTACAACTTTTAGCTTCAGGTCAACACCGACTTCTAGCAGATCTGCTCTGATGGCTCTGGCAAGCTTCTCTGCTATATCTGACACCAGTGCGTTTATGACAAGTGGCTTTTCTTTCGTTATTCCCTTCTTACTCAGAATTTCCCTTGCTTTGCCAGGATCATAAGGATAAGGAGTAAGTTCATTGGCTGCTGAGCCAAGTTCTCCCTTTTTCCCCAAGGATGGAATCACTTCTCCAAAACCAGCATCCTGAACCTGTATAAGCTTCTGCTTATTTACAGCATAGTTCAAAGCTTTTCTAACTTCAGGGTCAGCTAAGTGTCCCACATTCTTTATGACAACTTGGTATCCTATGTGAACCAGCTTTTTGTGAATTTTTACCTCTGGAAGTCGTCCCAGTACCGTTGCATCTTGCCCCTTCAGGTTAAAGACAACATCTACCTCCCCTTTTCGTAGAGCAGAACTCCAGTCCTTTTCAGGAATCATAATAAAGATGAGTTTATTATATTTTGGCCATCCAGATTGCCAGTAATTCGGGTTTTTAGTCAAGGTTATTTTTATCCCTTTTTCCCAGCTTTCGAACATAAACGGACCAGTTCCTATTGGTTTTTCTGCGAACTTATCTAATCCCACTTTCTTAATGAAGTTCGAGGGTAGGACATCTGAGAACATATGTAGTCTATATACGAGCATACCATCTGGGAAATGAGTGATAAGCCTGAATGTGTATGGGTCTACCTGTTGGCAATCTTTTATTGATGACAATATTCCTTGCGTTGGTGATTTGGTGTTTGGATCAAGGTGGAGCTTTATTGTGAAGCACACATCCTCCGATGTAAGTTCATCTCCGTTGTGAAACTTTACTCCTTTGCGAAGTTTGAATTCCCATGTTGTGGGATCTATGTTT
>CALHPK010000008.1 GCA_938036315.1 uncultured bacterium | reverse complement strand
TATGATCAAATCTACCTCCTCATTATTTACTTCCTTCATTATTCTACTATCACCAATTACTATTTTTGCTGTATTTTTAATGTTTTTAACCATAGATACAATTTATCCTCCTGCTATTGGTGGTAGTAATGCTATTTCATCGTTATTATTTAATTCAATATCACTGTGAACGATTTCAAAATTGACTGCTATTGCAAAGGTTTCGTTTTTTAATATTGGATACCTCTCGAGCAGATGATTTTTTAGATCTGATAGTTTTTCAAATCCCTCTATCTGTAATTCTTTCAATCCTACAATTTCTTTTAACCTTCCAAAGAATATGACTTTCATTAGCCACCAAGTTTTATCATTGCAAAGCCTGATTTTCTTTCCTTAAGTTCGACGTACCCTTTTGGTTTCAACTTGACCACTGTGCTGATATATTCTATAAGTTGATTCTCTCTTATTTTGGGTCTCAAAAATTGCTTTAATGGATATGAGAACTTATCAAACATACACAAAACTAAATTACCGTCTGAAGTTATTCTTACCCTTGAGCAACTGTGACAAAATGGTTTAGAAACTGTTGATATAAATCCGATCTTCGCTCCGTTTTCAAGTTCATAGTAACGTGCGGTTGAACCATCTTGATCTATCTCATAGAGCCTGTATTTCTGAACAATTATACTTTTCAATTCATCTTCTGGAACATAATATTTTTTCCAAATGAGCTCATTTACAAATGGCATAAATTCAATAAATCTTATCACAACACCTCTTGAAGATGCAAAATCAATCAGGTCAAATATTTCATCATCGTTTATACCACGCAAAGGGACAGTGTTTATCTTCAGTTTGACTCCGACTTGCAAAGCTGTATCAATACCTTCTATCACTCGTTTTAGGTCAGAACTTCCTGAGATCTTTTTAAATTTCTCAGGGACTAGTGTATCAAGGCTCACATTTACCCCGATATTATTCTCAGACAAAAGGTGAGCAAATTCTTTAAGCAATATTCCATTTGTAGTTATATTTAGCGATAAATTTGAGTTGCTCAATCCCTTTATGAGAATTTCAATTCCTCGCCTCAGAAGTGGTTCTCCACCTGTGAAACGAACTTTACTAATTCCGAAATTATCGCGAAAAACGGAGATCAAAAACTTTATCTCTTCAATTGTGAGAATTTCCTCTTTTTTATAAAAAATCAAATTATCCTTTCTACAGTAGAAACACTGCAGATTACATCTGTCTGTGAGAGAAATTCTGAGGTAGCTTACTTTCCTACCGTATCCATCAAAAAGATTCATAATCTGATTTAAACTTTCTTAGATCATAAATGTTAGATCGCCCTTAAATTTCTGAAGAATTTCAGTTCCTGTTCCCTGATTTTCTTCAATGTCACTTTTGTCTCATAGAAAACAACACTACCACCAACTTGATCTGTTAGTGGTGTATTAGTTATTACAGGATCAGTTCTCATAGCAGCATTCAAGTGAACTCCCTTTTCTCTCCTCTTATCTTTCTTTATAACTTTTCCATCAATAACAATATCACTACTACCATAAGCCCAGTGGCCGTATCCAAGTGCAAAAGATATAACACCGGGGCGGATTCCTTCAATAACCTTAATTTTACCTATAAGTGGTTTTTTACCCATAGGACCAAGGTCCCAAACACCTTCTGGATTAGATGCGGAGATAACTTTAACGAGATCTCCATCTTTAAGTCCGAGCCTTTTGGCATCTTCTGAATTGATAAGAATAGGATTTTCAGGTAAAACACCCAAAAGCCAATAATTACTAATTGTTCTTGATTTTGTCATGGTAATATCTTTATAGGTAGTAAGCGTTAAATCATATTCTTTATCTTCAATTGGATTGCCCATACAGTCAGTATAAGGTGGGAAATATTTTGCAATTCCAATATATGATTTTCCAGTCATTGCATTCTTAGTGGTAGCTGTTTTTTCACTATAGAGATTAATAAGTTTTTTATATTTGTGCTTTACATATACACCATCGTATGCTTTATCGTAATCTTCAAATCTTCCTCCACGATTGAGAACATATATAACTTTACGCCACCAAGCTTCTCCAACACTGTTTTTCCAGCGTTCCTCATCGAAAACACTTTTTGGTAAATGCCTGCGTGCCTTTAAGAATATTTCAACTTCCCTATCATTAGCATCGGGAACTTCTTGTCCTGGTTTTTCTCCTGCAGCCACATTAGCTACCATTTTTAGATAGAAATGATCCGGATGAGTAAAGTCCATACCGGGTCCAAAACCATCTTTTCCAAATCCAGGAAGTCCTAACTTTTCTGCTATTGCTAAAAAGAATGCTTCAAGAGAAATAGGCATTTCCTGACCGAAAACTTTCACAGTTTCTGGAATTGGAGGTATTGCAGGTTGACGAATTGGCTGAATCTTGGGAGCAAAACTTGCATGGCTTCCGTGGAATTCCCATCTTTCAAGATAAGAAAGATCTGGGAAAATGTAATCTGCATATAGTGATGCTTCACCTATGGTTATATCTATTGAAATAAAGAGTGGTAACTTTTCAGTATCCATAAGAATAGGAATGGTTTTATCACCTCCAGGTAAAGCGTAAACTGGAGATCCCATGTAGAATATAAGGCATTTTACAGGGTAAGGATATTGATCACCTATACTTGGAATAATTTCTTGATATATATCACTTGAAAGAGGATACCATTGACGTTTTGCTGGATATCCATTAAATAAAGTAGTATCCTCGTACTTAACTTCATGGCGAATAATGCTAATACCAAATGGGGTAAGCTTCTTTGGATGTAATTTTCTAATGTTAAATGGTTGATTTTCTCCTTTATCACCTACTGCATTCCATTCACTTTTTTGAATAAATCCACCTTTGTAATCGTAATTACCAATAAGTAAATTGAGAGAATTCCAAGCTAAGGAGCTATAAAACCCATTTGTATGCTGGCTAACACCTCTGTGTACGTCAGCAACAGCTCGCTTACCATGTTTTGTAAATTCATCTGCTAATTCTATAATATCTTCAACCTTAACGCCACAAATTTCAGCCCATTCTTCAAGTTTATATTCACTTGCAGACTCGTAAAGTAATTGAAGAGCAGATTTTACACGAATTCCATTTATTGTAGTATCTACAAAAAGATCACCTTCTACAGGATTTTTATCATCGTTTGGATCTACTGGTATTGGTTTTCCATCTTTAAGAACTACGAAAAGTTCATAATCATATTCTGTTCCATCTTCGGCTTTGCGCTTCTGTACTGGTGCAATACCAATCTCATGTGCTCTTAGGAATTTTCCAGGTTTACCTTTTTCATCAATTTTTACAAGCCATGTGGCATTGCTCCATGTTGGTTCATTATCGGCTTTTGCTGCAGCTTTGTTAGCATTAGCTAAATATTTAGCATCATAACGATTATTCTCAATAATCCAACGGATCATTGCTAAGGCAAAAGCTCCTTCAGTTCCAGGTTTAATAGGAATCCATTTCCAAGCTTTAGAAGCAGTTTTACTGAATCTTGGATCAATAACGGCAATTTTCATGTTGTTGTCAGATATCCCGGTTGTGATTCTTACTGAGCGTCCGGGAGGACCATAGTTAGCTTCAAAGGGGGAAGCTCCAACAAATATTATAAATTCAGAATTTCCAGTATCTGCTTGCCAATAGAACTTTTTACCACCTGTCCATTTAACCTCTTTGCTCTTTGGATCATATTCCCATTGCTCACTCATAGCTTTACAAGCGTAATAGAGACTACCCTGGCAAACAGTGGTGTGCCCGTGTCTGTTTACAGATCCAAAAGCATCGCTTATGAATCTTCTGACAAGGTCCGATCTTCCAGCTTTCAGACGTCCCCAAGCAAAAACTAGTTGATTATTTTTTGGACCAAGATCTGGGTGATTTGGATCAATCAGAGTATCAAGGTAATCCTTAAACTTCTCCTTAAATTC
Organism: uncultured bacterium; assembly: GCA_938036315.1. Classification (GTDB taxonomy): domain Bacteria; phylum Calescibacteriota; class Calescibacteriia; order Calescibacteriales; family Calescibacteriaceae; genus CALHPK01. The sequence continues at coordinate 9,059 of CALHPK010000008.1, read as the reverse complement.
ATCTATTGCTTTTTGAAGTTCTTCTTTTGGTTTTTTACCAGCATTTACCTCTTTTGCTATCTTCCTTATTTTCCCTACTTCTTCTGCCATCTCTTTACTGACTTTTGGATCTCTGAGAGCCCATATATCCTTAAGACCTGGAACATATCTATTTTCTTCACCTGGAACGTGTTTGAATAAATATCCGCCATTGACGATCTCATCAATAGCCTGCTCAAAAGAGATAGTTATCCATTTGTTTTCACCACGTTTTCCTGCGCGCTTTAGAACTTTCCTAATTCTATATGGGTCGTAAGCAGTTTGTAATCCAGATTGTCCCTTTGGACAAAGGGCTCCATCAATTGCGGCAAGAACATCAACGGAAGTTTTATATGGGAGGTGTGGAAGTAGAGTTTGAGGAGCTAACGGATTTCCATCAATTTTAGAAGCTATTCCATCTTGAATCTTTACTTTTATTCCACAGCCAGTATTACACTGCAAGCAGACGGAATATATGATATTTTCTGGCCGATTCAATTCGTAATCAGCACTGGGCTCAAAGCTGAACTTGTGATAACGGCGAATACACCCACTCCCCAGAAGTGTCCCCACCGCAACTGCGGCGGATTTTTTTAAGAACTCCCGCCGTGTTTTATACAAACATTTTGATGTTTTTCCTTTACCTTTACTCATTGCTTAGTTTCCTCCTTCAAATTTATCTGCACAAATTTGCCATGCACGAGAAGCAAATTAGCTATATAGATAAGGAACACTCCTACAGCAATAAGGAATATAAAGACCAACCACTCACTAATTGATGGGACATACTCGTGCCTGAGACGATGATCTACGAATGCTTCCTCAAGACCAGGCAAAACAGGAGTGATAAGGCCCGGAATCACAATATTATAATAACGGCTTGCTGCAAAACCCAACGTGATGAGAAGTCCTGCTAAACCCCACTGCCAAGTTTTCCGTCCAGCAAAAATAAGTACAAGCGATACCACAAAACCAATCAACAAATGTATGATCCAGAAGACCCACCAGGATGGTCCAAAAAGAATCAACTTCATGTTCTTTATTTCTTCTCCATATACTCCATACCACATTGGGATAGAAAATTCTGCCCACTCTAAGAGTAGCTCAAAAATCATAATTGCTGCAACAACCCTCCCTATAGATTTTAACACCGCTTCTCGTTCTTCTTCCAACATAGGATATAGAAAGGCTACAACTGCCATAAGCACTCCTCCTCCAGAGATCATAGCTAGCAATATGAAGAATATCGGATAAAGTGGGTTATGCCACATAGGACGAGCTGATACAGTACCAAAGAGAGCTCCGACTCCACCACTGATAGCAATATCCAGAAGTATACCCAAACTTGCGAGAACACCGAGAATGCGAAGAGCTCGCTCATTTGATAATCTACTCAGTGGTGATTTAGGAGTATCACTCGCTGCTACCCTGAGCGCTAAATAAAGCTCAAGGATCAGGAAAATAAAATAGGCTGTGTAGAGCCAAACTATCAACGCCATTATAGAATTGAAATTTGGACGAGTGAATACGTAATAGACACGCTCCATATGTCCAAGATCAAACCAGATGCTTATCAGTCCCAAAAAGAGAGCGATGATTGCAGTGATTAATGGAGCAACACCAATCTTTTTCAGAACATGTATGCGAAAGACATATGTAAGAAGAGAAGAAAGTAGAAATGATCCGGATGATATTCCAACAAAGTATGCGTAAGCAACAACCCATAGCCCCCAAGGAATATAACTTCCGGAGTTTGTCCATTTATGCCCCCACCCCAATCGCTGGATAACTCCGATGATTCCAATTGCACCGAGTATTGCTACTCCTATAAGAAGAAGCCGCCCGTATCGTAAACCAATAGCCATATCTTTTATTTTCAAGCTTTCCATATTGATAGCCCCCCTTTACATCAAATAAAATACACGAGGATTAGTTCCCAATTCCTCCTTCAGTCTCATCACATTCGGTTGTGCAATCAACTTGGAGACCAATGATTCAGGATCGTTAGCATCCCCGAAGAATGTTGCTCTACCTATACAAGTTGTTACACACTGAGGTAAAAGCCCCCTTTCAATTCGGTGCAGGCAGAAATGACACTTAAGCACATTCCCGATTGGACTTTGCTCATACAGAATAATTCCCAACAATCTCTTTTTTCTCCTTTTCCATTTATAATGATATTCATAACTTGGTAATTCTTCGTATTGAACCTTCTCGGGAGTGCCATCAGAATAGTACTCACCATAATCAGATGTCCTTGCTCCATACGGACACGCACTAATACAATATTTACAACCAATACAAGCCTTATAATCAACTACAACTATACCATCGGGTCGCTTCCAAGTTGCATTCACGGGACATACAGGGACACAAGGTGGATTTTCGCATTGCAGACAGGGACGAGGTAAAAATCTGCGAGCCACATTTGGATATTTCCCTATTTCTTCTTCTATTACTGGTCTATATACAACACCTGGAGGTAGTTTATTCTCTGCAATGCAAGAAATAGTACAGGCGTGACAACCAACGCATTTTCTTAAATCTATTACCATTACCCATTTGCGCTGCTCCATTGGTTTTTGAAGAGCTTTCTGCAAATCTCTCATCATCGTAATAAGAACATCTTCATTAGGTTGTGGTGGGGGAAGTTCTGGAAGTTTTATTGAAACTCCATTCCGTCCTTCAGAAGCTTCAACAACTTCATCCAAAATGGCAGGAGCAACGATTGAAGCAAAAACTGTACTGCTTATCTTCTTTAGTACTTCTCTTTTGATAACCTGCCCCTTTTTCTTTTTTCCATTTTCTCCGATCTGTTGACCTTCAACGCCTCTTTTTTTATTTGAGAATTTCTTGTAATCCTCCCCTCCCTCGCCCATTTTTTTTATCCTCCTCTTTATCAATACTAATGTTGTTTCTGAAAACAGAATAATTTGCAGAAATTTTTGGTACTCTCACACTACAAATCTCAAAGAGCAAAAAATAGATGACAGCATTTGACAGCAAAAAAATATCTATCTTGGTAAGAAAATTGGTGTTGGCAAATAAGTTGCAAAGAGTCTAATCTTCAACAAAAAAATTATTCGCAAAACTTGAGGTAACTAAAGTTTACACAAATGGTTAGAAACTATCTTGCAAATGGTCAGAACTATTTTGCACTTGACTTGAGTAAGTACATCACTAACAAACAGGAAACTGGAAACATTCAATTACAAAGATAATATCAAAAACAGAATTTAGTAAGATAACAAACTACTATTATAACAAACTACTATTATAAATACTATCTCGTATTATGAAAGATTCAAATTTTTGCAGAGAAAATTTTTGTAGAGAGCACAAAAATAAAGAAAAATACATGCTTTGGAATCTTCGTCGCATTCCTTTTATCTTCTCGATTACTATTCTTTTTTTGATTTATATAGCTACCTTTTCATATTCTTATGGTGAAAACTCCGATTCTTATGTTGAAAACTCCGATCTGGCTGAACTCAGGATCAGAACAGAAGTAAGATTACGAAACGAATTTTGGAGTACATTTCAAAAGGACATCGGGGGTGATAATCCATACAATTTTATATTAGCAAGAATCAGAAATAAATTCGATATCGCTTTTGGAAACCTAAATTTCAGGTTGGCAAGTCAAGGAGTAAAAGCTCTTTTTCTGCCTCGGGACGCAAGATTCGGTCCGGGAAAAACTTATTATGAGCAGAATGATAAAAAAAACTTTCCAGGAGATCTTCATCTTGTAGAACTTAACGTAGGAGGAAAAATCTGGAAATTAGATTTTAGTTTGGGAAGAATCGGGATAAAAGATGGGGCTGATATCACATACGAAAAAAATGAAAAATTCAATTCTCTCAAGATGTGGCGTGTATCGGAACGCCTTATCGGAGAATTGGACTGGACAAACGCTGGGAGAAAATTTGATGGAGGTACACTCGGATATGACCTCGGTTTCTCAAAAATATCTATATTCGGAGCAAGAGCTTTAGGCGGAGGAGTAGATTTTGACGACGGATACAAGTGGCTTGATGTATACATCACCGGAGGCTCCTTCACAATAAAGAAAGATACTCTGGGAGGAATAGAACTTGGAGCATATAACATATTATACTACGATACAAGAAAATTTGATGGGAAAAATAAAGATATAGCGATACAGACATCAGGATTGAGGGCAGTTTCTATTCAAGAATTAGGACCCGGGGAACTTGACTTTGTTCTGTGGGGAGCATATCAGTTTGGAAAATTTATCGGCTTAAATCAGAATGCTTTTGCACTCATAGGAGAAGTAGGATATCAATTCTCAGAAATTATGCTGAAACCATGGCTTAGGACAGGAATAGCTTACGCCTCAGGAGACACTAACCCACAAGACCAAACTCACAAAACATTTTTCAACCTTCTTCCAGCTAACCATAAGTGGTACGGATATATGGATAAGATCGCATTTTCCAACCTGCGCAACATATATATTCAGAACATCTTTACCATTGATATTTTCGAATTTGTTATAGATTTCCACATTTTCTCTCTTAATTCAAGCTCAGATAGTTGGTATACTGGCTCCGGAGCATTCAATAATAAAACCTTAGGATACTCAACAACGGTTACCGCTACAAGAGTATCGGATATAGGGAGTCCTGATTTAGGAAATGAAATAGATTTAACATTGGTCGTGAGATACTCATCTAAATTTTGGTTCGACATAGGGTATTCCAGATTTTTTGGTGGGAAAATCATAAAACAAGAATTTCCGAAAAAAAGCAATGCAGATTGGTTCTACACACGATTGAATTTTACATTTTAATGTCCTTTGAAAACTTTCATAAAATTTTTCACAAAAAAGGAAAATTTTTCAATCAAAATTATGGTCTTAGTATGAACTTCGAGGGAGGACGGCGGGGGATAACTGCAGATCTAAAGCGATTAGGTATAAACACAAAAATTATTTCCTTTTCTGATCTTACCACGATAGGAGTTGGCGGAGAACCCTACGCTTTTGCTTTCCCGCGAAATATCGATGAGGTAAAAAAACTTTTTGAGTACATAATTGAGAAAGAAATACCATTTATACCGGTAGGAAACGGGTCAAAACTTATAGTGAGAGATGGAAAAATTCCCAGACTCGCAGTATCATTTAACCTTTTTGAGTCTCACAATGAAGTAGAATGGAAAGACCATTTCAAAGTATACGCTTCAGCAGGAACATCATTACAATTTATTGTAGCCTGCGGTATAAAAAAAGGATTCGAAGGAGTTGAAAAAATAAGTGGAATCCCAGGATGTATAGGTGGAGCGATAAAGAAGAATGCAGGAACAAAATTTGGGTCAATCTCTGACTTTGTGGAAAATGTTGAAGTATTATCTCTAAACAACGGGAGTTTCGAAATAAAAAAGGTAGAGCCTAAATTTGAATACAGATGGAGTAGTATAGGAGATAATCAGATTATCCTTTCAGCAACCCTGAAGTTCAAGAAGGCAAAACCAACTGAGGTGAAAAGCAAAGTGTCCGAATATCTTAAAAGAAGATATGAAACTCAACCCCTAACCGCCAAAACTTGCGGATGTATATTCAAAAACCCCCCTCAAGCTCCCGCAGGAAAAATAATAGATGAACTTGGACTGAAAGGATTCAGATTATCAAAAAGAGCAAGAATATCTCCAGTCCATGCTAACTTTATTGAAAACGAAAATTCAGCTCCTGCTGCGGAAATCTACGAATTAATAGACTATGTCAAAGAAAAAGCCAGAGAACAAAGAAAAATTGAGCTCGAAGAGGAAGCGGTTCTCCTTAAGGATATATGATGAACTAGGATATATATATATGATGGACTGAAAAATCGCAAAACCTCCTCAATCCCGTAAAACTTTTCTCCCTACAGATATATATGCAGTATGAGCTATCATATTTTCATAGGGACGCGATTTTCCCTCCCTTGCTAAGAAACGGCGAACCAAAACTTCGAAAGTATCAATTAGTATAAAACCTTCTCTTCTCATCACTTCACACATAATCTCAGTTTGGTTGACCGTAGGTGAAACAGAGATAAGAACTCCTGAATTCTTTAAACTATTCCACGCAAATCTTACACAGTGCCAGGGCTCAGGTAAATCTAAAAAAACCGCATCCACTTCAGTTTCATCAAATCCAAATTTGTAAACGTCTCTTTCTTTCACCTCGACATATTCCGAAAGATCATTCTCATCAAGATTTTTCTTAAGAATTTTTATAAAATCACTCCTTATCTCGTAAACGTAGACTTTCCCAGAGGGTCTCACAAAATGGGCAAGCGGGATAGTGAGCCCACCAGAACCTGCACCACTCTCCACCACTTTACTCCCCGGACCTATTCCAGCCAGAAAGATCATAAAAGCGCTATCCTTCGGATATATTATCGCACTTTTTCTTTCTAATTTCATAACTTTATCAGCAAGGGTGGGTTCAAGAATATAAAGCTCCTTCCCCTTGTTCGTATATACTTTCTCCCCTATATACCTACCTAATAAATCCTTCCCGTCTATAAAGCCAAGATGTGTATGAAGCTGAGATTTCGATAAAACCCTAAATAAAAATGTCTTATTCTTTCCAGGTACGGAAAGTAAAACTCTATCCCCCTCAAAAACTCTTGAACCTATCTTTTTCAGAATTTCTTGCTCAATTTTCGGCGGATCAGAAAATTCCTGTATTACTATATCAGCTCCGCACTTTTTGAGCTCATCCGTAGAGTAAAAATTAGTAACTGCCACAACAAAAAAATTAAGCTTTTTAGCAGCTTCAACTCCATAAATAGAATCCTCAAACGCTACACATCCGACAGGATCAAGCTCCACCTCAAACCTATCTTTAAATATCTTCATTGCAATCTCAAAGGATTCTGGAGAAGGCTTCCCATGCTTATAATCCTCCGCTGATACGATAAACTTGAAATATTTGAGAAGCTGAAATTTCTCAAGTACCGTCTCTATTTCGCTCCGCAATGCACCAGATACTATACACATAAGATACCCCCGATCTCCCATATACCTGATAAAATCTTCAATCCCCGGATAAAGCTTAATTTCCTTTATGAATTGGGAGAATATCTCCTTCTTCTGTTCACACAAATGAGAAACTTGATCTTGACCGATCCCAATAATCGGAGCCACAGCTGAGAAAAAATCTTCATCTTTATATGCTAAGTACTTCTTCAAGTAATCTTCCCAGGTAAGTTCAAAATTGAACCTTTCGAGTACCTTTTTGAAAGCAAAATAGTGAGCTCTCTCAGTATCTGCAATAGTACCGTCAAAGTCAAAGAAAAGAGCGTAAACCTTTTTTCTTTGATTCTGAAAACTCACCTTAACTATACCTGAATTACTTTACACGTTGTATTATCTCACCTATTGGATCCTGCTCCCTCTTTTCGTTCTGCTCCTGTTCAGCTTTCTTTCTTTTAATTATAACTTCTTTTTTATCACTACCACCTCCCTTCCAGTTATCGGTGCCGATATTCTCTTTCGTAACACCCTTTGATGTGTTAGATATCCCCGGTTTCTCCATTTCAGATTTTGATGTGTTAGATATCCCCGGTTTCTCCGTTTCAGATTTCGTATCAAGTCCACTCCCTCTGGAACTTGGAAATCCTCTATTCTGCCCGAAAATGCTATTTACAACATAATCTTTCAATGAAAAGCACATATACCAATGCCCTGTTTTTATATCAAAGATTCTACTTATGACTATAGCAATGAATAGAATTGATATAATGGAAAGAAATAGTCGTACCATAATTTGTATTTTAAAAATTCAGATTGAATCCCCACTTTTTCTGGGGGCTCCCTGATTTAGGAAATCAATAGCTAAAATAACATCTTCCCTTTCTTTTATAAATGTTTTCATTGCAAGTATGAATTCCTTAATCTTTTCAGAAGAATCAAAAATCACCTTATTATATACAGGGTGTCCCCCCTTCGGCCCAATTGAGAGATAAAACTTATTTTCATTAACATTCCTTGTAATTCTAACATATAAACCAGTTTTAGTCTCAACTTTCAAAGATTTATCCTTTTTCCCTAACCCCTCTTTCTGCTTTATACCTTCTTCTATCTTCTTCGATATCTCCTTAACCTGCTCCGGAGTCACTATAATCTTTTCCTCCTCAACTTTCACTACCAAACCCCCCGCACAAATTAATTCCAAGAATATAAAGAAAACACTTTAGTAAAATAGTAAAATAATATCATAGTAAATAATAAATAAACAAAAGTAAAGTAATAAATAAACAAAAATAAATGTATCTAAAAATATAATAGACATTTAAAATACATAAACAACAGGAAACAAGAAAATTATATATCGCTGTAAACATAGCTGAATACTCTCTGAAAAATGCAGAAAAAATAGAATCAATAGTAATAAAAATTGATAGCTTGATTCTTAATTTTTGATTTTCTAATCAGCAGAGATCCTGTAAATATGGGTAGATATGATACATCCTTGAAGGAGCTTGTACTAGGAACTGAACCTGAATTCCTGACATTTTTGGGCATCAATGCTCAAATTATGGAGATCACAAATGTTGAATTCCCTGCGGTCAAGGAAAGAAGAGTAGATAAGGTCTTCAAAGCTATCGTTGAGGGCGAAAAAACCCTGATTCACATCGAATTCCAGCTACAATACCAGCAGGATTTTCACATAAGAATGCTTGAATACTGGGTGATGCTCAAATCAAGATTTCCAGATTATGATATTGTTCAGATAGTTCTGACCTGCGGAATAAAGTTCATCTCAAGGCTTCAACAAAAAGAAAAGTTAGAAAGCTTTATCAATTTTGGATTCAAAGTGGTGGATCTGAATGAAATCCCTTTTGAAAAATATTTGGAGGTTCCCAATCCCAATATCAATGCTCTGGGGATTTTCGGTAAGGGATCTGACATCAAAACTCTGGTAGAGAGAATCCTCAAATATAATCTTGAGCAAGAGAAATTTTCATCTATAGTCAATAAAATATTTATACTATCAAAATTGGTAGGCAGAGAGAAGGAGGTGTTGAAAGCTA
>CALHPK010000007.1 GCA_938036315.1 uncultured bacterium | reverse complement strand
GAAGGCTCTAATTTTCCCCCTCCAATCAGATTTCTCAAAGAATTAAAAGATACAGCTAGAGCACCTTTATATAATATAGATGGTGTATCTCCAAATGACTTTGCATCCAGTACAGTCTGCTGAAGATATAAATTGAAAAAGTGACAGTGAAAAAGTATCGGTTCAGTGCCTAATAGATTATGCCCAACCCCATCTGGAATTGCCTCTATATTAATCCTCTCCCCCATTTTTAACGCACCTTCCTTTTACAAAGGCAAAATTGTAATAAATTAGAATTAGATTTCACTTTTTTCAAACTTTCTGTCTTACATACAGATTATTGGATTGGCTACCAAATATAAGGGTCTTGATGCAGAAAATTTTCATAAGAATTTTGTGGATAGCGATTATAAAACTTTATGGACCAAATTCAATGCGAATTTGCTGGAATTCCTTCAAGTTTCTAAAAAATGGATACAAGCAAATCAATGAAATAAAATATGTTCCATCAGTGATTGACAGCCTTATAGTCTTAGGGATAGAGACAACTTGTGACGAGACATCGTGTGGAATCTTAAAGTTTTATCCATCAAAGAAAAGAGAGAAAAGTAAATTGCCTTACTTTGAAGAGCTGTCTTGCGTTGTGCTGAGTCAGGATTTTCATTACGTATACGGAGGAGTTGTCCCAGAACTTGCCTCACGAGAGCATGTGAGAAACATAGTGCCAGTTTTTGACTCGGCACTAAAACAGGCTGGACTTTCACCGCAAGATATCGACCTTGTAGCGGTTGCTGGAGAACCGGGATTGCCTGGCTCTTTGTTTGTTGGAGTAAATTTTGCCAAGGGAGTTGCTCAAGCTCTATCAAAAAAATTCACTATGATAAATCACGTTGAAGCCCACCTCCTTTCACCTCTTATCGAAGAAGACTTCGCTTTTCCATTTTTTTCCCTTATCGTATCCGGAGGGCATTCATCCTTTTACTACGTCGAAGGCATTGGTAAGTATAGACTCCTTTTGAGAACACTTGATGATGCAGTCGGCGAAGCGTTTGATAAACTAGCGAAATTTTTCAGATTCGGATACCCTGGTGGTCCAATAATAGACTCTCTATCTAAAGGAGCACAATCTATATTCTCATTCCCGAAAGTGGAGAGCAATAACTTCAGCTTCTCCGGTCTCAAAACATTCTCAACAAGAACTGCCCTGAAATGGCTCGGGGGATTTCCTCTTCCCGAGTTCTTTGCTTCATTTCAAACAAGCTTGATCTCAGACATCATTGAAAAAGTACTGAGCACAGTTTTAAAAATCATTGATTCCGCAGAATGGGAGCAAAACAAAAAAGAAGTTATAATCTCTGTAGGCGGAGGAGTTGCCAGAAATTCATTCTTTCGCAAAATAGCTCAAGATGTATTATGCGGAGAAACAAAATTCAGATTTATCTTCCCATCTCCCAAATACTGCGTAGATAACGGAAGTATGGTGGCATTTCTTGGGGGATTGAGATTTCTACTCTTTGGTGAAGAATCAAAACTCGATACAGAAATAAAACCGACAGGAATCCTAAAATCTAAAGGCGGGATAGAAAATTAAAAATTAAATAAATAGAAAAATTAAATAAACCAATGAAAAATTTGCATAGTAGCTAAACAAAAACAAAAGACATAAAATAAACAAAAAATGAATCTTGAGAAGTTCACAACTTGGGCAAGAAAAGCCTTAGAGGAATCGGCTGAAGAAGCTAAAAACAGAAATAACGGAGAAGTCTTCCCAGAACATCTTGCTTACACACTGGTAAAACCAGGCGGAGCAGTGCACGAAATACTAAAAAAAGTTATAAATTCTCCTCAAGCTCTTACATCAAAAATAGAAGAGCTGATTTCACGCCTCCCAAAAATCCTTGGAGACTCAGATGAAGTCTATATCTCTCCACAGCTCAGACGAGTTCTTGATAAATCAGAAAACATAGCAAAAAAGATGGGAGATAACTACGTCTCCACAGAACACCTCTTTTTATCATTACTAGAATATAATGGTTTAGCCAATATATTCAGAAGCTACGGTTTAGACCCACAGAATTTCACAAGAGTAATCCTTGAAATGAGAAAAGGGAAGAAAATAGAAAGTGAAGACGAAGATCTTGCAATGAAAGGAGTTCTTGAAAAATATGGTAAAGACTTGACAGAATTTGCAAGACAGGGGAAATTAGATCCGGTTATAGGGAGAGAAGATGAAATAAGGCAGATTATGGAAGTGCTTATGAGAAGGACAAAGAACAATCCAGTTCTTATAGGTGAGCCTGGCGTAGGCAAGACTGCAATAGTAGAGGGACTTGCCCAGAAGATTGCTATGGGAGACGTTCCTGAACCACTCAAAGGGAAAAGAATTGTACAGCTTGACCTCACATCATTGCTTGCTGGGGCAAAGTACAGGGGGGAGTTTGAAGAGAGATTGAAGGGAGTTCTCAAAGAGGTTCAAGAATCAGCTGGCGAGATAATTCTTTTTGTTGATGAGGTTCACAACATCATCGGTGCTGGCCGTGCAGAAGGTCAAACCATGGATGCAGCAAACATAATGAAACCCCCACTAGCAAGAGGAGAAATAAGACTAATCGGAGCAACAACCATAGATGAATACAGAAAATATATCGAAAAAGATCCCGCGCTAGAAAGAAGACTACAGCCCATATATGTCAGAGAACCAACAGTTGAAGAAACAATCTCAATCATACGAGGACTCAAAAACAGATATGAAGTCCACCACGGCGTGAAAATATCGGATTCAGCAATAGTTGCAGCAGCAAAACTCTCATCAAGATACATACAAGATAGAAAACTCCCAGACAAAGCTATTGATCTTATCGATCAAGCAGCCTCATCACTGAGAATGCAGGTGGAAAGCGTCCCGGGTCCAATATATGATATAGAAAAGAAAATTTCCGAACTCGAGATAGAAAAACAGGCGCTAACACTTGAACTTCAGTCAGCCACTCCCAAAAGTAAAAAAGAGATAGAGTCGAAAATCAGTGATATGGAAAAAAAAATCGCAGAGCTCAAAGAAAAACTTACAGCTTTGAAGTCCAAATGGGAAAATGAAAAGAAAATTCTCGCAAGAATAAGAGAACTCAAGGATAAAATATCGGAACTTGATTACCAAGCCCACAAATTCACGAGAGAAGGACAATATGAAAAGGCAGCAAAAATTATGTATGCTGAGATCCCTGAGCTGAAAAAGGAGCTTGAAAAGTTAAGCTCGGAATTCGAAAATATGAAAGATAGACTAATTTCAGAGCAAGTCACAGAAGAGGATATAATGCGACTGATATCAAAAAGGACAGGAATTCCAATCGATAGGCTAAAAGCAGAGGAAGCGCAGGAACTTGTAAAGCTTGAGGAATTCTTGAAAAGCAGAGTCATTGGACAAGACCATGCTATATCACTGGTAGCAAACACAATAATAAGAGCCCGAGCAGGATTCTCAGATCCCAAAAGACCCATAGGCTCATTTCTGTTTCTGGGACCAACCGGCGTGGGCAAAACCCTAACAGCAAAAGCACTAGCAGAATTCCTCTTCAAAGATGAAAACGCAATGATAAGACTTGATATGTCTGAATATATGGAAAAACACTCTGTGGCAAAACTTATAGGAGCTCCACCAGGATATGTCGGATACGAAGAAGGCGGACAGCTCACCGAAGCAGTCAGAAGAAAACCATTCTCAGTAATACTCCTTGACGAGATCGAAAAAGCCCATCCTGAAGTGTTCAACATCCTCCTGCAGGTTCTGGACGATGGCAGACTTACGGACTCAAAAGGAAAAACCGTTGACTTCAGAAATACAATAATAATAATGACATCAAACCTAGGAAGTGATATAATAATGAGAGAAAAATTCGAAGTGGCAGAAAAAAGAATAAAAGACCTACTACTTTCATACTTCAGACCAGAATTCATAAACAGGATCGATGAAATCGTAGTTTTCAAACCCTTAACCTATGAGATGATCCTAAAAATAGTCGATATACAACTTGAAGAAGTAAAACGAAGAGCACTGGAAAGAAAAATATTCCTAAAATTTGGGGATACTGTTAAAAAATTTTTAGCAGAAATCGGATATGATCCTAACTTTGGAGCTCGTCCCCTCCGAAGAGCAATACAAAAATATATTGTTGACCCCCTTTCTTACAAAGTTGTATCCGGTGAGATCTCGGAAGAAAGCGAAGTACTGGTCGATTATGATGGGAACAAAGTAGTACTGAAAGCTAACAAGCTTCAAAGTAGCGCCGAAAGCTAACAAGCTTACAACCTAAGAAATCTTGCGCATAATTATAACTCTCTCAAGCTTTCTATAATCCTTCACCGGAGGATAAACATAAAAACTAAATTTACGGGCAAAAGATAAAATAGCTTCCTTACTCTCCTTCCTCAGATCATCCATATTGAAATACTTCAGATCATCATACCCCACTTCTAAAAACAGAAATCCCCCAGGTTTCAGTACATAGTAAGATTGCTCCAAAATGTCCAATATGAATTCATATCCTCTCAGTCCCCCAAATACTGTCCATGGTGGATCGGTAATCTCTAATTTGTCCTTGAGTTTTAGACTAACATACGGAGGATTTGAAATAACAAAATTTGCCTCTTTTATGGCTGAGAGTTTATCAGCTAATACAAGATATATCCCAACAGAATTGAACTCTGCATTTTTCTTAGAGAGCTTTATCGCTTCTTTATCTATATCAATTCCGACAAGGTAAGCTTTGATCTCAAAAGCTTTCAAATATTTTTGGAGCTCCTTCGCAATCGATATTATCACACATCCAGTACCAACCCCAACATCAACAATAATAATTTTGTCCACTTTCTTGTTTAGGATGTAGTCTTTTAGGTAATCGAGCGCAACTTCGACAAGAATCTCTGTCTCAGGACGCGGATAAAACACCTTATTACTAACATAAAATTCATACTTGAAAAAAGAGATTATATCATCTTTTGATTGAGTTGGAGCATCCATCAAGTTTCTTTTTTCTCTTCACCTTCAACTTTTACATCCTCATCTTTGACAATAGATTCACTCTTGTGTTCTTTTGCGTAATCCTCTCTTGAGAGGTTAAGAAGTTCTCCTTTAAGTACATCTTCTATAATTTTTTCCCTCCATTTGATAGTTGACTCGAAGTAACCTTCCTTCATCTCAATCTTGACATCTCCCCTTTCAACATCTGGAGCTGGAACAATTTCTATATCTTTTGGAAGATCAAAATATTTCTTCACGAGTTCGACATCTGCTTTATTCAGCTTTATCTTAACGATCTTAAAATCTTTAACTTTTTCTAAGGCATCTTTTACAACTCTTATCACAAGCTCCTCATCTTTGACAAAGTTAGTCATAAGGATTGTCTTTAAGGCAACTAATGTGAGATGGAGAACAATCTTTGGGAAGTCATCTGAAAACTTCTCTTTTGCATATGATACCTCATCAGCAACCTTTCTTATAAGCTCAAGAGCATATCTGGCTTCCGACAGAGCCTTTTTGTACCCCTCTTCATGCCCCTTTTCTAATCCATCTTTGTATCCTTTTTCATAACCCACCTTGTATCCCTTATCTTCAGCTTCCTTTTCTATCTCCCTTGATATATCTAAACTTCTTGACACCGCCTCATTTATTATTCTTTCTGATTCTTTGTAAGCATTATCTATTATTTCTTTAGCTTTTTTTTCGGCCTCATCTATTCTCTTTTTAGCCTCGACCTCGGACTTTGCTATTATGTCGGAGCGGATTCTATTTATTATCTCCTGAATTATAACATTACCCCCTGCCCTACCCCTGACCTCCAACTCTTCCGCTCCCTCTTTTCCCTTCTCCATAGAATTTATTTTACCATTTTGACCACTATATTTCAATGGTTCTTCAAGGTACGGAGTTCCCTCTCTCTTTAGCTCTGCGGCTTCTTTCCCCGAAATCTCTCCTTCATCAATATCTATAGATATGACAATTTTTCTCTTCAAATCCTCAGCACCCTCAACCACCTTCTTTCTACCTTCTACTCTCTCAGTTATCTTTCTGTATGCTTTCTCTTCAGATAGGAGCTCCTCAGATTTTTCATAGGCCTTCTGAAGCCGCTCCTCCCCTTCCTCTCCTTCCGCTCTCATCTCTAACTCCTTTGGCGCAACCTCTTTCCCAGCTTTAATCTCTTGGATCTCTTGAATCTCCGGCAAAGTTTCCGCTTTAGCTTCTGCTATAGACTCTGGCGGAAGAACCTCCACCGAAGGGATCTCTACTGAAGGGAGCTCTATTATTGCCTTCTCCTCTTTTTCCCTCCTCTCCAATTCTTCCCTAATCAGCTCCATTGCTCTTTCCGCTCTTTCTCTAGCTTCTTCAAGCTCAAATATTTTCCCGATGGCCGAAAAGTCAACCTCTTTCTCTCCGATTTCTTCGCCTATCTTCTCTTCCTTTCTGATCTCTAATCCGGACTCCTTCAGTTGCTCTTCCCCGACTCCTCCTCTTTTCTTCTCTTCTTCCGCTCTTTCGATTTCTGCTATTATATTCTTGAGAAGCTTATCTTCTTTACCTGTCAGCTTTTCAAACAAAGATGTAAATCCCTTTCCCATATCCAAAAGTAAAATTTATTCTTTCTTTCTTTGTATAATAAATCGACCAACTGCATTTTTTTTCAAAGTTTTACACAATATAGATAGGATTCCACACGATCATCAAAAGAGCTCAAAAAGTAAAAGGATAAATACAAAAAGGGTTCCATTGCAAATAATGGCCTATTATAATCTGCTCAATAAATGAAACCATATCTTGGAAATTTTCTAACTCTCTCATCTGGAAAGAAAACAGGAAATTATGTGGAGATAGTAACGGCGGGATGAATTCTTTATGTCTTACAACCTTGAATCCGAATACTCTCAATCCAAATCTTTCACTAATTTTGAAAGGAATAGAACTTATTCTTGACTCTCTACCAAAAATACGAACAGATTCCGCCCCCGGGATTGGTCTATCGAGAAGGAAAGCAAAAATTTTACCTCGAGGCTCCTTCAATTCCTTCAGAATGTATCTGATACTTGTTGTCAAGTTAATTTGAAACCTTTGCCGAGCCAACCCGAAAAATAACCTCTCAGCCCTATT
This sequence comes from uncultured bacterium, assembly GCA_938036315.1. Classification (GTDB taxonomy): domain Bacteria; phylum Calescibacteriota; class Calescibacteriia; order Calescibacteriales; family Calescibacteriaceae; genus CALHPK01. Next base: position 109,761 of record CALHPK010000007.1, on the reverse strand, counting down.
CCTTAAACTCTCAACAAGGACAAAAACATCTATCCCAGATTTACTGAGGAAGTAAGATACGAGCTCTGGCAATCCCAAGTGAGCCGAAACAAAAACAGCCCCCGCCTCCTCTGCTATACGGATCATATCCTGAATATAAGTCCAGCTTCTATCGTCAAGATTCAGATCCTTCTTTGGGGCAAAGCCAAGTTGAAGATGATACAATGCATGGTAAAAGAATACCGATCTTAACTCATCCTTTGATGGTAACCTTCCTAGAACAACTCTAAGATTCCTTAGAGCTATTTCTTCTCTGCGAAAGCCACGGAAACTCTGTTTACTCTCTATGCTCGAGAGCGCAAATGCCAAAATATTTAATATTTTCTGGCAAAGTGTGTATCTCACCCTCTACATCTTAAACTTGCCAAAGTCCTCTTCTGACACTATATCAAGTAAAACTTCTTCCTTCCTTTTGGCTATGGCAGATGGAATACCTTTGATAAACTCCGCACTTCTTGTTTTATCAAAAACAAGCCCATCAACATATATATCTCCCCCAAGCCTCAGTGCAATAGCTATTGCATCAGATGGACGAGAATCTATCTGATACTTCTTACCATCATACTCAATATACAAAGTTGCATAGTAAGTTGCATTTTTGAGATCAGAAACTTCTACTTTTTCAAGCTTTATCCCCAGCGTATTGAACAGATTCTTTACAAGGTCATGAGTTAGAGGTCTTTCAAATTTGATGTTCTCAAGCTCCATCATTATAGCATTAGCTTCGTTTATTCCAATCCAGATTGGGAGAAATCTTTCCCCACCTTCTTCTTTGAGAATCACTGCAGGCGTTTGTGTTACATGATCTATTACTACCGTAGCAACAACCATTTTTATCTTCTCTTCTTTATGAACTACTTCCCCTTGCTGATGATACTGATTAGATTCTCCGCTTCCCTCTTCTTTTTTAGATACTTCATCGCTCCCCTTTTTAGGCATAAGATTCACCTCCTTTATTAATATAATAATAATCCTTACTAAAACTTTGCTAAATATGTAAAGTTTAGCGGGTACCTAAACCTATGAATATCTTAATCTTGTGTTATGAATATCTTAATCTATGGAATAAACATTCCCGGAAGTAATATAAATCATCTCCATTTCGGCTCCATAGCCCAGAAACATAAAAATTTCTTCCTTCAGAGCGGATACAAAATCACAACCTTTGGTATATCAGATGCTGACATAAACTTCAGTATCGGAGAAGATATTCTTTCTATCTTAAAAAAACTGCAATGGGAACCCGACTTTGTCCTAATCCAAGGACCAGAATATCTATTTTTCCCCCTAAATCTCCATCTATGCCCATACCCTTTAGTCTTTGCAACCTGTGATTTTGACTACGAAATCTTAAGATCTATACCAATTCTGAAAATTGCCGACCTTGTTATCACCTTCTCAGATGAAACACTCAAATTCCTAAAGTCCGCAGGGATCAGAAATATCATAAAATTCCCTATATGGTGCGGATTTAGATTCTCATCCAAAGAAATAAAACCTCTTTATCTGAGAACTATTGACATATTCTATTCCGGAAACCTCGATCCTTTTCTATTTCCAGAAAGAGGGAAATTAATCCTTGAAATCATCAAAGCATCAGAAAGATTAGGTCTTAAATTTAAGCTATCTAACAAATACCTTGATCCCAAAACATATGAAGATTTTCTTCTTAATTCAAAATTTGTAATAACATATCATAGAAGGAAGGAGTTTCACAGACCAGAAGCTATCCTTGCTGGCTCCATACTCATTACAAACTCAGAAGAATTTAGCAACATCTTTGTGAAAAATGAAGATTTCATTATATACAACGATCTACAAAAAATAGATCATACAATAAAGGAAGCTCTGAGCTTGATCCATTCACAACACAACCAAAGAGAAAGAATCGAAAGAATTCTATCACTTAGACAAAAGTTTCTTCCAGAAGTAAGACTCCTTGAGATGATCGAAACTGTAAAGCAAAATCTCGATAAAGCAAAAGAACAAACACTCAAGCGACTTGAAATCTACAAAAAAAACAAAACCATAGGAAAATTTCTCAATACACTATACCTTGATCAAGTTATAGATATATATGGATTATCACCAAAATCAAAAAAATATCTCAGTAAAATAAATTCGGAACTTTTAAAGGATCTCGAAAACGAAATATCAGGTCACACTCTACAAGAAATAACCAGATCAGAAGTAGCTCCACAAATATATATAAATTCGAAAAAAGTTCTCTCACTTTACCTTTCGCCAGAAAATCTCCCAACTTCTCCACCAGAAATATTTGAGATGTTAACCAAAAATTCAGACCAGTACGATTTTATTCTCCCGGCAAACTTAGCCGTATTCGAACTTAATCGTTTCAATTTTGAAATAGCTTATACCTTATCTGATTTAGCTCTGCAAAGATTCTTGATAGCTAAAAATAACCCGGAAAAAGTTACTGAAATAATAAAATCCACTCCTTTTATCTGCTCAATAGTTCCAGTCCAAGAAATCTACTTCCCTGACCTCAGATACATCTACATCAAAGAAAACACAGATAATCTGTTACTCAACATAGAAAATTCTCTAAAATTTATCAAAGCATATATTCTATACTACGTTTCTTTGTACAACTCTCAAACTCTCCGATATTCCCTAAGTATCTTTGAGGATATACTAAACTATTCGAATAATTGGCACTATCAATTTATCTATGCTAAAGCATTGATAAAAAATTCTAGATTCTCAGATGCTTTCAAAGCTCTTCTGAAATCCCTTGAAAAATCAATCTCATACAAAAGTATAGAACTCCTTAGCCCATTTATAGTCACAGGAAAAATCTCAGAACTAAATATAGAAGATCTGTCAATCAATTTTTCAAAACTCCTATCCATCGATCAGGAAGGATATATATCTGATATCTTAGATAAGACTTTAGATAAAGCGAAGCACGGGAAAAATGTTCCTTCAGAAATCCCTGATTTTGACGGCATATATAAACAAAAATTTGCAAAAGTCCTTATTGTAAATGAAAACATTCAAACACTCGATCTGACTCTGAAATTTATTAGATGGAACTTATTTCCATATACAGATTTTATTATTATATCTCCAGATAAAGACTCAAGGAAAATTATTGATGAGAAACTTAAAAAACACAATTTGAACAATGTATCAGCGAAATTCGCCAAAAATATAAAGGAAGCAATACTTAATGAATTACAAATACACCCTGAGAAAAAAGTTTTTCTTATATCATCAAATGATATAATAGCCGAACACAAGATTTTCTTTGACATTTCATTTATTGACTATTTAAAGGCCATCCTAACCCCCATAGGTAACAATTTTATGCTCTCAGGAGAAGCTGAAATCATTTTTGAATTTGTCAAATCCGGTGAAATAAAAGATTTCTATACTTGCAAGAAACCAGGCGGATTTTCCCTTGCAGAAAATAAAATAATTAAAATACACAAAGAAGAACAGAAACTGAAAATCTTATTCTATGAATGAAAATGATAACCGAGAAAAACCGAAAAAAAGAATACTATTTCTTTGCGTTGGTAATGCTGTCAGAAGCATTATAGCAGAAGCATATGCAAGAAAGTATCTGAAAGAATTTGAAGTAGAAAGTGCGGGGGTACGTCCATTAGGAACTATCCCTTCCGAAGTGATACAAATACTAAACGAAGATGGAATAGATACTTCTGAGCTTCATTCCAAACCCCTCAATACATCCAAAATCCCACAATACGAATATATAGTGATTCTTGCTAGAATCTTATTCTTCGCTCCACCACAGGTAAAGGTTATCTACAGAGAATTTGAAGACCCTGGCCTATCCCCAGAATTCCTGAAAAGACTGAAAGATGAAATCAAAAACTTTATTACTGAACTATCAACTCTGGTTTCTGATCAAAATCAACCCCCGTCCTTGCCCACCAAAACACAAGACAATCAATCTAACTAAGTTAGAAAAATTTAATCTTCTACATATCTTTATTACTTTTTAATATGTTTGAAAAATCTTTACTACGTTTAAAATACGTAATAGAAACAAAAATTAATATTTACTTAGTTTGTTAAAAAATAAAATGAAATAAAATAAAAGTAAACCAAAACTTCGAAAAAAGGGGGGTTGATAAGATGAATCTGAAAAAAATTAAGGTGACAAAAAAGGCAGTTTTCTCTGTTTTGCTTGCTTCCATTGGTTTATCGATAGTAGGTTGCGGTGGTCCGAAGAGAGTAGTTTTTGAAGTCACTGGAAATATCCAAAGACCAGCTGACATATCTGAATCAGATTATCAAAGATTACTCCCAATCCTCACTAAAACAGATATAGAATGCAAAGCCGAGATTACATCTAAAGAAGGGAACCTAGTGGAATCACGAACTCAGAAAGCTAAAATCTCAAAATCTGGAAATTTCTCCACAAAACTTGAGTTCGACATTGATGATTTTTCTAATTTCATTAGCATAAAATCAAAATCAGATAAACTTCTTATGTTTGAGCAAAAGATAATATCTGACAACCTTAAAAATATAAGGAAAACAATATGCTCCGAAGGAGATATAAATAAAGATGGTTATGACTTTATGTGCGTTGTAAAATTCTCCGTATCTCCAAAATTATCGGAACAGCTCATCACATACTTAGACATAAGAGATAGTCTCACAAAAGCAGATGATAAATCATTCTGTAATGTATACTCTTCAGCACGAAATAAGGTAAACTCTCTACAAGCCGATCTTCAAGAAATAGCACTATCTGATGTTAGCGATATGTATTACGAATTTGTGGATAGAATGAGAAAGAGAATGGGGGAGATAGAGAAAAAAATCAACTCCCGCGACTGCTCAGATAAAGGAGAAGTAGATACCATATCAACATATTTCTGTCTTCCTGAGGATATAATAAAAAGAGGAAGAATTCTCGGACAATTCTGCCTATCCTTACAACTTTATGAAGAAGGTGTGGGTCTACTGAAAAGGGGACAAAGTATCAAAGCTCTCGATAAATTTAGAAAAGCAGTTGAGATAAAACCAGATTTTGCTGATCCTTACATATCAATAGGAGATATCTACATAGATGAGAAAAGATATGAAGATGCTGCCGAAGTGTATAGGACTGCTCTGAGATATTCGGAAACTCCGGCTGTCTATGCCAAATTAGCCGATGCTTACGCACTTATGAAAAAATATGAACTATCAGATGAAGCTCTCAGAAGAGCAATAGACCTTGCGGGCGAATCGGCAGATCATACTCTCTTTTACAAAAGAGCTCTTGCCCTGAAATACCTTCAAAAATGGGACCAGGCATCAGAACCCGCAAAAAGAGCTGTCGATATGATAGCAAGATCTGAAGAGATCAAATACGACAGGAATCTGCAAAAACTTTTCGCAAAGTACCTGACACTTCTTGGAGAAATATACTTCCAACTCGGTAGAATAGCAGAAGCCACTAAGGTTTTAGAAGACGCCACTAAAGAAGACCCATTCAATGCGGAAGCATACTATCTTCTTGCTCAACTTTTCTCAAATCCAGAAAATAAATCTGATATGAAAAAAGCAAAGGGATTCTTTGAGAAATTGTTCACCCTTGACTCTGAATTCAAGCAGAATGGAGAAGCTTGGCTCAAATATGCAAGCCTTTTGGAAATGCTCCAAGAGGATGAATCGCAAATCGCCTCAGCTTATGAGAAGGCAGTAAGGTTTTCTCCTGACAATCCCAGAGCATATCTTAAGATAGCCAAAATATATGAGAACAAGAAAGGGTATGAAAAAACCGCTGAAGAAATGTACAAAAAAGCATATGAAACAGCAAAAGATAGCAATGAAAAATCACAAAACCTACAGTACTACATAGATTTTCTCTTTAAAAGGGGGAATTATTCACTTGCCAAAAGAATTATGGATGACTACATCTCTAAGAATCCGGCAGATAAAGAAGCAAAACAGCGATATAATGAAGCCCTACTTATGCTGTATAATATAAACCCCGCTAACTTGAAAAAGCTCGGAATCCCACAACCAGTGCTAGATGAGATATACTCTGCTTTCTCCTCCGTTGATCCTCAGATTTCTGAGGAGATAGTCCAAAGTGTGGGAATTCGCCGTGAATTTTTCGAAAAGCTCGACCCATATAAAAAATTTGCTGTGATTATCTTTTATATGGACTATATATACGGGAAGACCGGCAAGGGGGTGGAAATACAGAAGGCAGAAAAGTATAAATCCATTTTCCCATCTCTTACACCCAAGACGATTCAGGTCATATCTCGCTTCAGCTCGGATAAGCTTGGGATAAATTTAACGATGTGATTCGGTAAATTCAGCTTATTGAGTGAAAAAGATTAAAATTGTGTAAGGTTGGGGGGTAGTTTAATTGGCAGAACATCGGACTCTGGATCCGAGGGTCGAGGTTCGAGTCCTCGCCCCCCAGCTTTTGGAGGGGTGTCCGAGCGGTCCAAGGAGCGTGGCTGGAAACCACGTGCCCTGAAAAACAGGGCGCACGGGTTCAAATCCCGTCCCCTCCGCCATCACATTTTATGCCCACTCTTCCACTTCCCCAACCCTCTACTGAGCAGAAACTAACCGAACTGGAAATCGAAAGAAATATCAAACTCGATGAATTCCAAAAAAATGCAATACTCTATCTTGAGCAAGGCTGTGATGTCCTCGTATCCGCTCCCACAGGCTCAGGGAAAACTTTAATAGCCGAATACAGAATAAAAGAAATTTTAAACCGAAAAGGTAAAGTCTGGTATGCCTCCCCACTGAAGGCCCTCTCCAATGATAAATACAGAGACTTCAAGGGACTTTTCGGGAAGGAAAATGTAGGAATACTAACAGGTGACAGAAAAGAAAATTCAACAGCCCCAATACTGGTCGGAACCACCGAAATATTTAGGAATATCCTAATTGATGAGGGACTCGAAAGCTCACCACACGTAGATCTTATAGTATTTGACGAAGCACACTGGCTCAAAGATCAGGAAAGAGGAGTCACATGGGAAGAGGCCATAATCTTTGCCCCTAAAACTTCTCAGCTACTCTTTCTATCCGCCACTTTCCCTAATGTAGAAGAAATTGCTCTATGGTTGAGTTCAGTCAGAGAAAAAGAGATTAAAATTGTCTACAAAGTGGAAAGACCCATACCTCTACTCTGGTACTCCATCGGAAAAAATCTGAAACCACTCTTTAAAGGAGATTATTCGAATCTTGCGACAAAAATTGAATACAAAGAAATTTATGAAAACTCATCTGAATTTTCCATAACTCGCTCCATAGAAATTCTGGCAGAGCAAGATCTTACACCTGCTATATTTTTCTTCTCTTCTCGCAAAGAATGTGAAAACTTAGCTCTTGAAGTAAAAAATCTGATAAAGCAGAGGAAGATAAAAATAAAAGAGGATCCTTATGAAGTGAAGAAACGAGCAGAGTTCTGCTCGGCATACCTTGAACTTTTCCCATATATAAAGGGTAATCCTCTGGTATCAAATTTCATCGAATCTGGAGTTGCTCCACATCATGCCGGACTCCTTCCAGCCCTTAAAATCCTATTCGAAGATGCCCTAAAATACGGCCTCGCAAAATTCATTTTCTCAACAAAAACTCTTGCATCTGGTATAGATGTACCAGCAAAATCTGTTGTCATCGCCTCAAAATTCACATTTGATGGGAAACACGAAAGACTACTAACTCCCGGGGAGATAATGCAGATGGCAGGAAGAGCTGGAAGAAGAGGCAAAGATGAGATCGGCTATGTATTCATATCTGCTCCTATCAGCCGGGAGGAAGTTCAAAAATTATTTGGAGAGGTAGAAAAAATAACATCCAATTTCTATATAACTCCACATCTTGTCCTGAACCTTCTGAAAAAAGTCGAACCTTCAGAATGTATACAGCTGATAAGAAAAAGTCTGAAATATTTTGAGATATCTCAAACTGTAGCAAATTGGAAGGAGAAAAAAGCAAAATTGGAAGAAAGAATTCAAAAACTTAATGAAGAGTTTAACGAAATCAAGCCCAAAAACTGCTCACCCTACACAAAAATTTCTTTCCTGAATACCAAAAAGAATTTAGAGGAGACCGAGACAAAAATTTCTGAGATCTCTGCTGTCATAAAAGTGATGAAAACCATTTCCGATCAGTTGCTGAATAACAACAACAAAATCACATCTGTATCGGGCTTCGCTATTGATACGAAAGGTAAATTTGGGATATTAATTCCTCAAGGAAATTTCTTCTCGTTCACCACATTGGAAAAAACTATATTCCTAAAAGAATCCGAAATCAAAAACAGAATAAGGCATATCTTTACGATTGAGGATATCCCTATACTTTACGACATAAAATTTGTTAAAAGTAGGATATTATGTCATTTTAGCAAAAGCTACCCAAATTTATATGCTCTAAAAGATAAAATCAGAAACGTAATCAATAACCTAGAAAGAATAAATGAAAACCTGAAGAGTAAAAATGCAAATAGGCAGAAAGAACTTGAAAATCTTCCTTGTGTGGACTGCTCTGTTTATGAAAATTGCTCAAAGCTTGTCAGCGAGCTTGAAAAATTGAATCTCAAAATGCAGAAAATAGAAAGAGAAAATCCAGATAAGCTTGAAAAGGAATTTTGGGGAACATTGAAATTTCTACGTGAACTTAGTTACCTCAATCAAGCTTATGTACTTACTGAAAAAGGCTGGGAGGCATCCAAACTTAAGAACCCAAGATCTATATATATCTTTGAGATAATCTCAAAAAACCTTATTGGCCAGACACCAGAGGATTTAGCCGCAACAGTAGCCCTTATTCTCTCAGAACCTAAACCACCTTTCAGACCTTCCCCAAAAGGCATAGAAAAACTATTCGAACAAATATATAACCTTGAAATACACTATGGAATATCCCCAAAGGTCAAACCTGTTGAAATTTGGAAAAGTAAAAGGTTAAAATTTCTCGATGGAAGAATATATTATGCAACACTTTTATGGGCAAAAGGATATGAGATAGATTATGTGGAACAAGAAACAGAGATCGAACCCGGAGATCTCGCAAGGATGGTAATCCAGACCACTGAAGTTTTACGGCAGATCTCAACCATATACAACTTTAAACACATAGCTGAAGAGGCGATAAGAAAAATTTACAGATCCCCAATTAGTGATTTTATAGATATATAGAATAATGAATAATAGAATATAGATATACAAACCAAACACTTAACGCTCCACAACAGCTTTTATATACATATTCGAACCTTTTAGCTTAAATGGAAAAAACAAAATTTGCAATGCAAATCCAATCATATCAAATATAGCTTTCTTCAACCTGAACATAGATGAAATTTGCTGAGAAATCTCATCAACAGTAGCGCATGATTCCCTCGCCCTTGCTATCCTTTTAGTAATAATTCCGAATTTTATCCTCTGCCCAAGCCAGTTTGAAATATCATCATACCTTAACGGCTTTATAACTATCTTCTGAACCCCTATCCCATTTCTTGATAGCAACTTAACTACTGATGAAACACTCCACCTTGTCAGATGGTTCGGAGGAAAATCTCCCTCACCAAGGTAATCAAATGTCCTATCTCTATTCGGAACACTCAAAACAATATACTTACTCTCAAGCATTTTCACCTGATCTATAAACTCTTTAGGATTATCAAGATGTTCCAGGACCTCAAAAAATGTTATCACATCAAACCTTCCGGGGTTTGACTTAATATAATCCTCCAATGTTGAACAAAACACATTCTTCAATCCGAACTTTTCATGAGCATACCTTACAGAATTTCTATTTATGTCAATGCCATATACATCATAGCCAATCTTTGATGCTTCATAAAGAAACTTACCATTACCACAACCAATATCTAAAAGTCTCCTCCCTCTCGGATCTGTAAAAAACTCATCCTTGAAGAACTGTTTGTGCTCCCACCCTAATTCTGGCGAGATATTAGGAAAGATATAAGTTTCTGATTCTTCGTAATATTTGGAAGTTGGATGCTTCACGGGATGAAAAAACTGAACTTCGCACTCTCTACATTCATAAAGAGATATCCCTGATCGCCAATCAAAAATTTTCCCGCAATATTCCGAACCGCATGCTATACATCTTAGCTTCATAGCGATTCAAATAAAAGATTTATTTTCTCTATAAACATTTTTGTAGAGTTCCATTGTCCTTTCAGCTGTTTTAATCCATGAAAATTTGCTCGCTTGCCTCAATCCTCTCTCTATCAAGCTTTCTCTTAAAGACACATCTTTAAGCAAGGTCAACATTCTTTCACATATTTCATCTACATCTAAAGGATTTACAAGAATTGCCGCATCTCCACAGACTTCTGGAATAGAAGATGTATTGGAAGCTATCACTGGACAGCCACACGCCATCGCTTCTAATATGGGAATCCCAAAACCTTCATATAAAGAAGGATAGACAAACATCTTTGCACAGTTATAAAGATATAACAAATCCTCCTTTGGAACATACCCCGTAAACACAACTTTACTGCCGATATTAAGATCTGACACCAATTTTAGAACTTGGTTATATAACCATCCTTTACCTCCGACAATCACTAACTGAACATCCACCCCTTTGTGTAAAAGTTTCTTAAATGCTTTCAAAAGCGTAGAAAAATTTTTTCTTGGGCTAATAAGTCCTAAACCCAAGATAAAATCTTTATTTATACCATATTTTTCTCTAACTTCGTGTACTTTTGATTTATCAACTTTGAAAAAAACATCAGCTGACTCATATATCACTTCAATCTTCGATTCTGGCACTCCAAAATGCTTAACTACATCTGACTTTGTATTGTTTGAAACCGCTATAATTTTATCAGCTATTTTTATGCTTCTTGTCAAAAAAACTTTAAGAAAAAGCTTGTAAGTATAAGTATAGCTATCCGGGAAATATAGGTAAGCAAGATCGTGTACGGTGAGGACTGTTGGACAAACTTTGAGCATTGGCGCAACGAATGGCGCGTGAAAAACATCAATCCTTTCTTTCAAAATAGCATACATCAAATATACATTATCCCAAATCAGTCTTAGCACTCGACTGCTTGTTGGGAACTTCGATACATGTAATCTAAAATTTTTGTTCAAGGCTAAAAACTCTCCTGGGAGCTTTTTCTTATCCCCACAAAATAACACGTATTCATTTTCTTTGTCTACTGCATTCAAATTCAGAACTAGGTTCAAAATGTAATTTTCTATTCCAGTAAATACATCTCTTTCTAAATATCTTATGTTGATTCCTATCTTCATTACTAATGCTTATCGCCTAATTCAATTTTCTTCAAATTTGCCACATATATTGCAAGTATAACAAATAAAACAAGAAGCGGTGATATAGCTATTCCATAATAACCATATAGCTTTGACATTATAATATATAAAACTGAATGTAAAACAGCAGAAATCAGACCTACGTACGCAGTAATTCTCACCTTACCTAAAGATATAAATAACTGCCCCAAAACATTGGATATTCCGTCTGGAACAAAGGAAAGAAGGTAAATTACCAGAACTTTCACAATCTCGCTTATATCCTCCTCTGTCATCTTCCCCCTCAAAAAAACAATCTTCAAGATTTCACCTCCCCATATTGAAAATACCAACAGAAAAATTATTCCAAATATAGCTGAAAATCTCACTGAAAATAAAATAATTTCTTTAAGTTTTTTTCCTCCCCTTTTGAATTCCACAAATTCAGGATATATAACTTTTCCCATACCGGCCCAAGAAAAATTAGCAAGCATATTGTAGATTTTCCTGGAATAGCTAAGTATTGACATAGCCCCCGGAGAAAGAAAAGAAACAGCAACTTTATACGAAAGACCAACAACAAACACAGAAAGATTACTAATTATAAAGGGCTTCAAATTGTTAAAGTAAGCTTTAATGAGAACACAATCTGGCTTAACTATACTTTTTACCCTAAACCCCCCTTTCACAATATAAATAAAAAGGATAAACGAAGACATTATTTCTGATACAAGATAACTTATGGCAATAGAAAATACTCCAATAATATCATCAAGCAAGACAAAAATCACTAAAACTGAAAGATGTTTTAGCACATTTGTAGCTGAAGATAGCGGGAAATTCCCAAATTTATTAACAACACTTTCATTTAGGATATAAAACATATTAAAAAACAAATAGGGAAACAAAATATAAAGAATCTTTGCAGAATATCTTAACGTATCTGGAGCGAAACCTGGAGCAAAGATCTTAACTACAAAATCACCAAATAGGACTGATAAAAGAGTAAATATAAGGCACAAAAAAACAAGAGTAAAATATACACTTCCCAAGAATCTCCATCCACATTCCTTATTTTTTAAGTATTCATCCCAAAACATGGTCAAAAATACCTGAGAAAATTGGCTGATAAACAAAATCTTCGAAAAAGTTTCCACAATACTAAAAGCCATGAAAAAGGCATCCGCTAACTTTGTTATACCATACTCCTTTGCAAAATATATATGGACTATGAGCGATAAAACCGACGAAGATAGTATCCCCATGTTTACAATAAAGATGCTTTTCAATCTCTGGAGAAGGCTCATTTTAGAAAAGTGAAAGATTACTGTTTCAAAAATGATAAAATATAACTTATCGCTCTTTCAGCTGATCTTCCATCAGTGAATTTACACTGCTGCTGAACTATTTTTTTTCTCCCCTCACTGTCCACTGATCTATCTTCAAGATAAAGTGATATGTAGCTTATTAGCTCATCTGGACTATAGGCAATTTTTACTCCTCCACTCCTGACAATGTTTTTGTAGTGCGTATAGTCGTAGTATCTACGCGATGAAAGCTCATAAGGTAAATACCCTTCCTTATCAAAGGCAATGTTAACAATCGGTGTATCAAAGCAGGCAGCATCTATCGAAATCGTTGAAGCCACACACACAACAACATCAGATGTCTTCAGAAGGCGGATGAAATTCTGGATATGTTCCTCTTCTTGAATCCACCCCACACCTTCCTTATACACTGCAGGATAATCTATTATCAAATTTTTGCTTTCCTTGATGTTACTATATCTATCAGGATGGTCATTCGGATGAAGACGCAGAACAACGGTAGCGGTATATTTTATTCTCCCATCATCTAACGCCTTCAGGATAATGTCAACTATCCAATCAAAGTGCTTATATGTCCACATAGGTGCGGAAGCAACAAGTATAATTTTGTTCCCAGGATGGATGCCACCGTTTAGATTCCGAGAGGGAGCTTCGCTTTGCGAAGAAAAGTAAAAATCATAATGTATAGGACCTGAAACAAATATATCTTCTTCATCGACTCCGTGAAACAATATAAGTTCATCTTTCATAATATCATTCCAAACAATAAACCTATCCGGTCTCGGACTTATATATCCCTTAGATGTGAGATTATCCCATGATTGAATAATTCCTATGGTTAATATCTTCCTTTTTTTCGCCGTCTTTAATAAGGGAAGATCTTCAACTTTAATGCCTCCACTTGAGAGTATAACTAAGCTTGGTTTATACTTATCGAAAAGTTCTTGATAAAATTCTGGAATTAGAAGATAATTAATATGCAGGAGAATCTTTTTTACAAATTTTAGCTTTGCCAGAATAATGAAGACCCTAACGATCAAATACTTCAATAGATTAGTTCTCCTAATATTTTTGAGTTTTATCCAGAGAGTCTCATTCTTTTCCGGATTTTCGTACATAAAATTTCTGATGTACCAATAAATAAAACTAGATAAACCTGATGGATTATACCTCAGGAGGTATTCATCCCCTTTCTCTGGAGCAAATATGATTACGTTGCATTTGCTCTTAAGCTTTTTTAAAAACTCTGTTTTGACAAGCATTCTCTCCGCAAAACCGTCCGTTATCGTTAAAAATATGTTAAGATCTTTCATCATTTACAACAATGATAATAACTATTATGATACTATCATGAAGATAAAATATTTCTCTGCTCTTTTTACCTTAATTGATTGCATCAATTGTGGAACATCGCCAGATAAGCACAAGGTAATTGTCAGAACAAAGGTTGCTCACAAAGGAAGCTTAGAGGGAACCCCCCTAAACGTTGTAGTTTGTCAAAGGTGCGGATTAGTTTTCTTGAACCCTCAACCAACTGAACAGGCACTCTCTAAATTCTACCAAAATGAATATCTTGCTCTAAGTAGTCCGACCGAACAAATCTTATCTTCTTGGGAAAAACACTATCAAAACTTTTATTCCTGGCTTATAAGTAATTTGCCGAAAACAGTAAATGGGTTAAACATCCTTGACATTGGTTCTGGATATGGAGTGTGGTTGAGATTCTTTGACAACAAGTCTAATAGGCTAATTGGAGTAGAACTTTCTAAACAAGCAGCTGACTTTGCAAGATCAAAATTCGGATTAACAATATATGAGATGGAATTTATGAAAAGTAGATTTGCCAAAGAAGAATTTGATCTAATAACTGCACTAGGTATCATAGAACATCTTACCAATCCTCTTAAAGCTCTGTGTGAGATCAACCGCATCCTAAAAAAAGGTGGATACTTATACCTGATGACACCAAATTTATACGGAGTTAGTTTCAGGCATGGTATAGAAGGATATTTTAAGATTGTTCACACATTCTACTTCACAACAGCAACCTTATCAAGTTTGCTCAGAAAGGCAGGATTCGAAATTCTTGCTTTCCGTGAGCGTCCTGCTTTACCAGACAGGACAGCAGAGATAGATATTTTAGCGCAAAAGGTTGTAAAAAGGAATTATCATGAAGCAAGAAAGCAACACTTTTCAGGAGATTCACCGGAAGTGATTTCTGATCTTATAAAAACTGCACTGAAACGTGATAGATTCCATATCTGGGTCATAAAACTTAGAAAAGTTTCTTATCGAAACAGATTCCTGAAGGATATATACCTTATTCTCAGATACTTATTCCGTTTAGCTAAGAAACTTTAAACAGTAAGTGAGAAAAGTCAAAAGAGACATACAACTTTCGAGTGTGTTTCAAGATCAATAAATCTCCTAAAAACAAGAAAATACTAAATACAAATCTTACAAAGATTTAACATAAGATTGTGATGATAAAGCCTAAAATATTATCAATTACCAAATCATATTCTAGAAAAGTAAATAGGAGTAAAATAATAGTTAAGTCCAATATATTTTTGGAGTTTCAAGGGGATCCGAAGTAAAGCATAACTGCGGGAAAAATTTCTTTTTTATAAGTTTTTTTATTTGGTCTCTTTTTTCTGGAGGAAACCAATCTGGATTAACAGCTTTGAGAGTGAGTCCTTTTTCATCTATAACACTATAGACTTCATCACATATCTGATCCAACGACTTTTTCTTGTACAAAAACCTCCTTCCAATGGCGTATTTTATTCTCTTTTTAATTTCTCTCTCCATATTAACACATGCATAATGTAGTAAGACAACATCGTCTAAAAAGATACTTCTCCCTTTCAAGCCTTTCAGAACCGCGGCCCCGGAAAAAACCCTTGGAGAACCTATTATTCCAAGAAACCTTTTCGCCATTACCTTCCACAGTGGACCAATTTCTGCCTCACTAACCCACCTCAAACCCGGAATGTTTCTATAAAATCTCCACTCCGCTGGCTTCAAAAATTTTTCAGGTCTATCCACCCGATAAAGATGTTCACAGCGCCAAAGCCAAACCTTTGTGAATGTAAATTGGACAACATCATCAGGAGCATTTTCCACTAGCTCTGTTATCTTATCTTTCATATTATAGCTAAAAATCTCATCCGCATCCAGATATACAATCCAATCTGCGCCTCTTTTTGTTGCAAGCCTTTGCAGAATATTTCTATTTATATGCTCGCGAGGGGCATATCCAGTTTGCTGCATAGGAGGTTGGATATATATCTCCACAACTTTTGGAAATTTTCTAAGAATCTCAACAGTTCTATCCTGCGAGCCATCATCAACTATGATTATCTCATCAACAAGCTCAGAAAGATTCTCAGCCCAGTATCCTATTATATACTCCTCATTATACACACAAGAGGCACCTATAATTTTTCTCTTCCTTACCTTATTTGCCATGAAAAAACAAATAATCACAAAATTTAAAAAGTGTATTATAACAGACTATTAAACAGTCATAAAATTCATAAAATTTGATTACTATACTATCTTTAAATAATTATATGTGCGGTATCGCAGGAATAGTCTCTAAAAAGATTCCTTTGGAAAATAGCAGAATAGAAAGGATAATAAGCAGGATCAAGCATAGAGGGCCAGACGAAACTGGCTTCCACAAAACCAAATTTACTCACATTGGTATGTGTAGACTATCCATTATTGACCTTACCTCGCCCGGATTGTGTCCACTTACAATAAATAACGAATATATATTAGCATTCAATGGAGAGATATATAACTTCATCGAAATAAGAGAAGAATTAGAGAAAAAAGGCTACACCTTTAGAACAAAATCAGATACCGAAGTTTTACTTATGTCATACATCGAATGGGGAATAGATTGCCTTGAGAAGTTCAACGGCATGTTTGCCTTCGCAATAGCTGATTACAAAAGGGACATACTTTTCCTCGCAAGAGATAGGGCTGGAGAGAAACCTTTATACTGGTATGAAGATGAAAATAAAATAGTCTTCTGCTCAGAAATAAAAGGCATCTTAGAAATTCTCAACAAAGTTGAGGAAGATTTCACAGAAGAATTCGAAACCTTACAGTTTTCAGTTAGCGAAAGAACAATTTTCAAAGGTGTAAAATCGCTGAATCCAGCAACCTACATGATAGTAAATGGAATTAAAGGCAACTTTGTAGAATATAAGATAAAAAAGTATTGGGATGTGAAATTTGATAAAGAAATCCCGAACAAAAAACTCGGGAACAGAGAAATAAAAAAATATATAGATACACTAGATGAACTCATAAATGATTCCGTAAAATTAAGACTGAGAGCAGACGTTCCACTTGGAATATATTTATCAGGAGGGATAGATTCATCTTTAATAGGGTGTATAGCCAAGCCCCCTGTAAGCTTTTATTGCAGGTTCGCTTACGGAGATAATTACGATGAATACGAATATTCAAAATATGTATCAAAAATAACAAAGAGTGAATTAATAGTGGTGGAACCTAAAAAGGAAGACTTTGAAAAGTTCTTGCCAAAAATAGTTTATCATCTAGATATGCCTGTAGGATCATTCAGTATTCTTCCTCTTTTCATGCTTGCTATGAAGGCTCGTGAATATGTCAAAATAGTTCTATCAGGAGAAGGAGCGGATGAATTATTTGCCGGATACATAAGATACTTGATTATCTACCACGAACAAAAAATATATGAAATCGAACAATTTAGAAATTACAAACCTTTAATAGATTTCTACCTAGGAAGCCCACTTAAGAGATTTTCAAAACTTTCAAACAGAAGCCAACTGCCTAGTGAAATAGTTGAAAAATTATTATCTGAATATTTCAAATTCACAGATCCAATACATAATATGGGATATGCAGAATTTAGAACTTTACTTGTATCTTTGCTGCAGATGGAGGATAGAATGTCCGCCGCTTTTGGAATAGAAAATAGAACCCCTTTTCTTGACCACAGGTTAATAGAATTTGCTTTTTCAATTCCATCTGAATTAAAAATCAAAGATTATATCACAAAATACATATTAAGAGAAGTAGCTAAAAGATACATCCCTAAAAAAATTTATGCGAGAAAAATGAAAATGGGACTCATAGCTCCCATCAATATATGGTTCAACTTCAAAGGAGCAAGAGGGGAATTCGATAGATCAAGCTATTTCCTAATGCTTGTAGATATGTGGAGAAAAATATTTATTCAAAACGAGTACTCCTTCTGAATAAACTCTTTTATTTTTTCTCCGATAAAAAGTCCCGTTAATCTCATTGATTCATAAGTTGCACCCCCAAGATGAAGAGTAATTAAGAGATTATTATGTGAACGTGCATACTCAACAAGCTTATTCCCCAAAAGCGGATTACTCCTTTTTGTTTCGTAGCTTAAAACATCAATGGCTGCCCCTGATATAAGACCCTCTTCAAGCGCATACAGCAATGCGTCCTCATCAATAACCCTTCCACGCGAAGTATTAATTATCAATGGTCTCTTTCTCATCTTCTTAAATTCATTAAAACCTATCATCCTCTCAGTTTCAGGTGTCAATTTAACATGTATTGAAATTATATCCGAATTTTGCAAAAGATAGTCAAGCTCAACCAAATGAATCATATCTTTATCTTCTTTTCCATAAGGATCATATGCCATAACCTTCATATCAAAAGCTAAAGCATATCTTGCAACTCTTCTTCCTATCCTTCCATACCCAATTATCCCCAAAGTCTTATCCTTTAACTGATTCCCAAAAAACTTACTCCTTTGCCACTTTTTTCTTCTCACATCATCAAATGCCCACGGTATCTTCCTTATAAAAGATAACATCAGCGCTATTGTATGCTCAGCTGTAGCTGTAATATCATCTAAAAACTCTATCGGAGCTTCCCTCAAAGTTATGACCCTGATATTCTTACTCTCTGCATAATCTACATCTATATGATCTATACCAGTTGTATGACTTCCTATCACTTTTAATCTCTTTGCTCTATCCAAAAGTTTCTTATCAACTATTGTCTCGACTCCTATAACTAAGATATCATATTTATCTATCTCCTTCATTAACTCTCTTCTTGACATCTTCCTAAGATCAACATCTCCTATGCTCCTGAGAAGTTCAACATAGTCTATATGACAAGCCTCTGGTTCAGCTACCAATATTTTCAATCCCGACATTTCCCCATCCTCTTCATAATCAATTCTGCTAAAATAAAATCTATCTCAGTATCTATATTTATAGATCTTTCTTCTGGCATAACATAGGCCACACAATCTTGACCGCGGAAGCTATTGAACTTATAGATAACATCAACTTTTGCTCCGTAGATAGCTCCATTTCTTATGTAAACTTTGGGAAGTAATTGCCTCGGAGCGAAATCCAATTCTCTATCGTAAATATCAACTATTCTTTCATTCACAATTTTCTTCATCCTAGCTGGATGCTTATCTCCTACTTCAACAACTGAAACAACAGAATCAGCCCCAAGTTCCAACATTTTCCTTATTGAATTATCTATATCTTCCGCAGTTCTCAGAGGAGATGTAGGCTGCAATAAAACTAAATAATCAAATCCGATTCTTTCTCTCTCTTCGATAAAATTTAGTGTATATTTTACTGCCTCTATAACAGGTGAGAAATCTTCTGCCAATTCTTTAGGGCGCATAATAGTTCTACAACCGTAACTTTCGGCTACTACTCTGATCTCATCATCGTCTGTAGATACTACAACATCTGTCAAATACTTGCTACCAAAAGCCGATTCTATTGTGTAGTAAATCAATGGCTTGCCACACAAAGGTCTAATATTTTTCTTTGGGACACCTTTCGATCCACCTCGGGCTGGTATAATTGCCAAAAATCTCATTTCTTACCCGTACAATTGCAGATCAGGTATATGCTCTCAGAAGGCTGCTCATCATCATAAAGTGGGAAGAATTCAATGTTCGTAAAGTACCTCGATAGAAAATCTTTTAACGTATGCAAATAAAAATAGCGATAATGCGTGGGCCAATCCCATCTTGCCCGATTCTCCTTAACATACTTTTCAGCTGGATCCCTATTCGGGACCGTAACGATCATATTACCCTCTTTTTTGAGCATGCGGACAAGATTATCAACAGCAATCTCTAACCTCCCCTGAGCGATATGCTCTAAAGTTTCACAAGCATATATCGTATCAAAATAATCATCAGGAAAGTTCAAATCTTCTATGAACTTTTTTAAAAATGAAATCCTCTTTCTTAAGAAAGGTTCTAATTTTCTCTTCATCTCTTTAGCTTCCCTTATTGCAGAACCTGCTATGTCAACACCCACTATCTTTTCTGGCAACCACTTTTTAGCTATCTCAATTGTAACACTTCCATCACTGCAGCCAACATCAAGAACAATTTTACCACAAGGCAGTTGAAGAACTCTATTCACTCTTTGGATATCGTCCTGAATCAAGTGCTTCTTATCAGGGTCTACTCTGTCTGGATTGAATAACCTATCCCCGATTCTATCCCTGTACCTTTCGGCTTCCTCTTCGTGCTTCTTTTTTGAAAATTTTACCATCTTTTAACCATTGCCCTATTTTATTTTGTTTTTATCATTTATTACTTCCGAATCTACCGATAAATTTTTCTCTTGCCTTAGCCTCCTCTTCTGTAATTTCAAAGTCAGCATCAGAATCTCCAAGTATTAGGGCACATTTGTGTGCAAATTCCATCACTTGTTCAAATTCTCTAGGGGTTGCATCCCACGGATTAGCTCTTGGACATTCTGATTCCCCTAACGTGAAATGCTTTTCAACATAGCTTGCCCCCCGAGCAATAGCAGCTTTTACAGCTTCAATTCCTATAGTATGATCGCTATATCCCACAGAAGGAGTAAATTGCCTTAACCAATCCATCCTCCTTAAATTGACTTTGTCAAGAGGAGTAGGATACAAAGAAACACAATGTAAAAATGTAAACTTCTTCCCTTTAAGAATTTCTGCTGTTTTCCTTATCTCCTCACTATAGTGCATTCCAGTAGATATAATAAGATGATCGAACTTTTCAGACAGAAGCTTTATCATAGTATAACTTGCACAATCTGCACTCCCCACTTTTATTTCTCTCAGTCCAAGATTTGACAAGAACTCAATTCTTTCTATATCAAAACAAGTCGTCAGGAATTTTATATTATATTTTTCACACTCCTCTATAAGCTCGTAATGAGCTTTGTCGGAAAGTTCCGCCCTACAAAACCACTCATACTGAGGATCATCCTTTCTTAGCTTACTCACCTGCCACGATTGAAATTTTATATAGTCAACTCCTATACTTGCAGCAACTCTTATAAACTTTTTTGCAATATTTATATCACCACCGTGATTCGATGCCACCTCGGCTATTACTTTTGTCCTTATTCCCATATCTCGTAAAATCTTTTATCTCTGCTTCTATTTAAATCTACCTCAGCAAGTATACTTGCAATCCTTCTACCAGCTTCACCATCTCCATAAATATAATCTTGAGGATACCTTCCAACTTCTATTTGCTTTTTTATGGCCTTTTTTATCTCTTCTCTATCATGCCCAACATCTATAACATTCCTCCCTCTGTCCCTCCCTCTTTGACGATTCCCTATATTTACAGCTGGGATCCCCATAAATGAGCACTCCCTTATGGCAACGCTCGAGTTACCTACAATGCAGAAAGAATTTAGCAGAAGTTTTAAAAAATCTTCAGGTGGTATATTCTTGAGAAAGTAAATGAAATCAGGGTTATACAATTCTCTAAATTTCCTTATACCTTTTGATACTTTATCAGAACCTGCATCGACATTCGGCCAAAACCATATGGTTGGAATTCTCAACTGGTATATAGCCATAAGAGTTTCATTAATTTGCTCAAGAGCATATTCATACTCAGTTGTAACCGGGTGTTGAACAACAACTATATAGCCCTTTGATAGATCAAACGGCTTACCAACTCCTTTATACCTTTCAAAAAAATTCTCATCTATTTTTCTGTCACCTTTCATAACTTCAGCTGCAAGGTCTATAGATGGACATCCGGTAACGAAAACTGTTTCTGGAGCTTCTCCCATCTGTATAACTCTTTTTCTGGCTTTCTCATTGGACACAAAATGGATATCCGATAACTTCGTCACAGCATGTCTTACTCTTTCATCAATGGAGCCGGAAATTTCTCCCCCCTGTACATGCGCCACAGGTATATTCATATAAGCTGCAGAAATAGCTGAAGAGATCGTCTCAAATCTATCTGCAATTGTGACCACAACATCTGGCATAAGATTCGTAAAAATAGTCGGTAATTCAAGTAGTCCCATACCTGCTGTTTTTGCCATCGTTATGGGATTCTCTCCCTCAAGAACCATATAAACATATGAAGCAGGTTGGAACCCATCTTTTTCTATAACATTCACTGCAGAACCATATTTTTCAAGCAGCACTGAAGCCCCGAGAACAAGCTGAAGCTCCAAGTTTTGATTCTTCCTAATCTCTCTGAGCACAGACTTTATACGAGCATAACTTGCTCTTGATGTAATTACCACACATATCTTTCTTCGCATAAATCATATTTTAACTTTTTGCTTATTGTATATTTTATTTTTGTTAGTTAATTATGTATTATCCCACCACAACATAATTTTTATCAACAATTTATACAAATCTCTTAAATTCTATTATTCATCTCCATTCTGCTTTTTCTTTATTTAATATAAAACTTTTTTGCTGAAATCCCATAGAATTCTGCTAATCTTTATTTTGCAAAACTCCAAAAACTTCTATACTGTTTATGCAAATCTTACCCTTCAGAAATTCTTTGGCATACTCTAAATATCTGCATCTATCTACAAAACATCAGTAAGTCGCATCACTTAGTGAACAATAGAACTTCCCCTAACCTTCTTTACCATCTATCTTATCAGTCCTCAGCTTATCTCTTCTATCGTCACCTTTTATCAATCACATATTCTTAACTATATCGATAATCTCTTCTGCAAATCTTCTTGGAGAGTATCTCTGAACGTTCCTATATCCTCTCTCAATTAATTCCTCTCTCAGTTTCCGATTCCCAAAAAGTAACTTCATTCCTTCCTTGATTTCTTCAGTAGATTCGGGATTTACATAATACGCCGCATCTGAACAAATTTCAGGTAGCGAGCAGGAGTCCGAACAAAGAACCGGACATCCACACCTCATCGCCTCAAGGGGGGTCATACCAAAACCTTCCATTAAAGTGACATGAGTGAGAAAAACTGCTCCAGAATACAACGCCTTCAGCTCTTCATCTGAAATACTGCCGGTAACTATCACATCCTCAACCTCCCTAAATAATTTCTCTCTCCCACCTATATTACCACATACTACAAGCTGGACATCTATTTCTTTCTTAAGTTCTCTAAACGCATCTATGATCCTTCCGTAATTTCTATGATACCTATAATTCCCTACAGAAATTGTATAAGGTTTTCTTATCCCATACTTCATTTTCACCTTTTTCACCTCATCAGCAGATACCCTCTCAAATGTTTGATCAATAGCAGCTGGAACAACAATGATCTTCCTATCCGACACTCTGAAAGTCTCAATAATACTTTTTTTCGTGAATTCTGATGGAGTTAGAATCAAATCTGCCCTAAAAATACTCAAAGGTATAAGGACAAGAAAGGTAAATAACTCATTCGGCTTTGTTTCTTTTATAAATTCAAAATATCTTTTCTTTATAGCTAACCACCCATATATGTCCCACAAGTATAATATCTTTTTTGTTCTGACAAAAAGAGGAATTGTATTACAAATACCCAAAAATACATCCACTCCTTCAAGATATCTATTCAATGCAAAAGAGTTTGTCCATAATCTCCATGGAATTTTAGCTGGTTTTTTTATAACTTTATCTATTAAATTACGATTAGGCAAATCGGGTAGTTTATCCATATCTGTAAATAAAGTTATTCTTGCTCTATCCTGATCAAGTCCCTGCAAGAACACATAAAACGCTCTCGAAAAACCACTTCTGTAATTAAGGTTCCTTATATCCATCCCTATCCTTATGTATCCCATAACTAGGCAAACTCTTAGTTAACATTTTAAGCAATCCCCAAAGAGTTTTCGCTTGCGTCCACAGATCACCAAAAGAATAGAATCGACATCCCGCCTATTTTCAGCCATCGAAAGATCTACATCCCTTGAAAACATCACAAGAGTATATAATAATCAAAAGTAGAATTTTATAAAAATTTTTCATAGGAAATTTTTATAGAGAGAAGATCTCTTAGGATTTACTTAAAAAAAGAATCCTTACACAAACTAATTTATAATAAAATTGAAAAGCTGAATGACTAAATTCTTTGAGCTATGAAAATTGAAGTGAAAAGAAAAGAGTTTTTAGAAAGTTTAGGATTTGTACAGAATGTAGCGGAAAGAAGGACAAATCAACCCGCTCTCAGCTGTGTACTTTTGAAATCAATTGGCAAAGATCTGTGGATATTTGCTACTGATCTTGAAGTCTTCGCAAAGGTCAAAGCTAAATATGAGAAAAAAGAGGATAAATTCGAAATCGCCCTCCCAGCACACCAACTCTATGAGTTAGTCAAAGAACTTGAATCAGAAAAAATAGAAATAGAAATCCAAAATTCAACGGGGATAATCAGATCCAAGGAAGGCAAAGGGAACTACAAAATCCACGGACTCCCACACTCTCAGTTCCCAACTCTCCCTGAGAAAAATTTCTCACCAACCTATAGAATTTCCTCTTCTGATCTGTACGACCTTATAGAAAAAACAGCTTTCGCTGCTTCATCTGATGAATCAAGATACGTTCTTACAGGAATTCTGGCTCAGCTTGAAAATGGGATTGTAAGATTTGTCGCATCAGACGGACACAGATTAGCCTTTTACGAAGTAGAGAATGAAACAACAGAAACTGAAACTCAGTTTATCCTACCTAAAAATGCAGTCTCAGACATAAAAAAAATCATTGCCAACTACCAAAAAGATTTTGAAATATCCGTAGGGGAATCTGAGGTTCTCTTATCCTCCGAAGATGTGACTTTATGGATAAAAACAATTCAGGAGGAGTATCCTGATTGGAGATCGGTAATCCCATCTGATGATGATGTAGTGATAAGATGTATTGTGAAAAGTCAGGAGCTCAAAAAGAGCTTAAAAAGAGCTTCTTTATTTGCTCCTTCAAAATTTCCATATGTAACCCTTGCTCCGAGTTCCACAAAATTAGTCATAAAATCTCAATCAGATGAACTTGGGTCTATGGAAGAAGAATTAGACTCAGATACAACAGGTAAAGATGAAATTCAGATTGTTCTTTCAACAAAATATTTACAAGAAGCACTCTCTGCAATTGACGCTCCTTTGACCTCTTTAAAAATATTCGGGGCAGAATCTCCGTGTGTTATCGAACCTGTATCAGGCAAAGGAGCAACCTCCTTGATTATGCCTATAAGATTATGATATGATAATATATACAGCTTATTTATAGGAGAATGTTCCACGTGAAACAGGCCGGAGTGAATTCACTATAGATTCTCGCATAGCTTCCACAAGAAAATCTATTTCATTCTTTTTTATTGTGAGAGGTAAATTCACAACCAAAACATCTCCCAAGGGTCTTATAAAGATTCCTTTTTTCCACATAGAAAGAGCAATTCGCCAGCCAGCGAGGACCTGCGGGGGGAAACTTTCTTTACCTTGCCTGACTATCTCAATACCCCACATAAGTCCCCTACCCCTTACATCTCCGACAAAATCAATATCAAAAAGAGTCTTCAGCTTATTACCAAGATGCTCTATGATAGGCTGAAGCTTTCTCTGAAACAGAAATCGATTCTTTTCAAAAAGTTCAATATTTTCAATAGCCGACGCGGCAAGAATTGGGTTCCCGGTGAATGTGTGTCCATGGAAAAAGTGCTTAAATTCCCAAAGTTCCCCAAGAAAGACTTTATATATCTCTTCTTGAGCCAAAGTAGCTGCAACAGGAAGATATCCTCCTGAAAGTCCCTTCCCCAGACACACGATATCTGGTTTATCCTTGTGACTTCGGCCAAGTTCCCAATTATGCCCAAACATCTTTCCTGTTTTGCCAAAGCCTGTTGCTACTTCATCGATCACTAAGAGTATCCCTAGATTTTTGGTTTCATCTCTGATAGCTTTTATGTATCCTGGAGGATAAGGGATCATCCCCCCTGCTCCCTGAATTCCCCCCTCTAAAAATACCGCTCCGAGTATGTCCCTATTTTTTCTGATTATTCTTATTGCTCCTTCAAGGCACTCATAGGAACACTTTGTCTCTCCTTTTTCTTTTGATCTATTGAACTTGCACCGGAAACAATACACGGCAGGTAACTGTATAGCTTGGAAACACAATTCTGAGTACTCTTGTGTAAAAAGAGTTCTACCTGAAACGGACATAGCTCCTATTGTATCTCCGTGATATGCGTATTTAACTGATGCAAATCTGACTTTTTTCATATTCTTTGCTCTTTTTGAGTAACAAAAGGACATCTTTATGGCTACTTCTATTGCTTCTGCTCCATCTTCTGATAGGAAAATGCGGGGAAGCCCGACAAGTTTGGATAACTTTTTAGAAAGTAAGATAGCGTTAGGATTTGATGCCCCCAGTGTTGTTGTGTGCTGAATCTTGTTTATCTCATCGATTATACCCTTTACAATTTTGGGATTCGAGTGTCCCCAGATATTACACCAGATAGAAGATACCGCGTCAAGATATCTTTTGCCATCAATATCGTAAAGATAATTTCCTTTTGCTCTTACAAATACTGGAGGCTTTACTTTTGCGTACCACCTCATTTGTGTGTAAGGATGCCAGAAGTGTTTTAGGTCCCACTCTCTCAGTTTTTTCCTATCCCACATCTTTGTTTCTCAAGTTCCACGTGAAACTTCAAGGAAACCTTCCAAGCTCCCCTTCAACTCAATTTCGATTTTCAAATAAAGTTCCACGCGGAACATTTTTCGAAACCTCCTTGAGATTTTCTACCAAAATTTCTATTTCCTCCTGGGAATGCTCTGAGGAAACGGTTATTCTCAGCCTTGAGGTTCCACGTGGAACCGAAGGATAGCGAATAGCTTGAACAAAAAAACCCCGCTCAAGAAGTAACCGAGATATCTCAAGAGCAGAAACTTCATCCCCTATCACAAAGGGAGTTATCTGGGAGTATATAGATCTTCTGATGTATTCATCCTCTCCGAAAGCCTCTGCAAGCTTTAATTTCAAAAATCTTGAGTTGTCAAAAACCTTCCTTCTTTTGTCTTCTGCCCTTTCTATAATTTGTATGGACTTTTTCGCACCAGCCAAAATGAAGGGAGGTAAAGCTGTAGCAAAAATAAAACTTCTGGCTCTGGATCTTAGAAACCTTATCACATACTGGGGTGCTATGACACATGCCCCAAAAAGCCCTACCGACTTTGAAAGAGTAAAAAGCAAAATATCAGGTTCAATTCCAATCCAGTCAGATAATCCCCTCCCACCCCGCCCGAAAAGCCCGAAAGCATGAGCTTCATCAACATATAAAGCTGCACCGTATTTTTCGCAGAGGAATTTTATCTTATCAAGAGGTGCTAAATCACCATCCATAGAGAAAACCGCATCAGAGATCACAAGCTTGAACTTTGCTGAAGACCCCCTAAGAAGGGACTCAAGATGATCAAGATCAGTATGCCTGAAAATGCTCTTTTTCGCCTTAGAAAGTCTGATTCCGTCAATGATTGAAGCGTGGTTGAGTTCATCTGAAAAGATCTCAGAATTATCGTCGCATAAAGCTGAAATCACCCCGACATTCGCCGACCACCCAGAATTAAAGATTAGAACATCTTTTTGTTTCTCTTTAAGACCAAAAAACCCCCTTATGAAATCCTCAAATTCTTCATGATACCTGAAATTTCCCGAAACAAGTCTAGAAGCTCCAGCCCCTCCTCCCATCCTCAGAATCGCCCTCACCATCTCCTCAAGAACCTCCTTATCCTTTGTCATCCCAAGATAATCATTTGAACAGAAGATAATCACTTCCCTTTCTCTTCCCCCATCCCTGAAAGTTCCACGTGAAACATTATACTCGCTAAAAGGCGGAGGGAGTTCCCGGACAAGATTCTCTTCTCTTAACTCCTCAAGTCTCTCACGTACATACAGAAAAACTTCATCCACAATAGTTGAAAATAATGTCAACTTTGTAAAAAAATTAATTTACATAAAATTTTCCTAATTTTTATTTTTGTAACCATTTTCGTAAAATTTAAAAACAAAATATAAAATTTAACAAACATGGTAGCAGGAAAAAGTGAATTGACCCCGTTTCTTTTTGCAATAGAAACCTCAAAAAACTTAGAAGAATTTTTACCTAAAATCGCAAAATTACTAACAGCTTACTGCAAAAAAATTCAGGTAATCTGGCAAGAACCGGGAAATCAAAAAATAAAAAAAATAGAAAAAATAGGGAGAAACAAATTCAATCATACAGAACTACAAACCTTTGACATAAAAGAAGACCAAGGATATAAAGTCATAAATATTCCAACAGATGACGAGATCAGCTCAAAAGGGGGAAGATTTTTACTCAAGGTAAAAACTAAGTCCCAATTATCACAAAAAAAATTTTCTTCGGTAATTAATCTAATATCCTTCGGAATAAACACCATCTACCAAAAACAAAAAGCTCATCACAAAATCGAAATGATGGAGGAAGAAAAGAAAGAAATTCTCACAAGATCGGAAATTCTTGAAAACCTATGTTTTCTGAAACAGCAGGAATACGAAGCTATGGCAAAATCTATTTTTGAGATAATCATCAAAAATCTTCAATCTGCAGAAAATATATCTATTTTCATCCCAGAGAAAATAAATTTAACTCTAAAGGAAAATTACGAGTTTCAGGAAGAGATAGAGAGAATCTGGGAGGCGTTAATATCTAGCTCTGAGCCTACCCCAAAAAATGGTATTTATTATTTTAAAATAAGTGGTAAAGATCCTATCTCTCCGGCTGGAATAATCGTAATAAAAGCACCTCAGATAGGAGAAAACGAAAGAAAAATTCTTGAATTTCTCACCAAATATCTCGAAATGTACATTCGGATGAGCTATGAAAAAGAATCGTTAGAATTGGAAAGATTTTTTGCACTCTTTGGAAATATGGAAATCCCAATAGCTGTTTTCAAAAAAAATTCAGATCTCCCTATGTTCAAAAATAGCAAATTTGAAGAATATCTTCTTCGGTATCCTGAACTTCAGAACATTGTAAAAGAAGATGTAGCCTTCTCGATTAACTTTGTAATCTCGAGCATGAGAGAAGTAACCATCGAAGGGAAGACTTTCATTATATTCTCAAACAACTTAAAAGAAACATACATTCTTGTTCAAATTATTGAAGCCTCCAAGCACACCACAGAACAGAAGGAGTACAGTCAGATAACAAACTATCCAGATATATCTTCAGTAGAATCTAAAATAGAAGAAATAGAAGATTCAATAGAGAATATCATAAAAAAGACTCACAGAAAAAAAATCAGAGAAGAACTGAACTCAGTTATAAACATTATCAGAAAAATTCAGAATGAAGTAAAACTGGCGTCCATAAAAAAAGAAGTACCAAAGAAAATTGACATCGCTGAACTTATAACTAAGGTCCTTGCCAGTATAAAGACTCCCTCCAAAATGAAAATAAGAATAAATAAAAAAGGAGATACAATTTCAATGATTGAAGAAGAACTGACAAAAATAGTCCTCACAGATATCCTCATAAAAACTGTAGAAAATAAGGAAGATTCCATAACTAAACTGACCATAGACATTCTCGGCGATAAAGAAGATGTCATAGTTCAACTGCGCAACTCATTCTCTGATAGATTCATCTCAAACATAAAAGAGAATACAGAAAAATATTCTCTTTTAACTCCAATAAAGATAAACACAGAAGGGAGCAAGGTTGTAATAAAGTTCCCCAAAATGTAAAGTGAAAATTTAAACTTTATCGCACAAAAAATAAAATCCATGATTATTATTTCAGATATGAACACTAAGGTTCTCACAACTATCCCATTTTTTTTAATCTTTTTTCTGCGGATAGGAAACGCGCAGCAGAACATTCCAGATTACTTCCCTAAAATCCCCCCATATCAAATATTGGAAAGACTTATCCCGATTCTTGAAAAAGCTTCAATAGTCATAATACAAAAAGAAGCTGGTAAACCTCCATTCATCACAGGAATAGTCCTTATAAATGCTCCCCCTGATGATGTCTTAAGAGTAATAAAAGATTACGAAAGGTATCACGAATTCGTCCCAAACGTCTCAAAAGTAAGAGTCCTTGAAAGATATCCAGAAAAAAACACACAAATATCGGAATACAATATCGGATTTGATATAGCTTTTGGAATAAAATTCACTGTAACATACACCCTTGAACAGAATTTTCTTGATTCAGAAAGAATAATATTTGGATTCCCATCAAAAAAGGGTGTTCAGGTCTTTGGTGATGTAAGATATATAGAAAAATACTATGAGACCCCCGACAAAAGGACTATTATGGTCTACTCAGCTTACGCTGATCTCGCATCCTTTGGGATCCTCTCAAAGCTTGTGTACAGAGCCTTCCCGGAGCTCCAAATACCATCGCTTGTCGCTGTATCAACTTTATTCCCAGAAGCAGTTAAAGAAAGAATAGAAGGTAAAAAACTTATAGTGGAGCCTAAAAGTATACCCGATGATCTTAAACCTGCTGAGAGAATAAAAATCGAAAACATTCTACCTTTACTGAGGATATACAGAAATGTAATAGTTTCATGGTATCCGGACGAAAATGAAATAAGGTATTTCTCATCATTTTTACTGACAAAAAAAGACCCAGCCTACATAAGATCGCTTATAACTGATTTCAGAAATTATCCCAGAATATTCAGACTTATAGAAAGTGCAGAACCTTCAATAACAGAAAATGGTTATAAAGTGAAATTCAAGATAAAGTATAAAGTTGCACTCCCGATAGAAATTGAATACTCAACGATATACTCTTGGAATGAAAGTAGAACTCGGCTTGAATGCAGAATCGACAAAAGCGCAAAAAGAGATATAGAGAATGGTCTTTGCGCTTGGGATATTTTCCAAACCCAATATGGAACGGTAATCGGATTTACAGAATTCTCAGACCTTCGCGGCTCAAGCTATTTTTTGCGCATACTTATGGACAAAGTAAAAGGATTTGGAATAGGTCTCCGCGTAGCTACAGTATCAGCCCAGATGGAAGCACTGGATAAAAATCTATAAACTAAAATTCACAAAATTCTGCAATTTTACAAAGTTTCCTACCAGTGATAAAGTATGGAAGAATATGGAAAAGATATTTCTTCTACCTTTCCCTCTACTTCTTTTAACTATAGCAATTTTTCCTCTTGTCAACCACAGATTGTGGGAAAAAAATTCGACAAAAGCTATAGTTGCTGGAATATTCGGAATACCAGCAGCTATTTATATTGCCGTCACAGATCTTCATAGCCTTGTTCACACAACAGAAGAGTACATATCTTTCATATCACTGATTGTTTCTCTATTTATAGTGAGTGGAGGAATATATATTGAGCTGAGAGTAAAGCCATCTCCAATCGTCAATTCTCTAATCCTCTTTTTCGGAGCGGTTATTTCAAATTTTATAGGGACAACCGGGGCAAGTATGGTTCTTGTACGACTTTTCCTGAGGTTAAATAGATGGAGAAATTACACATTTCACATTCCGGTTTTCTTCATATTTATTGTCTCAAATATAGGTGGATTACTAACCCCCGTAGGAGATCCTCCTTTGTATATGGGTTTTTTAAAGGGAGTACCATTTTTCTGGCCGCTTAAAAATCTTATTCCTGAGTGGATATCACAAGTTACGATAACTCTTTCTGTTTTTTTTCTTTGGGACTGGCTTTCGCTCAGAAGGGAAAAGATTCCAGAACATTTTAATAACATTAAAAATTTCCAAGGAATAAGTATAGAGGGGAGGATAAATTTCTTTTATGTTCTATGTATTTTGCTTTCTGCAATTTTGCTACACTTTCCTTTCAGAGAAATTGTGATGTGGATTTGTGCTATTTTGTCACTAAAAACAACTCCCAAGGATGTAAGAAAAAAGAATGAATTCACATTTCACCCAGCTGAAGAAGTTGCGATCTTGTTTGCTGGAATTTTTGCGACTATGATTCCAGTTTTGGATTTTGTAAGAATAAACGCTGACAAGCTTGGAATTTCAGCTCCATGGCACTTTTTCTTCATAACAGGGATTCTTTCATCTTTTTTAGATAACGCTCCAACTTATCTAACATTTTTTTCATTAGCAGGGGGTCTAACCGAAAAACTAAATCTACATCCAGCTATTGCTGGTGTTTATGAACCTTATCTCAAAGCTATTTCCGTTGGGGCTGTTTTTTTTGGAGCTAACTCTTATATAGGTAATGCCCCAAATTTTATGGTCAAAAGTATAAGTGAAGAGATGAAAGTCAAAGCTCCTAACTTTATTATGTATATTCTTTGGGCAGCTATTATTCTTTTCCCCCAATTCATCTTAATAGCCCACATTTTCTTTGGGCTACAAATCTTCTAACCTTTTTATGTTCCACGTGAAACATTAATTCAAACAAATTGTATCGTGTAACGCTTCTGTAAACATTATGTTATATTTTAAATTCTTAAAAGAAAAAAAGATAAAACAAAACAAAATAGGAAGAGACCCGAAATGTGTAATGTTCCACGAGGAACATTACATTAATACCTGAATATAATATGATATGAAAAGGAATATAGGTTTAAAGCTCTGTTATGTGGGCACAAACTATAGTGGGTGGCAAATTCAAAAAGGCGTCAGAACTATCCAAGGAGAAGTCAAAAAGGCAATACACAAAATTACAATGGAGGATATACTCCCCCATGGAGCTTCAAGAACTGATGCCGGAGTTCACGCCATAGGGCAAATTGCAAACTTCTTCACAACTTCGGAAATCCCCGCCGAAAGATTCAAATTTGCTCTGAATTCGGTCCTGCCAGATGATATAAAAGTACTGAAATCATGGGAAGCCCCTGAAGATTTTGATGCCCGCAAAACCCCAAATGAAAAAACATATAAATACATCATAATAAACTCTGATCCGATCCCATTTTTGAGAAATCTTGCACTCTTTGTGAAAAACGAACTTGATATCCAAGCAATGATAAAAAGCGCTGAATTCCTCAAAGAGAAAGAATTAGATTTCTCAACCTTCACACCTGAAAAAGAAAAAAGCACACGCAGATTCATTTTAGAATCAAAACTTATCCACAAAGGCAAACTCATAATCTACAGCATAAAAGCGAAAAGCTTCCTCAGATATATGGTCAGAAACATAGTCGGAGCACTCCTTATGGTCGGACTAAAAAAAATGACTCAAGAAGAGTTTGTGGATTTATTCGATGGTAAAGGTAAAGTTCTTTTCACTGCACCTCCCTGTGGATTGTACCTCACACAAATCAAATACAAAAAAGAAATTATAAAGAAATCATAACTTATGCGTAGTAAGAAACGGAATTTGAGGTCCCAAAGTTATCTCAAGTTCAGTTTCTTTTCTCTCAAAGATTTCCCCGTCTACAGTGTATCCACCTTCAAAAGACATCTTAACTACCTTTGCACTCCCGTTGAATGATCTGTCTAAAACTTTCTTGCCCAAAGCTATCTGGAAGAAGTTCATGGCAAGTGTAAACGGTCTATCGCCATACACTGCAAAGAAGAATTCTTTAGTATCCAGAACTTTTCTAATAAATGGCTTGGTGAAAAGAATCATCTTTCTGAAAACACTGGCAAGAGAAGCTAAAGATACGTCATAAGGATATCTTCTTCCATCTATTACAATCTCAGATTTTATGAATTTTGTAAAGTACGAGGATCTTCTACTTCCAATTATGATAGATAAGATCAGTTCAAGCATCAACAATAAAGATTTTTCTGCTCCAACCCCTTTTTCATAATAAAGCTTCATAGCTTTATAAATAGTACCATTTCCGAACATAAATCCATAATGAGTGAATCCCGATTCTCTGAATTGTAAAACATTGGTATTCTTTATAAACTGAGGGGGTATTTCTTTTTTTCCCTGGAACATATTTGCTATACTACATATGAACCTTGGTGCTGTACCTATTCTTTGAGCTGGGAAAATATTCTTCTGGACTACATTTAAAGAACCAGCCCCTATGGGAATGATGAATGGAATATCTTGCTTTCCAGATGAGAGCGGAATGAAGTAATCTAAAAAGTTCTTTATAGTTCCATCCCCTCCAACTATGGCAATTATATCAAAATTGAGAAGGTACTCGATTTTTTGGGGAATGTCTTCGACTGATTGTGCTTCTACAAACTCGAAAATATGCTGTTTTTCCAGATACTTTTCAAATATCATCTTGAATCTTTCTATAGCAAAAAAGCCATATTTAGTTCTTCCCGAAAGAGGATTTAAGAATATTCCTACCTTCATCATACAGTAGTAATGTATATCTACTCTTCTGGTATAATCATCATCTCAATATTATGTCTATTTTGAATTTTTAGTATTTTAGCTTTTCATTTACTGCTATTATTGCTGTACCTATATATTTATGCTTTGTGTTTTGTGACCCTAATTATATAAAAAGCCTTTATATTCCGAAAGGAGAAATAATGAAGATATATATAGGGGGGGATTTTTCAGATGAAAAGCTGTTTTTGGCTTGTAGGGAAAGGGGAGTTGGTATGGAAAAATTTGTGGAATTTCTGTTAAAAGTGATGTGGGAAAAGTTGTTGAAAATTTCTGTGGAAAAATCGGGGGGTTTTTAAACAAATTTTTCCACATTTTCACCATATGTTTTCTACAGGTTTTCCACAAGTTTTCCACAAGGGGTTAATATCTGTATTTACCGTTAAGGCGAGAACTTTCACCGAGAATTTCTTCTCTTACAGAATTCAGAACCATCTGTACTGAAGAGTTTCTCTCTTTCTCTTGCTTTATTCTTTCGATAGCATAGATTATTGTAGAGTGATCTCTGTTGCCAAATATTCTCCCGAGTTCTGTTGTTGAGAGGTTGAGCATTTCCCTGCACAGATATATTGCTATCTGTCTTGCCATGGATATATTTTTCTTCCGTCTTGGACTTTGAATTTCCTTGGGTGAAAGATTAAAAAATTTTGCGGTATATTCTATAATTTTATTGGCATCAACATTTTTCAGTGGAATATTGAGTTGCGACAGAGCCCTTTCTGCTATATCTAAATCTGGTGTTCTATCTTCTATTTCTGAGAACATTACGATGGTTTCTAGTGCTCCCTCTAACCATCTGACATTTCCGGATATTTTTTCAGCTATGTAGTAGATGACTTCATCTGGGACTTTGTATCCTCTTTCAGCGCATTTTGCCTTCAGTATGGCGACTCTAACTTCAAAAGGAGGTGGTTTTATTTCTATGACTCTACCCCACTGAAGTCGTGAGATAAGTTTACCTTCAAAATTTCTCAGTGAGTGCGGGGGTTTATCGGAAGTTATAACAATTCTTTTTTTTGTTATAAGTAAGTAGTTGACGGTTTCAAAAATTTCTTCTCTTGTAGCTGATCTTCCCTCGGGCTCAAGGAGATTTAAATCATCAAGCAAAAGCACATCACACATATCTCTATATTTTCTTCTGAATTCAGACACAACATTGTTGGAAGATGCGGTTGTGAACTCTCTCATAAATTCGTTAGATGGTACGTATATAACTCTGGAGCTTATTTGAGAATCTATTATTTCATTTCCTATGGCATGCAGAAGGTGAGTTTTCCCAAGTCCGCTTTGACTCCATATATAAAGTAAATTTGTTCTGGACATCCCCTTTGCTATCTCCATAGATGCTAATTTAGCTCCTTTATTATTTTCTCCTACTATGAAATTTGCGAAGGTATATCTCCTGTCGATTGAGAAAAGGTGATTCAACATGATGCTTTCACCTCCGATTTTAGTTTAAAAAAAATCATCACTAAATTCTACCCTATTTTTCAGAGGTAGAGTGAATTTTTATTGTTTCTCTCTTGTGTTTTTACATTTTCCGAAAAATTTTCTGAATTTTCAACAAGTTGTTGAAAAGTTTCAAAAGAATTAGAAATATCTGAGAAATTCCTTGGTTGTTTCAGTCTGGAGGAGAAGATCCATAACTGTATCTTTTATTTTCTTTGAGAAGGGTAAATCAGAATGAAACATCTCTGAAAAAATTATATTTCTGGTATTTGGTAAGGTCGGTAAGGTGCAAGCGGAAGGAGGCGCCATCCAATCTCTCTCAGATGATATAGATACAAAGAAACAGGATGGAGGATAGGGCTTTTTTTTGAGCTTTCTTATGAACTCAGACCCTTCCCACAGATCATATGCCGCTCGTAGAAATCTTATCAAATTCTTAAGAGGGAGTGCAAATAAAGTGTACTTGAGTCCGTTAACAGGAGAAGCAATGGTAATCACTCTGTCAATGAAAGAGGCTCCATCCATAGCTCTGCTGATATAATGAAGTATAACCCCTCCCATTGAAAAACCTATGGCAGGAATTCTTATCGTTCTTCTCATACCATTAAAATTGTTTCTGAAGAATATTTCAAGATATAATCTGAGCTCTCCTGCAAGTTCTTCTATTCCCTTATCTTGACCGAGTCTTTTTAAGTGGAATAGGATAGGAATAAAGCCTGCATCACGAAGTGCATTATCAATTTCAACCATAGATTCTCTTTTCATAAGGTATCCCTGAATGACTATCACAGGGATCCTTCCGGTTCTTGGTAGTGAAAAGCTTTCATCTGATACTCTCCAGTTTGGGAATAAGGACTTTTTTATATAGTCTCTTTTTTCTCTTTCAGCAATCAAGGAGATGAAACTGAATATATCTTTTGCTAAATTCTTCATTTTTTTCTTCTCCTTATTTTAATTTAGTGTTTTTGTGCTTAAAGAAAAATTTTTATTCATAATATTATATAATCGGATTTTATCCGATAAAGTTGAATAAGTAATAGTTAGCTTAGCTAAAGATATATGCCAAAAGGATTGTGAAGCTACAAAAAAGAATAATAAAAGGGATAGATAAATCTCTATTACTCCGCCCCTACAAATCCCCCCTATTGAATATGCCCCCGTCATCAATCTATATCACCCCGTCAAACAATTACCTAAACTAAATTATAAAAATTCATTACAGTATTTTCTCTTGCTCTTGATTTCAATTTTTTTATTGCTCACATTTTTTTCGCTTTCCCATTTTTCTATTTAATTTTGCTCTTTTCTCCATACGAATCAATAGCTTGATTTACCTATATATACAATCTAATTTGCTCATATGTGATTTTGTATTGTAAAATTATTATTGTAAAATTATACTGAAATTACTAAATTGAGTTTTGGCGAAAGATAACATAAAAAAATGAAAAGAATTCTTGTAGCTTATGATGGATCAAGAGCATCTCAGAAGGCTTTGCTCAAAGCTTGTGAGCTTGCTAAACCCGATACGAAAATAAATGTAATTTATGTCATAGATAAAGATGAAATAACATGGCCGACAAGGATTGATATCGCTCTTATTTGGCCGGGTAATATTCAGGAGCTTGAAAATAATATTCTTGAGATACATAAAAAGCATGCAGAAAAACTGCTCAGTAGGGCAGAAAAAATTTTGCAAAGAAAAGGAAGAAAAGCTCAAGTGTTTTACAGAGTAGGAGAGCCACCAGCTAAAATAATTGAGGAGGCAGAGAAGCTCAAGTGTGATCTGATAGCTGTGGGAAGCAGGTCAAAGTCCTCTATTGCATTCTTACTTGGCTCGGTTGCTCAAAAAGTTGTAGTAAAAAGCAGTATTCCCGTTTTAGTTGTCAAAGATTAACTACCTATATCTTTTCTAAAGTGGGCTCCCTCAAAATTTATGTCTTTTATCTTATTGTAAGCGTTTAGCTTAGCTTCATACTTAGTTTTCCCGAGCCCAACTACATTCAAGACCCTTCCGCCTGATGACACGATTTTACCATTATCTCTTTTCGTCCCAGCATGGAAAATAATGAACTCATCTGATTCTTCTTCTCCTTTTATTTTTATTTCGACCCCCTTTTTGTATTTGTCTGGGTATCCTTGTGATGCCATAACGATACATAAAGCAGAACCCTCTGAGTTTATTCTCTGTGGAAGTTTCCCTTCTGATGCTTGTATCACAATATCTGCAAAGTTATCCTTGATGCACGGGAGTATAACCTGAGCTTCTGGATCTCCCAATCTTACATTGAATTCAAGGACGTAGGGAGTATTTTTGTGTATCATTATTCCGATGTATAAGATACCGGTGTACAGAATTTTTCTTCTGTGGAGTTCTTCCATTAAGGGTGATACGATGTATTTTTCAATTTTGTTTCTGAGTTCCTCAGTTCCGTATTCTACTGGTGTGTATGCACCCATACCTCCTGTATTGGGACCTTGGTCGTTATCCATAAGTCTTTTGTAATCTCTGGCGAATCCGATAAATCTGAATTCGTTGTTACTACACAGAGCAAAATAGGATATTTCTTCACCTTCGAGAAATTCTTCAACTATGATTTCGTTTCCTTGATCTCCAAATTCTCTTTTTATAAAGATTTTCTCCAGTGCTGTTTGCACATCGGTAGATGCTTTGCAGACAAATGTTCCTTTTCCGGCGCAAAGTCCTGAAGCTTTTATGACAATGGGGGTTTTTATTTTTTCAGGATTGAGCTTCCCGCTTTTGAAGTCATCCAGGGTATATATCTTGAAAGGAGCGGTGGGTATTCTGGCTTCTTCCATGATCTTCTTTGCGAAGGATTTTGAGGCTTCAAGCTGAGCAGCTGATTGGCTCGGTCCGAAACACATCTTACCTTCTTTTTCAAGAATATCCTTTACTCCATAGGATAGTGGATTTTCGGGACCTGGAAATACTAAATCGATTTTGAGTTCGCTACACACTGAAGCTACTTCGTAGGGATCATTGGGATTTATTGAGAGATTAAGTCCCAATTTTTCTGTTCCGGCATTTCCGGGGGCGAAAAAGAATTCTGCTTCTTTATAATCTTTTTTTAATTTCCATCCGATTGCGTGTTCCCTTCCACCACTACCTAAAACAAGAATTCTCATATTCCAACAGTATATAGTAGTTTAGCTTATTTTGGGGTTTTACGTGTAGTTTATCGTGTAGTTTATAAATGTTTATTCCATTTATTTATGTTATGTTAAGAAATTTTTTTCTTTAGAAGTTTTTATCATTTCTGTGTTTTTTCAGAAAAACATATAAGTGTGGAATTGAGACAAAAAGTTATACGTAATATGGAGGCTCAAGTTATTACTATTGGATTGATGATTTTTGCGCTTGCACTTTTGGAGGGGTTAGAGATAATTTCAAAAGTCCCACCTTTACTTCACACACCATTGATGTCGGGTTCGAATGCGATAAGTGGAATCACTCTGGTTGGTTCAATTGTAGCTGCAGGTGCAGGGAGAACCTTGGAGGCAGAGATTATGGGAGTTCTGGCTGTTACGTTTGCTTCGATAAATGTGTTCGGAGGTTTTGTTGTTACAGACAGAATGTTGAGAATGTTTAAGAGGGGGTGATAGACTATGAGAGAGGTAATAATGGATATTGTTTACATTGTAAGTGCGATAATGTTTATTTTGGGAATAAAGATGCTCCAGTCTCCAAAGACTGCAAGACGTGGGAACTTAGTGGCTGCTTCGGGGATGCTCTTTGCTATATGTGCTACCTTAGTTCACAAGGATATAATCTCATATAAGCTTATCGTCTTAGGAGTTTTAGTGGGTGGAGTTGCGGGGGTAATAGCTGCGCTTGGAGCTAAGATGACACAGATGCCTCAGATGGTTGCTCTATTTAATGGCTTTGGGGGGGGAGCAAGTGCGCTCGTTGCTATGTCAGCCTTGTACGATGTCGCCCTTTTGCCTGAAGGTGCTCCGAGGTTCTGGTCTGGGTTTTCCATCGGACTTTCTGTTATAGTTGGAACAGTGACATTTTTTGGAAGCTTAGTAGCCTTTGCAAAATTGCAGGAGTTGATAACAGAAAAACCAATCTCACTTCCAGCCCACAAACTTTGGAACTTGATTCTACTACTTGCAAGTCTTTCCCTTTCAGTTTATCTTGCTACTAATTTAGATTATAGGTTTGCCTGGGTAATACTTGCTCTGAGTGCAGTATTGGGAATTATGGTGGTGAGCCCCATAGGTGGGGCTGATATGCCTGTTGCTATCTCTCTGCTTAATGCATACTCAGGTCTTGCTGCAGCGATTACTGGATTTGTCCTAAATAACTACGGACTTATCATAACAGGGTCACTGGTAGGATCATCAGGTATAATTCTTACAAAAATTATGGCTGATGCTATGAACAGAAGATTTATAGACATCCTTATCGGTAATGTAACAATTCAGGTGGATGAAGCATCATTTGCCGGTGTTCAAATAAAAGGAACAGTCAAAAAAACTACACCTGAAGAATTGGCAATTTTGCTTGATTCCGCAAGGGCTGTTTCATTCGTACCGGGATACGGGATGGCTGTATCTCAGGCTCAGTTTGCAGTAAGGGATCTTGCTGTGTTGCTTGAAAAAGAAGGTAAGGAGGTATTTTTTGCTATCCATCCGGTTGCAGGTAGGATGCCAGGACATATGAATGTCCTTTTAGCCGAGGCAGATGTCTCTTACGACAAGCTAAAAACACTGGAGGAATCAAATTCCTTGATCGGAGAAGTCGATATAGCTTTCGTAATAGGAGCAAATGATGTGGTAAATCCATTAGCGAGGGATAGCCAAAATACGCCGATTTCTGGAATGCCAATAATAGAAGTAGATAGAGCCAAAACCGTTGTTGTACTAAAAAGGAGTATGAAAGCGGGATTTTCAGGTGTTCCCAATCCACTTTTCTATCTTGACAATTCTTATATGTTATTTGGTGATGCAAAACAATCGATCCAAGAAGTTATAAGAGCATATAAGGAATACAAAGGAATAAAATAGAACATCTTCTTATCCAAGGAAATTTAGGATACAGTAATTCAGCGGAGCAAAACCAAAATCTTACTTTTACATATCCTAAATGCAAAAACAAAAAAAAATAGAAAATAAATAAAAATTCGTTAAAAGACAAAAAAACCAGTACAAGGTTGTTATATTTTTACCTGTGAAAAAAGTTTTTCTACTTTCGATTGCTCCTGCATCTTTCGCCTTCGTATCTTATATCCTTGTGTCCTGTGCAAAAGTGAAAAATCCTGATTGGATTACCAAACCTTATAAAAATTTTAATCCTCAAAAGTATATAGTTGGTGTTGGTGTTGGTTACTCAAAGGATGATTCCGATAAGTCAGCCCGAACAGAAATTTTAAAGCAGATAAAGGTAGATATCTCTGAGAAGCTAGAAGTTGGAACACAAGCCAAAATTACCGGAACCGAATCCAAAAAAGAATCCAAAAAAGAAAAATTTGAAATATCCGAAGCTATTTCGAAAAAGATTCGCGAAGAGATTGACGGTACACTTGAAGGAGTTATTATATCTGAAAGGTTTTTCGATAAAGAAAAGGGGATTTGGTATTCTCTGGCGGTTTTTGATAAATCTGAGTTTGTAAAGAGGTTACTAAGAGAGATTTCTGAGATGGATTCCAACATCTTTACTGAAGTAAAGAGAATTTCAGAGGGAATTTTTGATTTGGGAAGGGTAGGGCAAGAACTGAAGAAGTTTGTCGAAGTCGAGAAGAAGTTAGCTACCGTAAAGAGTAAAGAAGCATTATTGCGGGCACTTGGTGGAGACTACAAAGCTATATCACAGGAACTATTCGAAAAGGTAAAAAATAGATTATCAAATCTTAGGGTGAGCTTGAGGACCGATACGGAGTTCTCAGAGCCGATTACTTATATAGAACTTGAGATTTTTTCAGATATCGATGGTATGCCAGCTGAGGGGGTTCCAGTAAGGGTGAAGATTAAAAACGGCTTTTCTGAGAAAGTTTACACCGTTTTGACAGACGAAAATGGTAGAGCTAAGATTGCTGATGTCGTATTTTTTGATTATGGACAGAATAGAATTGAGTTTTCAAGTGATCTCCCGTATGTTCAAATTTTAAATACAACATTGGTGAACTCAAGGAGAAAGATAACTTTTGAAGTTGATTCTCCATACACATTTTTGAAAAGTGCGATTTCAAAGTGTATTTTGCAGAAGAAATTAGAAGTATCGGAATCTCAGGGGGATTACAAGATCGTCGGCGATCTATCATATGGTCTGATTTATTCTGGTAAGAATTACAAAGGGGAGCCACTTTATATTTCTCAGGCTTTGATAGTTTTGAGTTTTGTTGATCCCAGAACTAAGGTGGTTATTTTTGAGCATTCTTTTTCATCAAAGGGGGTTGGAGAAACAGATAAAGATGCTATTTTGCGTTCAGTTTCTTCAGCAATTTCAAATTTATGTGGTTTTGCAATTTCAGAAAAAGATTTAGACGAGTTATCCAAATACCAAGGCCAAAGAGAAAAGAGAGTAAGTGAGCAGGTAGTCCTGCGATCGGATTATAGACCTTTTGATTTGGGGTTTAAGCCCTTGACAGATAAAAGCGAGGCAGAAATCGAGATAATTATGAAATCTCAAGCGGATGGTTATCTGACTGTGAATGGTATGTTTCTGACCCAGGTTAAAGGTGGGAAGATAATTC
This sequence comes from uncultured bacterium, assembly GCA_938036315.1. Lineage (GTDB taxonomy): Bacteria > Calescibacteriota > Calescibacteriia > Calescibacteriales > Calescibacteriaceae > CALHPK01. The sequence continues at coordinate 67,398 of CALHPK010000007.1, read as the reverse complement.
AAGGGCAAGAGGCAAAACTCCTTACTGCAAGATTGCTTACTGCAAGACTGCTTAGCCAGTCCCCACTTACTACAAGAAGCAGCAGAGATAGCAACATAAAATTCAAATTCCCTCTACAGCTTGGAGAGAACAGTATAAAGATAGAATTTGTTTCAGATAAAGGAGATAAATATGCCGAGATTGTCAAGATTACAAGAAAAGCTCCAGATTTTGAAATAAAGGCAAAAACTCATATTGTTGCAGTCGGGATTTCAAGGTATAAAAATTCAGAGCTTAATTTAAAGTATGCTAGAGTAGATGCAGAAAAGTTTATCCAGACGTTTCAAGGTTCTGATTCTAATATTATCAAAATAGTAGATGAGGATGCAACACGAGAGAATATAATCAGGAGGCTGTTTGAACTAGTTGATAAGGTAGAAGATGGTGATAGAGTTTTTCTTTTTTTTGCAGGACACGGAGTTAGGCATCGAGTCACAGGAGCATATTATTTCATGACCTACGATGCGGGAACTGATAATTTTACCGAAAGAGCCCTGAAGTGGTCAGATGTTATTGACATTGTATTATTGCTGTCGAGGAAATTATCAGTAAGTGTTGTTCTATTTTTAGACACGTGTCATTCTGGTGCATATGGGGACCTAGTAGGGGCAGAACTCGGGAGCTCGTTCCCACAGCTTAGAAATGTTTTTGTTCTGTCGTCGTCAAGTCAAGATGAATTATCATATGAATCCGATGCTATTGGGCATGGATTATTTACTTTTGCACTGGTCGAGGGTGTGAAGCAATGGAGTGCTGATTTGGACAAAGACGGAGTAATAATGTTGTCAGAGTTTTTCTCTTACATTTCAAAAAAAGTTAAGGAGCTTTCGGGGGGGAAACAGAGACCGTTTTTCAGAATAGTCGGGAATGACATAGTTATTGCATCAAAATGAAGCCGAATCAGAAGAGCAGGGTAGGCGATATGATGATAATTGCTATTTTTATTTTCTTCATATTGTATGAGGTGGGATATTCGCAAGAAGTAATGCTGGGTGTTGGACCATACATACGGATTAACTACAATTCTCTGTTGGAGATTCAGCAGGTTGCTAATGTTGGAATATCATCGGAATTGCCTTTAGGTCCATTTTCAGTGGGTTCTATGGTTGGGGTGAGCTACTCTTCTTCAAACTTACCTGAATTCAGGGGATATTTTTCGGGAATTAATTTAGCTCTGAGAGGGAAGTTTGATTTTCTGCGCTATACTAACTCATTTTTGTTCAGTTCTTTAAGTCATTCTTACTCTTTTTTATCTGGTAAGGGTAAAAACGATAAAGGGGAAGAGGTGAAGGTGGATTCATCTGTTGTTTCGGTAGGTATTGGATATGGTGCTGGAATCTATTTTTCTGATTTTTCTTTGCAGTTAGAATTGATTCTTTTTGGGTATTCCATGGGGAGGGGAAGGGGTGGTAAGGGCTCAAGCTTTGAGATTCTTTCGTCTTTCAGTCTATTCAGCTACTATTATTTTTCACTGTGAATAGGTTGAGCTGATATATCCATATAAAGTTGACAAATCTTTTGCTTTAGTTCCACGATACATTGCAATTAAGTGATCAAATCAAGGAAAATAGATTATTCAAGGTATGGCGAAAGTGTTCAGAAAGTATAAAATTAATATTATATGGCACTTTTGGAGATTCCGAGAAAATTATTTGATTTGGAGTTGAAAGGAAGTTCTGTTCAGAAGCTTCTTTCTTCGGTTCTTTCTGATATAGTGGAGATTGAAATCTCAAAAGGCAAGAGTAGGGCGTCAGGCTACATAGTTGGGAGAAAAGGCAATGATATTGTTATAAGAACACTCAGTAAGCTTGAGAAGAATAAAAACTGTGAAATCAGGTTCATAGGTAGCAGAGGTATTATTTCTATCAATTCGAAGGTGGTGGATGAGGTGAAGGGAATTTCTCCTAAAATGTATATTATAAAGTCTCCAGAGAAAATTTCCATTTGCGAGAGGAGAAGGTATTACAGATTGGAGCTTAGAGGTGATAGTGAAGTGGTGATAAAAAGAGATAATGGATATGCCTTTTTCTGTAAAATAAAAGACATCAGTCTTGGAGGGTTTTCCGCAATTATGAATATAAAGGATAAGATGATGGAGTATTTTCTCCCTCTTATAAATGAGGAGGTAAAATTCTCGATCAAGATAACCGATAGAAAAAGAGCTTTCGAATTAAACGGGACAGCAAAACTTAAACATTATTCTCTAAGTTCTTCGGGAGAATACAAAGCTGGATTTTCATTTTCGAAGTTAGAAAAAAGGCATGTCAAAGAACTTTCGGAGTTCATAAAAGAGAGGGTGAAGGTGGTAGCAAGAGAAGGCTGATTGCTTTCAATATTCTTGAAAAAATCAAATTTGTAGCAGTGTGGAGATAGTTTATAATAAAGTAAGGGAAGGATATGAGGGTAAAATACGTTGTTCCAAGGAGACAAAGGCGGAAGAAGTTTTTGAAGCTTGCAAAGGGGTACTATGGTGCTCAATCGAGGTGTTCTAAAGTTGCTACCCAGTATGTTCTTAGGGCATGGTATCACTCTTACAGAGGGAGAAAGGAGAAAAAGAGGAATTTTAGGAGACTTTGGATTGTGAGAATAAATGCATTAGCGCGCCAAAATGGTCTTAAATATTCACAGTTTATACATGGTCTCAAAAAATTGGGAGTTAATCTTTCGCGTCGCTCGCTTGCCCAGATAGCATTTTCAGACCCTCAGGCGTTCCAGAAATTATGTGATAAAGTGAAACAGCATATTGAAATATCACCATATCAAACTTATGTTAGTCCGCAAATCTGAATATTGTCAATTGGTTTAGGTTTATGATTAAGATCACTGTTTATGCAGAATGTCTCCGGAACCCGAGACCTTTTTTCAGATGAGCTGAAAAAAGTAAGGCTGATTGAACAGAGGGCTCGGGATTTTTTTACAAAGCTTGGTTTTGAGGAAATATCTACTCCAGTGATAGAGTATGCGGAGGTTTTCGTCAAATCCCTGGGAGAGACTACCGATATTGTGATGCATCAGATGTATTCTTTTTTGGATAAGGATGGCAAAGAAGTTGTCCTTCGACCAGAAGGTACCGCCCCAGTGGTTCGTTTCTATATAAACTTGCAGGTGGAGAGGCCAAAAGTAAAGTTTTTTTATGTTGGTCCTATGTTCAGGAGAGAACGTCCACAAAAAGGTAGATATAGGCAATTCACTCAGGTCGGAGTAGAGATGTTTGATTATCCCTCTCCGCAAGCTGACTCTTATTTGGTTTTCATCTTGAGTGAGTTCTTAAAAAATTTGAATATTGAGCATATGATTCAAGTCAATTCTGTGGGATGTCCTAAATGTAGACCAAGTTACTCAGAAGCTTTGAGGAATTACTTCAGTGGCAAACCTCTTTGTGGTGATTGTCAAAGGAGGATTGATAGAAACCCAATGAGGATACTCGATTGTAAGGTCGACTCAGAAATAGTAAAGAATGCTCCAGAAATTACTGATTTTTTGTGTGAAGGATGTAAGAATCACTTTCTTGAGTTTCTTTCTTTTTCTAAAAATATGTTAGATGAAGGAATTCTATCTGTTAATCCCAGGCTTGTTAGAGGTCTTGATTACTATACAGGGGTTGTTTTTGAGGTATTCCACAGATCTGGGGGGAACGCCATCGCAGCTGGGGGTAGATATGATCTCCTTGCTCAATTTATGGGAGGTAAACCTACTCCAGCTTGTGGGTTTGCTGTTGGGGTTGAAAGATTATCTGAATTTGTGAATCTTGAGAAAGCTAAAAGAACAGGAGTATTTATAACCTCAATGAAGGAAACTTTTGGAGAGTCTTTTAAGCTGTTGAAAAACATTCTAAAGATGAGATCAGATGGAACTATTTTTGAATTCAAGAACAAGAATGAGATATTGGGAGAGTTGATAAAAAGGGTGGATATAAATCTTGACCTTACTAAAAGTTTAAAATCTCAGCTTAGGTTTGCGGATTCTGAAAATTTCAGATTTGCTCTTATTGTTGGTAAGCGTGAGCTGTTGGGGGGCAAGGTGGTGGTGAGGGATCTCGAATTATCAAAGCAGGAAGAAGTTAAGATTACTGAGCTTTTTGAGTAAGAATTCTCGGATATACTATAAGTAATATATTTGGTTAAAAATTTTAGGATATGGAGGATAACTATAATTTCGGGGAATCGAAATCTCTTCCTGCTTTAGATTTAAGGGGGGTATCTCAGGCTTTCAGGGAAGATATCCCGATTCCGGTTCTTACTGTAGTTGGCTTTACTGTCCTTCCTGGTAACTTTGCACCTATAAGCATTTCTGATGAGAGTTCTATATCTGCGATTGAGTATTCGCTGAATCATTCGAGATTCATCTTTTTATCCATTTTGAGGGAAGATGCTAAAAATCCAAAGGATGCGATAAATCAATTTGGTGTTGTAGCTGCGATTATAAGGGCTGGGAGGGGGCTCGATGGAATTTACAGGGCTTTGGTCAGTGGGCTCTTTCGGGGAAAGATAGAGAGTTTTGCTAATGAAACTCCACCATATCTTGTCAGAGTCAGAATATTTGATGATAAAAAACCATTAATTTTTAATCCGGAACTAGAAGCTCTCTCACGGCAGGCGTTGAGTCTTTTTGGAGAATATTTATCTTATCTTCCGATAAAACCCCCCCAAGAGTTCCTTCATTTTTTAAGAACTATACAGATCCCCGGAAATTTGGCAGATATAATTGCTGGAAATCTTCCTTTAAAACCGCATGAGTTTCAAGATTTTGTTGAGACCATAGATCAGAATGAGAGGTTTAAAAAACTCTTATCAATTCTTATCAGAGAGATAGAGGTTGCTAAGATACAACAGCAAATCTCAAAGAGGGTTCAGGAGAACATAGACAGAGCCCAGAGAATAAGGATACTTCAAGAAGAGATAAAGGAGATGCAGAAGGAGTTGGAGAAAATTGAAGGGGGCAGGTCTGAGATTGATGAGCTTAGGGAAAAAGCGGAAAAGCTTCCGGATCATGTGAAGAAGGAAGTATTGAAGCAAATTGATCGATTATCATCGATTCCCAAGGAATCGCCAGAGCACACTGTTGTTATGAATTGGATTGAAGAAGTTTTGGCTTTGCCGTGGGTGGAAAGGACACAGGATAATCTTGATCTTAGGAGGGCAAAAGAAGTTCTTGATGAAGATCATTGGAATCTGCAGGACGTTAAGGAAAGAATTTTGGAGTTCCTCTCACAGGGGGCTTTAAAAGGTGGAATACCGCGTGGTACGATTTTGTGCCTTGTGGGACCTCCAGGGGTTGGGAAAACCTCTTTAGGTAAATCGATAGCAAGGGCGATTGGGAGGCGTTTTGTCAGGATATCTTTGGGTGGGGTAAGAGATGAGGCTGAAATAAGGGGACACAGAAGGACTTATGTTGGGGCGATGCCAGGGAAAATTATTATGGGAATGAAGCAAGCCGGCTCAAAAAATCCTGTTTTTATGCTCGACGAGGTGGATAAGTTATCTGCTGATTTTAGAGGTGATCCGTCAGCTGCTCTTTTAGAAGTTCTGGATCCAGAACAAAATAATTCCTTTGTTGATCACTATATATCAGTACCGTTTGACCTTTCAGAAGTTTTGTTTATAGCTACCGCAAATTTCACAGGAACTATCCCGCTACCTTTGCTCGACAGAATGGAAATTATTGACATTCCAGGATACACTGACACAGATAAGCTTCACATAGCGAAAAGATATTTTATCCCTCGAGGATTGGAAGAGACGGGTCTTGTAAAGTACAAGGTTGAGATTTCTGACTCTGCTATTCTTGAGATCATAAATGGCTATACAAGAGAAGCCGGTGTGAGAGAGCTTTCAAGGAAGATCCAGAGTGTCTTAAGGAAATTGGGAAAGGAAATCCTTCTTGGAGGTGTGAAATTGAGTAATGGGAAGATTTTCGTGGAGAAGGAAGATATACATAAGTATTTAGGGGCTCCCAGGTTTAAAGAATATGAAGATATAAAGGGGGAATTTGTTGGGATTGCTACGGGACTTGCTTGGACTCCGGTCGGTGGTGAGATTTTGAAGATTGAGGTTGCCATAATCCCGGCAAGATCTGGAATCTCTTTGACAGGAAGTTTGGGGGATGTGATGAAGGAATCAGCTCAAGCTGCTGTAACATATGCAAAGGTAAATTACAAAAAACTGGGAATAGACAAGAGAAAATTTTCAAACGGTATACACATACATGTTCCGGAAGGAGCCGTTCCGAAAGATGGACCTTCTGCCGGAGTTGCAATAACTGTAGCATTAGTTTCAGCGTTGACGCAAGTTCCAGTGGTGCAGGATGTAGCGATGACAGGAGAAATAACTCTGCGAGGTAAGATTCTGCCTGTTGGAGGTATAAGAGAGAAAGTTCTAGCAGCATCAAGATACGGTATCAGGAAAGTGATTCTGCCAGAGCTTAACAAATCAGACCTTGAAAAGATTCCGGACGAAGTTAAAAGTAACATGCAGTTTTTCTTTGTGAACCACCTTGATCAGGTATGGGATATAGTATTTCCGCATAAATCGGTATCTTCCCGCAGAAATAAGAAAGTTTTAGCTTCGCGATAGGATGTTTTCTAATGCCTCTTTTATTCCTGGGAACTTGAATTTAAAATTGTTCTGAAGGTATATTGATTTTATTTTTTGACTTACTTTTATTGTTTCTGAGACGAAATCTTTTCCGAGGATAACTTCTAGTATAAACTGAGGTATGTTTAAGATTGGCTTCTTCTTTATTTTAGCTATGGTTTTTATGAACTCTTTTGCTTTAGTATACTGTGGGGCTACGCAGTTTATAATTTTTGTTTTGCCACTGATACCTATCTCATTTTTCATACACTTTAAGAAAATTTCGGTGAGGTCTTCAATGTGTATCCATGAGATGTAATTTTCTCCTTTTCCGAATGGATTGATTACAAAAAATGGAGTTAGGGAGGATGTTATTATTTTTGCCTCTTTTGATATAACAACTCCTATTCTTGTTATTGTGAGTGGGGTTTTGGATTTTTTGGCTTCATTTTCCCACTTCACACAGACATCAGAAAGGAACATGTTCCCCGGCGGAGAGTTTTCGTCTTTTTCTTCTTCTCCTGTATCTCCATAGTATCCTATTGCTGAAGCGTTTATAAGGTTATGAGCATTTATGTTGTTGGCTAGGTAGACGATTCTTTCTGTTGATTCAATTCTGCTTCTCAGCACATTAAGTTTTTTATTTGGAGATCTCCAGGGACTTCCTATATTTTCGCCAGCGAGATTAATTATTATTTTTTCTTTTTCTGTTCTTATTTTTTGTATCCATCTTTCTTCAAGAATTTCAGTCCAGTCTAAAAATTCTATATCTGATTTAAGGTTGCCTATAATTTTTTCTGCTTTTTCTTTGCTGCGTGTTATAAGGATTATTCTCTCGTTTTCTAATCTTTTTAGAATGTTTCTTCCTATAAGTCCTGTTCCGCCAGAGATTATTATCATAACTCAAATTTTAAATATTTTTAGAGACTACGCGCTAATTTCTGTTTTTAGTTGTTTAATTGCTGGCGAAGATTTTTCTTCTTCTTCTAGATATAAGTTTTCTTTTAATTTCTTTTAGCGCGAAGTTTGGTTTTCTTCCTCTTCTCTCTGGCGGTCTCGGTGGATTTGCTCTATTGATTTCGCAAAGAGTATCAGTAATTCTTCCGCATAAGGTACATTTTAGAAGGTTTAGGCCTCCTTCATAAGTCATTATAAAGTCAGATACAACTAATCCTCCACATCTTACACACTTCATTGGCTCTTTCCCCCTTTTCAGAGGAAAGAACCTTCACCCCAATATGAAAAGATCGGAATGTTAGGAAAAAACTTAAGCTTTAGATAAAGATTTGAATTTGAGGTTTACGAAAATTTTAATTTCAGATGTTAAATTGAGAAATATGGAAACAATGTTGATTGAGTTGAAGTTTGTTGATTGGCTAATTATTTTTATTTATTTTGTTCTTATATTGGGGGTTGGGTTTTATCTGAGAAGATGGACTGGAGGCCAAGAGGATTTTTTTCTAGCTGGGAGGAGAAACTCCGCGTGGGTTACCGCTTTTGCTTTCCTTTCTGCTAATCTTGGCTCTCTTGAAATATTAGGTTGGACCGGTGCTTCGGTCAAATACGGGATACTTACTGCTCACTTTTATTGGATTGGAGCTGTTCCTGCTATGCTCTTTTTGGGGATATTTATGATGCCGTTTTATTACAAAAAGAAGATAGTTTCTGTGCCAACCTACTTGAAGTTTAGGTTTGATGAGAGAACACGGATTGTTAATGCTTTTTCATTTGCTATAATGACACTCCTTATGTCAGGGGTGAATATATATCTTATGGCTTTGATATTCAAGATAATTTTAGGGTGGAACTGGCATATTAGCATGTGGGTTTCTGCTCTAACTGTAGCTATATATGTAGCGTTGGGCGGACTTATGTCAGCGGTTTTTACAGAAGTCATCCAGTTTTTTCTGGTGTGGTTCGGGCTGGTGCTTGTTGGGATTTTAGGCATTTTAGATTTTGGTGGATTTTCCTTTTTTAAGGAGGTTCCCGAGAATGTTACCTCACTTTGGCGTTCTATTTCATCTCCCGATCTGAACCCTATGGGGATAGATTTTTGGGGGATAATTTTAGGGCTTGCTTTTGTCCTTTCATTTGGATATTGGACAACTGACTTTTTGGTTATTCAAAGGGTTTTTTCTGCCTCTGATATGAATTCGGCTCGGCTCGCTCCCGTGATAGCATCTTTCTTCAAGGCTGCTCTTCCTTTTGTCGTTACCTTCGGTGGGATGATGGTTGCTTTAATGATCGAAAAAGGCGAAATCCAATTGCTTCAGGATGAGAATGGAAATTTGATCATTGATTCGGCTCTGCCCGCTCTTATGGCAAGATATTTCACTCCGGGACTTATTGGTCTGGGGATTACTGCTCTTCTTGCCGGATTTATGGCTGGGCAAGCAGGAAATATAACAGCATTTAATACTGTTTTTGCTCAAGATATTTACAAACCACTTTTTAGGCCTTCTGCGTCAGAGAAAGAACTAGTTTTAGTTGGGAGGATTTCCACTATAGTTGGAATCTTGATAGCAGTTGTAGCTGCTTATTGGGCTATGAAATTCCCGACAATTATGGACTATATTCAGGCAATATTTTCTTGGGTTAATGCTCCTTTATTTGCAACTATTCTGCTTGGTATGTTTTCAAAGAGAATTACTCCGTCTGGTGCTTTTTGGGGATTAGTTGTTGGGATGGTGGTTTCATTTTTTCTTTTTCTGGGTGTGAGAGTAAAACTAATTCCGCCAGAATATATTACCTTCTATAGTAATCCGTCCGAGATGAGTTTGAATTTATGGAGAGCATGGTGGGGATGGCTTGCGACATTTATCGTTACCATAGTTATCTCAGCTTTTACTAAGCCAAAACCAGTGAGTGAATTGAGAGGTCTGGTGAGAGGACTAGAAGAAGATAAAGAAGAAACCGAGGAGATTAATAAATATTCAGTTGTCAAAGTCCCTATTCACAAAAGACCAGAGTTATGGGCTATTGTATCTATTGTTGTTCTTATTATCTTGAATGTGATTTTCTTTTAGGTTTAATTTTTGAATTCCGGTATGAATAATTTAGAGCCTTCTTTCTTTTTGTAGTTTTGTTCACTGGTGGCTCCGCAGAACAGATAGAAAATATTCCTCTCCCAAGTTCTGACAAAACCTTGTCTTTTCTGCATATCCTCTCAAGCCTTAGGATCTCTGTATGTTTCAGAGGAAGAAATCTCTGAAAGATACCACTGTATGTAAATCCGAATTTTTCGCAAGATATAACTCTGAAGCCATTTTTTCTGAGAAGTTTGTCTAGTTCAGCAGTTGTAAAATATTTAACATCTTTTCTTTCTCCTTTAGTTATGATAGATTCTAATTCTTTCTTTTTTATATATGGGTCACAGACTATTCCTCCATATTTATTTTCTACGGAGATAAGAAGTGTACCGTATTCTTTCATTACTCTGTATATCTGAGAGAGGACTTTACCTGGGTTATCTGTGTAGGATATGACTTCTATGCATAGTACTAAGTCAAAGATATTATTTTTGAATGGTAGGTTTTCTGCATCAGCATTTACAAAAAATATATTTTTTCTATTTTTCAGATATTTTATTGAAGATTTTAACGCATTCTTTGATATGTCTGCACAAATTATTGTAGTTGACACTTTTTTATCTGACAATAATTTTGCGAACCTTCCATATCCACAGCCAATATCAAGAGTTAAGTTTGCTCTTTTTCTTCTCGTTATGGTGTTGAGTAAATCCTTGTATATTATTATTTCTTTGTCTTTTGCACTTATGTAAGAGCTATTGTATTTAAGTTTATCAAAAGCCATTTTTCTTGATCTTTTCAGAAGAGCTTTAATTCCCATTATTTTTTTCATAGTCTTTGAGTAAGTTTTTTAGTACCTGAAATATCTGTTCAGCCATTTTTTTGTGACCAGATGAGTTTGGGTGGAGATTTTTAGGGAAGAAATCCTTTGAAGATAGTTTGATTTTTATCACATCAACAAAGTTTATTTTTCTGTGTATCAAGTTGTATACCATATCTGCGTTTGGAAGTCTACCTATAGTTTGATTCGAATCCGGGATGAGGGCTAAAATTATCTTACATCCAATTTCGTCGCAGAAGTTTTTTGCTCTCAAAATAATTGCAGAAAGAAGATCAATATAGTAATCTACAAGTTTTTTATGCCTGATTCTGATAAACTTTCTAAATATCTCTTTTGATAGTAGATCAAGGATAACCTCAAGACGATTTAATTCTTTTCCCCTTTTGAATAGTATAGCAGGGTACTTACCATAAATGAATTCGACCATATCATAATATCTATCAGGATACAAAGATTTACCTTCAACTGGAACATTTTTTAACAAAAGCTTACCGTTTTCAAGCGAAAAAACTGGTTTGCCCCTGCCATTCTCAGTTGGATATGAGTCAAGTAAAGTTGTAATATCATTTGTAAACAAGCAAAATAAAACATAATCAGGTTTATATTTTTTCCCATATCTTTCTAGTACGAGTAGTTGCTGATCAGTAGAGTATCCGACTACAGACATATTCAATGAGATTATTTTGTTTTCTGACAGAGTTTCTATTACCTTACCTACTGTTTCTTCTAATTTGAGTCCATATCCTAAGCAGACTGAATCTCCAAGTATGGCTAATCTTTTCTTTTCTAAAGGGATATCATCAGCTTCATGGGGGATTCTAAATCCATCAGAGTTAGTTTGAAGGACAAATTGAGGAAATCCCAGATGCGGTGGAGCATATTCTTTAATATTAGGAGCCATTCTCCATCCCAAAATATCGTCATATATATAGATACTGATTAGTAACAGATGGGTGATAAAGAGCATATTTTAATCCTCACTCTGAAAAGAGGCTATCAATGTAAATTTGTGCATATCTTATAAGTGGCTTGCTTCTGATCAGATTATATACAATGTGTAATCTTGAATTTTCTTGAAACGTATAAAGATTTATTCCCGAAAATTCATCTGGGTCTATAGTTTTTATTTTCCATGCCCCACTTATTTTACAAGTTACCTTTAAAGTATTATCTTTACCCGTGAAGATTGCGCAGGGTGTCCCGTTGAAAATGAATGAGTTAAGATAGCCGTAAGAGTTATCTGTTATTTTTTCTTCAACCCACTCCCATCTGCTCTTTCTTTGGAATATGTAAAGGCCTGTTTTATCTTCTGCAAATACGAAAGTTTTCGATCCGTCTGAAGATATGGAGCAGATAGGTTCGAATTTTCTTGAAGTTCCAACGTACCTGATTTTTATCCTTGGCGGTAGGATATCATATCTTTGGATAGAAAACCATACATTTTTTGTGTCGATAAATCCAAATGGGAATAAAGGATTGATATCTGTCGAATCGACGGATGGATAAGCTTCCTCGCTTAGAGTTATTAAAAATACATATGGTATTTTAGATTCTGTATAGGTTGCGTCTTCTTGGAATGTTCTCCAACCAACAAATTCTGTGGATAACGAATTGCTTTGAACGAGAAAATAACGGATACCTGAGAATGTATTTGAGAAGACAATTCCTTCGATACCTTTTTTAGTGATGACAATATCTGAGCATGGCATCCAGTTTCCTGTTATTTCTATTGTTTTTTGTTCTTTATCTGTTATTATGTTGTTTTTGTCGTTTGGGATTTGCATCTGTGTGTTTTCGGATGCGATTTTTATATAGGTGTTATCCCCAAACAGGAGAACATCATTTTTGGCTGAGGCGAACGATACGAATTCAGATAGATTTATAGTCCCCCCTGAAATCAATCTGTATCCAAGTGCCATATGATCTTGTGAAATTTGGATGACTGCAGTGATCTTTTCGGAGAACATAAGAGGAATTGCTAAACCTTTGTCAGGTACGAAAGCAGGGGGAGCTTCCTCTAACTCTATTCTTTCCAATGGTGTGAATCTTATTGTTCCATCTTCAGCGGTGAAATAAATACATAGAGCTTCTTTTTTACCAATACAACTGAATATTTTGGGGTAGAGTCCGCTTGTTCTTAAAGTGTAAAATCTGATTTTAGTATCTTGATCATTTGTGGTTTTAGCACATGACTGGTATGCAAGGATAAATAATAAAAGGAGAAGTATCATATTACGATTTTTACCACTTATACACATCTAAATATATTTTATGATTTGAGTTTCTGACTAAGTAGATGTAAGGAGTTCCTTCTAACATAGTCAGGAATATAGTAGAAGGCGGTAATATTTTGCTTCCGAGAAAATAAGAATCCCAGAAAAGTAGAAGTTCCAAATCTGTAAAAGTTTTCAAAGATATAGCATAAAATACAGAGTTGCTTGTAGCAGAGATGTCGCATAAAGCATATGGGATCTCCATTTCTCTTTTGAAGTAGTACTGGTGATACTTGCCGAGATAAGTTTTGCACAAACCCAAATCTGCCTTATGTATATCTATAAAGTAAATATCTTTTGATGTTTTGAAGATGATGAAATCATCTTGCCTTTCGGGTACGACCTCATACTCTGCGTATATGGTAAGATTTGTTGGGAACTTTTCCTCAGGGATGATAATTATTGCGGTGTTACCTGCAATTTCAATTAGATAATCTTTTAGTTCTCCTTTGTCTGATATTACTTTTATATCTTTTTTGCTCCCGAAGGTTTCTTTTGTTACTATTGCTACGTATCCGCCTGCAGACGGGGAGTAGTAAAATGAAAGTCTTTCTTTCTCAATGTGTCTACCTAATATTCCTTGCTGACCAGATCTCCACCAGTAATTTTCTCCATTGACATTCCAAAACAGAATTAAATCCCCCTTATCATCTTCAATTGCGAAAATTTTTGTAGGTTCACTTTCAGTGTTTAGTTCTGTGAGAAGTTCTTCAGTCCAAGTGCCTGCAACTTTATATTTTAACATTATTTTCTTATCTGTGTAATACGCTAATTTGGACGCGGAAATAAAGTGGAAGAGGGTATTTTTAGAAATCATAGAAATCACTTCTTCCCTTTTTCCTATTGGAGATTGGATGATGATTTTCTGATCATCTTCAATGATAAGATTACTTTCTATGATGCCTACAAGTTTGCCAGAAAAATTTTCCTTGTACTTCCTGATATATCCTGTCACGTTGAAATGGAATATGTCTCCGTTCTCAAATGCTATAAATATATCTGTGCTTTTTGAGAAGAACAAGGGATTTCCGTTATTGATTGTTCCTACTTCTATTGGAAATGAAACGGGAGTGAAGAATTGAGTTGTGGGAGGGGTAGGTTGGCTTGAATTTTTGCTACAATAAGAAAGCAGAATTAAGATACAAAATGGAGTGAGATTTTTCTTCATTGATTTTTAATTTTACTCGATTTTTTATTGCCTTTTTAAGTTAGAGATTTTTTGATTTTGTTCATCGAGGGTGAAACTTTTTGCTATTTAGTTTTGGGGTCTGCCTTGGTTGTTGTAAGATCTTTTTTCTATACTTATTATGGTGGGTAAAGGAGGAGATCATAAGGTTTGAAAAGAGGAGCGTTACCTTTCTTAAGGATTTTACAGAGTTTTTGGACTGATAAGTGTTAATTAGGTTTTGGGGCAAGTTTGAAGCCAAATTTAGGTTCTTTGGGTTCTTCTGCTGGTTCGACCTTTTTGATCCAGGGGAGGAACTGATTTAGCAATCTTCTTATTCCGGCTTTCATTGTCACTACAGCAGATGGGCAGAGCGAGCAAGCTCCACCCATAGAGACCACAACTGTGCCAGATTCATCATCTACTGATACGACATTTATATCTCCTCCGTGTGACTTTATGTAATTTTTAAGTTTTTCCATGACATAATTTACTTCTTCTTCAGCACTCAGGAGCAGATATGTATCCTTCCCAAAGTATTTGCGAAACAGTCTCTGGATGATTTTTCTGATTCTTTCTAGATCTTTGCTGATGGGTGTGTTTAGTTCTATTCTTCCGCCAAAGATAAGTTTTTCTTCTTTTTCTTCTATGAGATATATTTTCTTCAGATAGATATTTTGCTTTGCTGATCTGTTCTGATCTATAGGGGATCTGTTTCCCATGCTTTTACAAACTCATCTGGGGGGATGTCAGCAAGGCCGACAACCCTTTTTATTTCTGGAAAAGCTTCTGCGAGTTCTTCCCCTATGAGATCTGCAATTTGATTTGCTGCGCAACCGCAAAATGGACTACATCCGACACCGTTTCCAAGTGCCAACCCCAAATAAACTGTTGAAGTACTCTCTTCGTATTTTTTCACCCAAACCATAATGTCACTTATCTGGGGACTTACCTTGATTCTTGGTCTTATATCTTTTAGGATAAAATCATTCATTTTCTTTTCTTTTTCTGTTGTTCCAAACATATTGGATACCTCCCTTTTTCCTGTTCATTCTTAATATTATAATTATTTTTCTTTGAGAATTAGTGTTATTTAAAAATCTTTTGAACTAAATCATGAGAATGGCGGGCAGGATGTAGTTATGTCCTTTTATCAGGCTATATATCTATTATCAGGGTTAATGAGTATTTCTCTTTTTCTTTTTTCAGGCCTACCTGACCGTATGAGACAGCTTTGACGTATATTTGTGGAGGATATTTTTCATATGAAAAATTATCAAAGATGCCCGTTAGTTTTATGTATAACTTGTACTCTCCACAAGTTTCTCCAATTTCCAATTTTACTATCTTTTTAAGGACTATTTTTTTGGCATCAAAAAGAAAGATGATTTCGTTCAGGAGAGTTATCAATGTGTCCTCGAAATCTATACCTTGAACTGTGACTTCTTTTTCAAATCCGTCATCGTTATTTGGAATTTTTTTGAAATAAAGGTATTGCAGAGCTTTTATGGAGTCCGTGACTATTTCTTCGAGAGTTTCTCCTTCGATTTTAAATGCAACTTCTCCGGTGTGAGTTATTTCTTCGAACACTATCTACAATTTTAGCCTTTTTTCTGCTGAGCGCAATATAAGCGATAGTACTTCTGGGTAAGAATATCCGGCTAGTTCACCGAGTTTAGCTAAGTGTCCATCCCAGCACCATCCTGGATTTGGGTTAACCTCAAGAAGGTGGGGATTTCCTTCTTCGTCGAGCCTCCAGTCGAATCTTGCGTAATCTCTGCATCCAAGACGTTCAAAAAGTTTGAGTGAGCATTCCACTATAAATTGAGCAGTTCTTTCGGGTAGATCAGCTTTTATGGTTCTGATACTGTGGTATGGAGAATCAGGGAGCCACTTTGCCTCATATCCGCATATTCTTGGAAATTCTGGGGGGAGAGCTGAATAATCTTCTTCTCCTATTGGTAGAACAATATAGTCATCTGGTGGATTTCCAATGATGCCGCAGGTCAAATCCTTCCCTGTTAGAAACTTTTCAACAAGTATTGGTTTATCGTATCCGAATTTACCTCTTATCTCAATTATTGCATTTATGAGTTCTTCTATATTGTAAGCAACTGATTTTTGATTTATCCCGAAGCTTGAATCTCCAAAATTAGGTTTTACTATCACAGGGAAGTTTATCTGGAGTTCAAAGATGGTATCTTCTGGTTTTATTATGAATGCGGGAGCAGTGGGGATTCCCATTTCTCTTGCTACACCTCTGACAACACTTTTGTCATAGCAGTATATAAGGCATTGGGGACCTGCCCCTGTGTAGGGGATTCCGAGAATTTCAAGTAGTGCTGGGATATGGGCTTCTTTTCTTGGGTCATTGTCAAATCCTTCATCGCAGAGGTTAAAGACATAATCGATTTTCGGTTTTAATTTCACAAGGTCGTAAATTAGGGTGGAGTGATTGTCAAGGAATGAAAAGTTCCGCCTGTTTTCTGTGTTTTGCAGTTCTTTTAGAGCATTTTTGAGTTCTGCGATAGTGTAGAAGTCATCTTCATCAAATAATCTGTTTGGTCTTATTGGGTCAGGTTTTGATGGATCTCCAAGTAGTACAATTACATTCTTTGTATTTTCTCTCTTTCTTATTTTGAAAGGTTGCCATTCTTTTTTTGCTATAGCTGAAACAAGGATTCTTCTTTCCATCATCCCAAGGTCTTGTCCTCTTTGTGATTCTGTTTTTATCTCGCCGTGAAAGGTAATATCTGAAAAGCCTGTTGCTTTCAGAAGCTGGTCTATCTCTTCTTTGGTGTACAATCTTTCCGCATAGAATCTATCTGCTATGACACCTTTTTCTACGTGAACCACGACTTCTCGGGAGATCAGTTTTTTCTTGTCCACAGAGAGAGAACGTTCGCGACAGACAAAATGTTTTTTGTCCATCCATTCCCATGAGCGGGGTTGAAAATTTCTGGCAAGGTATTCACCATCGGCTATATCAATAAGGATTCTTCCCCATGGTTTGAGTACTTTGAAAACCTCTTTGAGTACTTTTATATCTTCTTCTATGGTCTCGAAGTATCCAAATGAGTTGCCTAAAATAAGGACGACATCAAAAGTATCTTCAGGATATGGGAGCTTTCTAGCGTCACCTTCTCTAAATTTTACAGGTAGAACCTCCTTTTTTGCTTGCATTTTGGCTTTTTGTATAAGGTAGTGTGAGCGATCGAGTCCCTCAACATTTCTGAAGCCTCTTCTTGCAAGTTCTAATGAATGCCTACCTTGTCCACAGCACAAGTCAAGTATCTTGTCGTCTGGTTTGAGATTGAGTACTCTTTCTATATAATCAACTTCCATTTTTGTTATTTTAGCATCATCTACAACATCTCCATCTGTCTTGATGTATACTGAGTCAAAGATTCGCCTCCACCAGTCAGCTTGTACATATTCTTCGAGATTACTGACAGGACCGAGAGATCTTTTCGGTGCCGTTTTTATATTTGTCGAATTGTTATTTGATCTGACAGAAAGCCTGTCTTTCATTTTCCTTCTTGGTGTTATTTCTTTTTTATTTTTTTACTTTTTATTTACTAATTTAATAAATTTGATAAACTTAGTTGGAATCGATTTTCAAGAATTTTCGCTTTTCAGGTTGGTGTTGCAAAGGCGTTATTTTGTTTTCTTGTTTCTTATATTTTTCTATTTATCTACAACATTTTATTCATTATGAAATTCGATTCGGCAAGATATTATAAATCAAGGAGTAATAAGATAAAGGGTGGAATTGAGCGGGCACCTCACAGGGCTTTTATGCGAGCTATGGGGTATAAAGATGAAGATTTTGAAAAACCATTTATAGCTGTTGGATCCGTCTCAAATGAAGTCACGCCTTGCAACTATAATCTGCATGAGCAGGCCCAACATATAAAGAATGAGATAAGAAACCTCGGTGGGGTTCCAATAGAGTTTACAACAATATCTGTAAGTGATGGGATAGGAATGGGACATGAAGGTATGAGATATTCCCTTGTATCAAGGGAGATAATAGCTGATTCTGTTGAGGCAGTAATTAATGCACATTTTTATGATGGATTTGTTGGAATAGCAGGATGCGATAAATCTCTCCCAGGATTTATAATGGCTATGGCTAGGCTGAATATTCCGTCTGTTTTTCTTTACGGTGGGACAATAATGCCTGGAGAGTACAAAGGGCAGAAGATCACAATTCAAGATGTCTATGAGGCGGTGGGAGCATATCAGGTAGGCAAGATCACTCTTGAAGAATTGTATGAGATTGAGTGTAATGCTTGTCCTACTGTTGGATCTTGTGGGGGACAGTATACGGCCAATACGATGGCCTGTGTTGCTGAGGCTTTAGGGATAGCACTGCCTGGTACATCATCTTTTCCAGCGGTAGATCCTCAGAGAAGATCTGTGTATTACCAAGTTGCGAAAGCTATTGTCAACGCGTTGGAGAAAGATATAAAGCCTAGGGATATACTTACTAAAAAAGCTTTCGAGAATGCTATAGCAGTGGTGTCAGCTACGGGTGGTTCTACGAATGCTATTTTGCATCTTCTTGCGATAGCCTATGAGGCTGGGGTAGAGCTTACCCTTGATGACTTTGCAAAAATAAGCAAAAGAGTCCCGCTTATTGCCGACCTAAAGCCTGGTGGAAGGTTTGTGATGTATGATCTGCACAATGCTGGAGGGGTTCCAGCGATTATGAAAATATTATTGTCTGCGGGGCTTATTCACGGAGATGCTTTGACAATCACGGGTAAAACGGTGGAGGAGAATCTGAAAGATCTTGAAGTAAAGTACTCAGAGGTTATAAGGCCGGTTACAGATCCTCTCAGATCTGATGGAGGCATAGTAATTTTGCGTGGTTCACTTGCTCCTGAAGGGGCGGTTATGAAGATATCTGGAATTCTGGCAAAAAGGAAACACAGAGGGCCTGCTAAAGTTTTTGAAAGTGAGCTTGATTGTTTCTCTGCTATTTCTCAAAGAAGAATAAAGGCTGGCGATGTTGTGGTGATAAGAAATGAAGGTCCAAAGGGCGCACCCGGGATGCCAGAGATGCTTCAGGTGACTGCCGCTTTGGTCGGCCAGGGACTTATAAATGATGTGGCTTTGGTAACCGATGGCAGATTCTCGGGGGCAACTAGGGGACTTATGATAGGTCACGTCTCACCAGAGGCTTATGATAGGGGACCAATTGCAGTTGTGCAGGATGGAGACATAATATATATTGATGCCGATGAGGGCAAAATCGAGCTCGAGCTCCCTCCGGATGAAATCAAAAGGAGATTATCTCTTCTTCCCACTCCGCAACCAAAATTTACATCAGGTGTTCTTGCAAAGTATATAAAGCTGGTCAAGTCCGCTTCAGTTGGAGCAATTACCCAATAAAGATTGGAGCACTTATAATGTTGGAGCACTTACCTACTGAAGTTGGAGCAATTTCGTACTAATTCATTCGTTGCAGATTACTTATCCTTTAATTCTTCCATGAATCTTATTATTCTTTCACGCAGTGCTTCTTCTGGATTGACATCTATTATGGCGCTTAGCATTCCTAAGTTCAGGAGAAGCTCTCCAAGCTTTGACTTATCCCCTGATAGAAATTCAGTAAGATTATTTTTAATTTTCTCTTGGAGAATTATCTCAGAGCTATTTTCGGTAGTTTCGGGAGTCCCAAATATTTTTTGAAATTTTTCGGTGTATTTTAATTTGGAGCCTATTCTGAAAGAAAGGTACAGAGCTGGAGTAGATAGGGGGATATTATCTTCTTTTATTTCTGGTTTATTCTTTTCCCAATTTCTGAGAACTTCTTCGGCTGTTTTGACTTTGGTTTCTCCAAATACATGTGGGTGTTTTTCTATGAGTTTTTCTATGAGTTTTTTCAATACATCTTTTAAGTTGAGTTTTTTTTCATCTTCGAGTATCCGTACTAAAAACAGCGCAACCAAGATTACATCTCCTATTTCTTTTGAAAATTTTTCTACATCTGGTACGGAATCTACCGCTTCATATGCTTCTTCTATGAGTTTGAATTTTAGTGAATCTACTGTTTGCGATTTATCCCATGGGCAGGATTTCCTCAAGATCTTTATGATTGCCCAGAGTTCCTCAAATTCCCCCTTTATTTTCTTTTTCCTGAAATAATTTTTTGTAAATTCTCTATTCATATTTCTGTTTATTCATAAAGGTCTATAAATTATTAAGGTAGTTTTGCTAGATCATGAAATTATTGCTAAATTTTACTCGCTCATCTTTATTCAGAATTATAGAAAGGTTTATAGGGATTTTTTATATACTCTTCCCTATTTATACCATACTTTGGGTTAATTTAGTTGATAGTTATTCTATTTTGACAGGGATAAACCTTTTACACATAAAAGGCTATATGTTACTTATTATAATTTTATCTGCTTTTGTATTTTTCCTCTCACCTAATAGAAGTATTTTTTCAGTACTTCGGATCTTTTTTGGAGCATTATTCCTATCTATAATTCCTTTTTTTCTTGGGGGAAACAGAGGTAAGTCCTACATAGATTATTCAAAAGATATAGCAGCCGTTTATGTCGGACAAAAAATATCAAGATTAGCAGATACGACTATTTTTGGGGTCTTCCCTTATTTATCTGAAAATTACTTATTGTCGACAAAATTCACAATAGAGGTTCCGGAGGGCTTGAAGGTTCCAGACCTTCCCAAATATGTTGATATCTACGCTATTGCTCAGCCATCAAATTCTATAGTTGTGCTTTGTAGTGAAGACAGGTATCCAGTAATATACAAAAGCGATAGATTCGGACTCAGGAACCCTGATACTGTGTGGGACACAATCGAAGGGAAAAAAACTGTAGTAGTTCTTGGAGATAGTTTTGCATTCGGAGATTGTGTCAGAGATGGTGATACATTTGTAGATGCCGTCAGATATAATATAGGAGATGGATTTAGAATTATAAATCTCGCCGGCAGAAATGATAATATACTGTCAGCCATGGTTAAGTTCGTTGAGTTCAGTAAAGTGGTAAATCCGAATATAGTGCTTCTTATTTTTTCAAATTATGGATTCTACGAATTGGCAAATGTGTGGGCAAATTATATAGTTAGATTATATGCAACCAAAGAAAATTTTTCACAAGCGATAACTATACCTGATATCAAATCACTAGTTGACAGAGAGATAAAAAAGAAATTGGAGAATGAAACTAAAGGCTTGATTGATAAATTTGTGGGACCGGCCAGAAAAAAGAAGAAAAAATGGACGGAAAGAATTGCTGAAAAATATGAAGATATCTTTAATTCATCACTTATTGCGAAGGTTTTTCAGAGAAAGAGTATGTTTGGAGATGAAAATCTTATCCTCTCCAAGATTGCTATTGATAAAATGATGGAGGTAGGGAAAAATAGTGCATTTGTATTTGTGTATGTAGAATTTCCAGGAGAGAAATCTTTATATGATAAGATTCAGGGCTTGCTCAAAAACCGTGGGATCAGATTATTCAGATTGAAGGTAAGGGGAGATCTTGAAGAGCTATATCCTGGGAGATTGTATGTAAGTAAGGGGGGACACGAAATTGTGGCAGAAGATATTTTGGAAATATTAAGAAGTAAATTAGGTGAGAGTAACCATATTTTCAGTGGAGATTGAGGTTGGATTGAGGTTGAAAAATTATGTCTGCGGGGGATAGTATGGTAAAGAGAAATTATAAGCTTGGGGTTGTAGGAGCGGGGTATGTTGGGCTTACAACTGCGTCTGCGTTTGCCGATCTCGGTTACAGGGTGATATGTTACGACAGTGATAAGAATAAGATAGAACTTTTGAGAAGGGGAAAATCTCACATATACGAACCGGGGATTGAGGAGCTTATTCAAAAAAATTATGGGAAAACTTTGTTTTTCTCAGACAGTCCAGCTGAGGTCTATTCTGAATCAGATGTTATTTTTGTATGCGTTGGGACTCCGTCTCTACCTGATGGTAGACCCGATCTATCTTATATAGAAGCCTGTGCAATAGAGATTTCGAAATATCTTAACGGTTATAAACTTATTGTCGAAAAAAGTACTGTACCTATAAGGACTGCAGAATGGATAGAAAGAACAATTAAGCTCTATAATCCGTCTGCGGATTTTGATATTGCGTCTAATCCAGAGTTTTTGAGAGAAGGAACAGCTATACGGGATTTTTTCAAACCCGATAGAATTGTCATTGGGATGTCCTCTGAGAGAGCTAAGAAAATTCTGCTTGAGATTTATAACGAAAAAGATTTTGTTTGTCCCAAGGTTGTTACTGACGTGAAGACAGCAGAGGTTATAAAGCATGCTTCAAATTCATTTTTGGCATTAAAAATTTCGTATATAAATATGATTGCTGATTTCTGTGAGAAAGTGGGTGTGGATGTTGACAAAGTTGCGGAAGGAATCGGGCTAGATAAGCGGATAGGCACTGCTTTCTTGAAGGCCGGGATTGGATGGGGTGGTAGTTGTTTTCCAAAGGATGTGAAGGCGTTCATAAAGATGGGAGAGGAAGTTCAGGTTGATTTCTCACTTCTGAAAGTGGCGCATGATATAAATGAAAGAAGGATTGCGGTTATTCTTGATAAAATAAAGAAAGCTCTCTGGGTAGTAAAGGGCAAAGTTATAGCTATATGGGGACTTGCTTTCAAGCCGGATACTGATGATATAAGAGAAGCTCCAGCGTTGAAGATTATATCCGAGTTACTGAAAGAGGGAGCTAAGCTAAATTTGTATGATCCCAAAGCTATGGAAAATACAAAGCAGATTTTCCCAGAGTCGGAGAGTATAAGATATGCTGAAAATCTTGAGAAGTCGGTAACAGGAGCTCATGCTATAGTGATAGCTACTGAATGGGGGGAGTTTAAATCAGCTGACCTGAGAAAGATAAGGGAGCTGATGATAACCCCCATTATAATAGATGGGAGGAATATTTTTGAGCCAGCAAAGGTTAGAGAGCTCGGATACCTTTATTTCCCGATTGGGAAACCCTGATTTTTAGAATCTTCTCCTTTCCTTTCCGCCTTGCTTTTTGAACCTTGGCTGGCTTCTACCTCCTTCTTCCCCTGTGGTTCTTCCTCCTCCCACCCTCTTTACTATTTTTACGTCTGTAGCTTTTGTCCCTTTCTCAGTTTCTTTTACTTCGAATGTTACTTCATCGCCTTCATTTAGAGATTTGAAACCTTCCTTATTTATATCACTCCAGTGGACAAAGACATCGCGTCCATCCTCAGATGTTATAAAGCCAAACCCTTTTTTTGAATTAAACCACTTTACCTTACCTTTCATTGTCTTTTTACCTCTTTTTTTTTCTTATTTCTTAGATTTCTGAAGATAAATCTTGACCTTTGATTCCAAAATCTGTATCAAAATTCATCTTCAGAAATCAACCAATATTATTTATTTTCCCATACACAATAGTAATTTTTGAAAAAGCTTATCTGATTTTTGGAAAGGTTTGTTTTGGGGGATTTTCCCATATCTTTGAAATTTCCCTATATCTTTGAAGTAAATTTTTAAATTTAATTTTGGGCTATACGCATGGAGAGAGGAAAAGGGAAATATATACTGTTTAGTGTGCAAGGGAGGAAGTTTGCCATAGACATAGGAAGGGTTAAGAAGGTAGAAAAGGATAAAGGTAATAGTTTGGGTATAGTTCCTGTTGAAGGGGCTAAGAATTATGTTATAGGTATTGGAGAGATAGAAGTTGCTCAGAACGATAAAAGATTGATCCCTTTTATTGATCTAAGAAAGATAATAGATGTAGAGGGTTTGGAGAATGGGCAGGACAGTAGTACTGATGATGGGAAGATGGTTGTAGAAGAGGGGGGAAGCAAAGAAAGTGGTGAAAGCAAAGGAAAGGAATATACAGTAATTAGTGGTAGTGCAGATGATCCAAGGTCAGGAGAAGATATATTGCGAAAGCGGAAAATTTTCCTCATTGTTTCTCTGAAGAATGACTATATAGGAATTCTTATAGACGAACTTCTTGAGATTTTTGAAGTTGAGGAAAATAAAAATGCAGAGATATATCCCCCACCAAGGGGATCTCCGGACATATTTGATAAAGTGATTGTTATAGTGGCAGGGATGGAGGGTAAGATAGGGGATACAAAATTGGGCTGGAGAGAAAAAGTATTTTCTATAAATTTAGATAATCTCGAAAAATATGTGTGATTGAATAATTCTTTTAGGGGGATTTTGTTCTGAAGGGCTTGCTGTGGGTGAAGTTAAAATATGCGAAGTTAGGAATATCTTTGACATCTTCAGATTTATCAAAGTTGAGTTTGACATAAAAAAGGCTGACAAAAGTTTTGTTCCGCCTTTCATTGTAGAAAGATTCCTGAATTTACGAGCTAATGCGTTCTACAAGCATGGAAAAGTAAAGCTCTTTTTAGCCTCTAAGGGAAAGGAGGTACTCGGGAGAATATCTGCACAAATTGACTATCTTTATATAAAAAGGTGGAATGATATGGCTGGATTTTTCGGATTCTTTGAATCTGTTGATTCGGAGGATGTGGCTAAGGAGCTCTTTAGCGCGGCTGAAAAATTTGTGAAATCTCAGGGTGCTAAAAGTGTTATGGGACCGTTTTCATTCAATATAAATGGCGAATCTGGAATTCTCGTAGAAGGATTTGACTATCCCCCATATATTATGATGCCTCACAATCCCCCTTACTATTCACAGCTTATTGAAAGTTTGGGATTTTCAAAAGCAAAGGATTTGTATGCGTGGCGCATAGATTCGGAGCTTGTTGAGAAGAAAACTTCATCTTTTATCAAGCTCATATGGAAAGAAGCATCAGGTAAAGTAAAAGTAAAGAACATATCAAAGAAAACTTTAGCTGAGGATATAAAAACTGCTTTGGACATCTTCAACGATGCTTGGTACGACAACTGGGGATTTACCCCTGTGACGGAAGAAGAAGGAAAACAGCTTGCCGATTCTTTGAGGTTTGTATTGGATGAAGAAATAGCGTTTT
The DNA here is from genome assembly GCA_938036315.1 of uncultured bacterium. Classification (GTDB taxonomy): domain Bacteria; phylum Calescibacteriota; class Calescibacteriia; order Calescibacteriales; family Calescibacteriaceae; genus CALHPK01. The sequence continues at coordinate 42,482 of CALHPK010000007.1, read as the reverse complement.
TTGCTTTGGTTGATGGAGAAAAACCTGCTGGGGTGTGTATTGCTATTCCAAATCTGAATGAAGTTTTGAGAAATACATCTGGGGGTATGAAACTTTCAGATTATATAAAGATATTCAAAGGAGCAAAAAAAGTGAAAAGTTTTAGACTCTTGATTCTTGGAGTTAAAAAGGATTTCAGAGCAAGATATCCTTATTTGCCGATGTTTATGGTTGGGGAATTGGTGAAACGAGGTAAAGCTAAAGGGTACAAAGAAGCAGAGCTTTCGTGGACGCTTGAAGATAATGAAAGAATAAATAAGCTTATTACAATTTCTGGTGCAGAACGCTACAAAATTTACAGGATATACAGAAAAGAATTACATGATAGCTGAAAAGGAAAAAGAGAATAAATATGAAGCTAAATAATAATAAAAGAACAAAGGGTATTTTGTTATCTTCGCTCATTGCTGGTATTATAATTGCTATGTTCTTCCCATCTATATTTAAATCAAAGGGGTTGTTCGAGGTTTCTCCTCTTTTGGGGAAAGAACCTCCAAATTTCCTTATTGGTGAGAAAAGCCTTCATGATGTAATTGAAGAGAATAAAGGTAAACCGGTGATTATTAATTTTTTCGCTTCCTGGTGTCAGGAATGTAGAGAGGACAGAAAAAAATTAGCTGTTCTTAAAGATAGATTCATAATTGTTGGGGTTGTGTTCCAAGATGAAAGAGAAAATGTGGAAAGTTATCTCAAGGAGCTTAATCCGTACGACTATGTATTTTTTGATAAGGGGCAGACTGCTATAGACTATGGTGTCACAGGAGTTCCAGAAACTTTCGTAGTAAAAGATGGAAGGATATCCCAAAAGTTTATCGGGCCATTAGACATTCTAAAGTTGAGCAAACTTGTGCAATAATCCTTATATGTTTTCCGGAATTGTAGAAGGGACTGCTTGTGTAATCTGTGTAGAGAAGAAAGGAGAAGGGAAGGAAATACTTCTGAGCTTCCCTAAGAGATTGCGAGATGTGAAAGTAGGTGATTCAATAAGCGTAAATGGAGTGTGTCTTACGGTTACTTCAAAGAGAGAGAAGAAAAACCAGACTATCATGAAGTTCGATCTGTCTCCAGAAACTCTCAGCAGGTCAAACCTGAAATTTATCAAGGTGGGTGACTTTGTAAACTTTGAGCGTGCCCTCAGGCTAAATCAAGGAATATCTGGTCATCTTGTCCAAGGGCATGTTCTCTCAACTCTGAAAATCGTAGAGATTTCTCGGAAGAATCAGGAAAGCGAATTTTTACGTTTTGGCTTTGAGATAAAACCAGAAATCAGAAAATATGTTATAGAAAAATCCTTTGTTGCGATAGATGGCATATCTCTTACTGTATCCGAAATAAAAGATGAATCAGTTTTTTTTGTAGACATAATACCTACAACTTTGAAGTTAACTAATCTTAGGTTTAGAAAAGAGGGTGATGAGGTAAATTTCGAACCAGATATTATAGTTAAAACCGTAGTAGACACCCTTGAGAGGGGCTTAGTTCAGGTAGGAAAAAAATAAATGGAGTTCGGAAATTCTTGTGGTTTATGTATAAGTATTTTGGAGATAATCTTGAAGTAGAGGTTCATCCTAAAATACCTTTGCAAGGATTCTTTTTATTCTTCTGCGCATATGAAGGAAATTGTAATTCGAGCGCTTGAAGAGGATGGAATAATTCCCAAAAATTTAGCAAAGGAGCTTCTCAGGAAAGACAAACTTGTGATTCCAGAATTTCTTATAAGTAGGGGTTTTTTGGGGGACCTATCATACTGTGAGTGGATAAAAAGAAGATTTGGATTTGAGATATTTGAAGGAAATCTTAGCGACATAGATGTTTCTTTGGTAAAACTCTTCCCTAAAAGATTAATCGAGGATATGATGTTTATTCCTGTGAGAGCTGATAATGAAAAGTTGGAAATTGCTTCTCCAGACCCTTTTGAGGTATCCCTTCGGAAGATTTCCGAGATATGCGGGATAGATAGGATAGAAGTAAAGGTTTGCCCATTCTCACTAATAAAGGAAGTATTGACAAGATTTTTCAGTGGTGATGAAGATGGTGGGATAGAAAAATTTGTGGATTCTGTCTTGGAGGAAGCTTTAAAGCAAAATGCTACTGACATTCACATTATCCCAGCGCGCTCTTGCGGTAAGATAAAATTCAGGATCGATGGAATTCTTAGGGATTTCTCAACGGTATCTTCACTAGTTTTTAACCTATTTACAAATAGAATAAAAGTCATATCTCATCTTAACGTGGGAGAAAAGAGGATGCCACAAGATGGTAGATTCTCATTCAAAGGATATGATGTAAGAGTTTCTATTGTCCCAACAACAGAAGGTGAAAAGGTAGCATTGAGGATTCTCAGGAGAGAGAAAAAGTTTTCTCTCGAAGATCTGGGATTATCTGAATCACAGGTTAGTATATTGCTTTCCGCAATAAAAAAGCAAAGCGGGTTCATCTTTGTCGCGGGACCAACTGGTTCAGGAAAAACAACAACAATATACTCCTTGATTGAGAAAATAGATAGGGACTCTCTTAATGTGTTTTCTGTTGAAGACCCAGTTGAATACAAGATAGATAAGGTTAATCAGATACAGGTAAATGAGGATATAGGTCTGATATTTCCTAAGGTGCTAAGACACATTTTACGCCAAGATCCGGATGTTATATTTGTTGGAGAGATAAGAGATTCTGAATCTGCAGATATAGCTATAAAATCTGCCCTTACGGGGCATCTTGTCTTTGCAACTTTGCATTCAAAAGATATAGCATCAGCTATAATAAGGCTTGTGGATTTAGGGATTCCAGAAAATATTCTTCTTTCTGCTCTGAGTGTAGGGATATCGCAAAGACTTGTGAGGCTGATATGTCAGATTTGTGGAGGCGTAGGGTGTGAGAAGTGCGATGGCAGAGGCTTTTCGGGTAGGGAGGGAGTGTTTGAGGTTGTAGAATTTTCCTCCTATGTGAAAAATCAAATACGTAAACTCAGGAGTTTAACAGAAGAGGCGATAAAGGAGATCTTTAGAGAATGCGGATATGTTCTCCTTGAAGATGAGATTAAAAGAAAAATATCACAAGGGAAGATAAGGGAAGAGGAGCTTCAAATCTTTGGTACATTTTGAGTTATAGATTTTTTTAGTGAGAGAATTGTAGCGATAAAAATTACTATCACAACTGATACGTAAATAGATATCAGAGCTGAATTTATGTAATCACTAAAGATAAGCTTGCGGGCTATATCTGGAGTGAAACCTGAAGGAAGAATCCCGCTTTCGAGTCCCTCTTTCAAAAATCTTGCATGTGAAAGAAAACCTATATCCTTTGATGTATGGAATATTTTGAACAATCCTGCGGTTATGGTATTGAATGAAAGGAGTAATGCTGGGATTCCGGCGATAGGGGCATATTTTATCATCCCATGATTTATCATATATGCTGTTGCAGTGAGTAGGGCCATGCTTGCAAGGAGCTGATTTGCGATACCAAAAATAGGCCAGAATGTCTTTATACCTCCGTATGGATCTGTAACACCAGCATAGAGGAAGTATCCCCATAAAGACGTGGTGAACAATGTTGCTATAAAAGCTGCAACTTTTGATTCATAATCTTTCATAAAGGGAATAGCTTTTCCGACAAGATCCTGTAGTATATATCTTCCTATCCTTGTTCCGGTATCTATTGTTGTTAAGATGAAAAGAGCTTCGAACAAGATTATGAAGTGGTACCAGAAGGAGATAAGACTATGGCCGAAAAATTTTGAAAATATTAGTGCCATTCCTATTGCTAAAGATGGTGCCCCTCCTGTTCTTGAAAGGATTGTTTCTTCTTCTATCATTTGAGCTAAGGTTTTGATATCTTCGGCTGAGATGCTAAATCCCCATGATCTTATTTTGGTGATAGCATCTTCTACTGTTTTCCCGATTTCGCTTGCAGGTGAATTTATTGCAAAGTAAATTCCTGGATCCATAGTTACTGCCGAGATCAAGGCCATAATTGCTACGAAGGATTCGGTAAGCATTGAACCGTATCCGACAAAGGGAGAATCAACCTCTTTATCTATGAGTTTTGGAGTGGTCCCAGACGCAACAAGGGAGTGGAAACCAGATACCGCCCCGCAGGCAACAGTTATGAATAAAAAGGGGAAAACTTCTCCTTTCCAGACAGGTCCATATCCGCTTATGAATTCGGTTATAGCTGGCATCTTAACTTCGGGCAGGACAAAAACTATACCGAAGGCAAGAAGGAAGACAGTCCCGACTTTCAAAAATGTGCTCAGATAGTCCCTTGGAACCATAAGAAGCCATACAGGAAGAACTGATGCGGTAAATCCATAAGCGATGATAACAATGGCAAGACTCTTTTCAGAAAAAGAAAAAAATTTGGCTATATCCGGATTTATGGCTACATATCTTCCCGCGATGAGGGATACAATAAGAGAACTTATTCCAAATATTAAAGCAGGAACATTTGCTTTGAATTTATATATCATAATTCCCATAACCATAGCTATAGGGATGGTCATAAGAAAGGTAAAGGTTCCCCAGGGACTGTTGAATAATGCTTTCACGACTACCAAAGATAAAACCGCAATGAGAATTATAAGAATTGTGTATATTCCGAAAAGAGCTATTGTTCCTGGTATTTTGCCGAGCTCTTCGGAGATGATTTCGCCCAAGGATCTTCCTCCTTTTCGTGTTGAGATGATCAATATTATCATATCTTGAACCGCTCCGGCAAATATAACACCAAAGACGATCCATAGTGTTGCTGGGAGAAATCCCATTTGTGCGGCAAGAACAGGACCAACAAGTGGTCCCGCTCCAGATATGGCTGCGAAATGGTGACCAAAAAGAACAAATCTATTTGTTGGCACAAAGTCGTAGTTGTTTCTAAATCTGTGAGCAGGAGTTAGATTTTCAGTGGATAAACGGAATACTTTAAAACCTATAAATCTGGCATAGAATCTATATCCTAAAAGGTAAGATGATATGGCAACTGTGAGGATCCATAGGGCATTTATTGTCTCTCCTTTATGGACTGCAAGGAAAAACATTGAGATTGCGAATAGAGAACCGAAGATTAGGGCAAAGATTCCACCTTTACCCGCTAACATTCTTTAAATCTTTTGAACATCAGGAAAAAGGTTTATATTTCAAGAAATTTTAATTTTCTCAAACTACACTATAGAGCGACTTTGAGGATATCCGAGAAAGTATCAATAAACTTTTTAATAAATTCTCCTATTAGGAAGGCAATTCTATCAAACAGGAAGGTTAAGATTAAGATTCCTACGAGTATTTTTGCTGGGAATCCGACAACGAAGATATTGAATTGTGGGATTGTTCTTGATACTATTGCTATTTGGATTTCTAGTATGAAAAGGACTATCAGAATGGGCAAAGATATCTGAACAGCTGCTGAGAAAGCCTCACGCATCCTTATCATTACTATTTCTTCAGCTTGATGAGGCTGAATCATAGCAAATGGAGGGATAAGTTCAAAGCTTTTTTTGATTCCCCACAAGAATCCTATGTGTAGATCTAAGATGAAAAAGATGACCACAGCTATAAGAAAGAAGAATTCTCCTATAATTGAGCTACTTTCTTCTTCAAGTGGTCTGGTGAGAGCTACAAGTCCAAATCCGATTTGGAATCCCGCAGTTTCTCCGGCAAGCTGTGGACCAAGAAAAAAAGCTCGTATGGTTATAAATATAATAAGCGCCAATACAAATTCAGAAATTATGCCTGCTATGATCTCCGCTGGATTGACCGGAATCTCGGAAATTTTGAGCCCAGAATATATTCCGACTGCAACAGCAAAACTCATACCGGCCTTTATTGGAAAAGATATGATTGGGGATGAGAACATAGGAACCGCCATAAGTAAAAACATGCATCTTATCAAGATTGGTAAAAACTCCAGATATTTCTGGGGATCCCAAAATATGTTGAAAATCTCCATTATGTAATTTTAAAATTCCAATTCCGTGCGATCGTATTGGAATATTTCAGTTATAAGATAAATTTTAAGATGGGATCATTTTAAGATGGGGCCGATATTATCCATATACTGAGATCTATCAGAGATAATCTCATCTTACACTTTTAGTTGTTGTGCTGAGGGAAGAATTTTTGTGGAACAGCTTTTATAAATACGAGCATACCGAGAAGTTCTATGAGAATCTGGTAGGCGATAATTATTGAAGTTATTTTGAATTCTTCAGGTAAAGCTATAGCTATGGGGAGAACTAAAAACGAATTTCTTGTGCCAAATGAGAAAGCCAAGACTCTTCCTATAGGGTTTGGCAATTTTGTTATTTTAGAAAGAATCTTGCTTACAATAAGAGCGAAGACTAGAAAGATAGAAAATATAAAGGTTAAAAAGATTAAAAGTCCCTTCAGATGTACAATAACATTTACTTGAGTGCTAAATATTGTAAAGACTATTATACTGAGTAAGGGAATGGGAAACCACGCTACAAGGTTTATCACATTTTTTCCTACAGGATTATGGTCTGCAAGTTTTTGAGTCAATAAAGCCAAAAGCAGAGGGAAAACTATCAGTCCTAAAAAAATCTTTGTGAACCTCTCCTTTTCAATTTTTACATCTATTATTTCTGGGAACATCAAGAAGATAAAAAGAGGCAACAGTATGAATTGAAGGAGTAGTAATGTTGGAATTGAAGCAATTGCGTATTTGGTGTCAGCCTTACCCAAATGACTGAAGGTTACAAACCAGTCTGTACATGGAACTAAAAGAACCAAAGCTACACCAAGTTTTGTAGCTGCATCAAAAGAATTCATAAAAGTAAGAAGAATTGCAACGAAAATCGGGATAATTATAAAATTTCCTGTGAGAATAGCTATAGCAAATCTATAATCTGAGAAAGCTTTTGGTAGATGGGCTAAAGGTACTTGACAAAAGGTAGAATAAAGAAGGAAAGCTAAAGTAGGTACAAGTGAAGTTTCTAAAGATTTTGCAAAGTTTGGGAAAAGACTTCCTAAAACCACACCGAGAACTATAAAAGCTAAGTAAATGATACCTTGATATTTCTCTAAAGCCAATCTAAGATTTTCCATAGGAGGATGATTGCCAATCCTATAGTAGTTAGTTGCTTCATTAGCGAATTTTTGTTTTCTGATTTTTATGTGTTGGTTTAGATTTGAGCAATTTAAGTTATTGCTTTATATATCGGATTGGGGATATTTGGAGATGGATAAGTTATAGATGTAATGAATGGAGGAGATCTTTTGCGATTTGTCTTATGCTTTCGGATGCTTTTGATTTCGGGAATACAATGTTGAATGGTTTTTGCAGTCTGAATGATTCTCTTACACTTTCATCATAAGGAATACTGCCAAGTAGCTTAGGAACTATTCCTAAATATTTTTCAGCTACTTTGCTAATAGTCGAGTGTGCTATATCTTTTTCAGATAGTTTTGATATCATATTCACTATTGTGAAGATATTTTTATTGCTCATGACTTCCTTTTTTATGATTTTCATAAGGGCATATGCATCTGTTATTGATACTGGATCTGGTGTGATAACGAGCACGATGTGAGAAGCCATTTTGCAGAAGTTTATAACATTTTCTCCTATTCCTGCTGGTGCGTCGAAGATGACTATCTGAGGATTTCTTGAGCTAATTAGATTTTTTATTTTTCTTAGCTGAGCATCGGTGAGATTTGTAAATTTTGTTATTCCGCTTGCTGCGGGGATGAATTCCAAGTTCGGGTTTATTTCCTCTATGATTGAGTTCAGGTTCACGTTTCCTTCAAGGTAGTTCCCTATGTGAAATTTTGGAACCACACCAAGAAGTAGATCTGCGTTTGCCAGAGATAAATCTGCATCGATAAGGAGAACCTTTCGATTTAATTTGCTCAGTTCAATTGATAGGGCTACAGATATAGTTGTTTTCCCTACACCTCCTTTGCCAGAACATATGGTTATGACTTTTTTCCCCATTATCTCTCTGAGTCTCTTGGCTTGATCTTCCATGTTTTTTCCCTCTGCTAAGAAAAATCGTAATTAGCTAATGCTTTAATTTTAGTTTTTTAATCTCACTAAAAAATTCTTCAAATTTTTTAACTTTATTGTATTTCTTGTTGGATTTACTGTCTTTTGGTTGTAAGGATGAATTTTGTTTGTTGAACTTAGGGCTTTTTTAGATTTCTAAAATTTATACCAAGATGCGTAGAAATTTGGATATCTTTGTGGCGCTGGTAATTTTTTCCATACTTCTTATAATACTTTTACCATTGCCTTCTTTGCTTATTGATCTTTTGATAATTATCAGTTTTTCGGCTTCTGTGATGATTCTTTTTACTTCCCTTTATATAAGGCAGCCTATTGAATTTTCTGCCTATCCTACGGTACTTTTGATTATAACCTTGTACAGATTGTGTCTGAATGTAGCAACAACAAGGAGAATTTTAGCTTATGGGCATGAATTTGTGACTGGAGAGATAGCGGGTAGAGTTTCGTTCATAATAGAGTTTTTTGGTAGTGTGGTGATGGCTGGTAACTTTGCCATAGGGCTTATTATATTTTTGGTTCTGACAATTATAAACCTTATTGTTATAACAAGAGGTGCTGGTAGGATAGCAGAAGTTGCAGCAAGATTCACTTTGGATTCACTCCCGGGAAAACAGCTTTCAATAGATGCAGATCTTAGTGCTGGACTCATAACTGTTGAGGAGGCGAAGGAGAAGAGACAGAGACTGACGCGTGAGGCTGACTTTTACGGTGCTATGGATGGGGCTTCAAAATTTATCAGAGGAGAAGCGGTATCATCGGTAATTATTCTTTTTGTCAATATATTAGGGGGGCTCGGAATAGGTGTTCTGCAGAAGGGATTAGGTTTAGCTGAGGCTTTATCGACATATACAAAACTTACTGTTGGGGATGGGCTTGTAGCTCAGATACCAGCGTTAATTGTGTCAACCTCTGCTGGGATTATAATATCCAGGTCTTCTGCGGAAGCGGATTTTACTCAAGATATAACCCGGCAGTTTACTGCATATCCCAAGGCTGTTCTTGCATCCTCAATAGTCATCGCGCTTTTGGGACTTTTGTTTATGAATTGGGCAACTCCGTTTTTCCTTATGATTGCTACGGGGCTTTTCTTTTATGCATTCAGAAGTGTAAGACGATCCGAAAAAAGAGAAGAAGAAAAATCTTTATCCACAGCAAAATTGCAAGAGGTCCCAAAGATTACCCCTGAGGAAGAGGAAAAACAGCTTGAATCTATACTACAGCCGGATGTTCTTGGACTTGAAGTCGGTTATCTCCTTATCCCTTATGTTGATGAAACTCAGGGAGGAGAAGTTGTGAGGAGGATAAAGGGTTTACGAAGAACCTTGGCGGATGAGCTCGGAATAATCCTGCCACCAGTACATATAAGGGATAATCTTATGCTCAGACCGAATGAATACTCAATAATACTGAAGGGAGTTGAGGTGGTAAGAGGAGAAGTTCATCCGGGCAAGTATCTCGTTATAGGCACGGAGAAGGTGGATATTGAAGGAACACCCAGTAGAGATCCTGTCTTTGGCGTTGAAACTGTGTGGATAGATGAAAGCAAAAAAAGTGAAGCTGTAGCTAAGGGATATACAGTTGTTGACGTTGAATCTGTTATAATAACTCATCTTTCTGAAATAATAAGAAGGAATGCTTATGAGATTCTGACAAGACAGGACACTCAAAAGCTTCTTGATATCGCTAAGAAAAATTATCCAAAGCTCGTTGAAGATGTATTGAACTCGGCTTCGGTCTCGGTTATACATAGAGTTTTGCAAAATCTTCTCCGCGAGGGAATACCCATAAAAGATACGATAACTATCTTGGAAGCCATAGGTGATTACGCTCAGACAATAAAGGATCCAGATCAGCTTACCGAATACGTGAGGCAATCACTCTGGAGGCTTATAACTAAGATGTTTTCGTTCAATGGTGAGGTAATATGTATGACTTTAGATCCGTCTGGGGAAGAAAAAATTCTCGAGGGTATAGAGGAGAAGAACGGAGTAATACGACTGAAGTTTCCTCCACAGCTTGTCCAGTCTCTTATTAATTCTATAAGTGAGATTGTCCCGAAGTTTGCAAAGTATAAGGCGAATCCGGTTATTGTTGTCTCAGCTCAAATTAGAAGGTATGTAAAAAAGCTCATTGAAAACTACTTCCCTATGATTCAGGTCCTTTCCTATCAGGAGATAGATCCCAAGGCTAAGATAAAGGTTTTGGGTATCGTAAAGATTCAAGGCTAATTTTCTTATGCTAAATTTTACTCTTGTTTTACTATGATTGTCTCAATTTTGATACTTGGATTGAGAATGAGTCTTAATTTTGATACAGTGTCTCATTTGTGAGTCAATTTGGGTAAAGTCAGCTTAATGTAAAGAAGAGAAAGAGAGGTGGTATAAGTTTTGCTTGTGTTCTGCAGTAAGGAGGGGGGATAAGATTAAGGAGTAAAAGCTATGAGAAATAAAGTTATAATTTTGATGATGTTGATCTCTTCCGGGCTGTTATTTATATCTTTTTTCTTTCCATGGTGGAGGTTCAAGCTTTACGCTCCACAGTATCCAGACGGACTTTACCTGAAAGTTTATCTCAACAATGTAAAAGGAGATGTTTCAGAGATAGATATTCTTAATCATTATATAGGTATGAAAAAGTTAGAGGAAGCAGCGAAGTTTGAAAGAAAAATAGCTTTTCCATCAGTAGTTGTAGTTGCATTTTTACCATTTGTTTCCTTACTTCGGCTGAGGGGAAATACATTAATAAGAAGATTTTTTGCACTATTTTGTCTTGCACCGGCTGGATTTCTTGGCGGATTTGTTGCGGGCTTGTTCTATTGGCTCTGGCGGTTCGGACACGATCTCAATCCATCTGCACCCATAAAAATTCAGCCATTTACTCCCAAGTTGTTAGGATGGGGAAGTGTAGCGCAGTTTAAAACATTTGCTATGTTTGATACTGGTTTTTTCATCGCTTTAGCTGCTTCAATTCTGGGAATAATCAGCTGTCTTATTTTGCCTTCTTCTAAAGAAACCAAAATGGAGAATGGTAAGGCAATTTTAGGAATTTTCTCGTGGGGAAGAATTCCCTGCGGGAAAAATAAGTAAAAGAAATAATAATTAATATAAATTAGAAACATAATTAAAAAGGAGGTATTGCGGTATGGGAAGGAAACTGACTTCTTTTAGGTGGATATTAGCGGCAGTTAGTTTCTTTATTGCTGGATTGATTGTGGGAACAATCTTTATTACGAATGTTACTGCTCAGAGAGAAGCTGATAAGTTCTTAGAGATAGCACGTGCTCGTGGTCTTACATCTGAACACATAGAAGCAGCACTCAAAACTTATCATCCAACAGGTGTAAAAGATGAATTCATAATGTTCTCATCGGGAGGACATTCTGGGCAAGTTATAGTTATTGGGATTCCTTCCATGAGAATATTAAAGTATATAGCAGTGTTTACTCCTGAACCTTGGCAGGGTTGGGGTTTTGATGATGAGAACAAAAAAGTTCTTCAAGGTGAGCTATGTGACCCACTTAGGGCAAAACTCACCTGGGCAGATACTCATCATCCCGCCCTATCTGAAACTAATGGAGAATATGATGGACAGTTTCTCTTTATTGGAGATAAGGCTAATTCAAGGCTTGCTGTTATATCTTTGAAAGACTTTGAAACAAAACAGATAGTGTGTAATCCATTGGGATATTCAAATCATGGAGCTGCATTTGTGACTCCGAATTCAGAATACATAATTGAACCATCTCAGTATGCTGTTCCTCAAGGTGGAGCATATGCTCCCATAAAGGAGTATGCAGAGAAATACAGGGGATATATTACCTTCTGGGCATTCGATAGAGCTAAAGGCAAAATAGATATTAGTCGTTCTTTTGCTATAGAGGCTCCACCATATTGGCAAGATCTATGTGACGCCGGAAAACTTGCAAGCTATGGATATGCATTCTGTAATTCATTTAACTCAGAGATGGCTACAGGGAGAGCTATCGGTGGGAAAGAACCTCCAATTGAGGTTGGTGCATCAGCAAATGATATGGATTACTTACACATTGTGAACTGGAAGAAAGCCGAAGAACTCGTGAAACAAGGAAAATATAAAACTGTCAAGGGTGCTGGAGGTTTTGAGTTTAAAGTTATCCCTCTGGATGTTGCTGTGAAGGAGAAAATTCTTGTTCTCACTCCTGAGCCGAAATCTCCCCATGGTGTTGATGTCTCTCCCGATGGCAAATGGATTGTCGTCGGAGGAAAACTTGATACGCACGTCTCTGTGTTTTCTATTGAAAAAATAAAAAAGGCGATTGATGAGAATAAATTTGAAGGTAAAGACAGATATGGGGTTCCAATAATTGCGTTCAAAGATTCTCTGGAAGCACAGGTTCAGATTGGGCTTGGACCTCTGCATACTGTTTTTGACGATAAAGGGCATGGCTATACTTCAGTGTTTATTGAATCCGTTGTTGCAAAGTGGAAGCTCGGTGAGTGGAAACTCGTTGAAAAAATCCCAGTACACTACAATATTGGACATATAGCATCAGCTGAGGGAGATACAGTCAGACCCGCTGGGAAATATGTTGTGGCTTTGAACAAGTGGTCAATCGATAGGTTCAATCCCGTGGGACCTCTTCACCCTCAGAACTTCCAGTTGATTGATATATCGGGGGATAAAATGAAACTCCTTTATGATCTTCCGATTCCCCTCGGTGAGCCTCATTACGCACAAATTATAAGGGCAGATAGATTGTCTCCATGGCTTGTGTATCCTGAGGTTGGATTTTCACCTGTCGAGATGAGGAAATCTCCAAAAGGTATAAAGCTCGGAGAGGAGAAGGTAATCAAAAAGGGAAACCGAGTTGAAGTTTATATGACTGCTATACGTTCAAGGTTTACTCCAGAAATTGTAGAGGTTGATCAAGGAGATATTGTGACATTTTACATTACCAATGTTGAGAGAGCTCGGGAGGCTACTCATGGCTTCTCACTCGGGGGATATAATGTAAATCTTTCGCTCGAACCTGGAGAGACAGGGGTTTTCACTATAAAAGCGGATGTTCCGGGTGTATTCCCATTCTACTGCTCTGAGTTCTGTTCAGCTTTGCATTTGGAGATGGCGGGATATTTACTTGTAAAACCTAAAAAATAAGAGGGTAGGGGAGGGGGTATTGATTGCCTCCTCTCCTTTTAAAAAAGGGGGTGTATGGCTATGGCTATAGAAACTGTAAAAAAATTAATAGTTTTTAGTTTGGTTTTAGGGCTTGTGTGTATCTCAGCGATATCAGCGGAGGAGGCGAGAGAATCGGATGCTAAAAAATGGCTCAAGACAGCTGAAGATACCTTAGCGCTTGTCGAGCAAACCGCAAAAGAACTAATAGATGCAGGAATAGAAAAGATAACACGAGAAGAAGTTAAGGGGGAGTGGAGTTCGGCAGGAGAGTGGCTTGATCTTGCTAAGAAGAAACTGAGTGAAGCAAGGAAACTCTGTGAGCAGAAAAAATGGAAAGAGTGCTCAGATATAGCGAATGAGTCTTGGCAGTACCTTGTTAAGGCTGCAACAGCAGCTTTGAATGCTGGAAGATCAGCAGGTCTGAAATAATCATATCTGATGCTAATTTTCTCTTGATGCTGATTTTTTCTCTCTCACTCTTTTTTATCTTAGAGGTTCACGAAGTACCAGCAGAAAATTTGAATTATATCCTTGATAAAGCCCAGGATGGGGATACCATAATTGTTTTAGGAGGATACTTCAAAGGGAACATTCAGATTACAAAATCTGTCAGGATTTTGGGAAAAGGAGAGCCGGTTTTAGATGGGGGAGGAAAGGGAAGCGTTGTTATAGTTAGATCTCCTTCGGTGATAAGCGGTTTTATCATAAAGGGCACAGGTGATTCACTCCTTCAGGAAGATTCCGCAGTGCTTATTGAAAATACAGAAAAAGTAACTGTTGAGAACTGCAGAATATATGATGCTCTTTTCGGAATATACCTCAAGAACTCTTCCGGTGTTGTAATCAAAAATAATCAAATTGAGGGGAAGGAAGATATAAGGGTAGGTGAGAAAGGGGATGGTATAAGGTTGTGGTATTCGCGGGATGTTCTGATAGAAGGGAACAATGTCAAAAATGTTAGAGATGTTGTTATATGGTATTCTACCGGGGTTATGGTGAGGAGGAATAAGGTTTATAATTCAAGATATGGATTGCACTATATGTACAGTGATGGCAATTTCCTTGTGGAAAACGATTTTAGAGGGAATGTTGTGGGATCTTTCATTATGTATTCAAAGAATCTACTGGTTGAGCGGAATATTTTTGGTTCATCAAAAGAGTTATCTGGTATGGGAATAGGTCTCAAAGATGCTTCTTTTCTCGTTATAAGGAATAATCTTATTGTTGATAATACGGTTGGGATATACTTTGCAAATTCTCCTGAATTTATGACATTGGATAAGATTCTGCAAGATCTTTCAGATGATGATGTTTTGGAAGGGAAATCTTACGGCAATGTGATAAGAAATAATGTCATAGCTTATAATTCGTTTGGTTTTAGAATCCTTCCTCCTTCATTTCCAAATCTTATAACTTCTAATACGTTTTTGGGAAACATTATGCTTATTGATTATGAGCAGGTTCCGGAAGATAAAAACTCATGGTTCTTCAATTACTATGATTTTTACAGAGGATTTGATTTAGATAAAGATGGAATAGGGGACATCCCTTTAGAATACTATTCTTCTTTTCTCAGGGTTCTTGTGAAATTTCCTGAACTTAGATTCTTTTACTTTTCTCCTCTGCGCTTTATTATTGAGCAGGTGATTTATATATTCCCAGTTTTAGGTTTGGGAACTCCCATTTTTTCCGATCCCTTCCCTTCCGTAATACCTAACTTTTTTGGTTGGAAGAATTAATGATGATAAACAATGGGTGAGTATAATAAAGTTGAAGCCGAAAGGATTCTAGAGGTTGAGAACTTGCGAAAAACCTTCAACGGGGAGGTAGTGTTAGATGGTATAAGCTTTCATATTTTTGACTGCGAAAAAGTTGTTCTCTTCGGTTATAATGGTTCAGGAAAAACAACCCTTCTCAGATGTATTCTTAATTATGAAAATTATTCCGGAGTGATAAAAATTTTGGGAGTGAATGCTGATAATGCTAATCATTTAAAAAGATATATTGGATATGTCCCCCAGGTTCACCCTCTTTGGAATATTGATATTTTAGATCTTGTGAAGTTCGCACTAAAGTTAAGGGAAGCTACTTTAGAAAAGTTTGAACAGTGGAGCGATTATTTTAAAATTCCTCTGGAAACAATCAAAAGAAAAAAATTCACTCAGCTTTCAGGTGGTATGAGACAGAAAATCCTTCTGATTTTTGCATTTTTAGGAAGGCCTAAGATTTTGCTTCTTGACGAACCCTTCTCAAATTTAGATATTGACGCTCAGGAGAAATTATTTGAATTCCTGAAAAACTCAAGTGGTACTACTCAGATTATTTCAACACACAGAGTAGAAGATGTTTCTTTCGCACAAAAAGTTATTCATCTCAGCAAAGGAAAGATTGTTAATGTTGAGGAAAGAAAGGAAAAAGTAAGTTAATTTGGGAAGATATACAGTAAATCAAATAGATTTGATAAATCGATTCGAAACATTGGTGATAGGTAAGATATGATATGATGGGAGACGGTAAAATTATCAAGGGTGCTATGCGGATAGCTATTGTCATTTTTTCTTTTGCTTTTGTGTTGTCTTGTGATAGTTGTCCACGAAAGAAGGTGGGAGGTCCCGTTGATATCTTGCCGGGTGAAACTTGTTCAGAGTGTGGTATGCACATCACAGACGTGAAGTTTGCTGGGGAGTATGTGACTTCTGATGGTAGAGTGAAAAAGTTTGATGATTTAGGGTGTTTAGTTGAGTCCTACATTAAGGAGAAGGATAAGGTGGTTAATATTTGGGTAAAAGATTTTGACACAGGGGTATGGATAGGATCTGACGAAGCTGTTTTTGTTGAAGGTTTTACAACACCTATGAACTACGGTTTTGTTGCTTTTCGGAGGGGTAAGAGGGATGGATTGAGTTTTGAAGAATTTGTAAATAAGATCAAGGGGATGATAAGGGAATAACCAATTTTTCTGATGTTTTTCATAGAGCTTAAGGAGTCTTTTAGATCTCGGTGGTTTTTGATCTATTTTGTTTTGTTCTCAGGAATAGTGCTTGGTTTTGTGTTTGCGGTACGTTCTGAGCTGATATATGAATTCTCTGGGGTTGGTCATTTTATGGCTTCTCTTATAAATGCTTCTATAGTGTTTGTTCCGCTTTTTTCTCTTATACCATCAAGTATATCAATTTCCGGGAGCAGGGAAAATCTCTCTTTGGAATATATTCTATCCTTTCCGATTAAGAAATCGTCCATTTTCTTTTCAAAGTTTTTCAGCAGTTTTGTAAGCGTAGTTTTCCCACCTGTTGTTTCTGTTATTGTTTCAGCTTTTTTCCTCAAGGTTGTAAGATTGGAAATTTTCTTTGTGGTGCTGTTGCTGTTGATTTTGGCATTCTTTTTTGTTTCTTTGGGATTATTCATTTCTGTTCTGACACGGCAGAAAAGTAGGAGTTTGGCTTTTGCTTTGATTTTGTGGGCAGTATTTACCTTCGGCGGAGAACTAGGATTATTCGGATATATCTCCTTTGCGAAAATACCAACTTGGGAGTTTTTAGCTTTTTATTTTCTTAATCCAATAGAACTTTTCAGAGTCTCTGCAATTTCACTATTCTCAAAATCTCTGGATGTTTTGGGACCTTTCGGACTTTACCTATACTCAAAGCTTGGAAATCTAATTTTCCCTATATCTTCTTCTGTTATACTTTTTCTTGGGATTTTGATTTTGACCATATCTTACTTTATTTTCACAAAACAGAAAGTTTGACTGCCAAAAAGAGGAGCTCGGGTTCAGATTCCAAAATCAGCTCTTTCATAGATACATCATATCTGCCCATATCATTTCAAATCACTTTCTTTTGAGATATAAAACAAGATTTTGAGTGTAAATGAGATTTGTTCTTGAATCCGAAGATGAATAAAAAAAGGAGATATAGGATAGAGTATAGAACGTTCAATAGCGTGAAAGCTTATCTTTATTTTCACATTACATTATAAACTTTTTTCTTTCCATAAATGCATATGCACAGATTTGGGTGAAGGAGACAGCGGGAAGAATTGGGGGTGTTAAAGTTGAGTCAGGTAGAGCACTTCCATCGCATATGAAAAGCGAATTTTCTCCAAATACTCTTCCAGATGAATCAACGATACCATTTTGGGAACTGAAGCTTGCTGGACATCCACCCGTGGCAAACAAGCTGAACATCTCAAGCTGAGATGGCTTCACTTTCTCTATGTTTGAATCATCTACATCATCAGGCTTTTCAAAGGTTGGGATTCCTCTTACGGGGGGGATGACAAGTCTAGCTCCTGTTGCAAGAAGAGCAAGAGAAAGTTCCCTTACAGCAAAGAGAAACTTTGCTATATCCTCGCCATTGAAGTTTGCCTTTGGAAAAATTCCGAAAGGAGTTCTGACAAAGTAAGAGTTTCCATCTTCTCTAAACCAGAACATTAATGTCTTTGTGAATGGATACTGTTTTGTCTTCTTTACAAGGTCTTCTCCCCCCGATTCAGTGATGAATCCAGACCATATGCTCGGAGCAAATTTCACTTCTTTTACCATTATTCCGTTGTTGAATTCAATGTAATTTGGGGAGTTGAATTGATTTTGAGCCGATTTATAGTATGCAATGATAAATCCAGCAGGGTTGAGTTTTAACTTTCTGCCGAGCATATTTTCTTTGAATCCGGAGTTCATAAGTATTTTGGTGTTGCCGTAACTTCCTGAACACAGGAATAAAGCTTTTGACTCAGCAATAAATGTTCCTTTTACATTCCCAAACTCGTCTTTTATCTTGCCCTCTACGAACCATTTTCTGCTACTTCTTGATATTTTTTCAACTTCAAAGCCAAGGTACAGATTTGCTCCAAAGTGAACTGCATACTTTATGAAAAGTTCTGAAGATAAAGCTTTATCTCCTGAAATTGGGTTAGATTTTCTCCCGATAAGTTTGGTGAAGAATTTCTGTTCAGTTCCGACTATTTCTCCAATATCTTTTATAGTTTTGCTTTCTTGTTCATCTTTTCCGTCTGCTCGTGAGTTTATTATTTTCTCAGCTTCTTGCTCTGCGTAGTCATACATTATTTCTTTTGTATTGATACCGTGAAATTTTCTCCAATTTTCCTTGGCCTGGTCTGGCAGTCTATGGAGAAGTGAAAAGTACATATTTGTAAGTCCACCAACTCCTCGTCCGCTTATCAAATTCATATTAGCGGAAGAGAGAACAGGAATAATACCAAGCTGGTTTGTTGTTTGTGCCAAAAATACTGACGGTAGCTCTCCAGATACAAAATATCCTTTTTCTAAGATGGAGACGGAAATATCCAGGCGTGATAAAAGTTCTGCGAGATATCCTGCTGACATTCCCGAGCCAACGATTATAACATCCGATACAACTCTTAGATCACCCCTTATGTATTTGCCGAATCTTATTCTCTCGATATTCCATTTTATTCCTGTGAACCCTTCTATTTTTCTTTTCCCCTCCTCGATGGCTTCTTTAGAGTTTAGGGGAGTTTCCCAGGCTATCTGAGGGATATCATATTCTCCGTTCCATCTGAATCCTAATTTTTCATTGCCGAAGGCATCCCAGAATGATGATGTTGATAAGAATCTTAGGATTCTGAATGCGTTGTATAATATTTTTCTCTGTGATAAAGAGAGTTCTGTTATGAACTTTTTCATTCGGGTGTCATCGAGTGAGAGGATTTCTCCGCCTTGTTTGAAAAATCCGGCGATATCAAGCAGATATAGTGTGCTGATGATGAGTTTCCTTAATCCTTCATCTCCTTTCTTTAATACTTCAATTATTATTTGTGTTTGGATTTCTGTCTTTTCTATTTCATCTTCTTTTCTTGTGAAGTCAAATGGGAAGACGATTCTTGAGAATTTTCTTATTTTGGCTATATCTTTTTCTGTCATTCATCCTTAATTTTAAAAATCGGGTGTTATGCAAATGCATCTATTAGTCTCTGTGGTTGTCTCTGCTGAGGAGGGGGGGGAGGGGGTTGCTGCCGCGGGGGCTCGCGAGGAGTTTCGCGAGGGGGTAGAGCCTCCCCCCGCGGAGGAGGTGAGGAAACAGCTCTATCTAAATTCCTCACGCTGTCGATCCTACTAGCCATCAAACAAAAATAATATTAATCACTCTTTTTGTAAATTTCCATTTTTTACCATTTTTCATTCCACCTTCATAAAAGTGTGTAAAAAAACAAAGCTATTCCGATTAGGTTGGTATATTGGTATTAAAGAGTATGATAGGAAAGAAATTGTTGTTTGCCCTGCCTTATACTTTTAGCTTTCTGTTTCTGCCGTTATCCTTAATGTATGGCCAGGGTGTTGTATATAGTGTTCCACAGGGAGCATTTGCTACAGGTACACTTCTTACAGGAATTTCTGTTGCTCTGCCAGGCGTTGTGGTTGACCCTGGCCCAGTTGTCTTTAGGATAGAAGATGGATTTTTTACCCCCGCCGATGGATTTGTCGATATGTCCGGTTGTTACGCAGGCGGTACCGCGTATTGGGCTGATCACATAAGTAGAGTTATCGTCGAGATAAAAAATATATCCTGTCCAGCAGGAAATAAGATGTATCAGGTAGAAATTCTTGGATACCTATATGATATTCAAGGAAGGTTCGGATTTACTGCAGATATAACGCAATTTGAAAAAGAGATATGGGGCGTAACAGTAAGGACAGGAATTGCTACCGTTCCAGCCTTTACCCAGGGAATTTTGTTTTTGACTAAAGGATTCACATTCTCAAAAAGAGAGAAGCTATCCCCTGGTTGGAGAAGACCCCTGACTTTCCCAGAAGAATTTAAGAATTTTCCTCCGTAGTTGTTTTCCTAAGATTTTCTCCATTTGTGAATGTTTTTTTATCGTCTTTATATTTTGTAGATATTTTTTTATCCCTTTTATATAAGGGATTTTCCCTAAATAAAGTCCTCCTAAGATCTTTTTCAGGGTGTATTCGTTCGTTTTCTCTGCAACAGATTCTGGTTTGTGTGGGAAGTTCAGAATAATTCCTATAATTTTTATCATTCTTTTTTCTAAGACCTCAATGGTACATAGTGTATGATTTATGGCGCCAAGATATGAAGCTGAGACAACCACAACCGGAATCCTGATTTCTGAAATTAAGTCAGCCCAGGTGTATAAAGGTTTATCTTTAAGCGGGACAAGTATCCCCCCCGCTCCTTCAATAACTATAACCCCATTTCCGCTCAGTTCTTTCTCGATTTCACTTATCTTTCTTTTTATCTTTTCTAGATCTATTCTCCCACCTTCGAGTTTTGCTGAGATGTGAGGTGAAGCAGGGGTTCTGAAGTGGTATAACGGTTTGACCGATATATCTGCAAATTTCGAACAGAACAAATAATCTTGAGGGTGATTTCCCCCAGTTTCAACAGGTTTGAAATACACAGATACCATTCCTTCTGCTGATAAACCTTCGAGAAGCAAAGCTGAGAATATAGTTTTCCCTACTCCGGTTCCTATCCCCGTGATAAATATTTTATTCTTGATCATACGCACTTACTCTCCGATGATCTTTATCACTACTCTTTTTTCTCTCTGTCCATCGAATTCAGCGTAAAATATTTCCTGCCAAGGACCAAGGTCTAACTTACCCTGAGTTATTGGAAGTACTACCTGCAGATGAGTGACAAGGTTTTTAAGGTGAGCATCTGCATTGTCTTCTCCTGTTCTGTGGTGTTTGTAATCTTTTTTGTAAGGGGTTAATTTCTCCAGCCATTCCCATATATCTTCGTGTAGACCTTTTTCATCGTCTTGTATTATGATGCTTGATGTCAGGTGCATAGATGATATAAGGCACAATCCTTCTTTTACTCCAGATTCTGCGACTACTTTTTTTACTTCTTCTGTAATTCTTATAAGTTCTCTTTTTGATTTTGTCTTAAACCAAAGATACTTTGTCACAGATTTCATGTTCAGTAATGCAATGTAATATGTAGAATTTTGATATTTATCCAAAAATTAAACTGAAGTGTAGGAAAGCTTACCATGCTGTTACAATAATAATAAGATAAACAATGACGGAATAATGGAATAATTTTTCCAAGATACTAATGATTTTTATTTATGAGGGAGGATATCATTCATCTTATTGCTAATGCTTTGCGAATTGTTTCTGCCGAGATGGTGGAGAGAGCAAAATCCGGACATCCCGGAGCTCCTATGGGTATGGCTGAGATTGTAGCGACTCTTTGGGGCAAGATAATAAAAGTTAATCCTGAAGACCCACTATGGCAAAACAGAGATAGATTCATACTCTCTGCGGGGCATGCTTCTGCTCTTTTGTATTCGATTTTGCATCTTGCTGGATTTGATATAAAAAAAGAGGATTTGATGAATTTTAGACAGTGGGAAAGCAAAACCCCAGGACACCCTGAAGTAAACCAACGGCTTGGTATTGAATGTACAACTGGACCGCTCGGACAAGGTTTTGCTATGGGCGTTGGAATGGCAATCGCAAAAAGGATCTTATCAGAAATTTTTAATAAGCCAGGTTATGAACTTTTAGACCATTATGTATACGCTATCGTAAGTGACGGAGATCTTATGGAGGGAGTTTCAAGGGAAGCTTCGTCAATTGCAGGCCACCTCGGTCTTGGTGAACTTATATACATCTACGATAGTAATGGGGTTACCATAGATGGTTCAACTAATCTTACTTTCTCAGAAGATATAATGAAGGTCTTCGATGGGATGGGGTGGCATACAGAAGAGATAGATGGTCACGATGTTTCAGCTATTTACCAAGCTATAAAGGAAGCTCAACTTGTTACAGATAGACCATCGCTAATTATTGCTCACACAAAGATAGGTAAGGGGAGTCCGACCAAGGAAGGATCTCACATAACTCATGGCTCACCGCTTGGGGAGGAAGAAGTAGAAGCATTGAAGCAAAAATTTGGATGGGAGCTTCCCCCATATGAGTTTCCAGAGCCAGTGAAAAAATTCTTTGAGAAGAGAAGACTTGAATGGAAGCATGAGTACGAGAAGTGGCTACAAAAGTTCGGTGAATATTCAAATAAATTTAAGGAAGAAGCAAGTATGTGGAATGATTTCTTTTCAAAAAAGATTCCTGAGGATCTTGAAAGATACTTTCCAAAATATGAGGCTGGTAGAGAGATAGCTACACGGGAGGCATCAGGAGATGTTATTCAGATTCTGGCAGAGAAAATCAAGAATCTGGTCGGAGGGTCTGCGGATCTTGCCGGGTCAGTTAAGACGGTGATGAAAAAGTATGGGTTCATCGAGCGAGGGAATTTCAAGGGTAGGAATATACATTTTGGAGTGAGAGAGCATGCGATGGGTGGAATCCTCAACGGCATTGCACTTTACGGCGGACTTATTCCCTTCGGTGGTACTTTCCTTGTTTTCAGTGATTACTTAAGACCAGCTATTAGGATTTCTGCACTGATGAGTACTAAGGTGATTTATGTTTTCTCCCATGATAGTGTGTTTGTAGGTGAGGACGGACCAACGCATCAGCCTGTTGAGCATCTTGCGTCATTGAGAGCGATTCCCAATCTTACTGTTATAAGACCTGCGGATGCGAATGAAGTTCCTTATGCTTGGGAGATTGCCATAAAAAGAGAAGGCCCTACCGCTATAGTACTCTCACGTCAAGGTGTCAAGGTTATAGATAGAACAAAGTACGCTTCAGCAAGCCTCATAAGGTATGGAGGATATATTATAGCAGGAGATAGTGAAGAGCCTACGGATCTTATTATTTTCTCGTCTGGGTCGGAAGTTTCTCTTTCCCTTGATGTTTACGAGCTTTTAAAACAGAATGGAGTTTATGCAAGAGTCGTCAATATGGCAAGTTGGGAGATTTTCGAGGAGCAACAGGAAGAGTATATCAAAAGGATTAATCCAGATTACTCTGTTGTTCCACGAAGGGTCTTTATCGAAGCTGGAGTTTCCTTCGGATTATCAAAGTATGCTGGTCCGGATGCGCTTTACATTACAGTTGACGACTTTGGGAAGTCAGCACCATACAAAATCATAAAGGAGAAACTCGGGTTTACAGCTGAAAAGATTGTTCAGAAAATTTTTGAAAAGTGGCCGTCTCTGAAGAAGAGCTGATATGAAGAGACTTTTGGAACTTTACGACGTCAACAAAGATGAATTAGAAGGTTTGATAAAAAGGGCTGTAGAAGTTTTCAAGGATATAAAATCTAAGAATTTCCGAAGTGATAAACTCAAGGGCAAGGTTGGGCTCATTTACTTTGAAAAAGCTTCGACAAGGACAAGAATTTCGTTTGAGTCAGCTATAGAGAGACTGGGGGGGAAAGCTATATACGTTTCTCCCAAGGATACTCAGATGTCACGAGGAGAATCTCCTGAGGACTTTGCAAAATCTGTCTTTGGTTATGTAGATTTTATTGTAGCAAGGGTTTATGATCATAGAGTTCTTGAGGTATTTTGGGAGGTAGCCAAAATTCCTGTTATAAATGCACTGAGTAATTTAGGCCATCCAACTCAAATTATTTCAGACCTTGCATCCATAGAATATATACTAGGTGGATATGAAGGGAGAACTATTTTATTTGTAGGCGATGTTAGAAATAATGTTGCTAGATCTTGGGCTGAGGCGAGTTCAATTTTAGGAAATTTTAGGCTTGTATTTTCAGCACCTCCTGAGTTCAAGCCAGATTTTCCCGGAAACTTTGAGTTTGATGACGATCTAGAAAGAGCGCTGAAGAAAGCTGATGTGGTTTATACCGATGCTTGGTTTTCTATGGGGGAGGAATTTTCGCAGAAGAAGGAAGAATTGCTCAGGAAATATTCGCTTGATTCAACAAAAAATTTCGATGGTAAAATAGTTATGCATTGTCTTCCGGCTTATAAAGGAAAGGAGATCTCGGAAGAGGTGTATAAAAAGTTTGAAGAAGTTATCATCACACAAGCTCACTTCAAATTAGCAGGAGCTATCTCGGTGATAGAAAGGCTCAATATTTAGGTAGGGAATTTTCTATTTTTATTTTTAGTGCTTCTGCTTTTTGTGCTATTTTTGTTTTCACCAGATCTTTATCGTTTAGGATGATGTTTAACCTTTCCGAAGCTGGACTTAAAGCCTTTCTTCTAAGATAGAACTCTGCGATCAGATAGTGATGCTCTGCGATTACTGTTAACATTTTATCTTTAATTTGGTATATTTCATCTGCTCTCTGGTGTGTTGGATAATTTTTCAGGAACTCTTTGGAAAGCTGGAGGGTCTTTTCTGCATAGGTTATGTCTCTGTCTGGAGTATCTACGAATTTGATGTTACACTGTATAGCAAGATAGAGTGCTTCTGGGGCTTTGGGATGGGAATTGTACTGCATAAAAAATTTTTCAAAGAGGATGCAAGCTTCTGCATGATCTCCCTTTTTCATTTTTACATAAGCTATTCCAAAGTAGGCGTCTGGGACATATTTTGATGCTGGGAATATTTCGATTATTCTGAGAAGTAGTTTTTCGGCGCCTTCGTAGTCACGTGTAAATATTCCCCCCTCCGTTTTTTTCATTGCTTCTTCGTAAAGTTTTTGGGGATCATCTGGGATATCGTAAGTTGTGCAGGAAAGACTTTTTACGATTCCCAATATCAGTATGGCGGTCAACAATATCTTTTGGCTTTGGGAGGGGTGATTTTGGTGCCGAGGGCGGGACTTGAACCCGCACGGGATTGAGCCCCACTGGATCCTAAGTCCAGCGCGTCTGCCAAATTCCGCCACCTCGGCATCTTCGGAGCGGGCAACGGGATTCGAACCCGCGACCTGGAGCTCGGGAAGCTCCCGCTCTACCCCTGAGCTATGCCCGCCTCCTCTATTCCTGTTTTTTCCCCATATAAAATTATAATTCACAAATAATAATAATATTATTTTCTATTGAACAAAAACCATTTTTGTAAAAGATCAGTAAAACTATGAAGATAGGAACAAAACTCGAAAACGGATTGGAAATCGAGGTGGACATAGGTGAGTTGGCAACTCAGGCGGATGGCTCAGCTCTTCTCAGATATGGAGATACCGTTGTACTGTCTTCAGTTGTGTCATCAAAAACAAATGTTACTGGAATCGATTTTCTCCCACTCACAGTTGAGTTCAGGCAAAAATCTTACGCAGTAGGGGAGATCCCCGGAGGCTTCTACAAAAGGGAAGGTAAACCTACCGAGGAGGAGATTCTCACTTCACGTCTCATAGATAGATCTGTGAGACCTCTTTTTGCTGATGGTTTCTGTGAAGATACTCAGGTTATATCCTATGTGCTCTCTTCAGACGGTAGCCTCATCGAAGATGTCGTAGCTATAAATGCCACTGCTATTTCTTTGCTCGTATCTGATATCCCATTTAATATACCAGTCGCTGCAGTTAAAGTTGGCATAAGAAATGATAAGTTTATCTTGAACCCAAGTTCTGGTGAGGAAAACGAACTCGAGCTTGTTGTCGCTGGAGTCGAAAACGGAATTGTTATGGTTGAAGGTAGAGCTAATTTTATACCCGAAGAAAAGTTCATAGAAGCTCTGCAATTTGCACACGAGCACATAAAAAAGTTGATTGATTTTCAGATCAAGGTTGCAAGAGCTGTTGGTAAGCCTAAAAGAGAATTTAAACCTATAACTTTCTCAGAAGAAGTTATAGAAAAGATAGCCAAAATTGTAGACCCAAAAGATATAATTTACACTCAACCAAAGATAGCCAGAAAGAATAAGGAGAAAGAATGTTATGAAAAACTTCTGGAAAAAATAGATGACTTGATCCCATTGCAAGACAAATACTCACAAGAAGAGAGGGAATCCATCCTTACCCAATCTTTCTTTGAATTAATAAGAAGAGCAATGAGGTATGAGATAATAAATTCCGGGAAAAGAATAGATGGGAGAGGTCCGGATGATATAAGGGAGATAAGAATAAAGCTTGGAGTTCTTCCCCGGGTTCATGGATCGGCTATTTTTATCAGGGGCGAAACCCAAGCTATGGTCACAGCAACATTAGGAACCCGCAAAGATGTCCAATTTATTGAAACTTTCGGAATTATATCCCCTACCGAAGTGAAAAGATTTATGTTTCATTATAACTTCCCGCCATTCTCCTCCGGTGAGGTAAAACCCATAAAAGGACCATCAAGAAGGGAGATAGGGCATGGGTATCTTGCGGAGAAAGCTCTTTTGCCTCTTATCCCGAGCGAGGATAAATTCCCATACACAGTGAGATTGGTTTCGGATATTCTTTCTTCAAATGGTTCGACATCTATGGCTTCTGTGTGCGGTGGAAGTTTAGCGCTATTTGACGCTGGAGTTCCTGTCCCGTTCCATGTTGCTGGAGTTGCTATGGGAGTTATTCAGGAAGGATCTAAGTATGAAGTTATAACAGATATTTTGGGAGATGAAGATCACATAGGTGATATGGATTTCAAAATTGCAGGTTCTCGGAAAGGTATAAGTGCTGTTCAGATGGATTTGAAAACTTTCGGACTTTCATTCAAGGTGATTCAGGATGCTGTAGAAAGGGCAAAAAGGGCCCGGGAGAAAATCCTCTCTATTATGGAAAATGAAATAAGCGTGCCAAAACCTATTTCCATACACGCCCCTAGATTTGCAAAGTTAAAAATAGATGTTGACAAAATAGGTATTCTCATAGGTCCCAGTGGCAGAAACATAAAGCAGATAACAGAAAAGACAGGATCAGACATAGAGTTGGATCAAGATGGGAATGTAAGAATATTTTCTAAATCAGAGGAAAAATTGAGAGAAACCATAGAGCTTATAAATTATTATACAAGTGATGTTGAGGTGGGTAAAGTATACAGGGCACGGGTAAAGAGATTCCTACAGAATGGGGTTTTAGTTCAACTCCTACCAACACTTCAGTATGCCTTTATGCATATCTCCCAGATCACCGACAAGAGGATCTCCAAATCTTCGGATGTACTGAAATTAGGAGAAGAAATAGAAGTAAAAGTTATAAGAATTGAGGACGACGGAAAGATTTACGTATCCAGAAAAGAAGTTCTTGAAGGAGCCGGTCAGGAAAGAAGGTATGAGTTCCATCGTAAAAAAAGAAGATAAAATAAAAAAATAATAATAATGATTAAGTGAGTATAGGATCAAAGGTGCAAATCATCTAAATGAGCAAAGACATAAAATTATTGAAGTATATTATAATATAATTTTATTCTATTTTATATAAGATTTTATATAAGATCTTAATTCTTGATGAAATGAATTCTGAGGGAATCTTTATATTTTTTACTGAGATCTTTAGAAGTACTCCAAGGATGAGCTTGAGAGAATTTCTTCTTTCTGTAGCAAATGTTGTTGTGGAATCAATTCCTCCTGTGTTAATTTTCGGGATCGCCCTGGGGGTCAGTATTGCTATGGAGTTTATATTATCTATGAAAGTTGTTGGGGCAGAACAACTTTCTCCATATTTTTCTTCGCTCTCGATAGTAAGAGAGATCGGTCCTATGACTGCTGGAACGATGGTTCTTGTAAGATCGGGAACAAGGATTACATCTGAGATAGCTTCTATGAAAGATAGGGGGATTCTTCTTGCGCTTGAGGTTTTCCCGATCGACTCTTTCTCTTTTGTGGTTCTGCCGAGGTTCTGGGCTATTGTCTTTGGTTCTGTAATTTTCGCCTCTATCTCAATAGTTGTTTGTATATTGTCTGCCAGATTTTTGATTGTTGATTTTTACGGGGTATCAATTGGAACATTTTGGGATGAGGTAGAAAAGAGTGCAGGAGTATACGATATATCTGTTGCTTTTTTGAAATGCCTAATTATAGGTATCTCAAATGCTCTGTTATCAACATACTATGGATGGACTGCAAAGGAAGGAGCTTTAGGGATTTCAGAAGCTGTCAGAAAATCTGTAAGTCTCGGGGTAATATTTGGTATAACTTTGAATCTTGGCTTGTCCATTCTCTTTTTCTGATTAATCTCTAATAAGCTATACTTCAAGCTGTTGTGGAAACAAAAAACTAAGGTTACAACCTTTTAAGCAGGCTTTTCAGTTTTTCTATTGTATATTCGATATCTTCTTCTTGAGTGAATTTTCCGAAAGATACTCTGATTGAGCTTTTTGCTTCTTCAGGGGTAAGTCCCATTGCAAGTAGAACATGTGAAGGGGTTTTGGATTCGGCTGAGCATGCAGATCCAATGGATACAGCTACTCCCTCTAGATCTAAAGCAATTAGTAAGGTTTCTCCTTCTATACCTGTGAAGGTAACATTTGAAGTTGTTGGTATTCTAAGCTGGGGGTGTCCGTTTATTTTCACATCCCATATTTTTTGAACTTCTGATTCAAAGAGTTTTTGAATTTTACTGAGTCTATCCATTTCTTCTTTCATTTCTGCTGTGCAGATTTCAACTGCTTTTGCAAATCCTACTGCCCCGGCCACATTTTGAGTTCCAGCTCGTAGTCCATCCTCTTGCTTACCCCCATGAAGCAGTGGCTCGAGTGGTGCACCCTTCCTAACAAATAAAACTCCAATTCCCTTCGGACCATAAATCTTGTGTGCTGTAAAGGTTGCAAAGTCTACATCAATTTCTTTCAGATCTATTTTTATTTTGCCTATACTCTGGACCATATCCACATGGACAAGTACGTCGTGTTCTTTTGCTATTTTTACTATTTCCTTTATCGGCATTATGACGCCGGTCTCATTATTGACATGCATTACCGATATTAGTGATGGTTTACCATTTTTTTTTATAAGTTTTACAAAATCATCTGGGTCTGGGATACCGTACTTATCTACACCGACAAGATCTACCTTTCCCCCTATCGCTTTTACGAACTCAAGAGGTCTTATTACTGAGCTGTGTTCGACTTTTGTTGAGATTATGTATGGAGTTTTTCCTCTTTTGAGTTCGTAAAATGCTATACCTTTTATTACGGTATTGTTGCCTTCAGTTGCACCCGAGTTGAAAATTATCTGGTGGGGGTCTACCGACAGAATTTTGGCAATCCTTCCTCTTGCTGAGTCAAGATAGCCTCTTGCCTCTCTCCCTGACCAGTGAGGGGATGATGGGTTCCCAGCTGATATGCACTCTGCTATTTCTTCGAATACTTCATCACGGAGGGGGGTTGTTGAGTTATAGTCAAGGTATACAAACTTTTTCTCGAATTCTTTTGCCATTGAATAAAGTTTTATTCTTCTTTTTTGCTGTTGTCTTTGATCCTGATATCTTCTATGGCTTCTGGTTTGATTGATGCGCTTGCTATTTTTTCCTTAGCCTTCTGTAGAAGTTCTTCTCTAACTATATTCACATCTTTTGGAGCCTCTATGCCTATTTTCACACTTCTGCCTTCTATTTCGACAACTTTCACGACTATCTTTTGCCCTATTATTATGCTCTGTCCTTCTTTTCTTTTTAGAACAAGCATCCCAGCTTATCCAAATATTTTATTCTAATTTATATTTTACTAACTGGCTGGTTTAGCAGGTTTTTGAATTTGGAATTTTAGACAATTTGACCTTGATTTATTGTTGATTTGATAAGAAAGGCTCTTGCAAATTGGATTTTATCTTCCGATTCCGTTTTTAAATTTTGAGTTCCAGTCATCAAGGAACTTTTTGAGTCCAATGTCTGTCAAAGGATGCTTAAAAAGTTGCCAGAAAACTTTGGGAGGAAGAGTCACGATATCCGCTCCTAGTTTTGATGCTTGGATAAAATGCAAGGGATTTCTTATGGATGCTGCGAGAATTTCCGAGGTAAATCCATAATTTCTTTTAATCTGGACTATCTCCTCAATTAGTTTAAGCCCATCCGAAGATATGTCATCTATCCTTCCTATAAATGGAGATATGTAATATGCTCCGGCTTTCATTGCAACAAGAGCCTGCGAAGCAGAGAAGATCAGGGTTACATTAACTTTTATGTTATTTTTGGATAATTCCCAGGTTGCTTTTATTCCTTCTTCTGTGATAGGAATTTTCACAATAATGTGGGGAGAGATTTCTGATATATACTTTGCCTGGGTTATCATTTCTGCTTTATTAGTTGCGGTGACCTCAACGCTGACAGGTCCATTTACGATTCTAACTATTTCCTTTATGTGGGAGATAGGGTCGGATGCTTCTTGAGAGAGTAGGGAAGGATTTGTTGTGACGCCATCTATCAGTCCAGTTTCTACCGCTTTCTTTATCTCCTCTATGTTGGCTGTGTCGAGAAATATCTTCATTATTTATTCCATTGTGTTTTAGTAAAAAGTAAAAACTTTTTCTATTTTTTCAAGATTTTATTGATAAGCGCTCTTTTTGAAAAGATTTGGGATGTAAGTTGATAGGATACAGTTTTTATGGAAGATAAGAGATTTGAGGCTATTTACATGGGAGATCTTCTCATTTATGAAACAATAGTCTTACTTCTGATACACAATTTTAGATCCTGTGCAGTCGGAATCATTTTTAGAGTGTAGCTTCAACTGTAGCGTAAAAGCATAATAGACCAAAAATTGCAAAAGTTCAGATACAGAATAGGTTAGAAATTTTTTTTGCCCTATGAGTTAAGCTAAGGGATATATAATTTTCTATCTATGTTTTTGAGGTCTCGAGGGGAGTTTATATTCTTCATATATCTGGAAGGTGAGCCGAACAACTTGAGGCTTTTTTTATCTACGATATAAACTCGATATTTACCACTGGCAATCTGTATTAAACCCTTTATTGAATGTCCACCATCTCCGATATATTTTTCAATGAGAGGGAAAACCTTTCTGCTTACATATATTGGGAGTGGTTTATTTTCTATTGTAATGATGTGATATTCTCCTCTTTCAGCCAGTTTCCTGAGGAAGAGAATAAACTCTATAGTTAAAAATGGCATATCGACTGGAAAAAACAATCCTTTTTCTTCCGAGGTTAATTTAAAAAATGAGAATATACCCATCAGTGGTCCATGATATTTTACGATATCTTCTAAAAATACAGGTCCTATATATGGGAATTTTCTTCTCAGCTCTGTTTTGTTATCACATATGATGTAGATTTTTTCAAAGATTTTCTGGATTTTCTCAAATGTGATTTGGATCAAGCTTTTTCCCTCGATTTCAAAGAATCTTTTATCTTGACCAAATCTTTTGGATCTCCCTCCAGCTAAAATGGCTGCAGCTGGTTCCATCGGTAGCGGTAATAGACGAGCAAAATATGTACCATTTGCACACCTTTGATATTGTTTTCATCTTCTTGTTAGATTATATTTTTTAAGTAGCCTATATAATGTAGCTCTGGGTATACCTGAGACTTCCACTATTTTCGATATATTACCACTGTACTTTGTCAAGAGTTTTTCAAGATAGTTTTTTTCAAATTCCTCGACCTTGATTTTCTTCAATGTCCAGAAGTTTTCTTCATCTTGTGGGTGGAAGCCGTTTGGTTCGGGAAGTTTCTCTAAAGAAGTATTATCCTCTATTATATATTCTGGTAGATCTTCCACTTTTATTATTCTTCCTTGAGTTATCACTATCGCTCTTTTTACTACATTCTGTAGTTCCCTCACATTTCCGCTCCATCTATATTTAAAGAGCACTTCCATAACTTCGTCTTCTATTCCATCTACTTTTTTCCCAAGTTCATCTGAGTATTTTTTCAGAAAATAGTTTATAAGGACTGGTATATCTTCTCTCCTTTCACGGAGGGGCGGTATATATATTTCGATTGTATTTATTCGCCAGTATAGATCTTCTCTGAATCTTCCTTCTTTCACCTCTTTTTTCACATCTTTGTTTGAAGCGCAAATTACCCTAACATCTAATTTTACTTCCTTCACTCCACCGAGTTTCCTTATAGTTCTTTCTTGTAGGAATCTGAGAAGCTTTACTTGAACTGCGGGGGATATTTCAGTTATCTCATCAAGGAATAATGTTCCTCCATCTGCGATTTCTATGAGCCCGGGTTTTAGTATTCTGGCATCTGTGAAAGCTCCTTTTTCATACCCGAAAAGTTCCGACTCTATCAGGGTGTCTGGGATTGCACTAAGGTTTACCGCGACGAATTTTTTCTCCCTTCTTGGACTTAGTTTGTGGATTCTTTTCCCGATGAGTTCTTTCCCAACACCGCTCTCTCCTGTAATAAGGACGTCTACGTTAGTCTTTGCAACTCTTTCGGAAATTTCCATAACTTTTCTCATTGCTTCGCTTGCGAAGATAATTTGATCATCTTCACCGTAGCGGGCTGGCAGTTTTGCTTTGAGCATTGCATTTTCTTCAAGGAGTGATAGGAATAGATCCGCTCTTTTTACAACTTCTACAAGAACATCAGGTGTAAATGGCTTTATTAAGTAATCATAAGCTGATAGTCTTATTGCTTTTATGGCTGAATCTAGTGATGGGAATGCGGTCATAATTATTGTTACGGTTGACGGGGATAGCTCTTTTATATTTCTTGCAAGCTCAAGTCCATCTATTTCAGGCATATAGATATCCACAAGGGCTATATCAAAATTTTCCTTCCGGAGTATCTCCAGTGCGTCTTTTGGATCTGAAAATGTTTTTACTCTGTAATTTGTATTTTCAAGGACCTCCTTACATGTCTCAAGGAGGTCTACGTTATCATCAACAATCAAAACTTTTCGCATTGAGTTAGGCGCTATATCAATTGAGATATTATAAGCTCCTTTCAGAGGGAATTAGAATTTTCAAACTGAAAGGTTTTTTATAATTCGTAATTCAGAAATATATGTCCTTGTGAGATACGGGATGTAAGATATGAGACCTTTACCTATCTATAGCAGCTGAAGGTAGATGCGGAAGAGGTAAATGAAAAAGGGGAGAGGGGAGCTCCCAATTGGGAGCTCCTTTTTATTATTTTACGGCGGCTTTTAATTTGTTCCCGGCTTTGAATTTAGGGACTTTTCCGCCGGGGATCTGTATTGTTTCTCCAGTTTTGGGGTTTCTTCCTTTCCTTGCTTGTCTTTTAACTACGCTCCATGTTCCGAAGCCTGGGATAGCTACTTTGTCCCCCTTTTTGAGCGCTGCTCCTATTGTATCAATGAACGAGTTTATCACAGTTGTTACCGCCGTTTTTGTTTGCTTTGTCTTTTTTGCTATTGCATCTATGAGTTCTGCCTTGTTCATAGGCTTCCCACCTCCTTTCTTTCTTACTTATTTTATAAAGTTTGTCTGAGAATTTTTAAGGAATATCAATGGATTTCAGAGTATCTAGAAAATAAGTAAAGGTGTATGCTTATATTAAATTAAAGGAATGTTTTTTGAGTATTTTTGCTCTCTATTTTCAATAAAGGTTCTCTCTTAGTAGCAAGAGAGAAAGTTAAGAAGCACCTAGTTTTCTCATCTAATTTTAGTATTTATCATTTATTTCTTTATTTTTTAGTCTATAAGAAATTTTGCATAAGGTCTTATTCAAAATATATAAGATCTCACCGACCTAATAAAACATATTAAAAATTTATATAAATGATAGAAAGAAGATAAAAATCAGATGCTAAATGGATAATACATTTTTAAAATTCACTCTTACTTAGATAAAAGGTATAGAACATAGCTAGTAATACTTCCCAATTAGAGAGAAAACCCCTACAAGGTATACGGAAGAAAAATGACTTTTAAGTAATTGAGTGATTATATTAAATTGTAGCTTAATCAATCATAACATATGCTAAGCATTCTCATAGCAGTAATGCTATTTCAGATAGATTTACATTCTGAAGAATTGAGATGTTTCGAACAAGTTGTAACTTCATGTGTGAGGCTAGGAAGATTATATGAACAGAAAAAAGAATACAAGAAAGCATTGATTTTCTACGATGCAGCATGTATACTTGAAGACGGTGAGTCATGCGCAATACTTTCGTATGTATATGGTAAAACACTTTGGGGGATAGAAAAATCTTCACTGAACCTAAAGACTTCATTGGAATATTCCAAAAGAGCTGTGAAAATTCTTGGACACACCGCAAATGAGCTGATGTGTAACAGGGGGAGTCCGTTCGGTTGCCTGTACTTTGGTAACTACAAGGAAGAGTATGGAGATAGCAAAGGAGCCCAAACTTACTATAGCAGGGCAAAAAATTTTGCCGAGGAATTGTGTAAGAGGTCAGATGGGGAGGGCTGTTTAGCTTTGGGTCAGATGTACTTTTATGGGAAGGGAGTAACTCAAGATAGAAACAAAGCATTTGAGCTTATCAAGAGAAGTTGCGATGACTTTGGATTCCCAGTCGGTTGTTTTATACTGTCGGGTTTTTTCAGCGACAAAAGCAAGGAGAAACTCCGCTATCTTGAGAAAGCTTGTAGCTGGGGACATCACCAGGCGTGTTTTGAACTTTGGAGAGAAACAGATAAAGATGATTACTTTGAAAGGGCTTGTGAGTTAGGAGGACAAGACATATGTGATATGTATAAGAAGGAAAAGAGTTTCAGAAGTACCTATGGAAAGTAGGGGCTTTATAAAGGGGAATTTTCCGATTTTTTGAGTAGTGGTGGACTTTTGGATTTAATTTATAATTGGGGATGATATTGGGCTTGACGGTGCAGTGCGAGGGTATAGGAACTCATGAAGTGCCGGGTTCATTTTGTTCCCGGTGCGGGTGGCTCCCGCCTTTTAGGGGAGAAAAAGGTTGCCAGAGCTTGGAACGTTCTCCCTGCATAAAAGCAGGGACGTCACTTGATTTCTCGCTCTCGGAGTCAAGTGGCGCCAACCAGAGGGCTAGGAACTTCTCCTTGCCCTGGGAGGAGTTCTGAAAACTAAGGGGCTCTGGGGTGGAGAGTCCGTGCCTGCAGGGAACCCACCTCAAGATTAACTGCAGGCTACGCATGTAAACTTCCTATACCTTTGTGCACCGGACGGGGGTTCGAATCCCCCCATCTCCACCACTATTTAGTGACTCCACCCAGCCTAATAACTCATGTCATTTCTCTCTCCCTCCTCCTTTCAACATCTGATACCCAGATAAAAAAAAGAGCTGAGTATCTTTACGAAATATTAAGGTGTCCTACATGCCAGAACATACCAATAAAGGACTCGCACACGGAAGTAGCAGAAGCTATGAAAAAAATCATCCTGGAGAAGCTAAAAGAAGGATGGTCTGATGAGCAGATAATCCAGTACTTCACCGAAAGATACGGTAATGAAATCCTTCTTTATCCAAAAAGTAAGTTTTTGAACTACCTACCTTTTATATTCTTCTTTATAGGATTCGGGACCTTACTCCTGATTTTTATGATATGGAAGAGGCGGGAAGAGAATTATTACTCTAAAACGAATGAGTAAAATCTTACACAAAATTACACCGGTACTTCTGCTGCTTTGTACCCCAAGTTGTAACGTTGTGGGGGAAGTAGCAAAAGTTGCCTATGTTGTAGAAAAAATGAAGATCAGCAAGGATGAGATTTATGGTAGAATAGGTACAAAATTAACCATAGAAAAAACTTCGTCTTCAGAAACACCCAAAAGATATTATCTTGATATTTACAAAGTTGGTGTAACTTTCTTTTCAGAGACTAAAACCGCAGTAGCAAGGCTTGTTATATCATTTGACTTAGATCTCGAGGAGCCAGAATTCCTCCTGCCCTCCATATGGATAAAGGATAACAAATTCTCGCAGGATAAGATTTATTCTACATCAGTGTCAAAAAGGTGGATAGTAAGGGAGGATCGATTGTCAATTCCTTGTGTTATGGCAAGAGGTAAAAATGGGGAGACGTTTGCTCTGCTGAAATTTTCGCCAACTTATGATTCATCAGCCGGCATGGACGAAGATGAAAAAGAGGAGATAATCTATAAAGATAGCACAGATATATCTGGTTTTGGATTTGATTACGGAAATAAAAAGCTCATTCTAACTT
The DNA here is from genome assembly GCA_938036315.1 of uncultured bacterium. Taxonomy (GTDB): domain Bacteria; phylum Calescibacteriota; class Calescibacteriia; order Calescibacteriales; family Calescibacteriaceae; genus CALHPK01. The sequence goes on along the minus strand of CALHPK010000007.1, from coordinate 6,470 downwards.
TCCCATTCGAAGAGTATCCCGTTGTATACAGAAGAAAAATTTTTACCCAGATGACACAGAAAGGCAAAAAAGCATTCACATTTATAGAGAAAGGGAAGGATAAGAGTTTGGAATTTTTCATCATTTTGGGGAAAACGGATTCTTTTAGCTCGGCTGTTGAGGCAATCTGGAAAACAGCATACGACATATTAGTAGGTGAAAACACTTTAGAAATAGATGATATCCTAAAAGAAAAGGTGAAAAAAGCTTTAGCATTATATTTCAGAAATTATTTCCACCAGGACAAGATCTCCGGCTTTTTCCCATTTGTTGATACCTATGAAGGTAAAATAACCCTGATGTTTTTAGAGGCAGGCTTTACCGGTATGGTTCTTATGAATGCAAGAAATTCAATAGAGCTTGGAAGGGATCTTGGGGATCAAGAACTTGTAAAAATGGGAGAACAGATAATCGACTCCTGGATAGATTTTGGGACTAAGAATGGAATATTCATAGATTGCTGGGATGTTTCCAGATCGTCCATCTGTGATCTGCCACCGATATTTTTTAGAGATTCATTCTTTACAAGGAGAGCTTTCGAATCGCTTTTGGCACTGTATATGGCTTTTTCTGCTGAAGAAAAAAGAGGAATTAGCAGAGAAAGATGGAAAAAAGCCTTTGTTGATGGAGCGAGAAATCTTCTGATGTTTCAGAGATCGGATGGTAGTTTTGCGAGAAGATACTCATTTGATGGGGGAGTGGAAGATTCTAGTCCGGCTGGTACTTTGTTTGCCGTTCCGGTTTTTGTGAAAGCATTTGAACTGACTGGGGATCAAATTTTTCTCTCCTCCGCTGAGAAAGCCGGAGAGATTATTGTAAGATTTTCAGATAACTTTGAGTACTATGGTGCCACAATTGATGCCAATTCAGAAGATAAAGAAGCTGCGATGTGGGCTCTCTATTCCTGCTATCTCCTCTTCAAGTCAACAAAAAATGAAAAGTACAGAAGGTGTGTGAAAAACTCCCTTTACGCTTCGCTTTCATGGTTTTTCTTATGGGATGTTCCATTTTCGCAGGACCAACTTTTCGGCAAAATTAAACTTAGAACAAAAGGACTTGGAGCGGTAAGTGTAGAAAACAATCATCTGGATGTTTATTCGTTCTTCTTTGTAAAGATTCTCAAAGAGATTGCCAAAATTCAAGAAGATGAGCATGATAGAAAGAGATTAGAAAATATGGCTGAGATGATTTTTCATTCTATACTTTCTGTTGTTCCGGTAGAAGGTGACAGTAAGGGAGTTAAGTTAGGTATAGTTCCAGAGGTTATACAGCAGACCTGGTGGGATTATGGTTTGTATGGTAAGGGGAGTTATGCTCCACTGAGTGCAATAGGATGGACAGTTGCCTCAATTCTTTCTACTATATATGCCGATGAATTTTAAGGATAGAGTTTTCAGCCGAATTCTTCTATAGATACGTTTAGGATGGTTACAAAAGGTTTGGGGATGCATGTAAGTAAGACTATGTAAAACATATAGATTTTAGCTATGGAAGGGAAGGTGATATATGATTTCTCTCTCTTTACTGAATATGACATTTATCTTTTCAAGGAAGGCTCTCATACTCAGCTTTACAAAAAGTTTGGGGCACATCTTGTAAATTTTGAAGGAGTCGATGGAGTTTACTTTGCGGTATGGGCTCCGAACGCTCAAAAAGTGTACGTTATGGGAGATTTCAATGGATGGGACAAATTCTCACATGAGCTCAAAAAGAATGAAAATTCGGGAATATGGGAAGGCTTCATACCAGCGGTTAAAAGCGGGACAAAATATAAATATCACATAATAACAAAATGGGGGAGCTCTTATGAAAGATCAGATCCATATGGATTTTTCTTCGAAACTCCCCCAAGAACCGCTTCCTTTGTATGGAATTTGGATTTTGATTGGTCAGATGATGATTGGATGAGCAAAAGAGAAAAGTTTAATTCTCTCTCTTCTCCTATATCTATATACGAGCTTCACATTGGGTCATGGAGGCGAGTTCCAGAAGAAGGCAATCGTTTCCTAACATACAGAGAGCTTGCAAAATATCTGGTAGAGTATATAAAGGAGATGGGGTTCACTCATGTTGAATTCTTGCCCGTTATGGAGCATCCGTTTTATGGTTCCTGGGGTTATCAGATAACCGGATACTTTGCTCCAACATCAAGATATGGTATCCCGCAAGACTTTATGTATCTTATAAACGAACTTCACAGGAACAACATCGGGGTCATCTTAGATTGGGTTCCGTCACATTTCCCAACAGATCAGCATGCTCTCGCTATGTTTGATGGGACTTACCTTTACGAATATGATGATTGGAGGAAAAGATGGCACCCGGACTGGGAAAGTTTTGTTTTCGACTACTCAAAGGGAGAGGTCAGATCCTTCCTCCTAAGTTCTGCATATTTTTGGTTTGATGTGTATCATATAGATGGCATAAGAGTGGATGCAGTTGCATCTATGCTATATCTTGATTATTCACGAAAGCCTGGGGAATGGGTTCCAAATATCTATGGTGGGAAAGAGAACCTTGAAGCGATAGAATTTATAAAAAAATTAAATGAGACAATATACAGGTATTTCCAGGGTGTTCAGACTATAGCCGAGGAATCTACTGCATTTCCGATGGTTTCGCGTCCAACTTATATTGGGGGTCTTGGATTCGGGATGAAGTGGAATATGGGGTGGATGCACGATACCCTCTTTTACTTCTCGAAAGATCCAATATATAGAAAATATCACCACAATTGCATAACATTTAGCATATGGTATGCTTTTTCCGAAAACTTCATTCTCCCACTTTCGCATGATGAAGTTGTTCATGGCAAGGGTTCACTCATATCTAAAATGCCAGGAGATACATGGCAAAAGTTTGCTAACCTGCGCCTCCTTTTTTCATATATGTGGACACATCCTGGGAAAAAGCTACTTTTTTCAGGAGGAGAATTCGGACAGTGGTCTGAGTGGAATGTTGACAAAAGTCTTGATTGGCATCTTGTGGATGAAAGTAATCTGGATTCGCACTTTCACAGAGGATTGAAAACGCTTATCAAGGATCTTAATTTATTGTACAGAAATAAACGAGCACTTTACGAGCTTGATTTCTCTCCAGATGGATTTGAATGGATTGATTTCTCTGACGCTGAGCAAAGTATCTTGAGCTTTATAAGGAAAGATAGCAAAGGGAAAGAAGTCATACTTGTTGTTTGTAATTTCACTCCAGTTCCCAGATTCAATTATAGAGTTGGAGTTCCGTTTCGTGGTTTTTGGAGAGAGATTTTAAACTCCGACGCTAAAGAATATGGCGGGAGTGGTATGGGAAACTTCGGAGGTTGTAACACAGATGATATACCTTTTCATGGCAGACCATATTCTATTTCGCTTACTCTACCACCTCTTGCTGCCCTGATTTTTGAGTTCACCTCTTGAGATCAGCTTAGATTATTTCAGATCAGCAAAAAATTTTTTGAGATTACTATTTTGTAGTTTTTGATCTATAATCTACTACATTGTAAAAAGGGTTAATCTTATGGATAGTTCTAAGACTCAGAGAGGTATTTACTTTGATGAGAAGGTATACAACTTAATTAATTTACTAAAAGAAAATTCAGATGGAATGTCTGGAGAAAGCATTGCACAAAAGATAGGAGTAACTCGAGCTTATGTTTCGAAAATGATCAAAAATCTGAAAAATTTAGGATACAAATTTGAAATTAGGAAGAAATACAAACTGCTTGAATCTCCAGATATTCCTCTTCCGTGGGAAGTTGGGAAAAATGTTATATTTTTCGAGAGTGTAGATAGCACTCAGCTAAAGTGTCAGGAGCTTCTGAAAAAAGGTAAGATCGGGAATGGTCAATGGGTTTTGGCTATTACTCAATCACAGGGGAGAGGAAGACTTGGTAGAAGATGGGAATCTCCGCCTGGAAATTTCTATGGCTCTGTACTTTTGAAAATTGATATTCCTCTGAAGGAGATTACCAAAATTCCGCTTTTGGGTGGGCTTTCTGTTTTTAGGACTCTCAAACTTTACAGTCTAAAATATGATATCAAATTAAAGTGGCCGAATGATGTATGGGTCATTACTGACAAACCTAAAAAAATCTCAGGATGTATAGCAGAGTTATATGGAGAGCTAGACCGAACCGATTTTGTTATTTTAGGTGTTGGAGTAAATGTCAAAAATTCACCACTGCAAGATATATCGATTTCCCTAACAGATATTTCTGAACAAAGTGTATCACTCATAGATTTTACGCAAAAGCTTCTCAAAACATTCGAATATATATGGATGGAATTCAACATGGGGGAAGGCTGGGGAAAAATAAGAGCAGAGATTGAGAATAATATGTGGAGAGGAAGAGTTAAAGTATCGAAGGGTCATTCAGAATTTGTAGGTACAGCTGTAGGTATCGGAAAAGATGGTAGCCTTATTGTGCAAAGAGAGGATGCATCCTACGAAGAAGTGTATTATGGAGATGTATTCATCTGGACATAATAAAATCTGAAAGAAATCTGAATACGCTCTTAGCAAATGGGTTTAGGACACTACAATGACTTCTTACCAGAGTTTCCCATCACCATTCAAGTATCTCTGTATATGCTGGTAAGCTTCTTCATCTGGAAGCTGTACTGGTGGGTGTTTCATAGTAAATGCTGAGACTATATACACAGGACCTGCTATTTTCTCTTCCATAGCTACCTTTGCGAATCTTATAGCATCTATCACAACTCCGGCAGAATTTGGGGAATCTTCAACTTTAAGTTTTACATCTATTTCTATTTTTGCCCCTCCTAATCCTCTTCCTTCCATTCTAATATAACATATTTTTGTGTCATTCAAGAATTCAACATAGTCAGACGGACCTATATGTATTTTGTCACTTGGTATTTCGTTATTGAGAGCAGATGTAACTGCTGATGTTTTTGAGATTTTTTTTGTTCTGAGCCGGGATCGATCCAACATATTGAGGAAATCAGTATTCCCTCCAAAGTTTAGTTGGTAGCTCTGCTCAGGCATTATTCCTCTTATGCTAAAGAGATTAGCTATGGCTCTGTGGAGAATTGTGGCTCCAAGCTGAGATTTTATATCATCGCCTATTGCTGGGAGTCCCCTTTCTTTGAATTTTTTCCCCCATTCTTCATCAGAGACTATAAAAACTGGCATACAATTTATGAATGCACATCCTGCTTCAAGAGCTGCTGAAGCATAAAATCCCGCAGCTTGTTCCGATCCAACTGGTAAGAAGTTAACGAGCACCTCTGTTCCTGTTTCTTTTAGAACTTTGGCAACATCTACTGGTTTTTTATCTGCTGGTATGAAAGTTTTATCTTCAGGATAATCTCTCATATGCGGAGCAATGCCGTCTAGTATTGGTCCCATCATAACTTCTACATCGCCATTCAGGATATTCGGCTCAAAGACTATGGTGCAGTTGGGTTTTGCAAATATAGCTTCTTTCAAGGGGTTGCCTACCTTTCTTTTGTCTATGTCAAAAGCACACACTATTTCTATATCCTTTACCTCCCATCCTTTTATCCTTCTATGAATCAGACCAGGAGCTTCAGGGTTTTTTGTGTAATAGGATATAGCCTGAACTAAGGCACTAGCACAATTACCAACTCCTACAATACCCACCCTTATTTTACCATTTTTTCCCATCGTCTTAGCTTTGCCTTTTAATGTTTCTATGAATAAATCCTTTGATTTAATATATATTTTTTCAGATTTTTCAGCTTCTTTTAAGTAAATCAAAAAATTTTTTCACCATTGGAAATTTTTTCTAAATCTTCTTCAATCTCTATCTTTTAATAAGAAAAAAAACCTTTTAGAATTGTTTGAACCAGAGTAATCTGAAAGAATGGGTAGATATGATACATCCTTGAAGGAGCTTGTACTAGGAACTGAACCTGAATTCCTGACATTTTTGGGCATCAATGCTCAAATTATGGAGATCACAAATGTTGAATTCCCTGCAGTCAAAGAAAGAAGAGTAGATAAGGTCTTCAAAGCTATCGTTGAGGGCGAAAAAACCCTGATTCACATCGAGTTCCAGCTACAATACCAGCAGGATTTTCACATAAGAATGCTTGAATACTGGGTGATGCTCAAATCAAGATTTCCAGATTATGATATTGTTCAGATAGTTCTGACCTGCGGAATAAAGTTCACCTCAAGGCTTCAACAAAAAGAAAAGTTAGAAAGCTTTATCAATTTTGGATTCAAAGTGGTGGATCTGAATGAAATCCCTTTTGAAAAATATTTGGAGGTTCCCAATCCAAATATCAATGCTCTGGGGATTCTCGGTAAGGGATCTGACATCAAAACTCTGGTAGAGAGAATCCTCAAATATAATCTTGAGCAAGAGAAATTTTCATCTATAGTCAATAAAATATTTATACTATCAAAATTGGTAGGCAGAGAGAAGGAGGTGTTGAAAGCTA
>CALHPK010000006.1 GCA_938036315.1 uncultured bacterium | reverse complement strand
TGAAAAAATCCAAACCTTCATAAAAATCTACAACATTATTATGTCGCTTAATCAGAAAAATCTGATGGCTCAGATCAAAAATCTCCTCTCGAACTACAAAGTAGACTATAAAAAAAGTGTGAAGAGTTAACTATGAGCTGGGACCACATAATTGAAATTTCAAAGGATGAAATCTGCACAATAGGGGGACATACTAAAAACCACCTGGTACTGAGCAAATTGAGAGAATCAGAAGTTATCGAAGAGATAGTCGATGCAAATAAAATAATAGAATCAAAAATAGGCAAAAAAAGTTGAACATTTTGCCTACCCATTTGGGGGAAAGAACAAGATCGGAGAAAGAGAATTCGCAATAGTGAAAAAACTAAACCTCAAAACAGCTACGACTGGAAGACATGGAGTAATTTACAAAGAACATAAAAATTACCTAGAATGTTTACCTAGGATAATGCTGACCGAAGATTTCGATCTCCTAAATATTATCAATAGAAAGAAAAATATAATAACAGTATAATAGGGGAAGAAATCGAGTAAATCCTATATAATCGAGTAAATCCTATATAAAAGAATAAATTCTATATAAAAGAAACTGAATAGATCCTATATAGTGGATAAAAAATTTTCCTGAAATTCACATCAGCACCTTGATCTTTTCTTATGATTTCAAATATTTCCTTTTGGCTATGCTTACAAAAGAAGAAAAAATTCCTCTTGAGAGAGTAAGAAATATTGGTTTTGTTGCTCATATAGATGCCGGGAAGACTACAACTACAGAGAGAGTTCTATTTTACACTGGAACAACCTATAGGGTCGGAGATGTTGATGAAGGAACAACAGTAACTGATTGGATGCCGCAAGAGAAAGAAAGAGGAATAACTATAACTTCTGCATCAATCTCATGCTTTTGGAAAGGGCACAAAATAAATATTATAGATACTCCAGGTCACGTCGATTTCACAATAGAAGTTGAAAGATCTTTGAGGGTTCTTGATGGATGTGTCATAATTTTTGACGCTGTAAATGGAGTCGAACCCCAATCAGAAACAGTCTGGAGACAAGCAAACAAATATTCTGTACCAAGGCTTTGCTACGTAAACAAAATGGATAGAATCGGTGCCGATTTTTTCAAAACTTTAGAAGATATAAAGAAAAAGCTCGATATTATCCCAATCCCTCTACATATACCAAACGGAGTGGAGGAGAACTTCAAAGGTCCGGTAGACCTTATAACAATGAAAGCTATCTACTTTTCGGAGGAGGATTTGGGCAGAACTTATTACTATGAAGAAATCCCAGCAGATCTGAAGGATTCAGCTTACCTGTGGCGCGAAAAAATGATAGAGACAATAGCAGAACTTGACGACGAATTCATGGCAAAGTACATTGAAAATTCAAATTCCATCACAGAAGAGGACATACACTCAGCCCTGAGGAGAATAACAATAGGTTTTAAGGGGGTTCCGGTGTTTTGCGGATCTTCTCTGAAAAACAAAGGAGTTCAGCCAGTCATTGACGGAATTTTAAGATATCTCCCATCTCCCATCGATAGACCTCCAGTGAAAGGCAAGCACTACGAAACCGGAGATGAAATTATAGTTCAACCTGACGAAAATGCCCCGCTTGCCGCCCTTGTGTTCAAAATAATGCACGACCCATACGCCGGACAACTTTCCTACATAAGAATATACTCAGGAAAATTAACTTCTGGATTGACTGTCTACAATCCAAGAACAAGAAAAACAGAGAGAATAGGAAGAGTTGTAAGAATGTTTGCAAATAGAAGAGAAGATATAGAGGGAGCTGGAGCAGGAGATGTCATAGCAGTTGTCGGACTTAAGGAATTCTTAACAGGTGATACGGTATGCTTGAAAGAAAACCCCATATTACTTGAGGGTATAGAAGTCCCAGAACCAGTAATCTACGCTTCAATCGAACCCTTAACAAAGCAAGATCAAGAACGATTGTTCATATCACTGCACAAACTGGAAATAGAAGACCCATCCTTCAGAGTCAGATATAACAATGAAACTCAGGAGACAATAATGTGGGGAATGGGAGAACTCCACCTTGAAATAATACAGGACAGATTGCAGAGAGAATACAATGTTAAAACACGCATGGGAAAACCCCAGGTAGCATACAAGGAGACTATAATTGGAGTTTCAGATGCTGAAGGGAAGTATATAAGGCAGTCAGGTGGAAGAGGTCAATACGGGCACGTCATAATAAGAGTTGAGCCATTGGAAAGAGGAAAAGGCTTTGAATTTGTAAATCAAATAAAAGGAGGAATAATCCCCGCTGAGTTTATACCCTCAGTTGAAAGGGGAGTAAGAGAAGCTATGGAAGAGGGAGTCTTAGCTGGATACCCTATAGTTGATCTGAGAGTAACCCTTTATGATGGATCTTTTCACGAGGTTGATTCATCTGATATAGCTTTCAGAATCGCCGCTTCTATTGCTCTGAAAGATGCAGTCAGAAAAGCAGGACTTATTCTCCTTGAGCCCATAATGAGAGTTGAGGTTTCAGTACCAGAAGAATTCCTTGGCTCTGTAATAGGAGATCTCAACTCCCGCAGAGGTAAAGTAGTAAATATCGAAACAAAAGGGTCATTCAGAGCCATCGAAGCCTTTGTTCCACTTGCCGAAATGTTCGGATATGCAACGGTACTAAGATCACTCACTCAAGGAAGGGGGTTTTATATTATGGAATTCACCAGATATGAAGAAGTTCCACAAAACATTACTGCACAAATTATAGAGCAGAGAAAAGTCTCTACTAAAAAGGCCTAAAGAGGAGGAATAAAAATATGCTTCAATTTAACAAAATAATAATAAAGATGAAATCTTATGACCACAGATTACTGGATTCAACCCTAAAAGATATAATAGGAGCAGCTCAAAGAACAAATGCAAAAATAAAAGGTCCTATACCACTTCCAGTTGAAATAAGAAGATGGACTGTTCTTCGATCTCCACATGTTGACAAAAAATCTATGGAAACGTTTGAAATGAGAATCCATAAAAGATTGGTTTATATAGTCGAACCTCAACCCGCCACTATCGAAGAATTAGGTAAAGTAGATGTTCCCCCAGGAATTCATATAGAAATGAAAGTCGAATGAAGTAATAAGAAAAGGAGGAAAATGATATGATATCTGGTTTGATATTTCATAAAGTCGGAATGACAAGAATTCCAGATGAGAATGGAAATTTTGTGCCTGCCACTGTTTTGAGATTAGATGGCGGTGTAATAGTTGGAGTTCGCCAGATCAACGGCGAAAAGAGAGTTATCCTATCATTTGATAGAGCAAAAGAGAAAAATGTCCCAAAACCCATAATCGGAATTCTAAGAAAAGCTGGAGTAAATGATACATTCAAAATACTAAAAGAGTTCAAACTCCTGGGCAGTACAGAAGTTTCACCTGGACAAAAGATACGAGTTGATATATTCTCTGTAGGAGAAAAAGTAGATGTGATCGGAGTAAGTAAAGGGAAGGGATTTCAAGGAGCGATGAAAAGATGGGGGTTCGCCGGAGGACCTGACTCACATGGGTCGATGTCCCACAGAAGAGTCGGAGCAATAGGATGTAGAACAGACCCTGGCAGAGTTTGGAAGGGAAAAAAAATGCCAGGAAGGATGGGATACAACAAAGTTACTGTAAAAAATCTGAAAATCCTTTACGTTGATACCGACAAAGAACTGATAGCAGTAAAAGGCTCGGTCCCCGGATGGATAGGAGCTAAAGTTATAGTAAGAAAGAAAGAAAGCAGATGATGAAGGAGGTCAAGAAACAATGAAAATCACTCAAAATATAGAGACAGCAAATCCAGAGGGGAACTCGGACTCAGAATTTGTAACACTTGATATTGTGGATACATCCGGTAACAAAGTAGATGAACTAAAGGTAAGTAGCAAATTGTTTCGTCCCCCTAATGAAGCTATTTTGTGGTATTACAAAAGGGCATTTCTTTTGAATCAGAGACAAGAGACACATGATACAAAAACAAGATCTGATGTGAGAGGTGGTGGGAGAAAACCGTGGCCACAAAAACACACAGGTAGAGCACGGCAGGGCTCAATAAGAAATCCCCACTGGGTTGGCGGAGCAGTGGCACACGGTCCACACCCACAAGACCACTACATCAAACTTAGCAAAAACGAAAAAAGAGAAGCAGTCAGAAGCACAATATCACTAAAGTACCACGAAGGAAAGCTCAAAATCATCAATGACTTTGATTTTGATGCACCAAAAACAAAAACAGGATTACAGTTGATAAAAAACATAGATGCATACCCTCTTACGCTCGTTACTACTTCCTCCAAAAGAAATGTCTATCTGTCCTTCAGAAATATCCCACTAACCTCGGTTTTGCCGGTTGAAAACTTCAATGCCTACGAACCACTAAAATATGATTTTTTGGTTTTTGAAAAACAAGCTTTCATAAAAATTATTGAAAGGCTTGAGAAAAAGGAGGATTAGTTCATTATGATGGATATTATAATAAGACCTGTGGTTTCAGAAAAAGCAGAAGCACTATCTAAGCTCAAAAAATATACTTTTATATGCCATCTGAAGGCAACAAAACCACAAATAAAAAAAGCAATTGAGGAAATGTTTGGCGTCAAGGTTTCAAAGGTCAATACTATGATTTACAGAGGGAAAATAAAAAGAAGGGGGATCTTCGTTGGGAAAAGACCTAACTTTAAAAAGGCGATAGTAACTTTGAAGGAAGGAACTATAGATTTTGCAAAGGTAACAGAAAAATTTGCACAAGCTGTAAAAACTAAATAGGAGGTAAGGGAGGTAAAAAATCATGGGAATAATATCAGAAAAACCTATAACTCCAGGAAGGCGACATTTTACAAAATACGATTTTGAGGAGATTACAAAAGATGAACCTGAAAAAAGCCTGCTTGACAAATGGAAACAAAAAGCGGGAAGAAATAATTTGGGAAGAATTACCTCAAGACACAGAGGAGGTGGACACAAAAAAAGATATAGAATAATAGATTTCAGAAGAGATCTTTTTGATATCCCAGGTACAGTAAGATCTATAGAATATGATCCATGCAGAAGTGCAAGAATTGCTCTTGTGGAGTATGCCAATGGTGAGAAAAGATACATCATATGGCCAAAGGGATTAAAAGAAGGAGATAAGGTGCTATCTTCGAAAAGTAAGATAGAGCCCAATATAGGTTGGGCTATGCCCATAAAGTATATCCCAGACGGAACTATGGTTCATTGCATCGAGTTAGTTCCTGGGGGTGGCGCAGAGCTTTGCAGATCTGCTGGAACGTATGCCCAAATCTTAGCTAAAATAGGTAAGTATGTGATTATAAGGCTACCATCTAAGGAAGAAAGGTTAGTTCACGGAGACTGCCTTGCTGTAGTAGGACAAGTCGGACTTGAGGAGCATGAGCTGATATCGTTGGGAAAAGCTGGAAGATCAAGGTGGCTTGGGCGACGTCCATATGTCAGAGGAGTCGCTATGAACCCCGTTGATCACCCGCACGGCGGCGGGGAAGGCAGATCACCGCAAGGGAACCCTCACCCAGTCTCACCCAAAGGACTCCTTGCAAAAGGATACAAAACACGCAGAGGAAAAAGACCTTCAGATAGATTCATTATAAAAAGCAGAAAAGGAAAAGCACTCTCAAAAATTCAGTTATCATCTTTAGCGCAAATCAAAGGCGAATAAAATTTATCAGTTATTTATACATATATACCAGAATACACATGGAACAGGAAATTAAAATAAAAAAAGAAAAAATAGGGCTTGATATAGAAGATCTCAAAGTATCAGTCGATGGAAAGGAGATCATCAAAGGAATAAATCTTCAGGTCAAACCAGGAGAAATCCACGCAATAATGGGTCCAAATGGCTCAGGAAAAACCTCTCTATCCTTTGCTATAATGGGACACCCAAAATATAAAGTCAGTAGCGGCAAAATCATCTTCAATGGAGAAGATATAAATGAACTCAAAACCTACCAGAGAGCAAAAAAGGGAATTTTCTTAGCTTTCCAATATCCCCAAGAGATCCCAGGAGTACCCCTCGGAAAATTCCTATGGTCTCTGAGCGAAGCTCAGAAAAAATTCGCAGAATTTTCACAGGATCTTAAAAATAAAATGGCAGATTTAAAACTGCCCGATGAGTTTACAAAAAGAGAACTCAACAAGGGTATGTCAGGAGGAGAGAAAAAAAGAACCGAAATATTACAGATGCTCATACTCAAACCAAAACTTGTAATACTTGACGAAATTGATTCAGGCTTAGATATAGACTCACTAAAAATAGTCGCTCAGGAATTGCTCAATTACTTCGATAGCGAAAAAATGATCATCATAATAACACATTATCCAAGAATCCTAAACTATGTAAAACCAACTAAAGTTCATATATTGTATGACGGGAAAATAGTCCTATCAGGAGGCTTTGAACTAGCAACAGAACTGGAAGAAAAAGGCTATGAAAAACTACTCCGGGAAAAAGGTATAAGCATCAGTCCTACAAAAATAGGAATATCTCCAAAAGGTGTCAAATAGGCATCACAAAAATCACACAAACTATCTCATATGCCAGATTACCTGAAGAGAGTTGCAGAACTATATCTGAAACCAATAAGAAGCCAAATCCACCGAAAAAGTTTGGGACAACACACACTCAATGATAGAAAAATTTTAGAAAGGATCTCACAATTTGCCAGTTCTGAAGACGTTATCATAGAAATAGGAGGGGGTGAGGGGAATCTCACCGAACTTTTAAGCTCAAGATCAAGATTTATCATTACTTTTGAGATTGACCAAAGATATGTCAGCGAAATATCCAAAAAAATAATAAAAGGCATCATAGTCTTGGCGGATTTTCTGGAAGTTAATCTTCATAAATTGTACGATTACATCACACAGCATCAGCAGGTTTTCATCAAAGGAGTAAAGGAAGAAGAACTTAAAGATCTTTTATATCACAAAAAATTTAAAATAATATCAAACATACCTTTCAATATATCATCACACCTTATACACAAACTTATTTTGGAGAGTTTTTTTGTAGAATCAGTTCATATTCTTATTCAGAAAGAATTTGCTAAAAAGTTAGTTGCACAACCAGGTTCAGATCTATATAGTGCCATATCTTCTCTCACGCAATTTTTCTACAGAATAAAGATAGAGTTTGATATCCCGCCTTGGAAATTCACACCAAAACCTAAAGTTTGGGGGAGCTTCATCTCTTTGTATCCAAAAAGTGAGAATCTGGAACTATTTTCTGCTCAGAGCATTAATCAAAGCATAACTGCCATTGCAAAATTTATAAATTTTACCTATGAGATCTTCAGAGGTAGAAAAAAGCTGTATTGCAACAAAAGAGTGTATAAGATGTCCCCTGAAGAGATTTTCGAAAACGCCACAGGCAAAAAGATTATAAAACCCTAATCCACCCTAAGATTGCTTTCTAAGGGCATTTGAAAATTTCAAAAATCTTTCTCTTTCTGTTCTTTAATTTGTTTATAATTTATATTAGAGGAACTACTGATATGGCTGATATCAATGCTATAAAGGAGCTAATAAAAAGAGGGGATGTAGATAAAGCAATAAGCGAAGCCAAAGCTTACTACGAAACTACAAAAGATGATAAGGTATACAATCTATATGGCATAGCTCTTATGAAGAAAGGAGAATTTAAAGGAGCTGAAAAAGTCTTCGAATATCTATATTCAAAATACCAAGATAATCCAAAGATCCTTATTAACTATTCACAAGCTCTCATAAATCTGGGACAGGTAGAAAAAGCTGAAAGATTACTCAGAGAAGGTGCTATGCTCTTCCCCGAAGAGGAGAAAATCTACGAGCTAATCAATGTGTGCGAAGAGAAAAAAAGAGAAAAGGAGCTAAAAGTTGAGAAAAAAGAACCAAAAGAGGAAAAAGAACCAGAAACTAAAATGGAAGACTTTTCAGAAGTGTCAGAGGGTAAACTCGCTAGGGAAGAAACCGAAACATCTGAATCACAAGAAGAAGAACTCATCGAAAAAATCGAAGAAATAAAAGAGGAAATTACTGAACCAAGGGAAGAAACAAAAAGGGAAGAAACAAAGTGGAAAAATGGGAAAGAGTACCCAACCGATAGGGAAAAGATATCACTTGACGAGGCAGAGGATATAAAGGATGAATTTCTAAAGAGAGGGAGAATTCTTGAGGTCAAACTTTTTGATGGTAGCGAAATAATCTTGCGTGAAACCTTTATCATATTTATCTCGGGAGCATATAAAGTTTTTCCTTTGAAGGATAGAGAGGAAGGGAAAGTCAAGGAGTCAATCTTCGGAGGCAAAAATCATAAATTCTTGCGTATAAGAGGAGAAAGATGCTTAGTAGGCGTTCAAGCCGAATATATCTCAATCATAGATATATCGCCATATAGAAAATTTTACGTGCTCGAGCCTTATCTTATAGGCTTTGATGCATCAATGAGATATGATTCAAAAAACATCAAAGTTAAAGGAATAGGCTCAACAAAACTTATTGAACTTGATGGAACTGGTAAGGTGATAATCTTCACAGCAGGGAAGAAAATTATGAAGAAAGAATATGATGATATAGCGAGAATATCGTTGCCAAGTTTCGTTGCAATCTGTGGAGAGTCCAAAGTATCATTCGTAGACGGCTCAATAGAGGTAAAAGGGAGTGGATTATCTTTCATAAGATTATAAATCAGCAATATTTCCGTAGATTATAAATCAAGCAATATTTCCATCTTGCATAATGAAAGTCTTCAGATCTTCCTTTTTCATCTCTAACGCTGCATCTTTACCGAGTCTTACCCAAACCATAACCCTGGCCATCTCCTCATCAAATAGCATATCTTCCTCTGCAGATGAAATTATCCCCGTAAGTTCCTGAACATCTTTGTTTATCTTTTCTATAAGGTTAAGCCTTTCCAATTGCTTTGATCTATCGACCTCAGCCCATTCCGATCTCAACGAAGGATCTAAAAATTCAGCTCTCCTCAACATAATTTTCGAAAGCTCATCTTGAATCTTCTTTACGTTCTTACCCTTTTTGATCTCCTTTACAACTTCTTGCAAAGTCATCTTTTTCTCTTTTGCGTAATTTGATACGAGATTACCCCTAACAAAACCTATCCCAGGAATACCACAGATTAGAGAGTATTTGGGATCAATCCCATAACACAAAGATAAACATATTCTCATAATGTCATCAAGCGAAAGGTCTAAAAACCCCAAAAATTTCAGCTGAGATAGAACCTTTGTCAACTGCAGTGAATCAGGTCTTAAGTAAAATTGGGCAGGAGGATATCTAAAGTAAAACCAGAGTTTTCCACTCATCCACACATCAAGGATTTTCTCCTCCTCGAAATCTCCTTCAATCTCACCGCTCAGATCTTCCTTAAGATGTGGAGGTAGCATATCAATAAAGCCTTTTGTGAAATCGTGGAAAAAGAGTAAAGGTCTTATTATATAAGCTATTGAATTCATTCTCTCGTTGATAGGAATCCCCCTGAATCTCCTATTGAACTCTCTATATGATGAAGGAGGTATCAGCGAACTGGCAAGAAGCCTTCCGAGTGGAGTCACCTTACCCTTCCTTATACACCCTATATCCTCAAGCATATCTATCACCAACCTTATATCTATGCTGAAAGAAGTTTTCATATACGATAACATCTCCTTTACTTCTTCAATAGCCCTATCTTTATCCTCAAGATCTATATCATTTGAGATTATTATACCTAAAGTTAGTAAACTTATTGCATCAATATCCCTTATCCTCCTCTCACTTTCATCCCCCTCTATCAACTTTTCTAAAGAAGTTCTCGTATCAGGAGAATCAAAAAATTTCTCAATCTCCTTTTTCAGAATGTTCTCCCCCTGAAGCGTGATGATTCTTGAAATGCCTTTTTTAGATATACCAAATCTCCCAACCCGTCCCTCCATCTGTAGTATAGTTGATGTATCAGGAAGAGTTTTAGCCATCCAATTTCTCACTACTATAAAGGCTTCATCTGCAGGAAGGTTCACTCCGTACGCCATAGTCTGGGTGGAGATAAGAAATCTCAAGTTTTTATTTCTGAAATGCTCCTCTATTGCTATTCTCTCTTCAAAAGGTATATCCGCATTGTGAAATGCCGCATATGCAGAATCGTAGTCATAAACTTTGGTTTTCTTCTCAAATGGAACTGTTTCGTTTAGGACACCGTATCCTAGTGAATCAAATATTTTCAATATTTCCCATCCTAAACTTTTTTTGTATACGAAAATCAGAACCTTCTGTGATTTGGCTGTGTCGATGATTATTCTTGCCAGTCTCTCCGCTACAGGTGCTTTCAGAGCGGTTCCGAATCTCCTCTTTTCTGCCGAATGAAGACTCTCTATATGCCTCTCAAGGGGTACAGGTCTCCATTCAGAGTAGAAAATTTTAGCTTTGAGCCACTGAGCATATTCTTCCGCCGCACTTTTGGGAATCGTTGCTGACAGAGATAGGATCCATTTCCCTCTGGACATGGTGTGAGCTATTATCTCCTCTAAGAACACTCCCCTTCCAGCTCCAAACATCAAAAAGTGGGATTCATCTATGCATACAGCGTCTGATTCGTAAAACCAAGGGCTTTTTGCTCTTATAGATGCAAGACAACTCTCGTAAGTTGCTACCACATACTCGGTATCAGGAGGTGAAAACTCGAATCTATCTCCAGTTCTTATGGAAACCGCATCTTTACCAAAAATTTTAGAAAACTCCTCATATTTCTCTTGACATAAAGCCCTGGTCGGAGCAAGATATATTTTCCTGCCTTTAAAACGTAAAAAGAAAAGATATATAAGACCAGTTTTACCAGCAGATGTCGGAGCCACGCAAAGAATATTTTTAGATTCATCTGGATTCCAAAAGAGATAAAATGCAGTCTGGAGCGGATTAAGATACTTGTATGGAAGCTTTACATTGATATTGATATTGTCAGTGCTCACACAATCTTTTATTACTTTCATCTTGCTGTTTCCAGAGTAGATTATCGCAAATCCCCCAGCTTCAGAAAAATATGACTCATCAGATATATCTATAAAATTGCTATTTTTGTCCCAAATTATTGGCATCTGAACCCCAACCTTTTTAAAAAGTTTAACGATTTTCGCACTCTATATTTCATTATCATCTATTTCTTGACCATAGTGTAATAACTTTCAGCTCCCATCTACTAGATAGATCCGAAAAGCACAAAGAACCGATGGAAGATCTCTATAGACAATAGAAAACGTAAAATCTGTCACACTCTGAATGCTGATCAGTAAAAATTCCTCAACACAAAAATTTTAAATCTCCTTGCTACTTTTCAAAAATAGTATTATAGATATAAATATGAAAAACATTTTACGTTTAGGTTCTTGTTTTTTTGTCTTCGTCTTCCTCTCATATTCTGCTTCTTCATGTAAAACAAAAGCAAAAGAGACAGTAGATGACTCCTCAGAAGGTAAGAAAGGGTGTGTGTTGGTATTCTACAAAGATGCAGATTCTGATGGTTACACAGATGGTGCAACACAAGTGGCTTGTGGACCAACTGCACCATATAACCTTACATCAATAACACCTTTGGATTGCGATGATAATAACGCCTCTATATACCCTGGAGCTCCTCTGAACTGCAACAATGGGAAAGATAACGATTGCTCTGGACATATTGAAACTTGGTTCTGGCAAGATCAAGATTCTGATACTTGGACAACATCGGTTTCTACCTGTGCAAACACGATGCCAGAAGGTTTTACCTCTGTTTCAAAACCTACTGATTGCGATGACCTTAATCCAAATGTAAATCCGGGGCAGACCGAATTATGTGATGGGATTGATAATAACTGCGCAGGAGGGATAGACGAAGGGTTTGCTCCCTGTTCTGCTCCTTCTAATCTCACTTATTTCTTCGTATCAGCTGATACAGTTGGATTAAGATGGCAGGATAATTCTCCAAACGAACAAGGGTTTATTGTCCAAGTCTCAACTGATCCTTCATTTTCAAATCCTCGGACACAAACTTTCTCAGCAAACACAACAGAAGGATATATAAGATCACTTCAGCAAGGAACTACCTACTATCTCAGGGTATATGCCTTCAACTCAACAGGAAATACAACATACTCAAATACAATATCAGCAACCACTTCATTATTAATACACTTTGAAGGAGCTATACAAATTTCTTTGGGGAGTTATCACACCTGTGCGATAAAACAAGATAGTTCTCTTTGGTGCTGGGGGTTGAATTACTATGGACAGTTAGGAGACGGGACGAACGAAAGCAAAAGCACCCCAGTGCAGATAATGGCAGGGGTCTCACAAGTCTCTTTGGGCGGTTCTCACACCTGTGCTGTAAAACAAGATAACTCCCTTTGGTGCTGGGGGTGGAATGGGTCCGGGCAGTTAGGGAATGGTACTACTGCACCCAGTAACACTCCAGTGCAGATAATGACAGGGGTTTCACAAGTCTCTTTGGGAAGTAATCATACCTGTGCGATAAAACAAGATAACTCCCTCTGGTGCTGGGGGAATAATTACTCCGGTCAGTTAGGAGATGGGACAACTGAACACAAGAAAACCCCAGTGCAGATAATGACAGGGGTTTCACAAGTCTCTTCGGGAGCATGGCACACCTGTGCTGTAAAACAAGATAATTCTCTCTGGTGCTGGGGGTTGAATTACTATGGACAGTTAGGAGACGGGACGAACGAAAGCAAAAGCACTCCAGTGCAGATAATGACAGGAGTCTCACAAGTCTCTTTAGGAGTGGTTCACACCTGTGCGATAAAACAAGATAACTCCCTCTGGTGCTGGGGGAATAATTACTCCGGTCAGTTAGGAGATGGAACTTGGACAGACAAGAACATCCCAGTGCAGATAACACAAGGAGTCTCACAAATCTCTTTGGGAGGAGCTCACACCTGCGCTGTAAAACAAGATAACTCTCTCTGGTGCTGGGGGAATAATTACTCCGGACAGCTAGGAGATGGGACAACGTGGTGGAAGGAGTATCCAGTTAGAGTTTTGGTGGAAAGTGACGGTGGGGGAGGCGGTAGCGGTGGAGCTCCGCACTACTTTGGCACATCTCAAGCTGATCAAACTGAATTCACTTCAGATCAAGATCAAAAACTTACTTCAAAATTTGGTTGTTCAGTTTCTGGCTTTGGCTACCTTATCTTTTTCTCTGCTTTGCCTTTGATCTTGCTTTTGCGAAAGAGGACTTTATCCTCACTCACAAAAAACTAAATACTTTTTCTACTTCTAAACCTGATGCGAGAACTTTGCACAACTCCCCGATGATGCCGGCGTGGTACATCAATACACAAACATCAATGCACAAAAAGACCTTTTGTCAGATTTTTCTGAAAAATTTTTTATCATTTTTCTATTTCTTATTATTTCTGTATGGAAAAATTTGATGAGGATCAATCTGAATCAGATTCACATAAGGCAAAGCCAAAACTCGCCGAAGGCATCAGATTTATTGATGAGAACAACATAAGAGAGAAAATAGCTCTGGTTAGAGTTGACTTCAACGTCCCAAAAGATGAGACAGGTCAAATAATAGATGACAGGAGAATAAGGGCTGTACTTCCCACGATAAACCATCTTCTTGACGAAAGGTGTAAGGTAATCTTACTCTCTCATATGGGAAGACCAAAGGGTAAGATTGTTCAAGAACTTTCTCTCTCAATCGTGTCAAAAAGACTTTCTCGTCTTCTTGAAAAAGAGGTCCTGTTTGTTGATGATTGCATAGGAGAAAAAGTCAAAAATGCTGTAAAGTCAGATTATGAAATTATTCTGCTTGAAAACGTGAGATTCCATGAAGGAGAAACAAAGGATGACATTAACTTCGCAAAGCTCATAAAGGACTCCACTGGAGCGAATATATATGTGAATGATGCCTTTGCTGTATCTCACAGAAAACATGCTTCTGTTCACTCTCTCGCAAAGCTCTTTGATAAAAAAGATAGATTCGCAGGAATCCTTATGAAAAAAGAGTTACTAGCTATGGAGCGAATTTTTGAAAATCCTCGAAAGCCTTTTGCCGCAATAGTCGGTGGAGTCAAAGTTTCAGACAAAATCGGAGCATTGAGAAATCTTCTGAATTTAGTTGACAAACTTCTGATCGGCGGTGCTATGGCCTTTACCTTTCTTGAAGCTCAAGGAATAAAGGTAGGTAAATCCATAGTCGAGCAGGATTACATCGAAACCGCTAAAGTAATACTTGATGAAGCTAAAAGAAAAGGAATAAAGCTCTATCTTCCAGTGGACTGTGTGGTCGCAAGATCTATTGATGGAGACGAAGAAAAGGTTGTGCCAGTCCAAGAAATCCCACCCGATTATGCTGGATTTGATATAGGTCCTGCTACAATAGTGCTATTTTCAGAAGTACTCAAGGATGCGCGAACCATTATTTGGAATGGTCCAATGGGTGTATTTGAAAAGGAACAGTTTTCAAAAGGAACTTACTCTATGGTCTCAATCCTTGCAAATTCTACCGCTTTCACTGTTGTAGGAGGAGGAGATACAGATGTGGCAGTCTCAAAAATGGGAGAACAACACAGAATTTCATACATATCCACAGGCGGTGGTGCTTTCATAGAAATACTCGAAGGAAAAGAATTGCCCGGAATAGCAGCTCTGAGAAGCTAAACAAAATGCAAAGAAATGATACAAAAAGCTATAAACAGATAGTGGATAGATGAATCATCCCTAACAGAGTTAAGTGAAAATAATCAATCAGACAGAAACAATTAATTGACGTTTGGATCAGATGGTTTCAAAGGTCTGTATTTCTCTACAATTTCAAGATAGCTTATATCTTTCTCCACTTCTCTGATAAATTGTGTAGCCCTTGATTCCAAGTCATCTTCTTTAAGTAGCTCTAGCTTTACTGCAAACTTTAGCGGGTGGAGAAATATTGCCCAATTGACAACTTCATCAAACGGCATAGCTGAAGCTATTTTAACTATTTCCATCAATCTTTCCCTACTCTCCCCTATCTTTGAAAGGTAGATTGATGATTTCTCTATTATTTCCCTCTTCAGACTCTCCTGAATATTTGGCGGTGGGAGAATATCTGGAAGTATTTCAAACCTAACCTTACTATATGGCTCATCGCTTATGATCTCAATAAGCTTTGCTCTAAAAACTCCCTGAATAAGGACACTATATACATTCTCCGCTGCCTCTGAAAATGATACCACCTTCCCAGCACACCCAACCGGATATATATCAATCCCTTCTTTTTTGCTTACTTCTGCTCTTCTCACTGAAAACACTCCAATCAAATTCGAAAAATTCATCGAATCCGCAATAAGCCTCTTGTATCTTTCATCAATTACTATAAATGGACTCCTTACCTTGGGTAACAAAATAGAATTAGATATCAAAAACAAAGGAATCACATTCTCTGTCACTATCTTTTTCATCTCACTATCTATCTATATTTATTTTAATAACTTTTTCACTTTTCTTTATTTTTCTGAGAAAAATTATTGAAATAGATGAAGCCTATATTCAGTTTCGAAAAAATTAAAGATGAGGTCTTGAATTTTTATCACAAAAACACTTTCAGAAAGATTATTTTTCTTCTCTTCAGGAATAATCCATTATTTTGGAAAATTGTTACAAAAGCTCTTAACCTTATAAAAGCTATGCAAGGAAACTGTATTTTCTGCAGAATAGTAAAAGGGGATATCAGCTCAAACAAAATCTACGAAAATGATAGTGTTTTAGCTTTTTATGATATAAACCCACAGTCTCCAGTACATATTCTTG
The DNA here is from genome assembly GCA_938036315.1 of uncultured bacterium. Lineage (GTDB taxonomy): Bacteria > Calescibacteriota > Calescibacteriia > Calescibacteriales > Calescibacteriaceae > CALHPK01. The sequence goes on along the minus strand of CALHPK010000006.1, from coordinate 183,193 downwards.
TCATTCCCAAAAAGCACATATCTACAATTTTGGATATCTCGGAAGAGGACAAAAACTTGGTTTTCGAGCTTATAGATGCCTGCAATAAAGTTGCAAGGCAGACCGGAATATCGGAAAAGGGATTCAGAATAGTAGTAAACACTAATCCCCAAGGTGGACAATCAGTTTATCATCTTCACTTTCACGTTATGGGAGGAAGACAAATGAGATGGCCACCAGGCTAATTTTTCTGCCCAAATAACCTCAATAAACAAATCAGGTCTTCAGGAAAATGAAAAGTAAGATGAGAAAAGATCAGAGAATTATTTAGGTTCTATGTGAATTACAAAGTTTTCTACAATCCATCCAATATTTCTCAGTCTTTCCACTATCTCACTTTCAATCTCATGTCCCAATTTATGTGCTTGACCCAGTTGCATCTCCCCGTCGATTCCTATCGTCAGTTCAATCCTCACCTTATTTTTTCCTGAGACAAGCGATTTCACATCCTTTATGCTCACTTTCTCCATATTCACTTTACTTATAACTGATGTCACCACTGCAGGAGGTGCTTTATCAAGAAGAAACTTTTCGATCAACAGTATAGCCCTTATCCCACCTATAAGAAGAATCACCGAAACTGACATAGCAAAGAACGAATTAATATAGGGGAAATATCTTATAGACAAAAAAGTTGAAAGAATCACTAAAAGGCTTTGAACCAGATCAGAAAGCTCATGCCAAATTTCAGCCTTTAACGCCTCAGATTTATACTTTCTTGCAAAATAAAAGACCGATAGAACCACTACAACCATAATAACAAAAGAAATAACAGAGTGGAGAAGAGAAGTTTCAAGGGGTGATTCTCCAAATTTTAATATTGAAGCGGTAATTGTTATCCCTGCAAAAAAAATCTGAAAAGCTCCTATTATGACTGCCCCAAAGATATCATACTTGCCGTGCCCAAAATGATGAGTAATATCGGCTCTTTGTTGAGAAACCCTGAAGAAAATATAGGAAGTGGAGAGAGTAACCACGTTTTTGACAGAATCTAGTCCATCAGAAAGCATGCTCAGATTATTATCTTTTATGCCCCAGAAAATCTTCAGAACTGTTGATAGCAGATAAATTATAGTAACCAGAACCATCAGAAAATATTAGATATATTGCCTGTCGATAAGATTGCATCTGAATCATTTCTTGATACCGACTTTCGCAAAATCTGATTTTCATAGACTACATGCATTACTATTTCTGCATATGAAGAATGTAAATATTGAAGCTATAAAGACATTTGTCGAGAGTGGGAGGAAAGATACAAATCAGTTTAGGAAGCTAATGAAAGTTGAGGTTAAATGGAATGCGGACGAATCTAAACCTCAAATGAGTTCAGTATTGGAAACACCTCAAGGGCAGTTCAAAATAGATATCGATTCTCCCCCTTTTATGGGAGGAAAAGGAGCTTCTGTCAGCCCAGTTCAGCTTTGCCTTGTTGGTATGTTATCTTGCTTTATCGGAACTTTTGCTTCAATCTGTGCAGAAGAAGGAATTGAAGTGGAAGAACTCTCCGGGATCATTGAAAATAACATCAATCTTGAGAGAACATTTGGAATCTCAAATGCTCCAATAACAGAAAAGATTAAAATCATCCTAAATGTTAAAGGTAAAGGAGATATCCAAAAAGCAAAGAAACTCGCCATGGAAAGATGTCCAGCTATATTCTGTATAACTAATCCGATACCTGTTGATATTGAAGTAAGGAACTCTTAAAAAGTAGCTTAAAAAGTAGGCGATTAGTGAATTTAGTGAATGTGGGCAACTTTTATATTATAATTCTGGCTTTTCAGGGTCTTTTCAACTAAATTCATGGGACAGAATGGACCACACATTGAGCATGCTTTAGTTTTAGATTTTCTCTCATCGAATATTTTGCGAGCTTCTGCCGGGAAGAGAGCAAGTTCAAACTGCATCTCCCAATCAAGGTTATATCTTGCTTTGGACATCTCCAAGTTTCTTTGGATAGCATTTTTATTTCCCCGAGCAATATCGGCTATGTGCGCCGCAATTTTGAAGGCGATAAGTCCTTCTTTAACATGTTCTACAGATGGAAGACCAAGATGCTCTGAGGGTGTAATGTAGCACAACATATCTGCCCCTAACCACCCAGCAATAGCTCCCCCTATTGCTCCGGCTATGTGATCATATCCACAAGATGTGTCACACGGAAGCATCCCCAAAATGTAAAAAGGAGCTCCATTGCATAATTTCTTTTCTATCTGAACATTTGTCGCAATCTCATTCAATGGTATGTGCCCAGGTCCTTCTATCATAACTTGAACCCCAGCTTTTCTCGCTCTTTCGCAGAGTTCCCCCAAGATTATGAGCTCTTGGATTTGTGGCCTATCTGTTGAGTCTGATATTGAGCCTGGGCGGAGTCCATCTCCTAAACTTAGCGTGATGTCGTACTCTCGTGCTATCTCCAAGAGTCTGTCAAATTTCTCATACAATGGATTTTCTTTTTCGTTGTGTATCATCCATGCAGCCATAAGTCCGCCCCCGCGTGAGACAATACCTGTGACCCTTTGTGAACCTTTATATTTTCTTAGTGCTTCCATAGTGACCCCGCAGTGTACTGTCATAAAGTCAACACCTCGCTTAGCTTGTTCTTCTATCACTTCAAAAAGATCATCCTCGGTCATATTATAAAATGAACCTTTCTCCTTCGCAGCCTTAAACTCAGCTTCATAGATCGGAACTGTTCCGACAGGTATTTTTGACTTTGATACTATTTCGGTCATAATTGACCTTAAATCTCCCCCGGTTGAAAGATCCATAACAGTATCCGCTCCATACTCCATTGAAATTTCCAGTTTTCTAAGTTCCTCTTCCAGATTAACATAGTCGTATGATGTGCCAAGGTTTACATTTACTTTTACGCTAAGACCCTTGCCTATTCCTGAGAACTTTTCTAATGATGCATGGTTAGGATTTGCTGGAATCACTATCAAACCCTGAGCGACTCCCTCTCTAACTTCATCTACTGGCACTCTTTCAATTTCTGCCACATAACGCATCTGATCGGTTACTATTCCTCTTTTAGCTTTTTCCATCTGAGTCATCTAATTCACCTCCTATTCTTTATATCTTTATAATTTCTCCTTTATCTTTTTCATTTTTTGATCTTTTTATAACCGATAAGAGCCTTCTTTTGTGTCCGCCTATGACTAAAGCATAAGTTTGTTCTTCTCCTCAGAAGACACAATTGATCGGTAGAGTGATTTATAAAACTGGATTCATAAAACTATTTGAATGATATTGCCTGTTATACAGCGATTAGTAAATATGAGCACCCGTGCTAATTTTACTGCAAAATTGAAACACACAAGGGGAATATAAAAGAATATTATAAGGCAAAGATAGGAGGGAATCACAATGTACAAATATGCTATACCAGAAGAGAAAGCAAAAATTTATGAGGAGATTCGGGAACAAGTCAGAGACTTTGCAGAAAAGGAAATCAGATCAATAGCGCACAAATACGATAAAGAGGACAAGGAGATACCATGGGATATAATAGAGAAAATGTCGGATTTCGGATATTTTGGAATTTTGGTTCCGGAAAAGTGGGGAGGGCTCGGGCTGGATTACACAGCTATGGCAATCGTCGCAGAGGAGCTATCTCGAGTCTGGCTATCGGTCGGAAGTGTTATGACCAGAAACATAATAGCAGAAACCCTACTTATGAACAATGGAACCGAAGAACAGAAAAAAAAGTATCTTCCTGGTCTCGCTAAAGGTCAAATCTTGGCAGCAGCAGCATTTACTGAACCTAATGCAGGAAGCGACACTGCCGGAATTAAACTCAAAGCAACAAAGGTGGACAAAGGCTGGATCCTCAGCGGAACAAAAACCTGGTGCACCTTCGCAAATAGAGCAGATATACTTGTTGTCCTGGCAAGAACCGATCCTAACCCACCCAAAAGACATCTCGGGCTCTCTATCTTCATAGTCGAAAAAGAAAGATCTGAAGCCCATGAAAAAATTAAGCATCCAAACATAGCCGGTGAACTCATAGAAACCGTCGGATACCACGGTATGCACTGCTGGACTTTACACTTTGAAGATGTTTTTGTCCCTGATGAGAACTTGATCGGAATAGAACCCGGTAAAGGTTTCTACCAGCTAATGCAAACCTATGAATCCGCAAGAATTCAGACCGCTGCGAGAGCTATAGGAGTTGCTCAAGGAGCATTTGAGCTTGCAGTAAAGTATGCGAAAGAAAGAATTCAATTCGAAAAACCAATAGCTGAGTTTCAGCTTATAAGATCAAAGCTTGCAAAAATGGGTACCTACATAGAAGCTGCAAGACAGCTTACATACTATGCCTGTATGATGAAAGATACAGGAAAAAGGTGTGATCTTGAAGCTGGTATGGCTAAATTATACGCAGCGGAAATGGTAGAGTACGTCACATCCGAAGCTATGCAGATTTTTGGCGGATACGGATACTCCAAAGAATACGAAATAGAAAGATATTGGAGAGATGGCAGACTCTTCAAAATCTTCGAAGGAACATCAGAAATACAAGAAGAGGTTATAGCAAAAAGAATACTTGAAATATATTAATTCGCCAGCTTTCTATTGATCAGCGTAAAAAATTAAAAGCAAATGCTACTTGGTGAAAAGACAAAGGCAATAGAAATATCCCAACTTATAAAAAGAGGAGAACTTACCGTAAAGGAGGTTGTCGACTTTTTCCTTAAGCGAATAAAGGAGATCGACACCAAAGTGAATGCCTTCATTACCATCCTTGACGAAGAGAAAATATATGATCAGGTAAAAATTGTTCAGGAGAAAATAAATCTTGGAGAATCATACTCAAGGTTGGCAGGAATCCCCATAGCGATAAAGGATAATATTGTGACAAAAGGTATAAAGACTACCTGTGCTTCAAAAATCCTTTATAACTTTATTCCTCCTTACGATGCTACAGTGATAACAAGGATAAAACAAGCTGGTTTGATAATAGTTGGAAAGACTAATCTTGACGAATTTGCCATGGGCTCGTCCACAGAAAATTCTGCGTTCTTCCCGACCAAAAATCCGTGGGATATATCAAGAGTTCCGGGGGGATCTTCAGGTGGTTCTGCTACTGCTGTTGCATCCTGGCAGGTTCCACTAGCCCTGGGCTCAGACACCGGAGGGTCAATAAGACAACCTGCTTCCTTCTGCGGAATTGTAGGCCTGTGCCCAACTTACGGAAGAGTATCACGATTCGGACTTGTTGCCTTCGCCTCATCACTAGATCGAATAGGTCCTATGACCATCTTTACTGAAGACTGCGCAGAACTGCTGAATATCATAGCTGGCTACGATCCTAAAGATTCAACTTGCTCCCCAGCTCCAAAAGAAGATTATCTTGCATACGTTACCGAAATGTTTTCTAAACTATCCTACGGAGATAAGAATTTACCAAAAAAGATTGGAATCCCCCGTGAATTCTTTACCGATGATGTAGATAAAAGAATAAAAGAGCTGATTCTAAAAAAAGTTAATGAACTATCAAAATCCTTCCCCTTTGACGTTCAAGAAGTTTCATTACCAACTGCAAAATATTCTATACCAATCTATTACATAATCGCTCCAGCTGAGGCATCATCAAACCTTTCAAGATATGACGGGGTCAAATATGGATTCTCAGACTTCCATAGCTCCATATGGGATCTTTACACAAAAACAAGAGGGCACGGATTCGGGGATGAAGTAAAAAGGAGAATATTTATTGGGACTTTTGTTCTCTCATCTGGATACTACGATGCTTATTATCTCAAAGCTCAAAAAGCTATAACTCTGCTCAAGAGAGAATTCGATCAGGTATTCAAAAAAGTTGACTTTATAGTCTGTCCCGTAGCACCTGAGCTTCCTTTCAGATTAGGTGAAAAAGCAGGAGATCCAATAAAAATGTACCTTTCAGATATACTCACAGTTCCATCAAGTTTGGCAGGTCTTCCTGCGATATCAGTACCTATTGGTTTTATCAGCGATGATGGAAAAGAATTACCAGTAGGAATACAGATTATAGGCAAACCTTTCTGTGAAGGAGATATCCTGACTTTAGCAAAGTGCTTCGAAGAGATTTCTAATTGTGCAAGCAAAACTCCAAAGTTGTAAAGAATAATTCTGCTCTTATAATTGAACAATCATTCAAATTTTCTTGTTTTTCTGAAATATGAAATATAAGATCATACATTTGTACGGAAGGAGGGAGAATATAGAATGAGTGATGAAAGTAGAAAAAATATTGAAGACGAGATCTCGGATAAGGTCGTTGTGACTTGTGCATTATCTGGAGCGGTCGCGAACCGTTCCCAGTGCCCGTACATACCATACACGCCAGAGGAATATGCAGCTGAAGCAAAAAGAGCTTATGAGGCTGGCTGTACCGTTGTTCACATACATGCAAGAAGACCCGACGGAACTCCATCTTACCTTATCGAAGATTTCAAAAATATTGTCGAAGCTATAAAAGCAGAAGTACCAGATATGATAATCAACTTATCTACAGGGGCAGTCGGTTTAACGCGCGAGCAGAGAATTGCTCACGTTGTTGCTCTAAAACCAGATATAGCAGCACTAAATATGGGAACAATGAATTACGCAAAATATTCTCCAAAAAGGAAAAACTGGGTTTTCGCATTCGAATTCATAAACTCAATATGGGACATAGAATACTTTATCGAAAACATGGTTAAAGTCGGAACAAAGCCCGAATGCGAATGTTTCGATCTCGGACACATAGAGACAATATACCCATTGCAAGATAAAGGAGTTCTCAAAATATTTCAAGTAAGCATAATTTTGGGGGTAGTCGGTGGAGCCTCCGCTGATCCCAGAAATTTAGTCTACCTATCATCAAAGGTCCCTGCTGGGGCTCAGTGGCAAGTTATAGGAATATCCAAAGAACAATGGCAGTTGGTCATGCAGGCTGTCGTGCTCGGCGGACATATCAGAGTCGGATTTGAGGATAATTTCTACCTCCCAACAGGAGAGATGGCAAAATCAAACGGCGAACTCGTAGAAGAAGCTGTAAAAGTAGTGAAAAAAGCCGGTAAAGATGTAGCTACTCCAGAAGAAGCAAGAAAAATTCTAAAACTCGATCAAGCCAGAGCACTAGCCACACAATAGAAATAAAAATTCATACTTGCTCGCACATTGATACTAATAGATGAATCATCCCCTCTCCTCCTGAGGTAACTAAAGCTCAAAGAGAATTTGCAAAAAAGATTAACCCTGATAGATTATAACTATTATTCAAAGCACAATGCAAAACTGGTTTAAAGCAGAAATAGGAAATATCAAGTTTGAATCCCCTGTAATCTTAGCTTCCGGAACCGCTGGATACGGAATAGAGCTCGAAGGTATAGTAGACTTTACAAAAATTGGCGGAATAGTAACAAAAGGTATATCTATGCGGGATAGACAAGGAAATCCTCCACCGAGAATCTCGGAATTTTCCATAAATGGAACAACAATTGGACTTCTAAATTCAATCGGACTGCAAAACCCAGGTGTAAAACATTTCACCGAAAAAATTCTCCCCCAGATAATGAGACTTCCAACTATGGTTATAGTGAACGTGTTCGGCGAGACCGAAAAGGAATACGCAGAAGTGATAAAATTCATAGAAAATGAATCAGATACCCCCCCGCATGCTTACGAACTTAATCTTTCTTGCCCAAATACAGAAAAAGGTGGAATAGAATTTGGAGTAAACACAAAATCTGTAGCAAAAATAGTACGCAAAACAAGAAAGGTTACCAAAAGACCAATCATAGTAAAGTTCTCACCATTTTCTGAGATTATCAAAAATCTTATGAAAACTGCAATAGACGAAGGAGCAGATGCTTTTACACTTGTAAATTCAATACCAGCAGCTGTGAGAGATCAGAAAGGATTCTTCTTCAAAGGAGGACTGTCAGGTCCAGTTCTGAAGCCCATAGCTTTAAGGTGCATCATAGAGGCAAAAGAAAAATTTCCCGATGCAAAGATCATAGGCTGTGGAGGAATATATTCAGAAAAAGACGCTGTAGAATTTTTGGATGCAGGAGCAATTCTCATTCAGATTGGAACTGCCAATTTTCTCGATCCTCAAATAGGTCACAGAATAGCTGAAAAACTTATCAATTACTTCAAGGAAAAATCTCAAAGATAAAACTTTATGGTTTCAGAAGAAGCATGCACCAGAGCCGGTTACAATCCAAATATTCATTATTTATCAACCCGCATTGTCTCATCTATGTAAATTCTGTCTCATCTTTGATATTGACTTTTGCACGAACATAGTCTACTGCCATAGCAAGAGATCTTGCATGCTCAAAAGAATTGCCCCTGTATTAGGATACAAAGGATGATGCTTAATGTCCATCTTCGCTAACAGGGCTAAATTTCTTTGCATCAAAAAAGAGTAAGGCTGGCACATCTTTTGCTATTATAGAGGAAGGAGGTAAAGAATATGAAAGAAAGGATAAGGATAAAAAGATGTATAGCTTCTTTGGCGGCAATTGCAGTTCTCGTTTTATGCTTTGAGAAAAATTCTCTTGCCCAACAAGTAGAAGCCGGATTCGGAAAAATCAGAATCGGCGGACTGATGCAGTTCTGGTACCTACATGACCAAAGTGCAACTCCCAAAAGTTACTTCCGACTTCGCAGATCTGAAATAAGACTATCAGGCCAAATAAGACCCGAAGTTCTATGGACCCTGATGATCGATCCTGCCGCAGTAGTGGAAAATGTAAAAACAGAAAAGATCGAAATACCTCAAGTCGTTACTAAAACGGTTGTTACTGATGTTGGTAGAAAATCCGTACTGCAAGACTTTGTCATCACTTTAAAACCACACGAACTTATTTCAATCAACTTCGGACAATATAAAACCCCATTCGGTATGGAAGGATTGGAGTCCACAGCAAGGCTCGATTTTGTGGAGCGCTCAGCACTTTCCACACTGTTCAAGTGGGCTGATTTCAGGGACTTAGGTTTTACACTCAATGGGAATCTTAAAATTGAAAATATAAAAATTCTGCCAACAGTTGGAGTATTCAACGGCGAAGGACAAAATAAATTTGATGTGAACGATGTGTTTGATCTTTACGGGAGATTAGTAGTAAAGCCCATTGAAGAACTGCATCTTGGCGCAGCATACGCCAACAGCAAAATCGGAAAGGACAAAGTAGATAATTCAAGAGTTGGTGCAGAATTAAAGTTCAGCATGGATCCAATAGTCGCTTACGGAGAATTTGCCACAGGTAAATACAAAGGCAAAGATGCATACACATTCTACCTGACCGGAGGCTACAAGATTATCAAGCCCCTCCAGCTTGTGGCAAGGTTCGACTGGTACGACACCGATACTAAAAAAGATGATAACGAACAATATGAGATTACAGGTGGAGTAAATTACTTTATTGAGAAACACAATGCCAAAATACAGCTGAACTATGTCCACCGTGGAGAAAAACCTGCTAAGGACAATGATATCATCAGAATAAATATACAGGTAAGCTTCTGATAAGTTTTCTGAAGCCGGGGCACAACCGAGCATCAGCAATCAATACAACCATAGCGTGCCCCGGCACAAAAATAAAACCTGAAAAACCCAAAAATTCTGAAAATATAAAATACTGATGTAAAATTGCAAAACTATTTTTATGTCATCTATCTCAGATGCGAATCAGAATCTAAAGGTAGATGTATTTCTCAACCTAAGAGGAACTCCCTGCCCTCTCAATTATGTCAAAACAAAAATTAGAATGGAAGAAATGTCACCAGGGCAAATTATAGAAGTCATTCTTGACGATGGAGAGCCAATAAAAAATGTTCCGCTGTCTCTGAAGCAAGATGGTCAGGAAATTCTTCTGACTGAAAAAATTGACAACAATACTTGGCGCATCCTTGTAAGAAAGGTTAAATAAATATAGATCCTAAATTATTGAGCAGAAAAGAATATTTCAGCATGTCCCAACACGACAACAAACCCATCTATCTTGGAGTTGTTGGATTCCCAGCTTTTCACTCCCTTTCTCCAGCAATGCACAATGCTGTAATGAAGAAACTTAAAATCTCAGGAGCTTACCTTGCCTTTGAGGTTGAAAATTTTGAAAAAGCTGTACACAGCGCTGTGGAGCTCGGATTTAGGGGACTTAATGTAACGCTTCCGTATAAAGAATTAGCATACAAAATAGCTGATGAAACATCAGAAGAAGTTAGCAATATCAAGTCAGCAAACACACTCCTTTTTATCCGAAACAAAAGCAGAGTAACTATTAAAGCTTTCAATACAGATATATACGGATTTGAGGAGTCTATCAAAAAGACCGGATTCAAACTCGAAGATAGCACTATAGCTGTAATAGGTACAGGAGGAGTAAGCCGATCTATAGTCTATTCTTCTGCAAAGAACAACGCAAAGAAGATAGTAATTTTCGGCAGAACCCTTGAGAGAGCAGAAAAAATAAAAGAAGATACTGAGCACCTATTCAAAAATAGCACTATCGATATACAAGATATAAGGAAAATAGATTTTGAAGAGTTTGACATAATTGTGAATGCAACCTCTGTAGGCTGGAAAAAAGGAGAAAATCTGTTTGACATCATAGGCAAGTTACCCACAAAAAGAAGGAAAGGTAAACCCCAGAAGCTATTCTACGATACAATATACGTCCCCACAGAATTTCAAAAAATCGCAAAATCCTACGGATACATAACCCAGGATGGACTACTTATGCTCGTTCTACAAGGAAAAAAAAGTTTTGAGATATGGACTGGTCTTATACCTGATGAGAAAACTATGTTACTGTCAGCAAAAAAAGAACTGAAAAGAAGGCTTAAGTTAGAACAATAATTTCATCTTCTAACAGCTCTTAATTTGTGATATATTCCTGGAGTTAATCTCCATCTCCCCTTCTTTCGTCTTCTTCTGATTATTTCTCTACCAGACTTAGTTGCCATTCGCTTTAAAAAGCCATGAGTTCTCAATCTCTTTCTCCTTTTCAATGTAGCTTCCTTCATTGCCATAATGATCTACCTCCTTTGGATAAACCTTTCATAAATTATAAAAGCAAAAACAAAAGATGGAAAAATTTTGACTTTTCTCAGTTAATTATGAAATCATTCTTGATCATAACAAAATTAGATATGACTTTATGAACAGAAAAAAACTGTGGGGTATAATATTCCTGTATACCGGAGTAATCTACCTTACTGTGCCGTTTGCTCCATATTTTGTAGATCTTCTCAGAAGTATAGCGGGTAAAAACTACAACTACTTTATGACCATTCTTATAATTCTTGGGTTAGTCATTATCACAAAAGGTACACTAAAATTCATCACAAACCCCAGAGGATACTTCTGGCTATTTTATTTGTTACTATCGGGGATCATCATAACATTCAGCATAGATATACCTGCTGAGAGGATCCATTTTTTGGAGTATGGTCTTCTTGGGTTTTTACTAACCGAAGCTGTTGAACTTCCCTCTCCTTACAAATACATAATAGCATTCATCATAGGCGGAATTATTGGTTTTACAGATGAGTTAATACAGGGAGTCTTACAAATCCAAAACATTCTTCCACTGCCACGAAGATACTTTGAATGGAAGGATATATTTATGAATTCTTTTGGAGTATTCTTAGGGATAGTTTTTTCAAAGTATGCTATCGGGAAAGATGAGGGGATCCTGGTGAAAAAATCCTGAAAAGGTATAAAGTCCCGTCATCTGTGATGAATGCGATTTTGTCATCAAACCTCCTTATCTTTTTGGGGAAAGAATGAATTATCTTTTCTTCTTCGATTGAAACTTTGTATTTATTACCTACGACTTCAAAGCGAGCAAGAATGATAGAATTTTTATACGGATATATAGATTTCAAATACTTCCCAAAACTTCCGGCAAAAACCACGTGATCGCCTAACAATATAGGATTCGAAGTGTCAAACAAGCTGGCTATCCTCACAGTCTTGGTAAAACCTCTAATATTTACTATTGAAAATCCATCCCATCTGGATACTACAATATTTTGACCATCGAAATCCATTCCAGAAATATTCTTTAGGGTTTTTTCAAAAATCTTCCGGTACTCTATAACACCCCCTTTCTTCCACACTTCAAAAAGATAGAGAGTATCTTCTGTAGTAACAACTAGATATCTGCCCCTTAGCTCGAACGAGGATATTGAAATACCAGGGAGCTCAAGAAGCTGATACTTTGAAACATCAGATAAAACAAATAACTTATTTCTGTAAGCTATAAAAAGGTTTCCTTGAAATACTTTCATCTGGGGAGTGGTCAGATTAATAATTTCTGGAGCTATCTTTACTGACTCTTCATCAAGAGAGAAGCATTTGATATCTCTACTTTCTTTTTGTTCCCTCTCAATCGAGCATAAATTACCCCTCAGATCAACAAACCAAATTTTACCTCCAAATTTTATTGGAGGAACGATACAGGGGAATTCAGCATCAACTCTCAATTCAATTCCATATTTACTCAGAAAAATAACCTCTGGCTTGTCCGTGCAGAAACCAAGCGTATTATCTTCTATTCTGACAATATCTGAAGTAGGCTCTCTACCAATATCTATCTCAACAGAGTTTATGCTTGAAGCAGGATCTCTTAATATCACAAATATTCTCCCTTCAGTAGGTAAGACAGCTAATTTATCTGGGAAAATAAATGGAGCGATAGCAAAAACATTGTTATAGTAAGCTGCTGGTCTAAAGAAATATAGAAACTGAAGATTGAGCGATATCAAGAGTGTAGCAAGGTAAGGCATTAGTTAATCATTGACTATATCTTATTGTTTTTCCAATTTTTCAGGTTGTTGGATTGGAAATTCAGTGGTGGGCAGCCCTGTGGGCAGTCCCCTTAACCGCTGATATGCATAATTTTTCAGAACTACAAACATATTTGCTCTGTCTTGAGATACCAGCCTTTCTATCATATACATAAAATCAATTTCATATAACAAATCTTGCAAGACTTCTGGGTTTTTGTCAGAACATCTTATAATTTCAAAATACGTCCTTATAGGAATAGGTATAACAGAAAAAGCTTTATCAATCTCCTCTGGTGACAAATTCTTTTCTTTATCTTTCATAAATTTCCAGGTTTTTATAATTTCCTCACAATCTTTACCAGCCAAAATATTTATCTTAAGCACAGTAGCCAACTTTCTTAATCCTAACACTAATTTATCATCATAAATTATCTGATTCAGTATCTCAGATGCTTCATTATACTTTTCTTGCTTTGAAAGAGCCCATGCTAGAAATACCTTCGATATGTATTTAGGATTGCTCTGAACTTGATAGAGCTTAGCTACTGCCTCATCAATAAATTTACTGTCTTTTGTCATATCATATGAGACAATTAATTGATAAGCGCTCTCAAAAGTCAAAAATTCATTCTTAATTTTATTCTTTCTGTACTCAAATACTCCAAGTATCAGACCTACAGCAAGAATCACTCCTGCAAAGCCGACAAGAACTTCTTTCCATCTTTCAGAAATAGTATAGAAGAGATCTTCGGTGAATTCTATAACTTTATCTTTGAAGAATTCTTTTCTTTTTCCTTTAGCTATAACAGGCTCGAACTCTTCTTTCTCCTGTCTTTTCATCTTCTTAAATACAATAATCTTAGCAATCCATAAAATATAAGATATAGATACTGAAAATTCATTCTTATAAAGGAAGTATCGAAGATGCTAAATCCAAAATAGATCAAGGTGGATCAAAAAATAAGCGGTTATTCTACCGGACCAAGAACAACAACATTTATCATCTGATTATATTTACGAAGGGCAGAAATAATATCTTCTTTTGACACTCTTTTTATCTTTTCTGGCAAAATAGCAAAATAATCAAACCCGAAACCTAAAAATTCGTACGAAGCAAGCGTTTCTGCCCAACTACTATTTGTTTGTAGATTCCTCTTAAGAGTTCCTAAAATTAGGTTCTTGCCTCTTTCAATCTCTTTGTCTGTCAGAGAATCGAGCTTATTGAGTTCGTCTATTAGTCCATTCTTTGCTTCTTCGAGTTTCTCAGGAGCTGATGCAATGTATCCTCCAAAGAGACCAACTCCAAGATGTGCTCGCCTGATTGGAGCCACAACATAAGCTAATCCTCTCTGCTCCCGTAGATTCATAAAAAATCTTCCCCCCATTCCCGAAACAGATGCGGATATAACCTGAAATACCGGAGACATCTCATCAGTAACAGTCGGACCACAGAAACCAGCTACTATATGAACTTGGTTCCCCTTGCGATATATTGACTTACTCCCAGCATTGGAGTTACAGCTAAACTCCCACTGAAAATCTATGTTCCTTTCCTTCTCTCTCGAAAATAATGGCTCCCCATACAAAAAAAGAAGTCTCAACATATCATCATAGTCAAAATCACCAACTATCGAAATTACCACTTTATCTGGATCAGAGTTTATAAAGTTCCAGAATTTTTCTAAATCTTCTTTCTTTCTATCCTTTATACTCTCCTCTTTTGCAAGCTCTGGGAAGGCGTAAGGAGTTTCCGGGAAAAGAAATTTATAAAATTCATCAAAAGCCTGAACTTGCGGATTATCATATCTGGTCCTCAGATCCTCAATGATATCGCTTTTAACCTTTTCAATTTCTTCTACTGGGAAAGAGGGATTAAGTAGTATGTCAAAGAATATATCAAGCCCCTTCTCTCTCTTTTCTGCAAGAAATGAAGATGACACAGAGAGAGAATCAAAATCTGCTCCAGCTCCTATTCCTCCTCCTATTTCTTTTATTTCATCAAGGATCATTTTAGCTGTTCTATTTTTTGTTCCTCTTATCAGAGTTTTCGATGCAAGAAGTGGAGTCCCCACCTCAGTTGGATAAAAGATCTGCCCACCTGGGAACACTGCTACCACAGATATAGTACCTGTACCTTTTACGCTTTTGAGGACTATCCTTAAACCGTTTGAGGCTTTGTACAATCTTATTCCTTCATATTCCTTCACAAATGTAAATGGAAGTGAATACGGGGACCTAAACGATACACTCTTGAATTTATCTTCTACTATGCTGGCATATTTGACATCCTCTTTGTTCACATATAGCCCGAGCAAGGCTCTCTTATCATCAAATATCTCATCTATAAACTTCTGAAGATCCTGTGGTTTTGCCCTTTTTATGATATCAAGATATTCATATATAGAATCTAAATTACCAGTCAAGTGGTATATCCGCCCAAAGATCCTCGCTATGGATCCTACAGATTGTAAACCTCCATATAAGTTGGATAAAATTGAATTCTTTGCTGATTCAAGGTCTTTCTCCGATACCCCCAAACTCTTTATCTTTCTTATCTCATCAACAATTATGTTCAATATCTTTTCAAGATTTTCCGCTTTTGAGGTTGCATATATTCCGAAAAGTCCGATACCTTTTGGCGCCCAATAGTCAGCATCAACAGAATTTGCGATAACATCTTCTACTCTGAGTTTTTTCACAAGAGCTTTCTCCAATATCTCGCTTACTATACCAAGGTAGGCTGAAGCTGTTACAGAAAACTGCATACCCGAAAACCCAAGCATAAGTATAGCCTCTTTCTCCTCACCACTGATCGAAAATGAATACAAACCCTCAAATTTCGGCAGACTTTGGTAATTTGGAATTTCTACTTTTTCCTTTTTATCCTTTACCCTCCCGAATTTTGACCTAATTTTCTCCATTATCTCATTTTCATCAAAGTCCCCAACTGCAATAACAAAAGCATTCCTTGGAGAATAAAACTTTGAATGAAATTCTGTGATTAGTTCTCGTGATACCTTTTTTATTGTCTCTTCGTAGCCTATTACCGGGTGTCCATATACGTAGTCTTTGTAGATTGTTTGGAAAAATTGCTTGTATAGTCTACTTGCAGGTCGATCTTCTCCTCTTCTCCACTCTTCAAGGACGACTTCCTTTTCTCTTTCGAGCTCCTCATCTGAAAATTTCGGGTTCCACACTATGTCTCCCAAAACATCTATTGCCACATCAATTTTTTCTGATGGTATGATTACCCAGTATACTGTTTCGTCATATGATGTCCATGCGTTTATATATCCACCGACTCTTTCTATAGCATCAGAGACCTCACTCACACCCCTTTCTGGACTTCCTTTGAAAACGATATGCTCAAGGACATGCGCCCCCCCGAAAAACTCTGGACTTTCATAAGAAGCTCCAGCCTTGACCCACAAGTAAAAAGCCGAAACACCACTTCCACCCCTTTTCGGAATAATAATAACATCAAGTCCATTCCCGAGTTTCCTTATTTTCGGTTCAAATCCTAAGTCTTTCCTTTTCACTTCTGACTCTTTACTTTTTTCCATCTTCTTCCCCCAAAGATCAATCTTTATTGCATGGGCCAAACTATAACCTAACAATAATAATGAAGAAAAACAAAGAGAGATTAAAGGTAAATATCTTTGATTCCCCATATCTTTTGTAAATTTTATTTATTTTCTTCTACAGTTTTTGTATTCTATTGCTTTTTTTAAATTCATTTATCGCCAGCGCTGAGAACGTTATGAAAAATAAAATCAGCAGTAATATCATAGGAGCAAGCCCAAACGCTCCTGAGATATGCTCATCTTCTATCATCCTCGCATACATAAATATTCCCAAGATCAAAAGAGAAAATATAAAACCTAAAACCCAAAAAGGATAAACCCAGCTTTTCAAGTTTCTCAAAAGTATCTCCCTTAGCCTCATCTTATTAACTTTAGATAAGATTGTAAAAAAAAACAAATTTCAGGATACAAACTGAGTCGCAAAAAATAGATAAATCGATTGATAAGAAAATACAAAAATTACTGAATACAAAAATTACTGCCAAAAATAATCTTAAAAATGAACATTACAAACTTTTTTGACTATTATAAAAAGGATAGGCAGAAAAGACTTGACCAAAATAGGATATTATCTGCCTGTTAGTAAAAATGTTAATAAAGACACAGGATGAGCTGTTCTCCGCTCCAGTAAAAATAAAACATATAACTGAAAAAGGTATAAATGTATCAAAATTATTCATAGGAGAAAAAATAAAAGTTCTGTTTAACGGAACTGTAAAAAGAAATGGAGAAACTGTAGAAATACAAGGAAACCTTTTCGTTGAGGGCAGATTGGAATGTAGCAAATGCCTAAGAGAATTTATATATAACACTACAGATCAAGTGAAGGTATTTCTCAAATCTTCAAAATCTCTCCCCACAAAGGAAGAAATAGAACTAAGCTTTGAAGATCTCGATGACGATTTTTATGAAGGAGATGAGATGGATTTTTACGATTATATATTGAAACTTGGCGAACTATGTCTACCTGAATTTGCAAACTGTTCTGAATATTGCAAAGGAATCTGCCCAAAATGTGGAGAGAATCTGAATGAAAACAACTGTTCATGTAACAACTCCACTCAAATCAAAACAAATCTTGACAACCTTATCAAAAATCTACTACCAACAAAAAAATCAAAAAATAAAACGATAAAATGAGTTAATATGTACATCAGAACAGCTTTATGCCAGATAAATTCCAAAGTAGGAGACATAGAAGGGAATTTGAAAAAGATAAAAGAGTTTATTCTTCGTGCTAAAGATAGCGGTGCCAAACTTATATGTTTTCCAGAACTAGCTATACCCGGATACCCCCCGGAAGACCTCGTTTTCAACCCGAAATTCATTGAGGCTCAGAAAGAAGCATTAGAAGAAATAAAGGAACTATCGAATGATTCAATAATCATCATCGGCTATGTTGACAAAGAAACAGACCTTTACAACTGCGCGGCAATAATATGCAATGGTAAAATTTACAAATATAAGAAAATTCATTTGCCGAACTATGGTGTTTTCGATGAGCTAAGATATTTCAAACCCGGAAGCGAAAAAATTGTTCTCCTGACAGAAGACGGCATAAGAATTGGAGTCTCAATATGTGAGGATATATGGCATCCGACAGAGCCCATCTTATCTATGGTAACTTCTGGAGAAGCGCATATAATTGTCAATATATCAGCCTCTCCATATCATATATCAAAACCCAAAATGAGAGAGGATATGATAAGAACAAGAGCTTCAGACTACTCTGTCTTTATTCTGTTTTGCAACCTTGTTGGTGGTCAGGACGAGCTGGTTTTTGACGGATCGTCATCAGTAATATCTCCATCAGGAGAGGTGAAGGCAAGAGCTCCCCTTTTCAAAGAAGCCTTACTCATAAAGGACATACTACCTGCGGAGGTTTTCTCAAAGATAGCTCATGATCCTCGAAGAAGATTTGAAACTTCTCTATCTAGCTGTAGAATAATTCCGCTCGAGATAAAGTTGACCGATGAAAAAGGAATCAGTTTGGACGAAAGCCCCCCATATGATTTTCCGCCTTGGGAGGAAGAAGTATTTCAAGCACTCGTTCTTGGTGTCAGAGATTACATAAGCAAAAACGGATTCTCAAAAGCTTTAATTGCTCTATCTGGAGGTATTGACTCCTCGCTGACAGCCTGCATAGCTTCCGAGGCGATAGGTCCGGAAAACGTAATAGGCATCAGTATGCCATCTCAATTCTCGTCACAACATTCGGTCGAGGACGCAGAGATTTTATCAAGAAATCTCGGGATAAAATTCTATAAGATTCCAATTACTAACATCTATAACTCATTCATGAATGAACTCGCCGAACTTTTTTCTGGAACTCCATTTTCAGTCGCTGAAGAGAATCTACAGGCCAGAATAAGAGGTGTCATAGGAATGACAATATCCAATAAATTTGGGTACATCGTTCTGACATGTGGGAACAAAAGTGAGCTGAGCACAGGATATGCAACTTTGTATGGAGATATGGCCGGAGGGCTTTCTGTCATAAAAGATGTATACAAAACAGATGTCTACAAACTGGCAGAATACTACAATAAAATAAAGGGGAAAGAAATAATACCGAGGCGAGTTTTTGAGAAACCACCATCTGCAGAACTCCGGCCGGGACAAAAAGACGAAGACACCCTACCCCCATACAAAATCTTAGATACTATCCTCAAACTCTATGTTGAAACAGATGTGTCCCCTGAAATAATCCACAAAATAACTGGCATTGAAAAAGAAACAATAAAAAAAGTCATAGAATTAGTTGAAAAAGCAGAATACAAAAGAAGGCAAGCACCACCGGGAATAAAAATAAGCTCCAGAGCCTTCGGGAAAGACAGAAGAATGCCCATCACAAAGGATATAAACTGTATCCTGAAATTTTGAGTCTTTCTGAGTTTTCATTTATTTTACCGATTTTACAATAGCATCTTTGCATCATGCTTACTTTTTTGTGATATGTCGTCGATAATTACAAAGTCGTATTTCACACTACCAGAAACTAAAATAGTACCGGCTCCACCTGAGGATACCGATACAGTGGTTATAGGTGTTTATAAAAATGAACTTAGGCAGTCAAAGGATATAAATAAAATTAGTGAGAAAATAAAAGATATCTTTTATATATGTGAAAAAGCAAATTTCGATGGGGATTCCGGAAAATTTCTGTATATCCTCAATAAACCAATTATCGTTCTGGTCGGACTTGGAGACAGAAAAGAAAGCGATATATTTTGGAGCAGAGAAAACATAAGGAGAGCTTCAGCGCTAGGGTGTACCGAAGCAAGGAAACTTGGAGCAGAAAGTGTTACCCTGTGTGGATTTGAAGAAAAAGTAAGAGAAGCTTTGGAAGGCGCTTTCATAGGGCTATATAGATTCAAAAAATATTCAAAACACGAGCACGAGAGAGAAAAGGAGGTGAAAAAGTTATTTTTAGTGTCGGATAAAAATTCTGAAAAGATCGCCGAATTCGTGAGAATCGTCTGTGAAGCTCAAAACTTCGCAAGAGATATAATAAATGAACCCGGAAATGTTATAAACCCTTCAACTTTAGCAGAAATAGGCTCAGCTATTGCTCAAGAGTATGGACTCTTCTGCGAAATCTTCGGAGTCGAGGAGATGAAAAAAATGGGGATGCATGGAGTTTTAGCGGTTGGACAAGGAAGCGCAGTCCCGCCAAAGTTTGTCCATATCTGGTACAAACCTGAAGAGATAAAAAGCAGTATAAAGATAGCTCTAATTGGTAAAGCGATAACATTCGATTCAGGAGGTCTCTCTATCAAAACCAATCAAAATATGCAACATATGAAGGCTGACAAATCTGGGGCTTGTGCTATCTTAGCAGCTATGAAAGCTATCGCTCAGATAAAACCGAATATCCAGGTACACGGAATTTACGCCACCTGTGAGAATATGCCATCGGGAACAGCTCAAAGAGTTGACGACATAATAAAAATGATGAATGGGAAAACAGTAGAGGTTGTAAACACTGATGCAGAAGGCAGATTAACACTTGCAGATGCAATCTCCTTTGCGAACAAACTCGGAGTAAGTAAAATTTTAGATATGGCTACACTAACAGGAGCCTGCATGGTGGCACTAGGGGAATTTACAGCAGGAATAATGGGGAACTCAGACGAGTTCAAAAGACTCATATTTGAAACAGGGTTAGAAGTTGGTGACAAAATGTGGATACTACCATTCGACAAAGATATGGAAGAAAAGATAAAGAGTCCAGTTGCAGATCTAAAGAACGCAGGAGATTCTTACGGTGGAGCAATAACTGCTGGGATGTTCTTATCTGAATTTGTCGAAAAAGGTATAGACTGGTGCCACATAGACATAGCAGGTCCGGCGTTTGTCAAAAAGAAGATAGGATGTTACACTGTTGAAGGAGCAACAGGCTTTGGTGTCAGGACAGCTGTTGAACTTGTAAAGAAAATTCAGATACAAAATCAATAAATTGTAATTTATGGGAGATTTTTTCAAGACACTGCTTGAGAATAATATATCCTTAGAATTTGTCATAAAACTTGTACTTGCTATAGTTTTTGCAAATATTTCCGGGGCAATACTAGGTTATGAGCGTGAAAGAGCAAAAAGACCGGCTGGGCTCAAAACATTAGTTTTTGTAACGGTAGGATCTGCTGTATTTTCATTTGCTTCATTTGAACTAGCAAGGATATATGGGGGTGATCCTTTAAGAATAGCTGCAAACATAGCAACTGGAATTGGTTTTCTTGGAGCAGGAACCATTGTCAGGAGGGGGGATGCTGTGGAAGGGCTAACAACAGCTTCAGTAATTTGGTTCTGTGGTTCTATGGGGATTTTAATCGGAGCAGGCTACTATATCTCATCGGTTATCATATCTATAGGGGGTTTTGTTTTTTTGAGAGGGCTTGAATTTGTAGAGGTAAAGTTTTTAAAGAGTAGATGCGTTACTGAGAAGATTTCATTGAGACTTCCTATCGAAAGTGACAGGGAAGTTGAAGATTTTGTGAGAAATTTTCGATCAAATTGCAGGACTGCGCACAAATTTGTTGTCCTCAAGGAAGGTCAGGCAATTGTATTTGCTGCCGAGTATTGCAGAGTTCATACTTATATACCATTTTTAAGGTCGGCAGATAAGATCCTAAATTATGGATAAAAAGGACTTGTACTTCAAGGGGAATCTGAAATAACAGAAAATCGAAATTTTATTCACAAATTGTTAATTTTAACTCTGCTTCTTTTCAACATATGTTGAATTTAAAAAAAATTTCTAAAAAGAAGATGAAAATAGCAAAAATAAAACTCCCGAAACAAATAAAAAAGTATAAGGATTAATGAAGATGGTAATAGATAAAATAAAAATGCAAACTGATTGAAAACAGAAATGGAAAATTATAAAAAAGAATTAATAAAAGAACTCCTGGAAAGAATAGACATCGTCGAAGTTATCTCATCATATATCCCAATCAAGAAAATAGGAAAAGACTGGTACGCTATCTGCCCATTCCACCCCGATACAAAACCTTCTCTGAGAATAAGAGATGACAAAAAAGTTTTCAATTGCTTCGGCTGTGGAGCATTCGGAAATGTGATCACCTTCGTATCAAAAATAAAAAACATATCCTTCCAAGAAGCAGTAACCTCCCTGGCAGAAAGATATTACCCAGATATAACTATAGAAATAAACAGAGAATATTGGACAGAAAAAAGAGCCATCATAAAAGCAAATGCCCACCTTCTCTTTAACTTTAGAAAATTCCTCACATCAAAAATCGGCAAACCCGCCCGTGACTATCTACAAACAAGAGGCATAGATGAAAAAATGTGGGGAACTTTCGCCATAGGATTCGCACCACAAGATCCATACACTATCCCCAACCTCCTTCTAAAGGAAGGATTCGATAAAGAAACCCTCATAAAAACCGGAAGCATAAAAGAAATAGAAGGAACTTTACAACTCATCTTCAGAAACAGAATCTTATTCCCCATAACAAACTCAAAAGGAGAAGTAATAGCCTTCGGAGGAAGAGTCCTCGATGATCTGATATCCCCCAAATACATCAATTCATCAGAAAGTCCTGTCTTCAGAAAAAGAGAAAGCTTCTTCGGAATCACACAGGCACTCGATGAAATAAGACTCTACGGAAAATGTATAATCACAGAAGGATATATCGACGTCATAGCTCTTCACCAGCACGGGATAAAGTATGCCGTAAGCTGTCTTGGAACCTCAATCACATCCGCACACATAGAATTCTTGCGAAAAATAGCGTCAGATGTAATCTTGATGTTTGATAACGACGATGCCGGAAGAAGAGCAATACTGAAAAATATTGAGACACTCGTAAAAGCCGGGATAATCCCCAAAATATGTATCCTGCCCCCCGGCGAAGACCCAGATACATTCTTTGCCAAAGGAGGAAAAGTCGAGGAATTGCAAATCAAAGATGGAATAATATACTATGCCGAATACCTCCTTGAAGATCCACTCAAAAAAAATGATAAAATACTACTATCACAAGCCTTGGCTAAAGTCCAGTCACTTCTAAGTATTATATACAGTGACTCAGAAACTCAGGCGGAAATATACATCCGCGAGATAGCATCCAAACTTAATATCCAATCATCAGCACTAAGATCAGACATCAAAAAACTTGCAAAACCTTTTGTTCCCATCAATCACCCGCAGAACTTCATACGCAAGGATATTCCAGAGTATGAACTAGAAATACTAAGATTTGCTACTTTCATCCCAGAATCCATCAGATTTGTCAGAGAATACATTCAATACATATCTTCAGAAGAGGTAAAACAGGCTCTTTCTGTGATACTTGAAGCTGATGGGAATCTTGAATTCGCAATTAGCTTAGCAGATGAGAACTCAAGAAAACTTCTTATGGAAATACTTATTGAACACAGAGAGTATCCTGAAATCGGTTGGGAAAATCTTGTAGAAAGCACCCTGCAAAGGCTCGCAATAGAGAAAATAAGAAGAGAACTACCCGAGCTCGCCCGACAGGCAGTTAAAGATCCAATCAAAAAACAAGCCTATCTTAACATGCTAAAAAAACTTTCCTATCTTGAAGGGTATCGCAGAGGTAAACCTAAAAAGAAATTTTAAACAATAAAAGGAGGGAAAAGGTATGGCAAAAAAACCTGTTCCATTAAATGGGGGAAAAGATTACTTCTCTTCATACTTTTATGAACTTAGGAAGTCAAAACTCCTATCTCCAAAAGACGAAAGAGAAGTATTCCAAAGAAACGAGAAATATATCGTGTCCATCTTGTGCGAACTTATGAGCCTGACAGAGGCTTGGAGTGAAGTCGATAGAATACTCGATGAGATGATAGAAACAGCAGAAATCCCTACAGAATTTTTCGATATCACAAAAGCACACTACGCAAATCTTGAAAAAAAGACATATAAAAAGGTGAGAATAGAACTGGCACGCAAGATAAAGCTTGCTCTTACAAAGATGATCAATCTTTACAAAATTGCAAAAATCCTCGAGAAGATGGGACAGTACAAAAAGGCAGAGAAAAAATTTTCAGAGATAGCAGTTCTGAAAAATCAGATCGGAGTTACTCTCGAACTTATTCATCATGTAAAAAGGCACATACATGAATGGTATCATAATGAACTAAGGCGTGACCCGCTATCCCCTATGAAAAATAAAGAAATCATAAAGGCAGAAGAAGTGCTCAGAAGAGTAAGCGATCTATCAAAAAAACTCACAAAAGAAACAAATACTATCTTCTCATCAAATCTCAGATTAGCTGTAACCGTGGCGCGCAAGTACAATATGCAGAACACAGAACTTATGGATTTTATTCAGGAAGGAAATATGGCTATCGCTAAAGCTATAGAGAAGTTCGATTGGAGACGCGGAACAAAATTCTCAACCTACGCTGTACCCTGGATGCAACAGATAATAATGAAAGCAATGAATGATGGATTTCATCCATTCAGAGTACCAGGACATATAGTCGAAATCATAAATAAAGTGACAAAAGCGACAAGGAATTTCTTTCAGACAAACGGAAGAGAACCGCATATTTCAGAATTATCCCGTATCCTGAAAATCTCTCGCGAGAAAATTGAATTTGTTATGAAAATCAGTAAAGAACCCTTAGTCCTTGAATCATGTTACTTAAACCAAGATGAAGACAGATATAAACTAGATGATCTTATCTCAGATCCCGATTCTCTTTCAAATGATGAGGTCCTGGATAGCATCGAAAAATTAAATAAAATCAAAAATATAAGACATATTATGAAAAAAGTTTTATCTCCCAGAGAAATAAAGATCTTGGAGTTAAGATGTGGATTAATCTACAGCAGAGAAGCTACCCTCGATGAGATCAGTGAAATTTTGAACATAACAAGAGAGAGAGTAAGACAGCTAGAAAGACAAGCCATCAGAAAGCTAAAAAAAGCTCTATTCGGAATAAAGCAAGCAATCCTACCACCCACTATAAAAGCGAAAAGATAATTCAATTCATAAGCCTTTCAACCTGAGCAAGTATCTGATCTACCGGAATTTTCATACAAATTTGCCCTCTTGGACAAGGCGGAACCTCAGCAAATTTGGAGCAAGGGGAACACCATAAATTCATTCTTACAACTGTAGCAAATGCCGAAGCCCACTTGAGATGATTTGTTGGACCAAATATCACAACGTACGGTCTGCCTGAAAAAATTCTAAAATGCATAATCCCAGTATCAACGCTTATAAAAATCTCTGAATTCATAACTTTATAGGCAACCTCCTCCATACTAAGCTTCCTATCACCAATAACTTCCACAACCTCCCCAAATCTACTCTTCAATATATCAACAAGCCCCTGAATTTCAGGATACATCTTTTCTCTCTTGGTTGTAAATGGAGCAACGAGAATTTTAGATAACTTGAAATGCTTATCCCTAAAATCGCAAGAAATCCTCAAATAATTCCTTATGTCATCCCAACTCACATCCTCTCTTTTAATAATTACACTCTCTTTATTTATCTTCCCTTGCTCACCTACTTTCTCTTTTTTATCCAAAATGAATTCAACAACCTTACTAAATAATCTAAAAAATTCAAAAGCCTCATAAGAAAAAAATCTATAATCACAAGATTCATCTAAGATTTTCTTTTTCTCCGTCGTATCAAAGCCGAAAACTACCCTCCCAACTATTCTCGCCACAACAGCTGGAAGCAGGAAAGATTGTTCAGTGTCGATAACTACATCATATTTTTTGATATTGAAAATCAAAAAGGGAATAAATCTGATGCTGTCATACAAGAAAAACTCTTCAACAATATCACCATAACAAAGCTTAGCTCCTTCTATATTTCTTTTTTCACCAAGATAGTGAATTTTTGCTGATGGAATTTTTTCAATCAACATCCTTACCGCAGGAGTCAAGAGTATAGCATCTCCAAGTCCACCCGGTCTTATGATAAGAATTCTTGGAGAATCTGATGAGATAGAATTTACATTACCAATAGATATCCTTTTGCGAAAAATTCTTGACATCAGCCTTATGATTAGCTTACCAATGACTAAATCTACTTTCTTGACGAATTTTTGTGATATAGGATGCATTATTGCGCACCCATATTCAAATCACTATAGTTATGCTGTATATACAAATCGGAATTTCTGGTATTGTTGCATTTTGCAATCTAATAAATCTTTTAAAATTTCCTGTTTATTACAGGTGATTCCCTAAATATTACTATTTAATTAAGTACTTGCCAACATAATCGAATATCTTCTTGATCTCTACATATATAATTTCTTTCTTTTTTTTCGAGAATTCTAATACATATGATTTCAGTTTTTTTCTCAACTTTACAAGTTTAGCAAATTCAGAAGGTGCTCTTACAATATTTATAACATGCTCTTTTATAAGTTCATCCTGATTTTCTATATTCCAGATGTGCGGTCCAACCACTGTTGGGACACCAAATGCAATTGGCTCAAGAGCATTGTGTCCACCGAAATTTGAGATCGTTCCTCCCACAAATGCAAAATCACATATTGGCAAAAACTTCTCAACCTCACCATATCCATCCACCAAGATAAAATGAGGCATAGAAAAACTAAACAGCTTTTCTTTACTGATCCCCTCTCCAGATCCACTAACAAATTCAGAAAATTTGATAAAATTGACAGCTCTTTTGCGCAGAAAATTTTCCGCTTCTGAAAAATTATGCCTTGGAGCAAGAAAAACAGAAATTTTATATCCATACCTCTGCTGAACTTCATAGGAAAATTTCAAAAGAAATTCTATCTCAGTATTCCCCCTTAAAGATATACCCGCTACCACTATTTTCTTTTCTTCTTCTTTACTATAATCAAATTTCTCCCCCGCCTGTGCTTTCAGAAAGATAATATTTTTGAGATTTATAGACGGAACCACATATGGGAATCCAGCCCCTCTGAATTTTTCAGGGGGATCTGCAGAAAATACACAATCTACCATAGATGTTATAATAGGGAAATAACTCCAGATCTTCTGAGTTGTTGATGATATTTTCCCACTTACGATAATAACTCCGGCTCCAAGACTTTTAGCCGCGATGACATACCCAGGCCACAAATCTTTCTCAAATATGATAAGAAGCTTCAAACACGGACTAAGAAACTTTCTCATAAATATGAAAAAGGGGAGTGGAATAGCCTTAGCACCTACTTTGGGTCCAAAGAGCTCTTCAGCAGTTCTTGTAAAAACTGAATGAGAAACCACAGCATACGGAAATTCCCGCCGTAACATCTGAGAAAAAAGAACAGCATTTTTGGTTTCACCTATTGATGATGAATGGATCACCACATCTGAAAAAATCTTATTGTTATTGAATCTTGGAAGAACCCCCCGCTTTATTCTGCTTACAATGTCCCCTTTTGATGCTAGCAGAATAAAATATAGTGGAATAAATGGAACAGAATTTAAGGCTAATACATCGTGAAGGAATCCCAAAACTTCATACCTTATCATCACACCTATGGAATTAAATTACACTTTTTATCAAGAACTTTATGCCTCTTAAGAACTTTATGCCTCCTTCTCTATATGAGCTGTCTCAATAACTAAAGGAGTCTGTCTTCCGAAAATAGATATTAGCACTCTTGCCTTTGTCCTATCATCACTTATATACTCTACCACTCCAGAAAGCCCCTTAAATGGACCTCCCTTTATTCTGATTCTATCCCCCACAGATATACTAAATATTTTTGATATCTCACCAGAAACCGATTTCACCTTCAGTGACTCTATTTTATCGGAAGGAACCGAAAAAGGAACTCCCCTCTCTCCAAGTATATATCCAACTCCTGGGATAGCTTTTATTTCGTTCCAAACCTCCTGATCAAGCTTCATCCTGACGTATACATATCCGGGGAGCATTTTCTTCTTCTTACCAATTTTACCCTCCTCTTCCTTGGTTTTCTTTTTTGATTTTTCTTCCTCCTCCTCTGGAACAAAAACCTCCTTTAACCTTTCATCTTTTTCTATAAGCTTTTCTATCTCTTTTTTTACAAAATCTTCTCTACCAGCTTTTACTTTGAGAATCCACCATTTATATTCTTCTTCAGGACTGGAGCTTGATTCCTGCTGAGTTTGTATCTGCTCCTGAGCAGATTCTTGATCTAAAGAATTTTCATCAGTATGTTCTATATCAGCCATATCCATCTATCCCCTTTTCAGAATATCAGTTTGAATATTCTGGAGAACACAAAATCAATCAATCCTACTATGGAAGATACTAAAAAAATCATAAAGATGACAGCAATCGTAGTAATACGTGTTGCCTCTTGATTAGGGAAATCTATCTTTTTCATCTCTGATATGGACTCAGAGAGCATTTGCTTTACTTTCCACATACATCTTAGGGGCAGGTCCGGCAGGACTTGAACCTGCAACCTCCGGATTTGGAGTCCGGTGCTCTGCCAAATTGAGCTACGGACCTACTACCCCTTTATAATAAACATTAATCCTATATACTAGAAATTTTCGATTATTTAACTTCCTTATGTATCGTATGTTTCTTGCACCACTTACAGAACTTCCTGAGCTGTAATTTCTCCTTCTTGACCTTAGTATTTTTGGTAGTGGAATAATTTCTTCGCTCACACTCCGAACATTCAAGCTCAATAATTTCGCGTGGCATAACTATCTGATATCAGGATCAATCTAAAATCTTTGTGACAACACCTGCCCCGACAGTTCTACCACCTTCCCTAATAGCGAACCTCAATCCCTCATCAATAGCAACATACTCAATCAGCTCAATTGTGAGCTCGACATTATCTCCAGGCATAACCATCTCGACCCCGCTTGGAAGAGTAATCTCTCCCGTAATATCAGCGGTTCTTATGTAAAATTGAGGTTTATAATGCGAATAAAATGGAGTATGTCTTCCACCCTCCTCCTTAGTGAGAACATAAACCTGGGCGTTGAACTTTTTATGAGGCTTTATCGAACCGGGCTTTGCAATAACCTGACCACGCCATACTTCATCTTTCGATAGTCCTCGCAGGAGTATACCAACATTATCACCTGGCAGAGCTTCATCTAAAATCTTTCTGAACATCTCAATAGATACTGCAACAGTCTTTATTGGTCTATCTGATCCACCGACTATCTCAACTTCTTCCCCCGGCTTTAACGTTCCTCTCTCAACCCTTCCGGTAGCAACAGTTCCCCTACCCTGTATGAGGAAAACGTCTTCAATTGGCATAAGGAATGGTTTATCGGCCTCCCTTATAGGATCAGGAATATACTCGTCAATAGTTTCAAGGAGCTTCTCAATAGATTTTATAGCTTCCGGATCATCTTGAAGAGCTTTCAGAGCACTACCTCTTATCACTGGGATCTGATCACCGGGGAAACCGTATTTTTTCAGAAGATCTCTAACTTCTGCCTCTACAAGATCTACAAGTTCCGGGTCATCAACAGCATCGACCTTATTTATAAATACAATAAGATGCCCGACGTTAACCTGTCTTGCAAGGAGAACATGCTCCCTTGTTTGTGGCATAACACCATCTGTAGCAGCAACAACTAAGATAGCACCATCCATCTGAGCAGCTCCAGTTATCATATTTTTCACATAGTCAGCATGCCCTGGACAATCTATATGAGCATAGTGTCTTTTATCTGTTTCATACTCAACATGAGATATATTTATTGTGAGTCCCCTTGCTTTTTCTTCTGGTGCTTTGTCTATTTGCTCATAGGCCAAAAATTGAGCAAACCCTTTTTTAGACAGCACATATGTTATAGCCGATGTAAGAGTTGTTTTGCCATGATCAACATGCCCTATCGTTCCCACATTTAAGTGAGGTTTCTTCCTTTCAAACTTTAACTTAGCCATAATAATATTCCCTCCTCAGGAAATAAGTAAGTATAAGATAGATAAACACTTTTGCTATGTCGGAAGAGTTTTTCAGGATTTTCAGAATTATTTTTTTTCATCGTAGCTGAGCAATCCTCTGCCTGCTTTCATCCCTAAATAACCTGCTTTCACCAGATTCCTAATAGATATAGGAGGGTTAAATTTAGGATCCTTGAATTTCTCGTACAGGGTATCCCCCATCGCTTCTACAACATCAAGACCTATGAAGTCCGCAAGCTCTATCGGCCCCATAGGATGTCCAAGCCCTAAAGTTGTCACTTTTTTCAAATTTTCAGCTGATTCCCCTGCTTCTAGCATATGCACAGCATGATTTAAAAAAGGTACAAGAAGATGGTTCACTATAAACCCCGGATAGTCTTTGAGAACAACCGGAACTCTCTTCAAATTTTTCGCAAATTCAACGGTTTTTCCCACCACTTTATCTGATGTCTGTACAGCTTTCACAACCTCAACAAGCCTCATAATATAAGGAGGATTAAAAAAGTGTGCCCCTATAAACCTTTCAGGATACGAACAGACACTGGCAAGTTCCGTAATAGATTTTGTAGAAGTATTTGTCGCAAGAATTATCGAAGGTCTACATATCACACTCAATTTTTTTATAATTTCCTTTTTTAGATCAGCATCCTCCGCTATTGATTCAATAACGATATCGCAATCCCCTAATAGATGAAGATCGGTAGTGTATTCCACCTTGTTTTTTACTTTCTCCGCTTCGTCCTGAGAGAGCCTTCCCCTTTTTAGAGCACCCTCTATTATTTTCTCCACCCTTTGTTTTCCTTTACTCACGGAATCCTGCGATCTTCCCCACAAGAGCGTATCAAACCCACATGACGCACACAGGTAAGCTATACCAGTTCCCATAATTCCTGGACCGACTATCCCTACCTTCTGCATAATTCCAATTTTAGTTCTTAAGTATAAAGAAAAATAGAAAAATTTAAAAATTTATAGTTTAATTCAAAACCTCAAATTCTCAATTGTGTTTAAAGTGTAATAGAAAAGAACATTTTTGTTTCTTAGCTTTTGTTTGAGCTCCAAAATTGCAGATAAAGTTTTAGCAGTGTAAGTTTTTTCAGCTTTTATTCCAAATCTTGCGAAAAATTCCAAAGCCCTCTGACCTCCTTCGGTAGGATAACCATAACCCTTTCCTATAAAACCATCAAGCAATACAAAGTTGATATCATCAGGAAGTTTGGATATAGATGGTGAAAGTTCTCTTATCTGTGTAAATGTCAACTTTATGAGCTTTCTAACAATGTACCAATTGCACATGATTTTCTCAACAACTCTAACCCCTACAACTTTTGAGCTCAGGCCACAAATCAAATTCCCAAGAGAAAGTCCAGCTAGTGTTCCGCAAGTTCCGGCTGGCAGGAATATAAAATCAGGTTCCGGAATCTGTCCAGATTCCACAGCGTCTTTTATCTCAAATGAGGCCAAAACAAATCCTAACGAAGATCTAGGAGAAGTCGAACCAGGAGGGACTAAAAAACCCCTCTGAACCACAGATAACAGATACGCAATGACGAATGCTATCAGATAATTTGGTGTAAAAATAACTCTTTTAGAAAGCCTTTTCACAATCTTAAAATTTTCCCTCACATATGTGTCACCTACCTTGTATAAAAATGTTGGGAACACCACAGAAGTTATTCCATCGAAGATGTCTTTTCCGTATATGAGGTTTGCGATAATATGATGAGAACCAGTTGGTCCAAAAACAAAAAGTTTTTTACTCCTCCTGATTGCATCCTTGAACAGAAATTCAAGCTTTCTCACCTTATTTCCGCCATAGATCCCAAGTATATCATCTCTTTTTATGAAGAAAGAGAACCCAAGCTCAGCTGATATATCCTTTCTGAATTCTATAGGTGATGGAATTTGCGCAAGCTTGAATCTTTGCTGATCAAGTTTTTCAAGAATTTTTTTGTATTCTGAGTTCATACTGCTGAATTTTTGACCCCTGAAATATGTTAAGTTCTTCAAGTTTCTTTGCAATTCCATCCAAAACTCTGAATTTATCCTTGCACCATAATGGAGCGACTAAAAATTTCTCAGGCGCCTCCCCTGTAAGTCTCGCTATATATATGCTCGGAGATAAATTAGCAATAAACTCCACAACATAATTGATGTACTCATCAAACTCAAGAGGTATGTATTTTCCCTCCCTGTACCACAAATCAAGCTCTGTAAACTTTACCACATGAAGTGGGTGAATTTTGACAGCAAAAATCTTTAGATCATTTAACAATTTTGCAGTATTTATATAATCTTGAACAGTATCTCCCGGCAAACCTATTATAACATGGGCAAGAACCTTTATTCCTCTTTTGTGAAGTTTATATGTTGCTTCCACGAAATCTTCAACAGTGTGTCCTCTTTTTATGATCTCCAAAGTTCTGTTATTTGCAGTCTGAAGTCCTAATTCAACAACAAGGAATGTCCTTTTATTTATCTCATCAAGAAGGTCTATTGTTTCATTCGGCAGACAATCAGGTCTTGTTCCTATAAATAAACCTACAACATTTTCATCTGCTTCTAATGCATCATAGTAGAGCTTTCTAAGTTTTTCAACTTCTGCGTATGTGTTTGTGTATGGCTGGAAATAGACCACGAATTTTTGAGCTTTTTTATGTTTTCTGATGAGCTCAACGCCAAACTTTACCTGCTCCCTTACCGATTTTACCCTCTCAGCATAAGGAGGAGTAAAGCTTTTTATATTGCAAAATATACATCCACGCCAACCTTTTGTTCCATCCCTTACAGGGCAGGTGAAACCACCATCTACAGAAATACGCCATACCCTCTGCCCGAATCTCTCTCTAAGATAAGAATTTAATGTTTTATATCTTTGCATTTTTCTGCCTTCTCCATTTTCTCAGCTATCCTCTCAACTATTTTTCTTGCAACAATCCTTTTGTGTGATACCACTTTTTCAGGTGATTCAACATTCTCTTTATCTATAATAATGAATTCTGATTCAGATTTTCCAAATGTCCGAATATCATTTGCAACTATAAGATCTACGTTTTTGCTTTTGAGCTTGCATAGAGCATTGTTTAGGATATCTTCTGACTCGAGGGCAAACCCAATCAAGATCTTTACTCCCTGGCGAACAGAATTTACTATGTCGGGATTTCTAATGAATTCTACTAATACTTCATCTCCAACGCTTTCTTTTTTAACTTTCCCTTTTATTCTTACTTTTGGTCTGAAGTCTGAAACAGCAGCGGCGCCAACAAATATATCTGCTGGAAGGAGTTTTTCTACCTCAGTCAACATATCTTCAGCTGACACAACTTTAGAAAATCCTGCGAAACAATTTATATCTTGAAAATGGATATCAGCTCCTGAAACGAGGTAGGTTTGCGCTCCACTGAGAGCAATTTCACGAGCCACCAAATACCCCATAAGTCCAGAAGAAGGATTAGATATATATCTTACATCATCTATAAACTCTTTGGTCGGTCCAGCGGTAACCACAGCTCTTTTACCATAGAACTTCTTTGGAGCTAACGCATACTCGCACCAGAAGAAAATTTTCTCAAGATGTGGAAATTTTCCCTCCCCCCTTTCTCCGCAGGCTAAATCTCCCTCCTCCGGCTCAACAACAATACATCCATTTCTCTCTGAAATCTTCTTGATATTTTCAGAAACAGCAGGATTTTTCAGCATCGCCCAATTCATAGATGGAACAATAACAACCGGACATGTTGTAGCTATAAGCATAGTTGAGAGCATAGTATCGCATATTCCATTTGCAAACTTTCCTATGATATTAGCAGTAGCTGGCGCGACAACAAAAAGGTCTGCAGAATGCGGAACATATATATGCTCCATACCCTCAAACTCAACATAAACTTTCTTCCCAGTAAGAGATTCAAAAGTCCACTCAGACACAAATTTGGTTGCTGTCTTTGTCATAACAACCTGCACATCTGCCCCGGCTTTCTGAAACATACGCAAAAGCTCAACAGATTTGTACGCAGATATACCCCCACTTACCCCCAAGACGATCTTTTTCCCCTCAAGATAAGAGTATTTCAGTACATCTTCCGCATAATCCATACTAAATAAATGCTATTCATAATTGCAGTATTTGATGCAATATGAAAAAGTTTGGCAAACCTTGGTTGGCAGAACCTCGGTCGTCAGAACCTCGGTCGGCAGACCTTGATCAAAGCTCACAAAAAGACCTTTTCTCCACTCCTAACATAAATTTTTATATCATCATCTATAACAAAATTCTGAGGAATAACAAGGGTGGAACCTTTTTCAAGTTCAGCATAAAATTTCGCTCCTGGCTTTACCAAGACCCCCCTACCTATCTTAACTCTTGGAGGATTTTCACAGTGGAAACTTCTTCTGTCAAACCCAGAAAGAACAATATCTCCAAATGGATAATTTGTGCGAACTATAAATGAACTTCCTTTCAGAAGCCTAAAATCCCCAGAAAATATAGGATATGAATCTAATGGAGAAAAAATACCGAAATAGAATTCTGTTTCGTCCTCTATGATCCATCCAGAAAAATCAAAAATTTTAGAGATAAATTCATCTGCGAAAAGGATGTAGGGAGCAATCTCAAAATACGAATTTTGTGGGATATATAATCCAAATCTTTCAAGCCGACGCTTTGTGTATTTCAAGTATCTATTCCTTGATTCTTCGGCAGAGTCTTCACCTTTGATTGATTTTGTAGGAGAGTAAAATTCCTCTCTTTCAAGAAGACATATGGCTACTTTGCTGGGCGGGAGCCATTCTACTATTGCTTGATTCAGGTATTCAATAGTGGTTGAATCGACTCTTCTCCCGTCAACCTCCACTATCTTCCCTGTGTATATAACTGGTCTCAGATATTTTAGATACCTCCTTGATACTACATCCAAAGAAAATAGATTGACATTTATGTGAGCAAGATCAAAATATGGAGAACCGTCCTCCTTTACCGCCGAGAATATCTTTGGATCTGCAACGCTGTACTCCATAACCGAGATTTTATTTTCATCTACAAGATAAAGAGGGATACCTACCCTTTCGGTTATATTTTTCCTTTTGACACAAGAGATAGTAAACAGAGCATTTTTCCTTATGTGAAAATCAAGCCTTTTTTCGTCAAGAGGTCTTGAAAGAATATTATCAACATTGTGTAAAACCGCAAATTTTATTCCCCGCGATTTAAGAATTTGTTTATAGCTTTCTCCAGATTCACTTTTTCTGAGAAGCGCAAAAAAAACTCCACCATGCCCATCACCAGTCAGTATCATATTTCCATCTTTTGATATTATAGGTAGCCCTTCAGAATCAAATCTTGGTAAGCACCCTTGCTTTAGAATCAATATATGTTCAGATGGGAACCAAAAATTCCGCAGGAAACTTTCTACTTCATCATAAGTTATCTCACTAACAAGAACAATCCAGACAGGAACCTTACCATATATGATTGCCTTTGATATAATTTCTCCTGCAAATATTTCCATAAACGAGTGATTCTTCGTTATTTGAAATAATCCTTTTGATTTGATAGATAGTTTTTCTTCTGATTCGGAGAAGAAGCGCGTAGCTGATCCGCCGGCTAAAGTTATCACACACCAGAGACCATCCTTCAGAGACTTCTTTCCAAATTCATCGTACTGAGGGATCTGAGCTTGAGGATTCTCAACCCTATGGATAGTAGTATACGGTTTGGGATTCAAAGCTAGCTTTCTGTACAACTCAATTTTCCCAAAATCTATCTTTTTAGCGGATTTGAAAAAATTCTCAATTGCCTCAGGCGACAAAAGATATTTTTCAAATATCCCACCCATACCAGCATCATATATTTTTTTGATAATCCGTCTATACCTTCTGAATTTATTCTCTATTTCTGTGTACATAACCGCCTTATTTCTAAATTAATTTACTTTTTGCTTTGCGCAATTTAGTCAAGCATAGAATAGCTTTGCAAACTCCTACCTATCATATTTTCTTGACTTTTCTCCTATTCCTTCTCCATTCCGTTTATCTTGAAAGCCCTTACACCATCTTGAATCTCAAGAAAATAAATTTTTGGAACTGTACCGAATCTTTGCTTGAACTTTTCTGATATGAAAATAGTATATTCATCTTCATGACCTTTTTCGATGAGTGCAACGATATTTCCTCCAAATCCTCCGCCTGTCATTCTAGCCCCGATCGTATATTTGAAATCCCACGAGTTATGGACGAGAAAATCAAGCTCCTCACAAGAGACTTCATACTGCACTCTGAGCCCCTGATGAGAGTTTTTCATAAGCTCGAAAATATTATTTCTATCTTTTTTTCCCAGTGCTTCCTTAAATTTTATAACTCTTGTATTTTCTTCTATTACGAATTTTGCTCTCTTAAATATTACCTCTGGCATACGATTTTCAAATTCCCGAAGTATATCTTCATTTACATCTCTTAATGAGCTTATATCATAATTTTTTTTATTTTTTTTGATAATTCTGACTGCCTCCTCACACTCTTGCCTTCTCTTTGCATAATTTGATGAAGATAGTTGATGTTTTACTCCAGAGTCAACAGCAATAATACTGTAGTCGGATGGGAAATCTACTTTCTGGATTTCCCAAGTTCTACAGTCAATAAATAGGGCTTTCCCTTTTTCACCGAAAACAGCTGTGAGCTGATCCATAATTCCGCAAGGAACTCCTACAAATTCATTTTCTGCCTTTTGAGATATTTGAGCTATCTCCAAGCTATCAATATATAGTGAAAAAATTTCAGAGATCAACTTGACAACCGCAACTTCTAAGCTCGCAGATGAACTTAACCCCCCGCCCAGAGGGATATTTCCCCACAGGACGATTTCAACCCCCCTTACCTGATATTCCCTTTTGAGCAATTGATAAATACAGCCTTCCACATATGAGTGCCAATCTCCAGATGGTTTGAGATCCCATATCTTTTTCTCGTATTCTTCTTTAAGGTTAAGACTTTTCACCTTTAGCTTATCGTCTTTTCTTTTGCTTCCAACTGCAATTGTATGCAGATTAATTGAAACAGGCATAACAAAGCCTTCGTTATAATCTGTATGCTCTCCTATCAAGTTTATCCTCCCCGGAGCGATGGCTACAAATACATCCGATTTTTCAGATCCAGAATCTCTCATACTGTAGAGTTGTTCTACGAGCTCCCGAAGATGCATAAATGTGCTAATACTTCAGTTATATTTCATCTATATCAGATTTGTGTACACCGTTTATCAATTTTCTGATCTCCCTCATTGCTTGTCTTATTCTTTTTTCATTCTCAACAAGTGCAATTCTTATGTATCCCTCTCCAGACTGACCAAAGCCAGTACCTGGGGATGTTGCTACAAAAGCTTTTTCAAGTAGCATTTCCGAGAATTTTGCTGAACCGAGCTTTTTGAACTCTTCGGGAACCTTTATCCAAATGAACATACTACCTTGCGGTTTCTGAAATTCAAAACCCATTTTAGATAACAGATCCACGGCGACTTTCATTCTTGACTCGTATATTTTGGCAACTTTTTCTGGATAGTCCTCACATTCCCTCAGAGCTATAATTGAAGCTATCTGGATAGGTTGAAATATTCCGTAATCCATCCAGCTTTTTATTTTCTGTAGGGCAGAAACGAGAAATCTGTTGCCAACCATAAAACCAACTCTGAATCCCGCCATAGAAAATCCTTTTGACATAGAGTAGAACTCAACAGCTACCTTTTTTGCATCCTCAACCTGCAAGATAGATGGGGCTTTATATCCTTCAAAAACAATGTCAGCATAAGCGAAGTCATGAATTATCCATATTCTTTCTGAAATAGCAAAATCGACAAGTTTTCTAAAAAACTCTAGATCAACACATTTTGATGTTGGGTTGTTGGGGAAAGATACCACTATAGCTTTAGGTTTTGGATAGGTTGTTCTCAGGACTCTTTCTAAATTCTCGAAGAATCCAAAGCCATTTATCATTGAGAAAGTCCTGACATCTGCTCCAGCTATAATTGGAGCATATAAATGAATAGGATATGCTGGTTCTGGAACCAGAATAGTATCACCTTGAGATAAGATGGCAAGCATAAGCTGGAAAAATCCCATTTTTGTACCATTTACGACTGCAACCTCTTCATCGTGAGAAAGCTCAACTCCCCAAAGCTTTTTATATCTTCTTGCTATTTCCTCCCTGAGTCTGGGAAGTCCCTGTGATATAGAATATCTATGATTGCGAGGATCTTCAGCAGTTTCTTTTAACTTTCTCACAACAGGTTCTGGAGCTGGGATATTTGGATTACCCATTCCAAGATCTATAACATCTGCGCCCTTTCTTCTCAGCTCCTGCTTTTTTGCATTCACAACTGAAAGAACATATGGTGGAAGGCGTCTCAATCTGGGGAAGAAGTCAAGAAAATCAACCTCATCGACGATCATAAATAAAATTTTAAATTTTTTTGATGCGCTTTGGATGAAATGCGAATATCGATGAAATATAAATACCGACTGGATAAAATGCAAATATCAGTCAGATGAAAAATACGAATATCAGCTGGCATTCTAAGTTTTTGTGCTAAGGGCATTCACTTAGGGCATTCACTTTCTAAATTTCTCAGCAATGCTGTATATCATAAAGAGCAGGGATCATAAAGAGGCAGGGGTCGACCTACTTTCCCATGCCCGTGCGGGCACAGTATCATCGGCTCTGGGAGGTTTCCAGGTCCTATTCGGAATGGTAAGGCTGGTGCCACTCCCGATATGGACCCCATACCTACTACATATTATAAATTCCTACATTATAAAAACAAATATTTCAAAAATACTTATACCATTTCAAATACAATCCTGCAAGTCCTACCAAGCCTCCTTTTGCCATCTCCACAATTACATTTGCGATATTACAAAAATCACATCTACTCAAGATTATCTTGCTTTATTAGGATACTGTACAGATATCCTCTGTTTTCTGTTTTTCTTGCTTCCGGGTCGAAAGTTTCACCTCCCATAGTTAACTTATCATATTCCTGACCTATGTCTATAAAAATTCCTACAGTAGGTATTATATCTCTCATTGATTCCTGCTTGGAGTATATATTTGTTATGGCATCGCCAAAAGCATACTTTTCAGCTTTATATTCATCATACCCACCCCAATTGAAAAATGTTCCAATTCCGTTTGCATGTCCCATACCTAAACACCTTTCTTTGCAAGTGAATATATCCGAATCGACTTTTCCATCTCGAACGAAGTCGATCAAGATTCCATATCCCAAATCGTGCCCGTGTCCCATACCCTGAAAATCACATAGATAAGAATCAGAACCTCCTGAATCTACTAAAATTCCAACTCCAAAGTGAGCCGATGTCCCTTGACAATACCAGTATCCTGTATATTTATCATCCCCTGCCATATCAATCAATGCACCAATTCCATACCAGTAGCCACACCCCTGAGAGAAAACTTCAGCCACATATTCATCATTGCCAGAAAAATCATACAGTAACCCAACTCCACCACCGATAGATTCATAATTCTCTATGTGATCAGCCCTGATCCCGGTTCCGCATCCCTGTCCCATACTTAGATTCCTTGATTTATCCTGAAAAGATGGGAATTCATTTCCTTTCTTCAGAATATATCTATCATTCCCTTGAAAATCTGCCAGAAGACCACCTCCTATCTTTGCAGATCCTTGCGAAAAAGTTATAGATTCATACAAATCATCTCCATTAAGATCAAGCAAAATACCGGTTCCTAAAAAACCAGCTCCCTGCGCTACTCCAAGAGCTCTGTAATGATCATTCCCATCGGCATCCACAAGAATTTCAGAGCCAAAAAAACCCCCACCTTGACAGCCGAACGTACAGTCATAAAAATCATCACCTCCATCATCAAATATCAAAGACACATACAACGATCGCCCCCCTAAAAACTTGTATAAATCCTTCCCTTTACCCAAATCCACAATAACAAGAAAAGACGAAGCATATGGTTTTAAATCTTGATCCCATCTCCAAAAAAAGTAAGTATCATTTCCACCAAGATTAATTATTACAGCTGAGGAATTTGGCACAACTACAAAATCGTCTTCTTTACCGTACACCTCAAAAGCAATGCCACCCACATCTGCAACAAAGCTATTACGAATAGTTCCTATATTCTTAATGAGATTGTCAAAGCAAAGTAACAAAAGATACTGTGAAGTATTGAGAACCTCAAGGAAATTCAGAATCTTTTCATACTTAAAGTGCAAGACCGAAAGTGCATTAATGTCGGAAAACTTAGTAATGGGGTTGACCATAAACTCTGGATTCTGAAATATAAAGTTATCAAATTTGTCCTTAGCTACCCTGATACATTCTGAAAAGCCAGCTGTAATTCTAAGTTCTTTATCTGTTAATTTACCTTTTAAGATTTTGACTTTTTCAGTGGGCGGATTAGAGAAGATCTTTTCAGCAGGATTTTCTATAATATCTATTCTTTTTATATCTGAAGAGAATTTAGCCAGCGCATAGAATATATTCTTGAAATTATCACTTTGATTAGAGATTATCCTGCCAAATTGAGTAAACCATTCAACTGCGTAAAGAGGCTGAGCTAAAAAAAGTTCCGGCAGTGGATGTTTAAGATGTGTTCTCGAAAAATACTTAGCAATATCCACATTTACAGATAACTTATCCCCTACTTTAGCCTTTATGAATTGAAGGATTCTTCTTATATCCAGTGAATCCCGAGCATTTGAAGAACCCGACCTTTCTCTAAGATCCTGAGCTGAACCAAACACTACAACATAAGCAGAAACAAAAACTATAGCCAAAACTTGTATGATAGCTACAGTTAATCTTTTTATAATCTTCATTATTATCTTCACTATAATCGAACTAGATTTTCTTTATCGTTGTCATTTTTATATTTTCTGTTTCCTATATATAAATCATAATAATTTCTGATTCTGGGTGGGTGCAGGAGGTACCACCTAAGAGGTACTACTTAGGAGGTAACGAACAGGGGGTACCAACATTGAACAGGAAGTTAAAAAAAGTGGTAGTAGGAGGAATATCGTCAGATTCAGGGAAAACTGTAGCTTCTTTGTGCATAGAAGCTGGTCTTCTATCTTTAGGATATAAAGTTTGCGCATTCAAGGTAGGTCCTGATTTTATAGATCCTTTATACCATAGAGAATTTACATCGTGTTTCAATCTTGATATTGTTATGAGCTCGGAAAGTTTTGTAAAGTTCCTGCTCGCAAAATACGGGAAAGAATACAACGTAATAGAAGGAGTAATGGGGGTTTTAGACGGTGAAAAATACAAAGGAAGTACAGCTTATACCTCAAAAGTGGTTAAGGCTCCTGTTATACTCTGTGTGGATGCCTCGCGCATGGGAGAATCAATCCGTGGAATTGTCAAGGGGTTCAAAGATGAAATAAACCTGGCTGGCATTATAGCCAACAAAGTAAGCTCAACAAACCATATCAAGATTATAAAAGAATCACTGAGTAAGGAGAAAGTCGCTCTTGTTGGATATTTACCATATGATAATTCATTTGATTTTAAATCAAGGCACCTTGGATTGAAATTACCACACGAGCACAAGATAATCAAAAGTAAGTTTGAAGAAGCATTCTCAAAATACTTCGATAAAAAGACCGTACTCAAGATATTTGAAAGATCAGAATCTTATATCAGAAGTGATTTTTCAATCCCGGAACTGACTCCGAAGCTAAAAAAAATCAAAAGCATCGCCATTATAACCGGAAAGTTTTTCCCCTTCTACTACCCAGAAAATATAATGATACTCCGGAGTATGGGATTTGATACATTTGAGATCAATGAAAAAGATATCGAATCCCCTGATACTTACAAAGATATAGGAGTCCTTATTATCCCCGGAGGATATCCAGAACTTATAGGGAAAAATGAATATCTGATAAGTCTTATCAGAAATTTGCTCTCAAAGCCCAAAAGGGTTATCGCAGAATGTGGAGGACTTGAACTTCTATCAAAATCGATAATCTACAAAGATAAAAAAATAAGCGGTATCGGAATTTTTCCATTCGAAATATCAATTGAAGACAGACTTCAGGCTTTAGGTTGGAGGAAAATAAAAATAGGGAATAGTTTTTTGAAGGGACACGAATTCCACTATGGAAGAATCTCAAATTTAGATCGCATAAAAATAAAGAGGATATTTAGAGTATATGATGCAAAAGGGAATTTTAGAGGTTACGATGGATTTGCAAAAGGGAAGTTTATAGCAACTTGGATTCATCTTTATTTCCCATCCTCACCAAAAGCCATACTTAGTCTCCTGTGAGAATTAAGTTCTCTGCAGAACTTTCAAGCTTTGCAAATCTTCCACTCAGACAAGAATATAATGATCTAATTCTTCCTTGTTAGCGTTGCGTATCTTGGTAGATTATAACCAATAAAAGCTATATACGGAATCTTTTTACTATCTATCACTATCCCGACTCCGTGATTCAACGGAACATATTCTACATATGTTACTCTGTATTTCTTCCAACTTCCCTCATACAAAACAGCATATCTCAAATCTTTGAATGATTTACTGTAATAGGCTACGTGAGGGGAACCAACATTATC
Source organism: uncultured bacterium (assembly GCA_938036315.1). GTDB lineage: Bacteria > Calescibacteriota > Calescibacteriia > Calescibacteriales > Calescibacteriaceae > CALHPK01. The sequence continues at coordinate 140,815 of CALHPK010000006.1, read as the reverse complement.
AAGTGTAATTGAACAGGATGACATTGGTCCCTCTCCGTCAATACTGTTGGGAATTGAAAAGCTACCCCCGGTAGATTGCGTGTAAAAAAGATGTGGAGTATTTTTTCCAGTAAAACATATATGAGTTACTCCATTAGCTGAAACAGCAACGGAAATACTTTCAACATCATAAGTATAAGAAGTTATTCGAGATGTAACCCACGACGAAAAAACACCTGGAATTGCATTCCTTGCATAAAATGGATATTTTTCCCCATCTGCTAAAATCACAATAGCAACCATATGCACAGTTGCTCCATCAGGACTTGCAGAAACCTCTACATCTGTAACCTGACCTGAAAAGACAATTGAAGCTCGCTCTGAGAAAGTTGGATGCGATGAGTCTGCATATATGTGTACCACCGTTTCATCTGCATAAACTATATGAGTAAAACCATTAGCATAAGCTATCGCATTATTTCTCGTGCTTGGCGCAACAATTACTCCTTTACCGTCACCGTACCAACCACCCGATGTATATTTATTTATACACAAACCACCCCCACAAGAGCCATCTGAAAAACTATGGTAAGAAAAGTAAACTTCACTTCCATCTGGTTTCACTGCTATAGAGGAACTATACAAAAGTTGGCTACCTGCACCGAGGTATCGAGCACCCTTTCCCTCCCACTCTCCCAAAACTTCTTTTCGAAAGTAATCTAACCATCTTGAGCTCCCATATGCAGTATAAGACATTGACACATAAAGCCTCTCACTTTGATCCATCGCCAAATCAATATAATGTACTGGCGAAACTTCAGCTATATTCCCTATCCTGAAAGTTAGATTATCTTGGATACCATCGCAATTTTCATCTCGTCCATCAACTACCTCAACTACGCCAGGGTTTATATTAGGATCAGAATCATCGCAATCAAGATTGTTTTCAACATAGCCCACAGGTACTGTACACGCCTGCATCTTGGAAGCAGGATCTCCATACCCATCATTATCTTGATCTCTGTAGAATCTTACCTGTACACCTTCGTCTATATGTCCGTTGCAGTTGTCGTCTTTCCCATTACATTCTTCCAATACACCAGGGTTTATATTAGGATCAGAATCATCGCAATCAAGATTGTTCCCTACATAACCTGGGGGTTGCTCACAAGCCTGAGTTACACTTCCTGGCAAGGTCAACGATGTGCCATACCCATCATTATCTTGATCTCTGTAGAACTTTACCTGCACACCCTCATCAACAAGACCATTACAGTTATCATCTTTCCCATTACAAATTTCAACTGCCCCGGGATGAATTTCAACCCTTGTATCATCACAATCATTCTTATTCCCAACATACCCATAAGGTGGATAACAATCTTCGGTATATTCATTAGGATCTCCAAAACCATCTCCATCTTTATCCGCATAAAACTTTGCCATCTGACAATCCGGGACAAGCCCTATTATTCCTATATCTATTACTCCTCCATTTGGCATCCTGATCGGTTCTACACCTACTTGGAAATCGCTCTTGATGAATATAAGATTATAACTTCCTGGCTCAACTCCTTGAAGAGAAAAACTTCCATCATTTAAAGTCACTGTCGCATCTCCTTTAGGTAGGGAGATCACTGTTGCCCCAGGGATAGGCTTTGATGTACTCCAATTGTACACTTTACCCTTTATTACTCCAGTTCTCAGATCTTCAATCTCAAGAATGATCTCAACTTGCCTGGTGGTTAGCTCGGATGGGAAAACCTCTTTTAGTTTGTATCCCTCTTTGTAGACGGTAAGCTTTTCTTTAGTGCTCCCTATTTGAAATATCCCTTGCACATCTGACATAGCAACTTTGCCAGAAGAACTGACTATTATTGCGCCAATTACAACCCTTCCGGATACCTTCTCCCTAACCACTCCCTTGAGAAAATCATCTGAAGACTCCACCTTTTGCAGTTCAAAATCTCCAACATAAGTTATCTTCCCCTCTTCCACCACTACATTCTCTGTCATTTTAGAGGAGTATCCTATTTTTTCCATTGCGAGTTTATATTGCCCTGGTGGTATATCTCCTATGACGAAATTACCCTCCTCGTCTGTTATACTAATCATTCCAGTTCCGGGGATATAGGCATACACACCTTGATGATAATCAGCCCCCACAAGTCTTACTTTACCTATTATTCCTCCTGATGATAGAACAGTAATAGCTCCGACATTCTTCCTACCAGCCTTGATGTCCTCGTCTGATATTGTGATATTCTGTCTTACACGATAGCTTTTTCCATCCTTCCGGACTGCTCCGGCTGAAATTGTAACCTCACATGGACACTTCCTTGAAATAGTTACCTGTAGAGAAAAATTCCCATTATCATCAGAAGTTGCAGATACTCCTCCCTCCTCATACACAACAATCGCTTCCCTAACCGGCTTTACTTCCTCTTCCTTAGCTGAAAGCCGAGGAGCCCTCGCAGTTATGATTCTTCCTGTTACTAATCTAGTAGTTACTATACCCTCCTGCGAAGCCGAGAAGAAATCAGATTCCGCCTGAACTTTCCCTTCTATCTTTATTTTTTGAATTCCTCCGGATAGCTGATCCTCACCCGATACTTTTTTACTACCTGTTCTTGTACACGCAGATTGTATTAGAACATAGCTCAGAAAAATTACCGCCGTCACCACTATTGACAATCTTTTTATAAGTAATTGCCCCATATTTTTTTATCTCCTATATTGAGTTTAGAGCCACTTTTTGATATTTAACCGAATTTCCCATTTTTTGTTTTTGCTTATACAATTTGTTCTTGCTTTGAGCAAGCAGATTCAGTATGTCAGGGTTTAGCAAGAGAGAATATCAGATATACTACCTCCTGCATTCTTTTCAAGAACACTCTATTTGTACTTCTTTTTTCTCAAGTGCGTAAAAAGTTCCAACGCGGAATTTTTAATCAAGATCAAAGAGCCTTAAGATTATTTTTAGATTTGAGTTCGGTAGTATTTCATAGAAATTTTCTCTTTTTACAACACCAGATATTTCAATAAGGTCTCCAGAGACAATTCTGAATACATCCTCAACTGTCTTGGACGAATTCCTTTTGAGAAATTGATATAGAAATTTGCCAGATTCCTCACAAGACCAGAAAAGAATTCTCCCCTTCTCTTCTAACCTATGACTTACAATCCTTATAATTTTCATATTTTGTTCTGGTTTATGCTGAAAATCTTGTTTGCTTCCATTTGATATTTTTAGCAAATTTTCCAACCTGTATTTTTTCGATAAAGTAAGATAAGAAAAGTTTATATCTGGAGGTCTCCCTCCGATCATATACATAGCTCTTTCAAGATACTCCGGAGCTTTCCATCTTACACCAAAATGACACCAGTCATCCCCTCTTCGAAGTAGTGGACAATCTTTGTAGTGTGGACAAGGCGAAATAACATTCTCCCTCATAGCATCCCTTATCTTCATCAAAAACAAAGAATTTCTATTCTTCACTGCTGGTTCAACAATAAAAAACAGACCATTATCACTTATATATTTCATCATCTTCTTACACCAAGATATCATATCCTCAACAGACGTACCAAAAATATCATAGAGGGAAAAAGAAATTATCACAATGTCCGCTTTCTCTCCGACTTCCTTATGGATATTCAATTTAGTTGAATCTGCCACAATCTTTCTCAGAGACACATCAAAACCCTGAATCGGTAGAAATTTCTCAATCTGCTTGATACCGAGATCTAATGCTAACTCTGAAATATCCTGAACGAAGATATTTAACTTTTTATTATGCCTGATATTTCTACCGAGCTTAATGTATTGCTTTTTAAGTAGATAGAGAAAAGCCGAAATCCCAGAACAGGTACCTGCCGAAATTTCAAATATATTTATATGATCTTTACTAGCAATGATTTCCTCTATAATATCACGCGCACTTTTTATGACAAAGACATTGGCTGAAAAAGTTTTTGGGAAAAAGTAAAAAAAATATGGTATAATAGTTTGGTAATCTATAGGAAAAGAAATCCCTTTTTGAAATTGTTCTGCAAGCTCAAAGCTTGACTTTGCAAGTTTATACAAATAATCTCTTCTCCAAGTATAAATCAAGCTCTTTATAATATTCTCAACTTCCTCTGGGAAATTAAAAATTAATGACCTATCTATTTTTCATTTTTCCACAGCCGGGAGTAGAACCCAGCCTACCTTACCCCCGATGAAATCATACAAAATTATAAAAGAAAAAGATATTACGTATAGTAAAATAAATAATATAAATTTTTTTAAATACACCGGGTGAGAAATTAATTCTTCTCTTCAAAACTCTCCCTATCAGCAAGCCAAACAAAGTTGGTAATCTAAAGGATGTACCCCTCAAATGCACCCTTCAAAGAGGTAAAACCAGCGAATTCCCCTCCGCCGAACTTACAATTTTTTAGAAGAGAGCATGTTGAACGATTCAAGGCTAAGATAGGTTACACTTTAGCCCGCAATGGCTACAATTCAGGTGTTTCAAAGATATAGCCTACGGAATACCTATAGACTACGCACCTTCCCTACAAAAGATCTTAATCTATAATGGTCAATTTCTCACCCAACTTATAAGATTAAAATAAAATAAACGCCATAATAATGAAAAAGAAAGAATCATTGAAATCTTAATTATAGATTAGAATTATTATTGTAGATCTACTAAGTTTACACTACGTATCTACTATGTATCTTATGATTGGTCAGCTTGAGATAATTTTAAAATGGATTATAATCTCAGCAGTACTGTTTTCTATACCAGTACTATCAGCTTTACTCTTTTTAAATCTTGCTATCTTAAGGAAGAAAGAAATCTTCAGCTTTGCTTCTGGAGTAATTCTATCAGCAGTTTTTTTACGGATTATTCCTGAATCGCTTCATAATTCTGATAACTTCTCCCATACTCTTATGTTCCTTGGAGTAGTTATATCTATCATACTTGATAAATTGAGCTTCCTTAAAAGTCACCACCTTACATACAGAGAAAATGAACTTTCTTGCTGGTCTTGTGAAGATCCTTTTAGGGTTACAGTTGTAACTGGACTAGGATTACACTACATTTCAGATGGATTTTTCATGGGTGGTTTTCTATTGTTTTCAAAGAATTTTTTTGTATCTCTGCTACCTATCCTAGCTCACAAAGTAACAGATGGATTGATTCTCAGTTTCATATACTCAGATCATAACAAGAAAAGATCTATAGCTTTCATATTTTTGACATCTGCTTTCAATATACTAGGGGCTACACTTGTACTTTTTTCTTCTGATGTTGGACATATCTTTGCGCCAGTTTCTGCTGGAATTCTCACCTATGTAGCCATACACGATTTTATACCACTTCTCAGTTCAATAAAAGATTTTGCATTATTCGGGGCTGGCGCCATACTTATATTCACAATAGTAGAGTTTTTGGGACACTAAAACATATACACTGAATCCAATCAGCTTACACTAAGTATCTACCGATAATATAGAACATCCGATAATATAGGACATCATAGAATAACTTCTACTGTCAGAGTAATAACTCCTAACCCGATACGCTTCAGCCATTTCACGATTCACTTCACTTATTTATAATGAACTGATTTTGTAGAACTCTTTCAACTCTTGAATCCTCTCCGGATAACACACCAAAGTTCCAAGTTCATCTGAGAATGTATTTCTGACATGAATTGGTATGCCAAATCTTGCCCCTATCTCCACGCTCCTTATCTGCAAGACTTTTGCTCCCAGTGATGCTAATTCCATCATTTCTTCATAGGATACAAAGTTTATTTTTTTCGCATTCTGAACAAGGTTAGGATCTGTAGTAAAGACTCCTGAAACATCGGTATATATTTCACATATATAGGCTTTTATAGCGGAAGCAACTGCAACAGCTGTTGTATCAGATCCTCCTCTTCCTATGGTAGTTATCCTTCCATCAGTGGTGACACCCTGAAACCCGGCAACTACTGGGACTCCTCCCGAATTTATAAAATCCATAAGCTTATCAGTTTCTATCTTTACTATTCTTGCATCGGTAAAATTATCATCTGTCAATATCCTTATTTGATGAGCGAGAAAAGACTTTGCATTTATACCATTTTCTCTAAGTATCATAGAGAATATGGCAGATGAGATCTGCTCTCCGGTTGACGCTACTACATCAAGCTCATCGGGGTATATTTTTTCTGTAGCTGATTTTCCAAGATTCAAAAGACGATCTGTCTCACCTGCCATTGCGGACACAACAACCACAACTTTGTTACCTTTACTATACTCCCTTATAACATGACTTACAGCCCTTCTCATTCTGTCAAAGTTAGCAACCGATGTGCCTCCAAACTTCTGTACTATTATCTTCCCGCCTTTTCTCATTTTCAAAAATAAATAATAGATACAAATACGATTTACTCTTTTTTGAGTTTCTTATTTGCCGATTTGAGTTTCTTAATTGCCGAGCAATCCCGCAATAGGTTATCCTACAATCGCCCCGGGTTCAGAACTCACAAATAATACAAAAGCACCAAAGTTCATCCTAAAAATAATTGCAAAAATAGATCGGTCATAATAGAAAAATTAATTAAATAGGAATTAAAGTAATCCAGTAAAATTCGTATTGGAGGTAAAGAGTATGGCAGTAGAAATATTACCTTTAGGTAAAGTAGATGTTGAACCTGGAACCCCTGTAAAAAAAATGAAAGCGGTTGTGATACGACCGGATAGATTAGGTGAGCCGATAAAAGCAATGAAAATTGAAGAAATAGATGTACCAAAACCAGGACCAGGACAGGTTCTTGTTCTTGTTAAAGCGGCAGGAGTAAACTTCAATGGAGTCTGGGCATCCTTAGGTAAACCGGTTAATATAATGAAATACACAGGATATGATTTTCATATAGGGGGATCGGATGCATCGGGTATTGTGTGGGAAGTGGGACCTGGGGTTAAAAACTGCAAAGTTGGAGATGAAGTGGTTCTCCACTGCAACCAGTCATGCGGGCAGTGTCCAGAGTGCAACGGATTCGATCCGATGGCCTGCAAGAACCAGAGGATATGGGCTTATGAAACAAACTGGGGATCATTTGCTCAATTTTGTCTTGTTCAAGCCCAGCAGGTTCTTCCTAAACCCAAACATCTGAGTTGGGTCGAAGCCGCAAGCTACGGGCTCACATACTTTACAGCCTACAGAATGCTTGTCAGAAGAGCAAGAATCAAACCGGGTGAAGTCGTTCTGATTTGGGGAGCAGCAGGGGGACTCGGGATCTTTGCTGTCCAGATTTGCAAACTTGTTGGAGCTATACCTGTGTGTGTTGTCTCATCACCTTCCAAGGCAGAAATTCTAAGGGAACTCGGCGCAGAACTATTCATCAATAGGTCGGAATTCGATATAGCTCCTAAAAACGGAGTCATCGATAGTAAGACATTTGAGGAAATAAAAAGATTCGGTAATAAAATAAGAGAGCTCACAGGAGGGCGCGACCCAGATATTGTCTTTGAGCATGTCGGATATGAAACATTTCCAACAAGTGTTTATGTCTGTGATAGGTTTGGAAGAATAGTAATATGCGGAGCTACAACAGGTTATAATCTGCTTTTTGATGTGAGATATCTTTGGATGAGGCAGAAGGAAATAATAGGCTCCCATTTCGCTAACGCTTACGACGCATGGGAAGCCAACGAGCTCATAATCCAAAAGAAGATAAAACCAATCGTATCACAAGTTTTTGAATTCGAAGAAACCCCCCTTGCACACCAACTTATGTATGAAAATAAGCATTTTGGAAAAATGGTTATTAAAGTACAAATTCAAGATGCAAATGAATGAATAAATAAAATTACAAATAAATGAACCAAAATAGCCCAGCTCAATATCAGTACGAAAAATTAAAAATTGACGAAAAAGAAGGAATTTTCATAATAACGCTTAATTCTCCAGAAACTTTAAATGCTCTTGAATCAAAACTCTTGGCAGAGTTAGAAGATGTAATAGAAAAGATATGGTATTTGAGATACTCTGGAGTGATCATAACTGGAGAAGGTAAAGCATTTTCTGCAGGAGCTAACATTCAAGAGCTTTATAATCTTGAAAACTTCCATCAGGCATACGAGTATCTGCGAAGAGGTCAGAGAATCTTATCAAAGATAGAAAATTCAAAATTCATAACTATCGCAGCGATAAACGGCTATGCATTAGGCGGTGGTTTTGAACTAGCCTTATCTTGCACCTTCAGAATCGCCACAAAAAGCGCAAAACTCGGACTCCCAGAAATAAACCTCGGAATAATCCCAGGATACGGCGGTACCCAAAGACTCTCAAGATTGGTAGGTCCACAAAAAGCAAAAAGAATTATAATGGAAGGGAAACATATCTCAGCCGAAGAGGCATACGGACTCGGTATCGTCGATGAAATTTGTGAAACTCAAGAAGAACTCATCAGCACATCAATAAAATTCTTAAAAAAATTTGAGTCAAAGTATCCCACAGCCCTAAGATACATAAATGAACTGTGCAATCTATCCCTTGGAGGAGATTTTGAAGATAATCTGAAAACAGAAGCCCTATTCTGCTCGGCCTTGATATCATCGGAACAAGCAAAATCGAAAATGAAAGATTTCCTGGAAAAAAGCAAAAAGAAGAAAAATTGAAATGAATCAAAAAAGTCTTAAAGATAAAAAGCTTTTCATATTTGATATAGAGGGAGTTTTAATCCCATCAATCGAAAATCCTAAAGTCTATCAATCAGCAAATGATGTAATAAAAGAACTAAGGGAGAAAGGAAAGAAAATCGCTTTCCTATCAAATATATCTAGAACACCATGGAACAAGGTCGCAGACACTCTGGTCGAGCTTGGACTCGCCTCCGATAGAGATGAAGTTTTCACCGCTGGAAAGGTTGCCGTAGAGTACGTAAAAAGAAAAAGAAAAGAAGCCAGAGTGTTTGTGATATCTGAATACGGATTGCTCGCTGATTTTTCCCAAGAAAAAAATATAACCCTCACATCTCAAAAACCTGTAGACTTTGTAGTTATCGGGTTAAAAAGAAATATAAACTTTACCGAGATAAACTTCGCTTTAGAATGCGTACTCGAAGGAGCTGAACTCATATCCTGCGGATACACAAATTACTATATAGGTGAATATATGGGCAGAAAAGGAGTATTCATAGGAGATATCCCAATATGTGAGATGATATCCTTTACCGCAGGCAAGAAAGGAGAATACATAAAAATAGGTAAACCTTCCCCGATAATCTTTCAGTACCTACTTTCTAAATATCAAGTCGAACCATCAGAGGCAGTTATGATTGGAGACAAGATAGAAACAGATATAGCAGGAGCTGTAGCTTTGGGAATCTATTCCATCTTCCTCGAATCAGAAGAAAGAAAGAGCCATTTCACACCGCCCATATACAACGAAAAAAAAGAACCTAATTTGAAAGTAAAAAATATCAGTGAAATTTTAAACTTATTTCAATAACATAGAAGTTAGAGGATGGAAGGGAAAAGAAAAAAAGAAAGAAAAATAAGTGCAAAAATTACCAAAAAGAATACTCTACCCAAAAGAGAAACTGACGACAAAAACAAGGATAAGATCAAGATAAAAGAGATCCCAATATCCAATATATCAAAAACATTCTCAGTGTTCCTGAAAATCTCTAAGGCAAATATTCTCAAGGAGGCTTTACACATCCCAGATTTCCTAATGTCTATTCTGTCCTTAGGAAAAATTCACATTGGGAATATCAATATTTCATCATCAAAGGTAGAGAATAGAAAATATTTTTTCAAAATCTCTTTTTTCCCTTCCCTTGTACTTCAGCTTTTATCTAAGCATAAACAGATGTCCTACTCCGCATACGTATTTTACGATAAACAAGAGGGATATCTAACAGAAAAAACATTATTCATTGAAGAAAAAACAGATGGAAGGAAATATGAGAAATCAGAGGACTTTGAAATGGAAAAGGATCCAGTGTCTCTTATTCTTGATTTTATGGGAGCTGAAAATCGCGAAAATATAATAGATCTCCAGCAGGATGATATTGATCTACCTTTTGAAATCAACTCTTCGGAGAACAAAATCGAAGTTTTACCAAAGACTGATGAGGCAAAACCAATATTCTCATCGCTGAGAATAGATTTTGAGAAAGAAGGGGAGATAAAATTTCCTTCCTCTGTTTCCCTTGAAGGACTATTCTCTATCTTCTCTATTGTTATAGAGAAAGTGACGACTTAAAAGTCATATCCAGCTCTCAAGGTTCTTTATTGTGCCTTCATAATAAATTGGGCTACCAAATGCATTTATGATTTCGACAAAATCTCTCATCCACTTCTCAGTGGGATGATCCTTTATATACCCATGTCCACCCAAAATTTGGACTGCATCTGCTACAATCTTCCTACCTGTCTCGGAAGTCTCGATAAAAAGCTCAGTTACAGTATCTTCATAATTTTCCTTCTTTTTATCAAAGCTATAGGCAGCTTTGTAAAGCAGGACTTCAAGTGACTGCGACAATGTATCCATGTCAGCAAGCATAAAAGATATAGCTTGGTGATAGGCTATTGGTCTTTCAAATGCCACTCTGTCCAGAGCGTATTCAAGTGCGTAATCTGAAACTCCCTTGCAGATCCCCACACATATTGCAGAAAGAAAAATCTTAACTCTGGCGAGGAAATTTATCCAATTTTTATGTCTAGTAACGTTTTCTACTAGTTTTTCAGAGCTTTTCACAACAATTTCATTTGCGGGAGAAGAAAGAAGTCCTGATCTGAATAATTCTCGAACAATTTCAAAGTTATCAGTTATATAAAGAGAATAGTCATCACCGTCTTGAGCGAAGAAAAATACAAATTTTGAATATTTATCTTCTATGACCAGTCGGGAATCTTTTCCCACACTCTTGATCACATCTGGATACAAACCACACTTTGCAAGAGCAATTTTCTTTGCGCCTTGGATGAGCTCAGAAGTAAGTTTTTTATCTTCAACCAGCTCATAGGATATATATATTGAAAGGAGTGGATAGAATATAGAATAGGTTGCTCCACCGTCTCCCTTTTCAGCAAATTTTTCAAGAATCAAGCCTCTCTCAATAGTTCCCAATCCAGCTCCACCACAATCTTCTGGAAACTCCACACCAAAAAGTCCTAAATCATACACCTTCTCACGTAATTCCTTCACACCAAGCTTTTCAATTTCTCTTATCTTCGGCCTTATCTCCTTTGATGCAAAATCCTCCGAGGTTTTTACCATCATCTCTTGTTGCTCATTCAAAGAAAAATCCATACCAATAAAAGGTTCTGAATTATAAAAGCATACACAACATTTTCAGAAATTTTTAGTTGTTCACTATACTGATCTAACCAGACATGACAAAATTGGCTTTATCTCCAAGGAGCTTTTGAAAAGCTGTAAAGATAACTCTTCTTTCATTTTCGGGGACAGTGCCTGAGAATATAAAATCCTTTGCTACTTCTCTAGCAAAAGAAATGAGTTTTGTGTCTTTTAGCATTTCTGTTTTCAGCTCGGAGAAACCATGTTGTCTCACCCCTAAAATGTCACCTGGTCCCCTTATATCTAAATCGAGTTCAGCTATTTTAAAACCATCTGTTTCCCTTTCCATTATTTTTACTCTCTCCCGAGATTGCTCGGATAGATTTTCAGGAATTACAAGGATGCATCTGCCAGGCCGATCCTTTCGTCCAACTCGCCCCCTGAGCTGATGAAGCTGTGCAAGTCCGAACCTTTCTGCATGCTCTATAATAATTAAAGTGGCATCTGGGACATCAATACCAACCTCAATCACAGTAGTCGAAACCAATAGCCTTACCCTACCCTCTACAAATGCAGAAATTATTTCGGCCTTTTTCTGCCCCGGCATCCTCCCATGAATAAGTTCAACACCCCAACTCCCAAACTTCTCTACAAAAACAGAGTACATTCTCTCTGCTGATGGAATATCTATCTTTTCCGAATCCTTCAGGAGCGGATACACAACAAACACTTTCCCACCCTCTCTGAGTTCTCTTTCTATCTCCTGCTCAACCATATACCTTTGATTCTCATAATATACCACTGTTGGAACCGGTCTCTTACCTGGGGGGAACTCATCTAATATGGTTATATCTAAATCTCCCCAGACTGTCAGAGCCACTGTTCTTGGTATAGGAGTAGCAGTCATTACCAAAATGTGTGGAGAGAATTCATTTCCTTTTTCAATTATTGATAACCTCTGGAGGACACCAAATCTATGCTGTTCATCTATTACTATAAGGCCGAGATTCTTAAATTTCACCTCATCATCATAAATGAGTGCATGAGTTCCTACAATGATATTCAGCCTCCCATCCCTAAGACTTTTGTATATATCTGCTCTTTCGGACTTTTTACTGCTACCTGTCAATAGAGCAATCTTTAAACCGAGCTTTTCTCCAAAATTCAGAAAATTTTTGTAAAGCTGGTTTGCTAGAATCTCGGTGGGAGACATAACTGCAACTTGGTATCCACCTGCAGATACCATAAGTGATGCCAAAAACGCAACTACTGTCTTACCAGAACCTACATCTCCCTGCAAAAGCCTGTACATAGGTTTTGTTCCTTCCAGATCTTTTCTTATTGTTTCTATAGCTTTAATTTGTGCACCTGTGAGCCTGAAAGGTAAACTGGACAATGCTAAACTCAAAAGAGAATCGCTTACGAAAATTTCTGGAGCCCTTTTATCTTTTACCAATTTTCGTTTCATCAGAAGTGATAGCTGAGTTCTGTACACCTCCTCAAAAACAATACGCTTTTTAGCAATCTCTATCTCCTGGGCATCTTTGACATACTTTTCTGGTATGTGAATTTTCAGTAAAGCTTCATACAAAGGCATCAGACCAAATTTCCTTTCTACAGACGGAGCTACAAAACTGAAAATATATCTTTGTGAAAACTCCAATATCTTCCTTATTGACTGGGACACAACAGATGACTCAAATCTGTCTGAGATAGAATACACCGGCACTATCTTTCCCACTTTCAACTTCGATATATCAGACTTTTTAGCTATTTTGGGATGAGATATTTGTGGTGTAACTCTGAAAAAACCTACCTCTCCAAAGATTGCAACCTCATCATCTTCATGGAATGTATCAAGATATGCCAGCTTTTGGAACCACACACATTCTACAACCCCGGTATCATCAGCAACAATTAATTTGTGAATCACTCTACCGGATGAAACTGGTATCTCCTTTTTGGATATGATTTTCCCTAAAACTAAGGCTTTTTCTCCGTATCTGAGTTCTGCAATCTTTTTTATATTCCCCCTATTTTCGTATGCTCTTGGAATCGTAAACAGTGCGGACTCAACTGTAAAAATCCCTTTTTTATAAAGATACTGAGCACGGTTAGGTCCTACCCCCTTTACATATCTTACATCAAGATTAAGGACTGCTTTTATCTTGTCAAATATGCCATCTAACTTTTCAACAACGTCACCATTGAAATTTTTTACATCCTCAGCGTAGAAATCCTCCATCTTGATTAAAACTATTCCTTCTTACTACACCAAAGTGATTTTTACTGAAAAGATAGTAAGAGTTAACAATTACTGAAAGAGAATAAGCACAATATCTGTGTCACTACTTACCTACTGTATTGCCTCTGTACTGTTTATCACTAACTGTATTGCCTCTGCCCTATTTATCACTACATCTTTTTTTGCTTGCTTTAAGCTTTGATTTTATCACTATATTCTCTCTTTGAGAGCTATTTCTCTTACATATATGTATGCAAGCAGAAGCACGCCGAAGAAAATAAACACTTCAACAAGTCCAATTAATCCGAGTTCTCTTACAACCGGTATATATGGCAGTAGCAAAGCGATCTCTATATCGAATATCAAAAATGCAAGAGCAAAAACATAGAATTTAACAGGGAATCTACCTCTTACATCTTGCAGTGGAGTCATTCCACTTTCAAAAGGTAAAAATTTATCTGGAAAATTCTGCTTTGCCTTTTCAGATAAGATATAGTGTATAAAGATCAATCCAACAGCAATAACCAATGAAATCAGAAAATATATACTTACTAAGAATATTTTTTCCATACGGTTTTTATTTTTTGAGATTCTGCTTTATGATTTTAGGTAATTCGAACATAGTAATTTTGTCTTTACCGAACAGTTTTTTGAGCTTCTCATCAGCATTAATCTCCCTTTTGACTTGCAACCCTTTATCTTTTATGTATTTCCAGACATTTTTGATCACCTCCTGCATAGTCGCTTTTGTCTTCCCGACTATTTCTGATAGCTCGCTACTTAACTCAAACTCTTTGAAGAAGGATTGAGGTGCCTTCCTACTAGATTTTGCCTCCTTAGCCTTTCCTTTACTACCTCCCATTTTTTTCTTCTTTGCCATATTTCCTATTATAATAAAGGTAACAAAATTTTTGTAAAAACAACATCCTTTGGGCACATCCCCCTACCCCCCTCAAGTTTTCTATATTTTACTTTTTTCCCCCGTACACAAAATATTATTTGTAAATGGAGCTTCTTTTCAAAGCAGATATAGTAGAAAAGTTCATAAAGAAAGCATCAGAAATAATTGAGAACCACCCAGGGAAGCAAGTCGGCATAATAGGTATAAAAACCGGCGGGTTTCTCCTTGCAAAAAGGATATTTACCGAAGTTGTGAAAGATACATCAAAGAACATTCTTTTGGGCTCACTTGACATAACATTCTGGAGAGATGATCTATCACATAATCCTTACCCAATAGTGAAGGGAACCGAAATAAATTTCTCAACAGACGATCTTACAGTATTCCTCATAGATGATGTAATATATACTGGAAGGACTATAAGATCAGCCCTATGCGAGATTTTCGATTTTGGAAGACCCGAGTGTGTCAAGCTACTTACTTTAGTAAACAGAATCGGAAGAGAGTTACCAATACATCCTGATTACTTTGCATTTCTTATTGAAGTTGACAGAGAAAAGTCAGTAGAAGTCATACTTAAGGAAAAAGGATTTCCAATAGACTGCGGAATCGCAATCACTAAAGGAGAAAAAATAACTCCTCTCGCTATTGAGATAATCACATCAGAAAAATTTAACCAATAAAAATTTGGACTCCAATCTAAACTGGATACTCAACCCAAATTCAACCTAAATTTAACTCTCAATTAGCACTACTCAATCACTTCTACTGATTGAATGATAAGATCGGTAAGAGGAGATATGATTGAACCAGCTTTCTGAGTTATAATCGCAATAGCTTTATTCAACATATAAACATTGGTCGGTTTCCATTCCTCAACCTCATACTCGTAATCATAAGTGTTACAAAGCTCAATAATAACATTTTTCATACGAGCCCAAAATACTCCCGAGAATGTGGGATCTTGGAAAAGAATATAAGGTGCAAGTACCCAATCCTCTTTTACATTCTCAAGTGATACACAATCAGGCGGGATAGAAAACCCTGTAAAGTACTTTCCGTAAAATGTTATCTCCTTGGGATACTCAAAATGTGGTGCATCATAATTGAAAAGATAGTTTGTCAAATCTTTTCGTGACGGGGGAACTTCTGCTTCTATAACAAATTTCCATTTCCTTTCCTCGTCTTGGAACCAATATGGTAAAAGTTCTCTCAGAGGCTTAGGATTGCTGAAATATCTCATAATATCGAGTCTTAAAAAATCATCAAACTTCGAAGTATTCAAAGGTCTCAGAAAGAAGTTGAGTTCAGCAATAGATATACAATTTTCTGGACACCCCACTTTTTTGTTCTGAATTATACTATCCAATTTTTCTACAACTTTTGCCCCCTCTTCTATAAATCCAGTGGTTATTATATAAGGAATTTTAATTTTTAGAGCTTTAATATTTGCTTTTACATTGCCAACAGAAGTACTCCCTCCTATATTTACCGTCACTTCATCAAGGGAAAGCCCTGGTGTAGTATCCTCTGGGAAGTATCCTATTTTGCCTTCTCCTGAATTATCCTTAAAATTGAAAATGTAGTTAACATCACTTCCGCTTCTCTGTTCAAGGGCTTTCAGAAAGGCTCTACCAGCAGATATAGATCTTGCAACAAATTCTGGAATTTTAAAAATATAGTTCATATCCTTTGAGTGGAAAGCTAAGGTTCTACTACACCCTGGAAGGATAAATGCCAAAGATCTCAGGAGCCCTACTATATTCGAAGTGTCTATGTTCTTTATATTTGATAGTATAGATAGCGTATCTATTGAATAATCATGAGCCAGAATAGCTGCCGAAAGTGTCAAAATCCAATACCCAATAAAATTCATTATCTGAAGTTCTGCTTCTCCAAACCTTCCATTCATAGTTATATATAAAGAAAAGTTCGGTCCAACACTTAACCTCAGTGGGAAATTTAACTCCATCTCACACTTATTAGCAATGGCTTTTTCAAAAAGTGAAATTCCCTTTCCGGTATTATTATGCATTTCAAAAATAAACTCTCTCAACATATTATCAAGAGTTGGATCACAGTTTTCAACTTGCTCAACAGAAATATGTTTAGGGGCTGAAGGTGAACCAGATGAGTAGGCTCCCACTACAAAATTTATAATAGAACTTATTTTAGCAAGATAATCCTGAATCTGAGCAAGTGGGAATCCCACAAGATAGCCACAATGGTTCGGGTTCTTTTGACCAAGCTCATCAAAGAACTCCTTTGCTCTTCTTATATCTTCCTTCTCAATATATCCTATCCCCTCCATGATAGCGGGATCCCTATTAGCAAGTCCCCACGAAAAATCATCCACCTTCTTATCCGGCTTTTTGCACTGCAAAATTAAAAGGAGGGAAAAGTACAATAACCATCGTAATATCCTTCTGATAGTTGAAGAATCCTTGACTTTCATATAATTTAATTTAAGAAATCTAAGAAGATTTTTTCTTGATTAAAAAATTGATTACCTCATTAATATGCCCCCTTACCATTCCATCGTGACCCATTTGTTTGTTTATGTTTAGTTTTTCACTTTACTTCAGGCTTAGGATTAGGATGAGGAAATCCTGAAAAGCTTTGAAAAAATTATCTTTTCTGTGTCCTTTGAAATGGAACTTTTTCCTCAAACATAAGTCAAAAAATATTTCAGAAAAATCTAAAAAAGAAAACACAGAAGATTACTTAAATAAGTAATGGTTGAACTATATCTGAGGAGGGTTAAAGTATGATGGATATGGTATTCCCTGAGGGGACAAAAATAGATGAAACAGTTCCTGAGTCAGCAAGAAAAATGTATCAAAGATTTTACATAGGGCCACTGGAACGTGGCTTTGGGCACACCTTGGGTAACTCTCTCAGGAGAATTCTCCTTAGCTCAATAGAGGGGGCAGCAATAATAGCAATAAGAATAGAAGGGGTAGAACACGAATTCTCATCAATCGAGGGGGTAAGAGATGATGTCACAATGATAATTCTACATCTGAAGAGAGTCAGAGCGAAAATAAAAGGCAGCAAAGATCTTATCAGGGCGGAAATAAAAGTGGATAATACCAAGAGCAACTCACCATATATTGTAAAAGCATCCGATATTTCTGGTCCGGTTGAAATCACGAATCCTGAGCAATACATAACAGAAGTAGCACCCGGATACAAATTCAAAAGCGAGCTGTTCATCGCACGAGGCAGGGGTTATGTTCCAGCAGAAAAAATAAGAGATATATATGAACTGCCAGCGGATGTTATCACAATGGACGGGATATTCAACCCCATAGTAAAAGTCAATTATGAAGTCAGAAAAGTTCTATACCGCAACAGAGCTGATTACGATGAATTAGTTCTGGACATATGGTCAGATGGAACAACCACCCCCCAGGAAGCATATGAGGAATCAATAGATATCATAACTGACTACTTTGAATCACTGAAAAGATATCTTGAGAGAAGAGAATATGAGGAGATGAAAAAAGATATAAAAGTTTCAAATATCGCTGAATTTTTGCAGAGGAGCATCGAAGAACTTGATCTGCCAAGAAAAACAATCGAAGTTCTGCAATCCCATAACCTCATATATGTACATCAGATAATCAAAAAGAGCGAAAAAGAATTACTATCTTTACCGAATCTCGGTAGGAGATCCATTCGAGAAATAAAAGAATTACTAAATCGAGCGAAATTGCGACTTGGCATGACAGATGAGGAAATCGCAAAACTAGAAGAAGAGAAAAAGAATAA
The DNA here is from genome assembly GCA_938036315.1 of uncultured bacterium. Taxonomy (GTDB): domain Bacteria; phylum Calescibacteriota; class Calescibacteriia; order Calescibacteriales; family Calescibacteriaceae; genus CALHPK01. The sequence goes on along the minus strand of CALHPK010000006.1, from coordinate 122,622 downwards.
AGAGTAAAAAATAAAAATTATGAAGCACAGAGTAAAAGGAAGAAAATTAAAAAGACCTACAAAAAGCAGACTATTACTTTTACGAAATTTGGCATCTTCTCTCATAATCAATGGGAAAATACTGACTACAGAAGCAAAAGCAAAAGAACTCCGGAAATATGCCGAGAGACTGATAACAATCGCTAAAAAGTATGACCCTCAAAACACATCATCAAGTCAATCTATAAACGCAGCTAGATCTGTGTTCTCCTTACTGCAGAATAGAACCGCTACAAAAAAACTCCTCACCGAAATCGCTCCAAGATATAAAAATTTAAATGGAGGCTACATACAAATACTTAAATATTCAGCAAGGGCGGGAGACGGAGCACCAACAGCTATAATATCATTTGTGGAACAAAGATAAAAAATAAAACTCAAACCAAATCCAAAATGAAACACAACTATCCCAAACAAAGAAAGAAATTTGAAAAAATCTATCTTATATACAATAAAAAAGCTTCTTCAAATCATAAGCCATCAACATACTTAAGAGTACTAGACAATATCTGGCAGAATGTAAAACCAATGGAGCTATTTATAGTCCCACACGAAAAAATAGAAGATATTCAAGTAGACGATGAAACTGTTTTACTTATATATGGAGGAGATGGAACAATTCATAATACAATAACATATCTTTACACAAAAAAAAGAGTCAGAACCCCATTAATTATAGGCCATTTACGTGGTGGAACCATGAATACAATAGCAACTTGTCTCAAGATACCCAAAAATTCAGAGATTATAGAAAAGCTCAAAAGTGGGAACAGAGAAGTTGAAGTGATTCCAAGAAACTCGATAAAGGTAGAGATAGATGGTGGTAGCAAAGAACTATATGGCTTTATGTTCGGGGGCGGTAAACTGGTCTATAATTTCCTGAAAGATTATTACGAAGGGAAGATCCTAGGCCCCACAGGCGCTGTAAAAACACTCCTGACAACAATAGCAAAAGCGGTAAAAGGAGATAGACAAATCTCAGGAAGACACAAACTAAGAATAAAAATCTGGGATATACAAAAACAGGAAGAAAATGACTTTTTAATATTCGGAGCAGGAACTATCCACTCTTTTGGACTAAATTTTTCAAATTTCCCCAAAGCCCCACAATCTAAGAACTCCTTCAATTTTATCGCCTACGCAGGTAGCACGGTGAAGCTCATATCATTTCTTCCTCTAATCTACTTTGGTATCCTACCTCAGGACGCAATAAATGAACAAGCTACAAAAGTTACAGTTGAATCATTGAATAGCGAAGATGTAGGTTTCACATTAGATGGAGATTTATATAGTGCTAAAACTTTCACCTTAACCCCAGGCCCAGAATTATATTTTATAGTATAAAGTATAAAAATATAGTATAGCCATGAAATATATCTCAAATATCCTTACATCTTTAAATCTGTTCTCTGGATTTATGTCGATTTTTTTCTCAATTGAAGGGAGATTTTTACAAGCTTTCTATTTTATAGTCTTGGGATTGATATTTGATATGTTAGATGGAAGAATAGCAAGGGCTCTAAAAATATCGTCAAAATTCGGTATAGAATTTGACTCCTTGGCAGATCTGATAACATTCGGACTTGCTCCCTCTATACTTATGTATCTTATTTTTCTCAAAGAAGTAGAATTTGGAAAGATCATAGCTTTTATTCCACTTATTGCTGTTGCGATAAGGCTGGCAAGGTTCAATGCAAACTTTCAATCAAGAGGAAGTGAGTATTTTGAAGGATTAAGTTCTCCCCTTGGAGCTTTTACTTTAGTCTCAGCAACTATGCTAGCAGAACTTTATGAATTCAAGAATACTCTATGGGGCAAGACAGCTATTATCATTATTATTTTCGTGATATCATCTTTAGAAGTAAGCTCACTAAATTTCAGGTCATTTAAAGATATGAAACTGTCAAGAGCGCTACTTACCTATCTTCTTATCCTTCCTCCGGCTCTCCTGTGGCTGATTTTTTTCAAACCAAAAATTTTCTTCATTGTAATTCTTACATTGAGTTTTACCTATATTTTATACAATATAATCTTTGAAAATTTAAAGAATAGGGAGAAAGGCAATGGAAAAGGTTTACATATTCGATACAACGCTAAGAGATGGGGAACAAGCTCCAGGGTTCACAATGACCTTGGACGAGAAAGTGAAGATGGCATTAGCTCTGGAGAAACTCGGAGTTGATATAATAGAAGCTGGTTTCCCGATAACATCAGAAGGAGATTTCGAATCAGTAAAAGAAATATCAAAAACCCTGCAGAAGGTTACAGTATGCGCACTTTCAAGATGTGAGAAAATAGACATAGAAAGGGCAGCTGAAGCTCTTGAGTTTGCAAAAAGAAAAAGAATCCATGTCTTTATAGCAACAAGCGAAATACATATGAAATACAAACTAAAACTTTCAGAGGAAGAAGTTCTTAAAAAAGCCGTAGAATCGGTGAGACTTGCTAAAAAGTATGCAGACGAAGTGGAATTCTCGGCGGAGGATGCAACAAGGTCGGATCCCAATTTCCTCATAGAAGTTTTCAAGGCAGTTATAAAAGAGGGGGCGGATGTTATAAATATACCTGACACAGTTGGATATGCCCTACCCTTTGAGTTTTATGAGCTTGTAAGGAGGATAAAAGAAGAGATTTACAAGGTAGGGAAACCAATAATTTCAGTCCATTGCCATAATGACCTAGGTTTGGCAACCGCAAATACTTTGAGCGGGATATTAGGTGGCGCCCGCCAATGCGAAGTTGCAATGAATGGAATCGGAGAGCGTGCCGGGAACACAGCTCTTGAAGAGGTTGTAATGACAATAAAAACCAGAAAAGATTTCTTCAAAGATGTCTATACAGAAATCAACACGCGTGAACTCTACTCAGTATCACGTCTACTTGCAAAAATCACAGGAGTCCAAATACCCCCTAACAAAGCAGTAATAGGACAAAACGCTTTCGCTCACGAAGCAGGAATACACCAGGATGGAGTCCTGAAATACCCTCTTACCTATGAAATAATGAGACCCGAAGACGTTGGATTTCCAAGCTCACAAATTGTAATAGGTAAACACTCAGGTAAACACGCTATAGCAAGAAAAGTTGCCGAACTCGGGTACGAGCTCTCCCCCGAAGATTTAAAATCTCTCTACAGAAGAATCAAAGACCTTGCTGATAAGAAGAAAATCATCCACGATGAAGATATAGAAGCCATTGTGCTTGAAGAGATTGTAAAGACAAGAAAAGATAGTGATAGATATGAGCTTGTATCGGTTAATATCGCTGCTGGGACCGAGATCGTGCCGAACGCAACAGTTATCATCAGACAAGAAGGAAAAGAAATCAAATCTTCAGCCACAGGAGATGGTCCAGTTGACGCAGTATACAAAGCAATTCAAAAATGTGTAGGAGCAGAACCAGAACTCGTTGACTACTCAGTAAAATCTATATCAGGCGGTACTGATGCGCAAGGGGAAGTCTCTGTTATCCTAAAAATCGGAGATATCTCAGCATCAGGATCTGGAGTTAGTACAGATATTGTGGTTGCTTCTGCAAAAGCCTTCATATCTGCAATCAACAGAATAGAAAAAATATCAAAACTCAGGCAAAAAGGAAAAAGCTCTGAAAAACTTGAAAAAAGCTCCGGAATCTGATCTCAATCTTTATACAACTTTTCAATCAAATCTTTATACTTTTTCTCTATCACCTTACGCTTAATTTTTCTGGTTGGAGTTATGTCCCCTTCTTCTTCGTAAAGCTTGCGAGGAATAAGTGAAAACTTTTTTATAGTCTCTACTTGAGACAAAGTTTTATTTACACTCTCAACCTCCTTAGCTATGAGCTTGTAGACCTCAGGATTTCTCGTGAGATCTTCAAATGTAACGTACTGGATCTTATTCTTCTGTGCCCAATTTGAAACATTTTCTTCATCAATCAAAATCAAAGCAACAAGGTATTTCCTACCATCCCCAATAACTACAGCATCCTGAATATATGGAGAAAACTTGAGTTTGTTTTCAATATATGATGGAGTTATATTTTTACCACCAGCAGTAATTATTATATCTTTCTTCCTGTCAAGAATTTTAACAAAGCCCAACTCATCCATTTGACCTATATCACCAGTGTGAAGCCAGCCATCTTTTATGGTCTCAGAGGTTAATTCGTCATCCTTGAAGTATCCCTTAAAGACATGGGGGCCTTTCGTTAGAATCTCCCCATCACTTGCAATTTTAACTTCGATGCCATCCAAGGGAGTACCGACGTATCCCCATCTTTCAAGACCAATGCGTGATATAGTTATCACACCAGCAGACTCTGTCTGACCATAACCCTCAGCTAATGGAACCCCTAGTGCATTGTAAAACTCATAGAGTTCGGGGGCAGAGGGAGCAGCACCACATAGTGCGTACTTTACTCGAGACAATCCCAAAATTCTCTTGACGTGTCTCAGAACCAGATTATACGCCAAAAAGTATTTGAATCTGGACCACAGGGGGATTTTGCTTTTTGTAAGTCTACGTCTTCCCTGCCCCGTGAGATCTTTGATTGTTTCCCATCTTTTCCGAATCAACTCCTCCCTAATCTTCTGCTCCTGTTTTGCGTAGTCCCGCCCTATCTCTATACTCTTTTTCCATAAAAATTTCTTAAAGGTAGTTGAATCATCAATGAGTATATAGATCTGGGACGCTATCTTCTCCCAAATTCGTGGAACCGAAAAAAATATTGTTGGTCTTACCTCTCGTAAATTTTCAAGTAAGGTTTCGAAACTCTCAACAAAATTAACTCTGTATCCGACCCTGATTGGAAGATAAACAGAAAGCAATCTTTCAGCAATATGATTTAAGGGCAAGTATGATATGACTTCGTCCTTGCTATCTGCTTCATTAACCTTCTGAAGCGCCGAGGTCATAAATAGTATATTACGGTGGGTTATCATCGCACCCTTAGGTGGCCCTGTAGTTCCAGATGTATAAACTATGAAAGCAACATCATCCAGACTCATTTCACTTTTTATTCTTTCCAATATTTCATCTAAAATTCCGTCAAGTTCAGGATTTTCATTATCACGCTCTAAAAGCTCATCAAAAAATAAGACCGATTCATCCTTTATACCCCAAAGTCCTTTTCTATCCCATATTATTATCTTTCTGAGGTTAACCTTATCTTTGATCTCAAGAAGTTTGTCATATTGCTCTTCACCTTCAGCAAAAATCACTTTAGATTCTGAGTGTGTCAGAGCGTATTGAATTTGCTCAGGAGCAAGAGTCGGATAAAGCCCCACTGAAACTCCGCCCGAAAGTAAAACCGCAAGATCGGAAACAACCCACTCCCATCTATTCTCCCCAATAATAGCAACCCTGTCCCCTTTTCTAATACCAAGCAGAACCAGAGTTTTAGCAATTTTTTTTACTCTCTCATAATACTCACCCCAAGTTATCTCATGCCAAATTCCAGATCTTTTATATCGCAAAGCAGGCTTAGATTTTAACCTATCCACAGTGTTCTTAAAAAGCTCTATAATATTTCTAAACTCTTCATTCATCATACATAGAATAAATTATTAATACATTCAAAATTATTAATACATTCAAATCCAAAATGATTAAAAAGAAAAGCTCTGAATGATAATTTTTATATAGCGACCAGACCAGAAGTGTTGGAAATCAAAAACAAATTTCTTTTATTTCAGCATTTGAAATATCTGTAATTTCGAATTGCTCTTTTACATCTGCACTGACTTGCAAAAGAGTATGAGGGATAGGATCAAAAACTTTAATGCAACTTCCCTTCTTTACGACGACAAAAATCTCGCCAACAGGAACTTCGATCTCTATAAATTTACCATTCTCTCCACCACTAAAAGATTCGTTTCTTGAAAAATAATTAAACCAGATCCCAGGAGGTATAAAAACCTCTCTTTTTGTTTCGCCTCTTTTTACAATTGGAGCTACAAGGAGTGAATCACCAATCAAAAACTGCTGTTCGATAACCTCTAATTTCTCGGGGAGATACTTTACAACTTCCGGATACTCAAGAAAAATATGGCGCACAATAGGATATCCCCTGGATTGAGCTATTTTAGAGAGTTCATAAAACGTCGGGGCAAGCCTTATGTGTTCCTCAGCCCATCGCTTAAATACCAGAGTAGTTTCAGTATCCTTATCAAACCTCCAGTTCCTCTTTGGCTCAGTTCCGTGATGAGTTCTGAAAATGGGAACAAAAGCACATAAAGATGTCCACCTTATGTAAAGTTCCTTATCAGATGGTCCTGAAAACAATGTTGTATAACCAGCTATATCTGGTCCCACATTCGCAACACCAGCCATTCCAACAGATGTCATCTGGGGGACTAAAGCTCCAAGGCCATCGAACCTTTCAAAAGATGTGTTCTGATCGCCTTGCCAAACAACAGGGGAAAATTTCCAAGAACCCGTAAAACCAGATCTTGAGAAAAACACGTAATCCCCCGGCGAATAGCTCTCCCAGAATTCATAATTTATTTTAGCCCAAAGATAAGGATATAGGTTTCGGAACTCCCATCCTGTTTTCCCACCTGAAATAAAACTTGGTAGAACCCACTCCCCAAAATCAGCCATCCAGCCAGAAAAACCCAAATCTGCTATTTTCTTCATAACATCTTTCATATATTGAGCTCCAGTTTCGCTTAAAATATCAACAATAGCAGCCCTTCCTTCAGGAGTCCAAAAATATCGTATGTTACCATCTCTATCTCTGAAAAGTATGTCTTTTTCTCGAGACTCGGCATGGGATTTATGGTGATCTGGCACAAAGGTGTTGAAATATCCGAGAAACTTAAATCCGAATTTCTTGAGCTCTTGAGATAATCTCTCAATTTCTGGATAAAGCTCTCTGGAGTGCTCAGTATCCCATCCTCCTATATTGTATATAGTAGGAGTTGTCCATCTTCCCCCGGCCCAATCCTCAGTCCATATAGCGGATGAAGGAATTTTGTTTTTACGAAGCCACACTACTGTGTTCAGTACATTTTCCTGACCGAAGATCTCATCTATCCAGTTTCCGAAAGCCCAAAGAGGTGGAACTTTCTGCCTCCCCACTATCTCCGTAAATTTCTCTACAGCTTCTAATGGTTTCTTCTCCCATCTGAAAACTAACGCGTTTACCACTGAATCGTAAATTTTCGCTTTCCAATACTTATCATTCTCACACATAGAAAACTCCATCCTGGCATACCCAGTTAAGAAAAACGCATAATTTCTTGACGAAATAAAGAATGGAACTGGAAAATAAGTAGTTACTCTGTTAACTGGAAAAGGAGGATCACTATCATTACCACGACCTACATGCTGTTCTTGAGTCCATATTTCTCTGGTCAAACCGGTTGCGTCCGCATAATCTGACCATTCTCCAAAACCGAAAAACCTTTCACCATCTTGACATTCAAACCAAAATTCAATGAATGGTAAAATATCTTTTTTGTAATCAAAATCAAGATTCAGGGCTATAGCTTCAATAACTTGATAACCATTATACCTTTTAAATTTTACATATAGAGAGTCGGAAATAAAATCTTGTCCAAAATTAACCTTAAATTCCTTTTGTGAAATCAGTTCCTCCTTTATATCTAAAAATCCAGATGTTTGAAGAATTTCTTCAAACTTCAGACTTGAGGTTCCTACCACTATCTTCACAAGATTCAATCTTACCCGCAGTTCATCTTCTTTCACTTTAGAACAGAATAAAAAAATCAACGGAATTTTAGCAAGTGACAAAAACAGAAAAACAATCTTAATTGATCTCTTTAACAACATAACTTAATTTTGCAAAAGGAACTTATAACTTTACAAAAAGCATTATTTGTTGAGTATCTTCCTGAAAAGCATCTTTATAGGATCAAAATATTCATCAGCTAGCCTTTCTTTGAGAGGAATTATAGCATTGTCTGTTATGTGGATCTCTTCAGGACATACTTCAGTGCAACATTTTGTAATATTACAGTACATTAAACCTCCTTCTTCTTTCAGCCAAGCTATTCTATTGATAGTATCTTCTGGGTGTGTTTCGAGATAAGCTGAGAAAACAAGATAGGCTGGCCCGATAAATTTATCAAAAAGTTGATGCTCACGTAGAACATGGCAAACATCAATACACAAACCACACTCTATACATTTGCGAAACTCCCTCCCTCTCTCTACATCTTCTTCTTTCATCAAGAAGGTAGATTTCAAAGATGGTCTGAATCCAACTTTTGTTATTATTTTCCTTCTTGTTCTCATATTCCAAGATGTATCTGCAACTATGTCTTTTATGTGAGGATACGCTTTCATAGGCTCAACTTTTATCGGCTCCTTCAATTCGTCGACCCTTGTTTTGCACATAAGAGATGGTTTACCATTTACCTCTGCCGCACAAGATCCGCACTTTGCAGCCTTACAATTCCACCTTACTGCTAAATCTCCTTCCAAATTCCCCTGAATCCACAAAATCGCATCAAGTACAACCATACCTTCCTGATATGGGACTCTATATTCCTTAAACTCTCCTCGCCCCTTATCTCCTCTAAAAATAACAAAAGTCACCTCTTTCCTATTCCCATTTTTACTACCCATTTGGCACCCCCCTAATCTTAGGATTCTACATAAAAACTAGTTTCACAAAACCTCAAGAAATTAATTTCAAAAATATCATCAATTAATCTTTAATCAGTCAAAATTATGTACTCTGATCATCGCGGATGGCCAACTATATAAAATCTCAAACGAATAGCCCTCAAGGAAAATCTGTAGATATAGAGCTTGAAAAATTCTTCAAAGATATAAGTGAAAATAAATCGGATGGATCTTCAACTCTTGCAGAAAAAACACTCAACAAGATAATACAATACATAGATGAATTCGGAGTAGAAAGAATTTCAGAAGTACTTGATTACTCTGAAAACATCAGAAAAGATATGTTGATAATAAAAAATTCGGTGCGCAAAATCAAAGAATATGTAAACTCTGAGAAGATCTTAAAACCAGAAAGAATTAAATACTTTATATCAGCTACTATAGATGAACTCAAAATAAAAAAACAAAAGCTTATTGAGATTGGGATCAAAATCATTCAGAACTACAACAAAATTGCTGTAGCGAGTTTCTCTTCGATAATAAAAGGAATAATAGACGGTTCAAAGGGCAAAATTTTTCTCGCACTCGAAGAAGACAATTTCGCAAAAAACTTAAGCGACAAGATTATAGTTACTGATTCAAACGGAATTGCCTCAGCTGATATTGGAATCATGGGAGCGGATGCCATAATAAAATCAGAGAATAAAACGTGGATAGTAAATGGAATTCCATCTAAAAAAGTCGCAAACCTCCTCAAAAACAAAAAAATCTTTATCTTTGCAGAATCTGAAAAATTTACCTCAGAAGATTTCTCTCTATCTGAAGAAATATTTGAAAAATTTGAAGCACAAGAAAACTTTAATATAATCTGCACCTGAATGAGATTGGTTATCCAGAGAGTTAAAAAAGCATCTGTCTTAGTGGATAACAAAGTAGCCGGAAGCATAGCCAAAGGTTTGGTCATATTTGTAGGCATCGGGAAATATGATGACGAACAAGATGCGCATTATCTTGCTAAAAAGTGCTCAAACCTGAGAATCTTCGATGATGAAAGAAAGAAGATGAACTTATCTATTAAAGACACTGGAGGGGAAGTCTTAATCGTCTCACAATTTACATTATATGCAGATACAAGATCTGGTAATAGACCTGATTTCTCACATGCGAAAGACCCAACGCAAGCCGAGATCCTCTACAATAAATTTGTTGAATTGATGAGAAAAGAAATCGGAGATGAAAAGGTAAAAACAGGAATATTCAGAGCAATGATGACTGTCGAAATATGGAACGACGGCCCTGTAACAATCATCATCGACAGCAAAACCACAAACGATGTCAACAGTAAAACCAACAGCAAATAATATCACAGATAAAGTGAACACTCAACCATAGAGATAAAGTGAATACCTGTCTGGTGAATAGAATAGATTGTTTTATCAAAGCGGAAGAATTAAAACAATCACAAAAAAGCTCAAAAAAATTCAAAATTGATAAATTACAAAGATGAAAATTTTACGTTTTCCAGATCCTCGCCTCAGAATTAAAGCAAAAGATCTGAAGTTTGTAGATTCGGAAACAAAGATAATTCTTGAGAAAATGAAGGAACTTATGTATGCAGAAGACGGTATAGGACTTGCAGCTACACAAGTTGGCATCCCACTGAAAATCTTTGTCTTTGACCTATCTGAAGAGAAGAATGATCCTAAAGTTGCTATAAATCCGAAAATAATACAATTCAGCAGAGAGAAAATTATTTTTAATGAAGGCTGTTTATCAATACCAAATTTGAGAATCCCTGTTGAACGTGCAAAAAAAATATCCGTAGAATGGTTTGATGAAAATGGAAACAGATTTGTTCAGCAACTTGAGGACTTATCAGCTGTACTATTTCAGCATGAAATTGATCACCTTTTGGGGAAATTAATAATAGACAAACTCCCCACTGAGGAGAGACGGGAAATAATAAAAAATCTCCTCTCAGGAAAACTTCCAGAAAAATTATCTACCTCCGGGATCCCACCAACTTATACAATAGCTGTCAAGCCTAAAGAAAAGAAAAAAAGTAACTCAGATAGTTCTGTAACGTAGATAGATCTTAATAGCTAAGGTTGCTGACCACTTACTAAATAGCCATATCTCAAATCCAGTGGGAATAAAATTTTTCACAACTAATGTATTGAAGCTTAGCGAATATAATCTAAAAAAATCAGATTTAAGGTAAAAATGCACTCAAATTGATAAACTAAAATGGAAAATGGATCCTGAGATAAAAAAGAAAACCCTAAGGATGATAACTTACGGGCTCTATATACTTACTTCAAAGTCTGGAGAAAAATATTCGGCTGGTACTATTAACTGGCTGAGCCAAGCTTCTTTTGACCCCCCACTTATTATGGTAGGAGTCAAAAAAGATTCCGGACTACACAGTACAATCTCAGAAAGCGGAGTCTTTGCAGTTAATATTTTAGCCTCAGATCAAAAAGAGATAGCATCTGCTTTCTTCAAACGGACAACTATAGAAGGGGATAAGATAAATGGTTACAAATTCAAAGAAGGCAAAACAGGTTCACCTATTCTTGAAGATCTCCCTGCCTTTTTTGAGTGTAAAGTGATAGATAAAGTTCAAAAAGGAGATCATACAATCTTTGTGGGGGAAGTAATTAACGCTGGTATAGTGAGAGAAGCTAAACCACTTGTTATGTGGGATACAGGCTGGTTCTACGGAGGATAAATTCCTCTGGAGGATAAATTCCTCTATTTTCCATATTTTTCCATAAATTCTTCAAGGAATTTCTTGCTCTTTTCGTCTATTTTGGTAATTTTAATCCCCATTCCAGGAACAACAAATTCACCGTGAGACGGAGGCGCCACCCATCTGACTTCTCCTTCTGCAGAAATAATCTCATCCTGCTCAGGAACAGAAAACTTGATCTCAAGCTGAGTCCCCACAGGTAGTGGATTCTCTGTTTTTATGAACATCCCACCTTTGGATATATTCGTTATCCAGTCTATAGCAAAACCCTGATGGGTAGAATATTTAACTTCTAACTCAACAGGGATTCTCTTTTCCCCGCGTCTTTCAACCTTAACATCCTTTTTATTATTCATCTCCTTAGCTCTCTTCGCATTACCCTTCATATTACCTTTAGATACTTTCCCATTATCTTTCTTTGTATTCTTTTCTCTGCCTTTATTTTTTATCATCCTCATACGAATTTAAGAATTCAGTAACAGAAATGAAAAAATAACAAAAGATCTGCCTGCCAATCCTTTTTGTTATTAAAGACAGAGCAACAATTTCGTTTAAAGTTTAGGGTATGAAAGGTTTTATCTTCAACTTAAGGACAAAAATCATAACTGGCCCCGGAACAATCCAAGAAATCTCCACTGAACTTGATAGGTTGAAAGCAAAAAGACCAATAATAATAACAGATAAGATCATAAGAGAGAAGACAGATATAGTAACAAAGATAGAAGAAGCCTTGAGAGGGAAGAAAGATTACCTTGTTTTTGATGAAGTAAAGCCAGATTCTGAGTGCTCTATAGTAAATAAAGCATATCAGGTAGGGAGCGAGTGGGAGGCTGACAGTGTAATAAGTGTGGGTGGGGGTTCTTCAATAGATACAGCAAAAGGCGTATGTATATTATTCCAAAAAAAAGGAGATATAAGAGAACACCAGGGAGTATATATTCTCTCAGGTCCGACAGTACCTCACATTGCAATACCAACAACAGCTGGAACAGGTTCCGAGGTATCCCACGTTGCAGTGATAAAAGATGAACAAGCGGGAAGGAAGCTCGTCTTTGCTGATCACTTCATTATGCCAACAGTCAGCATTCTCGATCCGACGCTAACCACTTCTATGCCACCGTCAATAACCGCACATACAGGAATGGATGCTTTAACTCACTGCATAGAGGCAATCCATTCAACCGAAAACAATCCAGTATCAGATGCGCTGGCTATACATGGCATAAAACTGATAAAAGAAAACTTACCTAAAGTTCTGAATGAGCCTAATAATCTGCAATTCAGGCAAAATATGCAGGTTGCAGCAATGATGGGAGGAGCAGCTTTCACAAATGCACAAGTTGGGGTAGTCCACGCAATAGCTCATTCCATAGGAGCACTATACGGAATACCGCACGGTCTTGCTAACTCCCTAATCCTGCCCTATGGAATAAAATTCAACCTCCCAGAATGCCCAAGATACAAAATCGCAGCGGAGGCTTGGGGGATCTATGAAGAAAACCCCAAAAAGGCCGGAGATAAACTCGCAGAAGAATTACTAAAGTTTATAGAATCTCTCGGTCTTCCCAAAACCCTAAAAGATGTCGGCGTAAAAAGAGAAGATTTTGATAAAATAGCAGAACTGTCAATCGGAGACCCCTCCATAATATCAAATCCAAGATTTGCTATTTACCCGGAAGCAATAAAAGAAATATTGGAGATGGCTTACGATGGAAAAATATAAAATATAAGTTCCACACTCACAAAATTACCTTTGGTTATCAAAGCTCTCTCAGCGTTTAAAAATAAACTCGCCCCTACCCCTTCTCTTACCTCTGGTTACAAAGATAAGGATAAAAAGAATAATGAATGAAGCTATAATACCTCCGTAAGCAATGCTTAATCCCCCCATAAGATACTTCACTCTCAGATCAATATAATTTAATCTCTCATTATATCGCTCCTTGTCAATCGATGATACCTTATCTTCAATAGAATCTATTCTCATCTTAAATTCCTCAACTACTTTCCGCATCTTCTCAACTTCATAGTTTATCTTAGTCACATCTTGCTGAAATGACATAAGCTTCTCCCCCATACTATCAATCTTTTTTGTGATATCGGAGATATTTATTCTGATGTAATCAATACTTTTTCTTATATCTTGGATCAACTCAATAGAACCTTGACGACCTCCTTCAAGCCCCTCCTTAACTTCCTGAGCATAGACAAAATTTACCAGCAATAGCAAAATAAAAAAAGATAAAAATTTCACCATACCAATATATTTTATTAATTGTGATTCAATAAAGCAACCCAAAGAAGCAAAGTATATATGAATAAACCAAATTAGGCAGTAGGCAAAAATACTTGGCATTGTCAAATCTTATTCCTGAAAGATTAATCTCTATGTATGTTAGAATCAGAAATACTAACCACAAGAGCAGATAAATTTAAGGAGTTCATTAAGGGAATAGTTTCGTGGGGGAGGAAATGGTCTTTTTGGCCTATTCCCATTGGAACTGCTTGTTGCGGAATAGAATATATGGCCGTTGTATCTTCACACTTTGATGCATCAAGGTGGGGAGCAGAGGTTGTAAGATTTTCGCCAAGACAAGCGGATCTGATGGTGGTTGCTGGAACAATAACTCGAAAAATGGCCGGAGTACTGCGAAGAGTCTGGGAGCAGATGGCAGAACCTAAATGGGTTATATCCTTCGGTTCCTGTGCATCAAGCGGTAATGGAATTTACCAGACTTACTCGGTCTTAGAAGGCATAGATAAAATAATCCCTGTCGATGTGTACGTAGCAGGTTGCCCCCCCAGACCCGAAGCCCTACTTGAAGCTATAGAATTTCTCCAGGAGAAATTAGATGGCAAAAAAGAAATTTTTAAAAAACTCGAAAGTGAAGGAAGAATTATTCAGGCAGGTAGGAAAACACTTATTCTCGGTGGACACGAGATACGATGAGATTTCTCCAGTCGCCAGAAACTATAGAAAAAGAAAGCTACAACATAATAAAGAAACATCTGGAGCGAGAAATTTACGGAAGCGACGATGAGTACGAACTTGCAATAAGAGTTGCACACTCAACAGCTGATATTGAACTGGCAAAAAGCCTTGTAATACACAAAGATTTCATACCAAAAGCTGTTCAATCCATATTGGATGGGCTTCCAATATTTGTTGATGTTGAGATGGCTCAAGCAGGATTGCAAAAATATGCAAAATCACTTGATATTGATGTCATATGTGCCATAAACCTGCCAGAAGTCATAGAATATGCCCAAAAACACGGAATAACAAAAGGTATAGCCTCGGCAAGAAAAATTCTGAAAGAAAAAAAAGTTGGAATAGTTGTTTGTGGGAACTCTCCTACTTTCTTGGCAGAAGTCCTAAGATTAATAGAAAATAAAGAGGGGGTTACACCTTGCGCAATTGTCGGGGTTCCAGTTGGATTCGTCTCCGCGGAAGAAATCAAAAGATATCTCGCAGAGGAACTCTCTAAGAAAATCTCTGTTCCATTCATTACAAATCTATCACCCAAGGGTGGAACTCCTGTTGCTGTGTCAATAACAATATTTATCCTTAATAAAGCAAGAGAACTCAGAGGAATCAAAAAATCTTATGGAGAACACTCATAAAAAACTATGCCAAAGTTTATACACCCAACAGCTAAAATATCAAAAAATGTAATAATAGAAGATGATGCTTTTATAGGAGAAAACGTAGAAATAGGAGAAGAAACAATCATAGGGAAAGGATGTTATATTGATAAGAACACAAAAATCGGGAAGAGAAATAAGATTTTTCCTTACGCTGTAATAGGAACTCCTCCGCAACACATTGCATATAAAGATGAAGAAACCTATACTGAAATTGGAGATGAAAATATAATAAGAGAATTTACAACAATTCATCGTGGAACTATACAAGGAGGTGGTATTACCAAAATTGGCTCAAGAAACTACCTTATGGCTTACTCACATGTAGGACATGACTCCATCATAAAATCTGATTGCATCATAACAAGTTTTTCTGCTTTGGCAGGACACACCGTAGTTGATGATAAAGTCGTTTTTGGTGGTTTTTCAGGAACACATCAATTTGTCAGAGTTGGGAAGCTTGCTATGATAGGAGCTGGTTCCTTCCCGACCAAAGACGTACCACCTTTTGTACTTATTACAGGTGTCGATGCAAGGATTGCTGGACTGAATATCGTTGGACTCCGCCGAGCAGGCATACCCTCACATGAAATAGAAAAACTTAAAAAAGCCCTCAAAATATACCTTGATATATCCTTAAAGATCGAAGAAGTAGAACAAGAAATTAAAAAAATAGATAGCAATTCAGATCTAATAAAATACTTCTGCGATTTCATCAGAACCCCCTCCAAAAGAGGTCTTATAAGAAAAAGCAAAAAATCTCAAGATTCCCAAGAGGACAGGTAACAGAACTGGTTTTACACGAAATTTTTGCAATTGAATTACTTCCTACCCGCAGGACATAATCTATTCTGTTAATTATATTCTTAGAGTGTTGCTATGACCGAGGAATCTAGATCGATTGCGTTTCTGGGACTTGGGAATCTTGGGAGAGCAATTGCAAAACGTCTGAAAGAAGTTTTCAAAGATAATATAGTTCTGTATATCTGGAGCCGAGACATAGCTCGTGCAGAGGCTTTCGCATCAGAGGTCGGAGGAATAATTATCAGGAAAAAATTTCCAGATGTCAATATAGTCTTCACCTGTCTTTTCGATAGTTCAGCGGTTGAATCAGTAATGCCTATGATACCAAAAGAGAAAAAAATAATAGTTGATATGACAACAAATCTTCCTGAAAAGGCAGTAGAATTCCAAAACTTGGTAGAAGGAGAAGGAGGGAAATATATAGAATGTCCAGTTGTGGGGAGTGTTATTCCAGCTTCGCAGGGAAAACTTACTCTTCTTGTCTGCGGTGATGAAGATGCATATAAGAGGATTAAGGAACTTCTGGATGCCATTGCGTCTAAAATATTTTACTTTGGTAATAAGGTGCCATTTGCGTCAAAGATGAAACTTGTGAACAATCTTGTCCTTGGAGTTTTTATGGCCGGAATTGCTGAAGCTATCGCAGTTGGCGAGAAGCTAGGAATTCCTCCGGAAATATCCTTAGATGTTCTCTCAGCAGGAGCAGGGAGATCACAAATTCTGGAAGCTAAAAAAGAAAAAATCCTAAACCTTGATTTTTCCCCTCATTTTTCAACCTCCCTTATAAGGAAAGATCTCCAATATCTTCTTAAGACACTAAGAATTAGCAAAGATACTTTCCTTTTCTCCCTTGCAGAGAGACTCTACAACTCGGCACAGAAAAATGGTCTATCTCAACTTGACTTCTCTTCAATCTACCTTCTGTACAAAGAACTTCTCAAGAATCAGTGAATAAACAATGATGCTTAAAAATACCTTTATCTTCTGCAAAAAGGATATAAACATCCAGAGCGTAGCTTCTATAATCTCATTGCTTGATCAAAAAGGCATAAGAGTGTTTGTAGAAAACTGGATTGAACCTGAACTAAAAACAAAAGTTAAAAATATCCAATCCAAAGAGAATTTGAAAGATATAGATTTAGTTATCGTCCTTGGAGGCGATGGCGCAATTTTAAGAGCTTCTCAAAAAGTAATAGCAGAAAGAGAAGATATACCAATTCTTGGAATAAATATGGGAAGATTAGGTTTTATGACATTTGGAGAAGACTCATTCCCACAAATACTACAGAAAGTTCTGGCAGACGAATTCAAAATCGAAATAAAACCAGTAATGTTCGCAGAGGTTAATAATGAGAAAGTTTATGCTATAAACGATTTTGTCATCAGAAGCTCTGATGAGAGGATACGCGAATTTGAAATAACCGCCGGAGAAGAGAAGATAGGAAAAGTTAGGGCTGACGGAGTAATTATCTCAACTCAAACAGGATCAACAGCCTATAACCTTTCTGTCGGGGGGCCTATAGTGCTCCCTGGTGCAGATGTCTTTGTCATATCTTTCATCGCTCCCTTCTCATTATGGGCAAGATCTATAATTGTATCAGCCAAAGAACAAATATTAGTAAAAACAGGCATAAGCAAGATAAAATTATGCGCCGATGGTAATGTCGTGAAGGAATTAAATTCTACCACAGAAATAATAATCGGATATTCTGAAAACAGAATGAAGATACTCAAAAGCATAGATTCAAGCTTCTACAAGACGCTAAAGGAAAAAATGGGTTGGGACAAAGAATAAAATAAAATAAAAAAATAAAATAATCATAAAACCGGATCACACCATGAGGGCTCTAATTTCCGTCTCCGGTGGCTTAGGAGATATGATTATGCATCTTCCACTGTTCACAAAATTCCCCGGCTCACTTATCCTATCAGACATATATAAAGAATTATTTTCACCTTATCAACTTGATATTATATGGTGGAAGGAAAATAAATCTGTAACTGAAAATATATTGAAAATTTCATTAGAACTTTGGAAAAGAAATTATGAATTCGTATATGGAACCTACCCGAATGGTAGAAGAACAAATCTATTATTAGCCCTATCTCCTGGTAAAAAGTTCTTTTATGACGATGGGAATTTTTCGCTCAGAAGACTATTGTGGCTGACAAAAGTCTCTCCAGGAATAGTTAGAATACCAATAAAGTATCCACCTTTGCGAAAATATACAGATCTCAACTCAAACCTTATAGGAATACCCCCGGACAAAAACTTTGATTTCAAAGAATTTTCTGAATTCAGTGAAGAAGCCGAAGAGAAAGTTCCATATGCTATAATTCACCCAACCTCAAAGTACAAGACAAAAAGATGGGATCTGTATAAATTCATTGAAATCGCAAAAAAAATAGTCGCAAACGGACTCAAAACTATCTTCGTTCTAAGTAAAGATGATAAAGAAGAGTTCAAGATTTTAGAATATGAACTCAGCAAAGAAAAAGCAGATAAGAGCATAGATTTTTTGTTTGGAGAAAGCATTAACAAAATAATCTCTTACATAAAAAGGGCTAAGATATTTCTTGGGAATGATTCAGCACTGGCTCATATAGCTGGGATATCAAAAATAAAAACCTTTGTAATATTCGGATACACAAGATACTACCACACAGCTCCAGAAGGTGCAGAAATTATCAGGCTTGAACTCCCCTGCTCACCCTGCTATAACTTCGCAAAAGGAGAAAAATCAGTAGAGAAAGAATGCAAACTCGGAATAGCTTGCCTCAAAAACATAACACCAGATATGGTCTGGGAAAGAATATCAAAATATATTTAAGTATCAAGTGCAAAAACCTAAGTGCAAAAACCAAAGTATATTGTGAAAAAGAGAAAAATATACTAAAAGATTTTAAAGCCGATGATAGAGATAGATCAGTGGAAAGATATCGCAAAACTCTCGTCAGCAATAAAGAGCATATTTGAAAAAGGAGGAGGTATAATATTCCCAGAAAAGGGATATTTTTCCATAGGCTTGAATCCCTTCCTATCTACCACAGTAAAAAGAGTCTTCGATGAATTCTCAACAGATTACTCCGGAAGAATCTTCCCGTATATAATACCCTCAAATGAGAATATAGCAAGAAAACTCTTTTTCTTTTCAGAAAGAGAACTTTTTCTCTGGAAGCTTATAGTGGCAAAAAATATCGATATGATCCTCGTTCTGCGAACAACTCTACAGCACATCAGCAGAATAGTAGGTAAAGTAGGACTGATCAATCCACAGCTTGATAGCACAAAAAATCTCCTGAATATCGTCGGAGGAATAATGATATGCTTCCCTATTTCTGAAAATAGAAACCCCATATATTCGCAAGAAAAAATTTTGCAGATAGGAACAAAAATACTTGAAGATTATTTTTTTATCAAAATCTTGCCAGAAAAAAGAGGATTCCCAACCTTCATCGAGATCGTGGCTGATTCAGTAAAAATTAACTATGAAGGAACTGTGAGAAAGGCTGATATAAGTGAAAATTTTGCCCTAAAAATAATATGAAAGTTGCCCATATCCTAAGATGAATGAAGCAGTAGTTTGCGGTATAGCATTCTTAATAGGAAAAGACCTGGGAAGGGAAGAAAAAATTCTTATTCTATTCAAAACCGATGAAGAAGTAAATTTGTTCTCAAAAGCACTCAAAATCTTCTCGCAATCGAAAGTGTCCGTAGATCCATCTGATTACCAGAACGGCATATTTGTGTCAACCGTTGAAAAAGCATATAACGAATTTGTACTAACCGAAAAATTTTTGAACCTGAAAGTAGGGATGAAAATAATTCCTCAAAAAATTTCCGAATTTTTAATACAAAATGGATACACAAGAGTAAACATTGATCCATACACCCCCGGGGAATTCTCTGTTATAGGAGATATTTTCGAGATAAAACAAAAGGATCGTTCAAAATTACGAATCGAAATCTTATTCGATGAGATTGAGAAAATCTACCTTATAGATGGAGAAAAGATTCAGAAAAAAGACGAAATCTCAATTCCATCTCTTACTAATCTGAGAAAAGAAAAGCTTTCTGAGATTTTTGAAGAGATAATATGTTTATGTATTTGGCCATTGTGCCAGATCCACTCAAAAGGCCAACTCAAAGATTCAGTGCTTAAAAGATTAGACCAGAAAATATTCCTAACTACAGATATTATAAAAGATAAAAATGACATCGAGGATCTCATATCAAAAAATTACAATGTGTCACTATTCATAAAGGATTGGGAAGAAGAGTACTCAATGAGAAAAATCTTCGCTGGCAAAAATGTAAAACTCATAAAGACACAGGAAAGGATTCCCGGATTCATCATCCCAAATATGAAAGTAGCATTCATAAATTTGAGGGAAAGTGAGAAGTTTGCCAAAAAGAAAACCGAATCAGTAAAGTATCCGAAGATATCATATGACGAACTTGAAAATGGTGTCTATGTTGTCCACAAAGTACATGGCATAGGGATCTTCAGAGGAACATCAATCGAATATGGGAGGGAGTTTTTAAAGATAGAGTATAGAGATTCAGCAATGCTTTATATTCCAGCAGAGGACATAGGACTTCTGCACAAATACATAGGTTACGAAAATCCACCTCTTGATGAGATAGGCGGGAAAACATTTATGCTAAGGAAAGCAAGAGTCAGGCAGAGCATAGAGAAACATATATCCGATTTTCTCAGGGCAATAGCCATAAGGAAATCAATAAAGATAGAACCTTTAGCTGGAGCAGAGGATATACTATCAAGACTCAAAGAGACATTCCCTTACGAGGAGACGGAAGATCAAGTCAAAGCCATTGAGGATATTGTGAACGATCTATGCAAGCAAGATTTTCCAGCAGATAGAATCATAGTTGGAGATTCAGGAGTTGGAAAAACTGAAATTGCGGTAAGAGCTGCCGCAATAGTAGCTTATGCTGGTAAACAAGTAGCATTTGTGGCACCAACCACCCCATTAGCACTACAGCACTACATAAGAATAAAAGAAAGACTGGTGGAATTCCCATTCAGAGTAGAAATGCTTTCAAGACTTGTACCACCACACAAAGAAAAAAGAATAATAGAGGACATAAAAGAAGGGAGAATTGATATTGTCATAGGAACCCATAAAGTTCTGAACATTCTACACAAATTTCACAACCTCGGACTTCTCATAGTTGATGAGGAACAAAGATTTGGAGTTGCAGAAAAAGAGAAAATAGCAAGAATAAAAGCCACAGTACACACTATATCTCTGACCGCCACTCCAATCCCTAGAACTCTGAAGATGGCCTTATCAGGACTAAAAGACATATCAGTAATAAAGAAAAAGCCACCTGGAAGAGGAACTATAATTACATCACTGATAAAGCAAGAAAACATAAAGGAAGTTATAGAACACGAGCTGATGAGAGATGGGCAAATCATATATATATACCCGCATATCGAGGGATTGGGAGATATTTTGTCAAAACTTAGTTTTCTGTTTCCAAATGCAACTATCAGTCTAATTCATGGTAAAATGACTCCCAGAGACATAGAAAGGGTAATTTTATCTTTTATGCTAGGAGAAACAAAAATTTTGGTCGCCACAAAGATTGTGGCGCTAGGTATAGATATACCATATGTCAACACCATGGTTATTGAAAGAGCAGATCTGTTTGGACTTTCAGAACTTTATCAACTGCGTGGTAGAGTCGGAAGAGGAAACCGAGATGCATACTGCTACCTCATAGTACCACAGAAACTTTCTGACAATGCAAGAAAAAGACTCGAAGTATTCCTTGACATATCTAACATAGATTTAGATAGCATAGGTCTGAAGTTATCCCTGAAAGATTTGGAAATGAGAGGAGCTGGCAATATACTTGGAAAGGAACAGTCAGGCCACATCTTAGAAGTTGGTTTCGACGTATATCTAGAAATATTACAGGAAGTGATAGATGAACTCAAAGAAAAAGTGGAAATTGAAAGAAAATCTTTAACATTTGAACCGAAAGTTGAAATAGATGTTCCAGCATTCATACCTGCAGAAATTATCCAAGATCCTATAATGCGCATATCGTTTTACAGGACTTTTGCAGTTGCAGATAACGAAAAAGAAGTTGACAAAATCATTGGGATAATATTTGAGAAGTTCGCAAAAGATAAAGGAGAAAACGAAGAAGAATTACTCAAAATTTACCCAGAACTTGAGAATTTTATCAAGATTATAAAACTCAAAATCCTGATGAGGAAGTTGAATATATTCTCTGCCTCATTCTCGAAGGATATGCTATATGTGGAGCTAAATTCTCAATTCGGCAGAATGAAAATTTCTCTAAACCGCGGAATAGATGAGCTTACAGAACTCCTCAAGAGCGAATTGAACAAAAAAATTCCTACAAAATCTGAACTGCGGATACAAAAATAGCAGAGCCACAATCTCCCTTATGGAAGATAAACTAAGCTAAATAAAGAATCACAGTAGATAAATAAAAATAAAGCAGATAAATAAAAATAAAAGTAATGTTATTATTATATTATTATTAGGTAGATAATATAATCATCAGTAAATATATAATGATCATCTGAGTAAGATGAGTATTTTTATGATTGCTTCTTTTTCATTAATTCTATCTCTTTATAGCTTTCCGGATATTTTAACACAACCTCAGCTGTGCAAAAAAGAAGTGAAGAAAATAACCCCTAATCTTATACAGAGTTCAGATGATGCCATAAAAGCGTTTATGGTAAGTGTATGCGCTGGGGAAATAAAATTTGCCGAGCAGATACTCAAATATGCTGATGAAAAATTCCCCCCTGATTTCCTCGTAAAATTCAATCTTGGGAATCTTTATCTTCTAACAGGGAAATACAACTTCGCAGTCTTTTATCTGAATCAAGCAAAGGCTATAAATCCTCACCCTGCGGTCTATGATTCTCTGACTTCTGCATATCTGAGAAGAGGAGATATAAACTCAGCTAAAAATACTGTTGAGGAAGCTCTTAAAAAGTTCAAAAATTCAGGAGAAAGAGATATAATTAATTCTCTTATCCTTAAAAATGGATTCTTACTCATCATTACAAATGAGAATGACAAAGCAGAAAAAATATTCAGAGAATACATTGCTGAAAATCCGCAAAATCCATATGCATATGTTGGACTTATTGAATCTTTATTTAGACAGCAAAAAGTGAGTCTAATCCCAGAAATTGTCCGAAGAATACCGAAGGATTGGGATGAACCGAATTTCTACCTTTATTCAGCTGTTATCCTGCACTCAGCGGGTTACCTTGACTCAGCAACAGAATACTACATTTTAGCATCTGAAAAGTTTATAAAAGATGAAAAATATTTAGCTAAGATACTTCTTCACACTGCACAAAGAGATCTTGGTATGTATCAAGAAGCAAAAGAGAGTTACGAAGATGTGAAAACAAATTATCCTGCACTGATCACCGTCAAACTTCCTTACTCCCCCCAAGAGAGGTTGAAACTTGTTTATAAATTTATATCATCAGGCAACATAAAAGGAGCAGAAACAGAAGTTAGAGAAATCCTTAAGATATCCCCAGAGGACAGATACGCAAAAAAAATTCTCATTCAAATACTCATTGTAAAAGCTTTACTCTTCTCAGGTGGAGAATCTAAGATAGGTAATTTGGAAGAGGCTAGAGAAATAGCTAAAAAGTATCTCGAGGAAGATCCTTCTGACAGCGAAGTTTTATATTTTTTTGCACTTTCAAACTTTTGGCTTGCAGAAGTTGGTCCGAAATTTGCCCGATCTGGTAATCTTCTACATGCAATATCTGCGCTACAGAGCGCAATAAACATAAAAGCTTTACCTGAATATATAGAGCTTTTAGGGCTCTGCTACTTTCTCCTTGAAAAATATGATCTTGCAATAGAAGAGCTACAGAAAATTAAAGGTAACGATAGAACAAAGTTAATACTGGCTATGGCATATGCAAACATAGGGAATAACAAAAAGTCTAAAGAGATTTTAGCAACAGTGGAAAATAAAAAAGGCGATATATTTATCGCTATAGCTTTCGATATACTGAAGAGAGATCCCGAAATTACGCCAGGTACCATTGGTGAGCTTGAAGCTTCACTTTTCGAAGGTAGGGAAGTAAATATTTTCAAGGATGCAAAACCAAAGCAAACGAAAGATGAGAAGAGTCCTCCTTCTAAAGCTCCCAAGAGATCTCCCAGATGATGTGGGCAGGGGCGGAGTCGAACCGCCGACCTTAGGATTTTCAGTCCTACGCTCTACCCCCTGAGCTACCTGCCCATCCTCTCACTCCACCTTGGCTTGCTTTTTCGTACCCTGCACCCTCAAAAGATGCTTCTCTCGCCTTATCTGCGACTTTGACCTATAATGCTGATGCCTCCTCAACAGAGGCGCTATATCAATCTCAAAACTTTTCCTCAAAATCTTCAAAGCCCTATCTAAATTCCCCTTTGTCCTTATGTAAAACATAGCTCAAATTATTTATCTCCACATCTATAATTAGCTAAAACTACAATTTTATAACATTTTTCCCACTTTCTCAGAAAAACAAAAAAGTTTGCCCACAAACCCATCCCTAATAAACAAACCGCAAATTTTGAAAATTACATCAAAAACCTAGTTTCTCAATAAATAAATAAAATTTAACAAAAAGGGGGAAACAAAATGCAGGAAAACAAGAAAAAGAGAAAACCGAAAGAAGAAAGAAGGAAAGTGATCTTAGACCTTTCAAAGAAGGTTTTTGCAAAATATGGATACATTAAAACAACAATGGATGATATTTCCAGAGAAATTGGCTTCACTCCCGCAGCTATATACTACTACTTCGATTCAAAAAAAGATCTATTCGAAGAAGGAATAAAAGATGAAATAGGGAAGCTAATCACGAAAATTGAAGAATCAGTAAAAGAGACAGAAAACCCAGTAGAAAAAATAAAAAAATTTGCAGAAGTCAAAATTGAAGGGGCAAAAGAATTAATCAGATTGTTTAACATGACAGAAGAGATTGTCGGAGAACTTAAAAGTGAAATAGAAAGATTAAAAGCAAAGGAATTAGGAGGTCGAGAACTAAAATTACTTGACAGTATAATAAAGGAGGGGATAGAAAAAAAAGTTTTCAGAGCTATTGACACAAGGCAAGCAGCCTTTTTAATCCTCTCCATAACTAAAGAACTAGCTATGTCACAAAATACAAAAAAGAAGGACATAGATGATACCTTAGACATAATCCTCAAAGGTCTCCTCGCAGAAAAATAAATTGCATGCTTGATACTACTTCTGTACCGAATATAGAATTTCTATTCTCAGACACAGTAGTAAAACTCTTGAAAACATCTCCTCTTAATCCTAATCCTAAACTAAAACCAGTAAACATCAAAACAATAGATGACAAAAATGACCACTTATTCTCTCCTGAACTTGCAGAACTCCTTAAAAAAAATATAACTGACCCCAAAAACAGAAAATTAGTAGAAAGTAGTATACTAACAGATGAAGATTTTACAGAAATTTTATTCTCAGAAATCAAAAAAGTGAATCTGAAGTCGAAAAAATCCGGAATATTTTACATAAAGTCCAAAAGCAAAATCCACAAAATACTTTTCTCCCTATGGATCGAATTCATCACAGGTATCAAAGTTAAAAACTTCCTAACAGAATTTTCAGCCTTTGATCTTAATGTAAACTACAGATTCCCAATCTCCTCCCTAAAAAGCATATCAACAAAAAATATGGTAATTGCACTATCATTAGCAACTAGAAAAATATGCGAAGGATACATCTTTCTTGCAAAAAATATTGAAAGCCAAGCTATTGCTCTTGTACTGAAATATGCAGTCCCGAAAGTAATAAATTTTATAAACATCCCGAAAAAAGAGAAAACTTACCGACTCGTTGAGGATAAATTCTTGGGCAGAATAAAACCGTTATCTCAACAAAAAACAATCTCAACCACCTCCAGTAAAAAAGAAGAAAAAAGTATAAAAATATTATGTGACTTTGATGGAACAATAACGAAAAAAGACGTATCCATAGCTATTCTTGATAAGTTTACATCTGGAACTTGGAGAAACCTACCGCGAAATGTCATAAAAGGGAATATTGGTTCTAAAGAACTTTATAGGATCGTGGAGGACAAAATATTAGGCTCACTTGATGATATGAGGAAATTCTCTTCTGAATTTGTTGAAATAGAAGATGGATTCACAGAATTTATCAATTTCTCATCTAAGTTTGCAGATATAGAAATAGTGTCCGATGGATTCTCATTTTATATTGAAGAAACAGAAAAAAAATTTGGACTGAACCTGAATTATCATGCATCAGAACTCTGCGAAAAATCCGGTAAATTAGAATTCAAATTTCCAAACCAAAGCAAATTCTGTAACCTCTGTGCAACTTGCAAACTCGAAG
Organism: uncultured bacterium; assembly: GCA_938036315.1. GTDB lineage: Bacteria > Calescibacteriota > Calescibacteriia > Calescibacteriales > Calescibacteriaceae > CALHPK01. Next base: position 96,383 of record CALHPK010000006.1, on the reverse strand, counting down.
TATACAGAAGGCGCAAAATTTCCGATAAAAATATAAAGGGCGAATTTTTCACAATTTTCGCAGGAAATGGAATATCTGATAGATGTATAGTTGAGGAAGCGGACATAGTTTTTGCTAAATCAAGACTCAAGGAAATATGCCAGCAAAAAGGATTAGACTTTGCACCATTTGAAAATTTCTATGACATAATAGAAACATTAAGCATCTCCCCCGCTTGCTTTATAATAGACTTTGACGGAACCCTGGCGTGGTCGTATGAAGGAATAAAAGAGGCGTTCGAATACGCACTTGAAAAACTTGGGAAACCCTTCCCAGAAAACATCCAGAAATATATAGGTCTCCCCCTTAAAAAATGCTTCGAAATCATCACAGGAGAAGAAGCAGAAAAAGGAGTAAAATTATTCAGAGAGAAATATAAAAAGATATTCCTGAAGAAAACTTACCCGGCACCCGGAGCCCTTGAAACCCTAAAAAAGTTGAAAAGGCTTGGATACAAAGTAGCAATACTGTCAAATAAAAAAACGGAGTTTTTGAAAAAACTAACTGAAAATTTTGGATTCCACAAATACACAGACCTGATAGTCGGAGAAGGAGATGTAAAAGATCATAAAGAAGATATCCTTAAACCGAATAAAAAAGTAATAGAATTTATCTGCGATAAACTCAATATCACTCCACAGGAAACATTCATAGTTGGTGATTCCGAAATTGACCACCAAACAGCAATTTCATCATCAGCAAAATTTATAGCTTTATACTCCGAAATAAGATCTCCAAATTTCTTCTCTGAGAGAGGTAAAGTTTACTTTTTCATATCATCTATATCAGGGTTGGAAAAGATTGCTTATCTTTACAAATTACTGTATCAGTAAGCTATTATTTCAATGGTGGCAGATTTTAAGTTGCGTGATGGAGTATTAATTCCGCAGAGAGGATACGAACTGAATGCAGATGTTGTTGTAGTAGGTTCAGGTCCTGGAGGAGCACCGCTTGCCAAAAGTCTAGCACAAAGTGGAGTTAATGTCATAATCATTGAAGAGGGAGATTATGTGAAGGCAGAAGATTTACCCTACGATATCAACGAGAGACCTCTCAGAGCTTTCCAGAAAGTATACAGAAACTCCGGCTTTACGGTAGCCTACAATACCATACCTGGTCGCCCGCCTATTCCAATCCCTATCGGGGTAGGATTGGGAGGCTCAAGCCTTATTAATTCTGGCACGTGTCTTAGAGCATCACCTGATACTTTCTCTCACTTTGAAGATTTTGGAGTAAAAATAAAATATGAAGACATCGAACCCTTTTATGAAGAGGTTGAAAGATCATTATCAGTATCGGAAGCGCCTTATGAACTTTTAGGGAACCATGGAAGAATCTTTCTTGAAGGTGCGAAAAAATTGGGCTGGTCAGCTAGCCCACTAAAAAGAAATGCGAAGGACTGTAAAGGATGTGGCCAGTGTCAGTATATTTGCCCTGAAAATGCAAAACTCTCTATGGCAGTATCATATATTCCACAAGCGATAAAGAATGGAGCAAAATTTATAGTAAACTCAAGAGTAGAAAAATTGATATTGCACAACAATAAAATAGTTGGAGTAGAAGGCAGAGTAGTTAAAACTCCACTGGATGAACATACAGACAGCAGTAGAAAAAAAATGAAATTCAGAGTCTTTGGTAAGGTCGTTGTGTTATCCGCTGGCTCAATCTATACGCCACATATCTTAAAAAAAAGCGGAATCGCACTAAACTCGGTTGGAAAGTACCTGACTATTCACCCTGGAATAAGAATCTCCGCCGAATTTGATTTCGAAATCAATCAATGGGAAGGAATTCCTCAAGGATACTTAGTCGATGAATTTAAAAAATATGGGATAATGATAGAAGGAATAGCAACTCCACCAATCATAGGAGCTATGACTCTACCATTTATAGGTGAAAAGTTTAAAGCTCTGTTAAAAAGATACAATAATATAATGTCCACAGGTGTTATGGTTTCAGATTCAGGATACGGCAGAATACTTTCCTTACCTTTTCTTAAAGACCCCATTATGATCTACAATCTTACAAAATCAGATGCCGATCGATTCAAGATAGCAATATATAACGCTTCAAAAATATTTGCCGAAAGTGGGGCAAGAAGAATCTTTCCGCACATCTGGGGGATAGATGAACTAAAACCAGATGAGATAAAAAAAATATTGGATTGGAAAATAAAACCATCTCATCTTGAACCTGTGGCATTTCATCCACTCGGCACTTGCAGAATGGGAAATTCCCCTCATTTTTCAGCAGTTGACGAAAATGGCAAATACCATATAGTAGAGAACCTATACATATCAGACGGTAGCATATTCCCATTCCCATTGAGCGTAAATCCTCAATTGACTATTATGGCGTTTTCCTTGAAGATAGCAAAATTCATCCTCGAAAACATTCTCTAGTATGTCTACACTCTTGAATAAATTAGTAGCAATGATAACAAAAGACATAAAGATAGCATTCAGAGAAAAAACTTCATTCCTATTCCCCCTCGCATTCTCATTAATATCCACTGTACTGATATCTTTCTCCCTGCCCACGGAAATAGTATCTGAACATTCATTCCAAATCCTTTGGATTATCTTTCTCTTCTCAGGACTTATAATCCCAACAGAAATACTAAGGCATGAATCTGAAAATGGAATATTAGAGGGAATTTTAAATTCAGGTGTTGAGAAAGAACTTATCTTTATATCAAAATTTTTAATCTGCTACATAATTATGACAGCGATAGGATTTTTTATCATAGCTATGTTTACCTTCTTTTTGAACTTCAAAGTATCATACTCTTCAGTTCTAATTTTTCAACTTTCACTGATTGGAGTTACATCTTTGTCAATCCTATTTTCAGTTTCATACATCAGGGGAAATGTAGGAGTCCCGATTTATGTAATTCTTTTACCATTATATATTCCAGTTATTATAGGTGCTCAAAAATTTCTTGAAGGAGATCCCAATGCTATAAAACTAATAATAAGTTTTGATGTTCTGAACTTTTCTATCTCATTACTGCTTTTTGATATTGAAGACTAAACTCCTTGATTCTTATGTTGTCTTAAAGTTCTATAGTATTCTATAAGAATCTCAGAAATTTCTTTTCTCATAAATTCTTCGGGAGGGATATTACCTTCAGATAGCATAGCCCTGGCTTGAGTCCCAGAAATTGAGATATGATCCTCCAATTGATGAGGACAAGCCTTTTCCGATGTCATTCCACCACACTTTTTGCACCAGAAAGAATTTCCAAAAAAAAGAGGTATTATCTCTATCTCTTTCGGATCTATTTCATCGAATATCTTTTGGGCATCATAAGGACCGTAAAAATTCTTAAATCCAGCATGATCTCTCCCTATTATGAAATGAGTACAACCAAAGTTTTTCCGCATTATTGCGTGATGAACAGCCTCACGTGGTCCCCCATACCTCATAGCAGATGGCAAAACCCCCAAAAATACATGCTCTTTTTGGTAGTAATTATAGATCAAAACTTTGTATGATTTCACAATAATATCAGAAGGGACATCATCACTTTTAGTTTCTCCCACCAAAGGATTGATAAACAACCCATCGCAAATCTCAAGAGCACATTTCTGAATATACTCATGTCCCCTGTGCGGAGCATTCCTGGTCTGAAACCCAACGACTTTCTTCCACCCCCTACTTTCAAAGATCTTGCGAGTTTGCTCCGGAGTAAAAAAAAGCTCTGGAAATCCGAAGTTGTCAACCTCATAAAGCAAAACCTTACCACCTATGTACCTTGGACCTATCTTTCTCAAGTATTGAACAGAAGGATGCTCATCTGACAGAGTTTTATAAACAAATAAAGCTTCCTTCTCCTTGTCAACTCTGTATATTTCTTCCACTTGAATTTCTCCCCATATTTTACCCTGATACTTGATATACACGATATCTGCTCTCTTTACCTTTTCATATTCATCATCCTTTACCGATAAAGTTATTGGGATACTCCACAAAATACCGCTATCAAGATGCAAATTCTTTACGCAGGAAAGATAATCTTTTCTGTTCATAAAACCCTCAAGAGGAGAGAGAACACCAACTCCCAAAAGCTGAAGATCGCACCATTCCCTACGAGTTACTTCTAAAACCGGATACTTTTCTAATTTTATCTTCTCCTTTCCTTTTGGGTAAAACCTTAACTTCAAACTTCCTCCGTGAGGTCTTATAATCCCTACAACCTTTTTGGCATTTTTTTTCCCACTACCTAAGACTACACTCATATTGTTTGTATATAGCAAAACTCAATCCACATTTTCAAATATCAGTATCTTTTTGTTATACCTTTCATAATACTCACTTCCTTTTGTTATACCTTTCATAATACTCACTTCCATCCACAGCTACCAGATAAGATAGGATTGATAATCTTCTTACCGTCAAGATATTTTGAGCGATAAGCAAAATGATTCAATAGAGGTAATACCTTCTTATCTAAAAGGCTCGAAAAATCAGACTCAGAACAAGGGAGGCAATGCCGTAGGTTTTTCTATCTCCTCATATTTCCCATCAGCATACACCTTCCATATACCAACATAATTTGTACCATGTCTTCTCGTCTTTGAGAAAGTTATAGGGAAGAAAATAGGTGTTTCATAGTTTTCCATACTTTCAAGAGCCTCTATGACTTTTCCTCTTGTCGGATTCTTCCCGGCTCTTCTTAGAGCTTCTTCAACTACTATTCCTATACCTATGCCATATAGTGTAATAAAAGGAGTCTTTGCAAGTTCAGGATCAATCTTTACTACCTCCTCAAATATTGTAGCTGACTCTGGATAAAGCTGAGGAAGCTTCACAACTGCCCCTACATAGGCACCATCCCACGCCGGCCCTGCGAGCTTAACCATAACCGGATCTGCCAGAGGGAAGGAAGCAAGAATTTTAGGTCTAAAACCAAGCTCATCCAACTTCTTAACAAATGAAGCTGCCTGTCGAGGATTTGAATAGATCACAACCGCATCGGCATTTGAATCCTTAACTTTTTGAGCGTGAACCGAAAAATCAGTCTCTGTAAGCTCGTGTGAAATCTTCTCAACAAGTTTATCTTTCGCAACTTCCTTTACACCTTCCAGTCCACCTTCACCGTAGTCATCATTTTGATAAAAAACGGCTATTTTCTGTACTCCCAATTTCTCAATCGCAAACTTAGTTAAAAAGACAGCTTCATCTTTGTAATCTGTATAACCTACAAAAAAATACTTAAGCTTATCTTTGGGGTAACCAACCCACATTCTCGGATTACCTAAAGGGAGAATGGTTGGGATCTTCTTCTGAGCAACAATGTCCCTGTTTGCTGATACATTAGCAGTTCCCAAAAGTCCAGCAAAAATAAAGACTTTACCTGAAAGTTCCTCAATATTTGTCCTCATCTTGGCAGGAGTATAAGCATCATCCCGGGCTAACAATTCTATCTTCCTGCCATGAACTCCTCCTTTTTTCTCATTCACATACTTGAAGTAAGCTGACATAGCTTTTCCGACATTCCCCCAGGCGGCAGCAGGTCCAGAAAATGGCATACTCGTTCCCACATATATCTTATCTTTTGTAACTCCAGTTTCAGCGGTAGATATGCCGTAAGTCAAAAGTGAAAAAAGAAAGAACAAAAATAACACCCTATTCATGGCTAAAAACCCCCTATTAAAATATAGTAAACATAATATAATATCAATAAAATGGTTATAATAATAAAAACAAAATAATAAACAAAATAAATAGTCTGAAATACTTTTAAAAAATAGCTTTAGAATAGATTTTACAGAACTATCTATAAACTAACAACTATAAACTACAAAGTTCTTCCAAAGGTGAGAAACTTTATTTGAACAAGTATCTAGCACCTATAAATCCAAATAATTTTGGAGATGTCTCAGGTATAAGCCCAACAGCTGGTGATATCTCTAAAAACAGATTAAGTGGTACCTTTATAAAACTGAAATCAGCCCCCAGCGGGATTTTAACCCCGACATTTCCCCTTTTGCCAATCCCAGTAAATATCCCCACACCAGGATAAAAGAAAACATGTCCTACATCTTTGATTTCAGCTATATCAATATCAATTCTGATTTCGTAGTTCCAATCTACAAAAGCAAAGAAGGACTCATCTACTATAGACCATGAAACCCCTGCACTTACTGCATTTATTCTATCAAGCCAATATTTCCCCGTCAAGCCAGATGGGACACCTATCATAACCCCTAGCCCGAATTGAGATAAAAATATCAATGTCTGAAGTGCTCCCACAACAAACATATTAAAGATTCTTTCATTCAACCGGATATAAGGAATATTTTTTCAGATTTTTTCAGTAGCAAACCAAAATATCAAGTAAATAAATAGAATAGATCCGAATTTTTGTCTGAGTTACTTATTTTATGCTACCCGATCCATGATTTCACGTTCTCTACTCTCTTCATATAGTTTTCGTAATTTTTTCTTATCTCATCTAAAGAATCACCTCCGAACTTTTCAAGAAAAGCTTTTGCAATCTCAATAGCAGTCACGGCTCTCCCGACAACTGATGCGGCAGGAACTGCGCATATATCTGACCTATCCACAAGGGCTGGTTCTTCTTCTAAACTTTTGAGATTGACAGATCTTAATGGAGCGTACAAGGTTGCAATTGGCTTCATCGCTGCTCGGACCACTATCTCGTGTCCATTTGTCATACCACCTTCTATGCCACCAGCCCTATTTGAAGTTCTTTTTATTTTCCCATCTTGAAGAATAATTTCATCATGAACTTGCGAACCAAACCTTCTTGCGGATTCGAATCCCAATCCTATCTCTACCCCCTTTATTGCTTGGATGCTCATCAACGCACCTGCAATTTTCCCATCCAATCTCATATCCCACTGCGCACAAGAGCCAAGTCCCGGGGGGACATTTTTCACTCTGACTTCAAATATCCCGCCGACAGTATCCTTTTTCCTTCTGGCTAGATCTATAATCTCTTTCATTTTCTGTTCTGCTTCCTTATCTGGAGTGTAGAGCTCTGAGTTCTCGATAATTTTTCTCATTTGGTCGTAATCAAATTCTTGTGGGACCTTTGCCCTTACACCCCCTATTTCAATGACGAATGATAAGAACTCAATAGAGAACTCTTTGAGCAAAAGCTCGCAAAGAGCTCCCGCAGCGACTCTGCCGGCAGTCTCCCTTGCAGATGCCCTCTCCGATATAAAGCGCGTATCCTTTATACCGTATTTGAAAGCACCTGCCAAATCAGCATGCCCAGGTCGCGGTAAGTAACTCTCCTTTATCTCCCTCTGGTCCTTATTCCATATCGCAATAAGGATAGGAGCTCCAGTTGTTATACCAAATCTTACTCCAGAAAGAATTACTGCTTCATCTCTTTCTATCTTTTGTCTCCCTCCCCTGCCATAACCACCCTGCCTGAGTTTCAATAAATTGTTTATATATGCCTGATCGATTCTCACTCCGGCAGGGAAACCATCCACAAATGCAAATATTCCACTCCCATGCGATTCACCAGCTGTAAAAAATCTCATAGTAATAATAATATTCTGCAACAATCTGTTATAAAATAGTTTTTCTACCCATTATTTATTCCCCGACTCCAAAAACGAAAATATTTTACAATTCAAATCAATTCCTCAATTCTCACTTAAAAATATCAGAAAGTGATCTTTAAGGAATCCATTTTCGATGGCAAAGTAATTCTTGTTACGGGAGGAGGAACCGGAATAGGGAAAGCTATAGCCCGAGAATTTACCAAACTTGGTGGAGATGTGATAATAGCATCCCGAAAAGAAGAAAACTTAATAAAAACCTCAAAGGAAATAGAACAGGAAACAGGAAAACAAGTAACATACCATCAAATGAACGTGAGACAAGAGGATTCAGTAAGAGAGGTTTTCAAAAAAATAGAGAAAGATAAAGGTAGACTCGATATTCTGGTAAACAACGCTGGAGCTAATTTCCTTTCCCTCTCAGAGGAGTTATCTGTCAAAGGCTGGAATGCAATTATTGAAACAATACTTCTTGGGACATTCCTTTGCTCAAAGTATGCGTGCCAGATAATGAAAGAGAACAATGGCGGTATCATAATAAACATTGGAGCAACAACAGGTATATTCGGCTCTCCGTTCGCTCTGCCATCGGCAACAGGCAAAGCAGGACTCGAAGGATTAACAAAAACATTGGCTGCAGAATGGGGGCGATATAACATCAGAGTAAATCTAGTAGCCCCGGGTCTTGTGTGGACAGAAGGTTTTGTCAAAAATGTCGGAGCTACCGAATCACTTTTAGAGAACATAAAGAAAAATACTCCACGTGGCATTGTGGTAGAACCAGAAGACATAGCTTGGGCGGTTATATTTCTCGCATCACCAGCAGCACGAGCTATAAACGGAATAACCCTAATAGTAGATGGAGGACATTATTTTGCAAAGGGTTTCGGGATAGAAATGTAAACACAGGATAGAAATGTAAACATAAAAAATGCCCATCTCAGAACGGAGCCCCCAAAAAATCACACTCGCAACAGACCTCAAAAATGCATTCAAGACACTAGGGATTGTCTTCGGAGACATCGGTACAAGCCCCATCTACACTCTCTCAATTGTGTTCCTAAGATTAGAACCAAACAAAGAAAACGTACTAGGTGTCCTCTCGCTAATACTTTGGACACTTGTATTTATCGTTAGCATACAGTATGCACTGCTTGCTATGAATCTGAGCATAAGAGGAGAAGGAGGTAACTTCATTCTAACAAGAATTCTTGCGTCACTATCAAAAAAAAAGAGATCCCTGAGAATCATAAACATTGTTTCATTTATCGGCATAGCATTCTTACTTGGAGACAGTGTCATCACACCGTCTATCACAATTATCTCGGCATATGAAGGGCTCAAGCTTGTATCGAATATAACTCAAGAAAAAATCGTTCTCGCAGCAATTCTTACTATGCTTTTCCTCTCCATTATTCAGAGGCGGGGAACCGAAATGGTAAGTCATATGTTCTCTCCTATTATGTTCGTTTGGTTCTCAGTTTTATTTACCACAGGAGCATACCACATTTTCCAGAAACCAGAAGTCCTTTTAGCTATAAATCCTCTCTATGCTCTTGACTTTGCCCTCAGGCACGGATATTCATCTCTGTTCGTAATCTCCGAGATATTTCTATGCGCCACAGGAGCTGAAGTACTGTACGCAGATATGGGACACCTTGGGCGTAGATCCATAAGGAATGCCTGGTTTTTCATTGTTTTTCCAGCAGTAACCATAAACTACTTCGGTCAGGGAGCTCTAATAACTAAATCTGAACTTAAATCTGGACTTTTATTTTTCGAACTCATAAAACAATCTTTACTAAGTCCTCTTTACATCCCGTATGTTATTCTCACAACCTTGGCCTCGGTAATAGCATCACAAGCGGTAATATCAGGGGCTTTTTCTGTGGTATATCAAGCGGTAAATGCTCACATCTTACCAAGACTAAAAGTTGAGCATAAATCAGCTTCATTAGCTGGACAAGTATACATAGGATTTGTTAATCACACACTTACAGTGCTTATAATCTCCTTTATGCTAATCTTCAAAAGCTCTGATAAACTCGGGCACGCCTACGGTCTTACCGTGAACGCTGATATGGTACTGACTGCCATCTTCATAGCCATAATATACTTTAAAAGGAAAAATACAAGATATGGAATCCTCAGCTCTCTGATCCTCTCAATAGACTTAATTTTTCTTGTAAGCAACTCCTACAAAATAAAAGAAGGGGCTTACATACCATTGATATTAGCTTTAATGATCGCTTCCATTATGCTAATTTATAATATCGGGCAAGAAATAGTTTCAAAAAAACTCGGAGCCATTGATTTTCACTCCTTCATAGGAGAATATAAGAAGGTATACCATGAGGGTCCAAGGATCCACGGAACCGCAGTCTTTATGGTCAAAGATATAAACAGAATCCCCCCATACGTGATTGGAATAATAAAAAATCAAAAAATAATATACGAAAAAAATATACTCCTCTCAATAGCTCCAACTTACAAACCATATGGAATAAACATAGTAATGTCCGACATAGGACCAGGGCTTGAATTCTTATTCATCGAACTCGGTTATATGGAATTTTTAAACATGGGAAAAATATTTCAGGAATTTAAAATCGATCCAACTGTGATATTCTACGGGATAGAAGAAATAATAACTAAGAACCCAGCAATGAAAATCTACTCTTTGATCAAAAAATTATCACCAACTTTTGAATCATTCTATAATTTTCCAATAAAAAGACTTCATGGAGTCATAACAAAGGTTGAAATATGATCCGGACAGAAAAAGAAAGTTTTTGCAAAAAGAGAAGAGCTGTACTTCTTTTGCTTTTACAAATTACAGTCATATACACAATTTTTGCATGCTCCACCAAAACTCATAAGGAGGAAAAGGTCCTCAGATTAGCTATATCTACAGAACCACCAACTTTAGATCCTAATCTTGCTACAGATTCCGTATCCCATAGATTGCTTACAAATCTCCAATGCGGACTTACCCGCTACGACACCGAAACCCTAAGACCAGTTCCCTGCCTTGCAGAGTCCTGGGAATACAAAGATGAAGGAACAAAAGTTATATTCAAAATCAAAGATGCCTTTTGGTCAGATGGAGTCCCTCTTAAAGCTCAACACTTTATCGATTCCTGGAGAAGATTACTTGATCCCTCCACCGGCGCTGAATATGCTTATTTCCTATATGATATCTATGACGCATATGAATTCAATACAGGAGAGAAAAAATATTTAGAAGGTGTAACATTTCAAGACGATAAAACCTTAATAGTCTACCTAAAAAAACCAATAGTTTATTTACCAGCAATAGTTTCATTTATGGTTACATTCCCAATAAGGGTTGACATCATACAAAAATGTGGAGAAAGATGGACTGAACCCGAATGCTATCCTGAAATAGGACCTTTCGTTTTAGCTGAATGGAGGCATGAATACAAAGTTGTACTCAAGCCAAATCCATACTGGATAGGCGATAAACCTAAAGTAGATAAGGTAGAATTATATGTCGTATCTGATCCTGCCACCGCACTAAACCTTTATAAAGCCGGCTATATATTTGCGACGGGTCTTTTCTCTCTCGCTATTCATAAGTACAAAGGATCTTCTGAATTTTTAAGCTTCCCAGGTCTCCGAGGGTTTTACATTGGATTTAACATTGAGAAACCACCTTTTGATGACATTCACGTACGGAAAGCGTTCGCCTATGCTGTATCAAGGAACGCTATCATAAATGCTATCGGCGGAATTCAAATCCCAGCTACATCCTGGATTCCGCCAGGTATGTTCGCACACAATCCTGAAATAGGATTAAACTTTGACGAACGGAAAGCTCAGGAAGAATTTAGGAAATCAAAGTATTATGCTAAATTCCCAGATGTTAAGCTGTATTTCAGTCACTCTCCGGAGGTGAGAAAAATTGCAGAGGTTCTCAAAGAAACTTTTAGAAGGATACTTAATGTGAATGTAGAGCTTGAGAGTATGGAATGGAAAATGTATCTACGCACAATCGTTAATCAGAAGCCACCACTTTTTCTTTTAGGATGGGGAGCTGATTTTCCGGATCCGCACAACTTTATGGATCTATTTTTATCTAACTCTGGCAATAACCATACAGGCTTTAAAGATCCTGAATACGACAGAATAATAGAAATTGCATCGCAGACTTTCGATGAGGAGGAGAGGAAAAGGCTTTATGATAGGGCTCAGAAAATTCTGCTTGAGGAAAAAGTAGCAATAGTCCCACAATTCTGGGGGGTTTCGGCTATTTTGAAAAAGCCTAACATCAAAATAAAATTTAATCCACTAGATGTTGTATACTTTGACGAAGTTGAAATTTATTAGTTATTGTTGATATTTATAACTACTGATAAAAATATAAATTTGGAGAGGTGCCGGAGTGGACGAACGGGGCGGATTCGAAATCCGCTGGGGATATCTTCCCCGCGTGGGTTCAAATCCCACCCTCTCCGCCAAAATAAATGTATATCTCACTAGCAAGAAAATACAGACCACAGACATTCAGTGAAATTTATGGACAAGAAGTCGCAGTAAAAATATTACAGAATTCGATAGCTACAAAGAAAATTCATCACGCATACATATTCTCTGGAATCAGGGGAACAGGTAAAACAACCGCTGCGCGAATTTTCTCCAAAAGTTTAAACTGTGTCAAAGGAATTGTTCCAGATCCCTGCAATGAGTGCGAAAATTGTAAAGCTATAACCTCTGGTTCTTTTATAGACTTTATAGAGATGGATGCCGGCAGTCAAACATCTGTAGATGACATAAGAACTATAAAGGAAAAGGCCCTATACCCCCCAGCTAAAGGAAAATTCAAAGTGTTTGTAATAGATGAAGCTCATATGCTCTCCACGGCTGCATTCAACGCACTGCTCAAAATATTTGAAGAACCCCCCCCTTTTGATGTATTCATACTGGCAACAACAGAACCACACAAAATACCTGAAACAGTCCAATCAAGAACAATAAGAATTGACTTCAGAAAAATCCCTAAAAAAGATATCGTAGAAAGGCTAAAAATAATCTGTGAGAAGGAAAAGATAACTATCTCCCCAACCGCACTCGAACTCATAGCAGAAGCAGGCGATGGTTCCTTACGAGATTCCATATCTTTGATTGAGGCTCTATGGATGTACACCGGAGAAAGAGAAATAACCGAAAAGGATGTCGAAGAAGTAATTGGCTTGGCACCTTCATCACTGATCACCGACCTTGTAAGATATACAATAAAAGGTGATACCAAGAAAGTCGACGAAATAACCCAAAAAATAATTGAAAAAGGATACAATTTCAAAAAAGTCTGTAAAAGCTTCGCGGAATATGTAAAAGAAATCTGCTTCTACCTTGATGGTATAAAAAAAGATGTCGATTGGAAAATACTAAGTATAATCGATGAAACAAAAATAAAATTTGAAGATGCTCTCAGATTAATCAACTCTACACTAAAATTCGAATCCGATTTATCATTTTCAGCCTCTGAAGAACTCGGATTTAAAATGTTCTTTATAAAACTCTGCTACCTCAAAAGAATAAAACCACTCAAAGAACTAATATTGAATCTTAAGAATAATTCACAACAGCTACAAAGCATAGACGGTAAGAAAATATTCGAAGAAATAATCAATTACCTTAAATCATCTGGACAAATCTTACTCGCTGAAGAATTTAGCAAACTTGAATGGAATTTTTCAGAAAATCTATTAAAGATCTATCTTACAGATAATAGGGTGAAAAGAAGATTAGAAAACCTGAAAGAAGAAATAGAAAGCTATCTTTCAAGCATAGGAATAGAAATCAAAATAGCAATCCAAAATAAAGATACCGAAGTAACTCCAGATCTGGGTGATGAGTTTGAATTAATATCTCCCAAACAACCAGAAAATTTTGATTCTACGCATACACAAAAAAGTAAAAAAGAAAACATAGCTATACAAGAAGAGGAGATATGGTAGGAGCAACCGATGTAATAATAATAGGTATCAGAGCAGTACTTGATATATCTATCGTAGCATTTCTAATCTACACTATATTGAAACTAAGCTACGATCCAAGAATAATTGGAGTAATAATTTTCTTCACAGCAATATTCTCAGTAAATGTAATTTCTACTCTTTTAGGATTAGGTACAACCTCATATCTTACTGACAAAATAGCAGAATATGCAATAATCATAATCATCATTCTTTTTCAACCAGAAATGAGAAGAGTCATACTAGGGACAAGATTAAAAATCTTCGAAAGACAAACCGATAAAAAAGTATTAGAAGAGATAGAGAAAGCTTGTCAAACACTTTCCAAAAGGAAAGAAGGCGCAATCATAGTAATAGAAGGAGCCGTAGACCTTATATCCTTAGTTCAGGGAGGTAGAAGAATAGATGCTGAAGTAAGCAGTGATCTCCTTGTTTCAATATTTAATAAAAACTCTCCAACTCACGATGGAGCAGTAATAATAAGGGGAAATAGGATCCACCTTGTTTCTGCAATCTTGCCTATATCAACAAAACCACTCGATACTAATCTAGGAACACGACACAAAGCCGCAGTAGGAATAACCGAAGAAACAGATGCCTTGAGCATAGTTATATCAGAATCTGGCAAAGTCTCAATATCATATGCAGGGGAATTGTATCAAGACATCACACCAGAAAGACTGACAGAAAAAATTAGTAAAATAACAGAAAAAGAATCAAAAAAACACAGACAATGAAAGATAAAATCCAAGAAATAGCAAAAGTAATAAAAAGCGGACTTGAAAATCACATAAATACAGAATGGATCTTTATTATAGCGGACAAGATAGGTGAAAAAACAGGCATACAAGTCAAAGGAAATATAAATTGGGTAGGAATAGGAGGATCTTCATCTGGACCCCGCGCTCTATTCAAGATAGCAGATAATAACTCCGTCCAGTTCTTTGAATCCCCAGAGGATAAAAAAATTATGGGCAAAACTAAAGGGAAAATCTTATATGTAGTCTCGAAATCAGGAGAAACATACGAAACACTGGTACTGGTCAGAGAGTTTTGTAAAAGAGGAATAAATAGAGCATTTATCGTAACACAAAAATTAGAATCAGATCTTCTAAAAATAGCAGAAAAAAACAGATGGGAAATAATAGATTTCCCTGAAAAGCTATCTGGAAGATTCTCAACTTTTTTCATATCTTACCCCGTTCTCAAAGGGTTTGGTTATCACACGAAAGTAAGAATGGGAATAGAAGAAGTAAGAAAGAAGATATACAATCAGGGAAGTCTTCATTTCAAAATAGCAGAGTTCTTGCTAGAAAGTGAAGAGAGAAAAATAGTAGATATGTTCTTATGTTTTTATTCGAGAAAACTTTATGAATTAGGTGAAAATATATCCCAGCTTATCGCTGAAAGCTTAGGAAAAAACGGCAAGGGATTTTCACCTATCCCTGTTCTTGGACCCCAGTTTCAGCATTCAGTTGCCCAACTGATTTTGGGGAATCCAGCTGGGAAATCCGCAATTTTTATACTTCCCAAAACTGGAGTAAAAGAAACCTTACACGAAGCCTATGTAACAGCTAAGGTATTCTCTGAAAAAATCCCGACGCTCACAATTGAGGTAGGAGAGAACCTCAAAGATGTTTCAACCCTTCTTTTCTCATTCCAAATAGCAATAGCCACCTTCGGCGAAATCATCGGAATAAATCCCTTTGATCAACCAGAAGTAAGAAAAATAAGAGAACTTCTTAGAACCAAATAAAGATCAGCAAAACCACAGAAGCTAAACCACTACGTACAAACCCAAGGTACTATCCATTACATCTTGTATATTACTTGCACGAATATTCAGGCTATATATTATATTCTCACTATTTTGGTTATATGTTCTCACTTAGTTTTTTTGCGAGAATTGTTTTTATAAGTTCTTCAAGGAATGCTCCTGCTATATCTGAGTTTGAAGCAGGTTTTGCTTTCGCTTCCATTTCAGAAGACTCGCTCCTTTCGATTGATGCGAGAACTTTAGGAACAAATTCATTAAGGATTTTTGCCTCCTCGGAAATTTCTGCCCTCTCTTTACTTGTCCCAGAGATTTGGTTCTGCTTCTCTACTCTCTTAAACTTAATACTTGGAGACTCTACCTTTGATACATCCTTTATTATCTTCATTTTTATCTCGTCTGCCACAGACCCTTCACCCCTATTCTTCCAATCGGAATTTTAAAAATTTTGTTTATAGTTTTCCATTTTTTCACATATTTATAGACCGGCAAAACTTCAGATGAAACCAATCTTTATGGAAACCCTTCAAAGAAGGGAACTTTAAAAGTTATTCCGATGTAAAAATTCATCCTAAATTGCTTTCTAAAAGCATTATGATTTATTGAACCTCACATACTCTTCCGTAAGATCTGTCATAATTGTATATGCTGAAACTCTTTTATTCTTACTCAGACAGACGTCAATGATGATTGTATACCTTGGAAGCTTCATAATCTCTCGGGCTATATCAAGATTCTGGGCAACAATTTTTGTATCTTTTACAACCTGAATCCTTTTATGCGATTCATATTTTTCAGTACTACTGAAATCGTATCCCATAATCTCAAAATCGTTGCTGATGTATACATTGATTTTTCCTATGCTAACTCCTGCAGAACCCACTGCTGCGAGAATTCTACCAAAGTCTGGAGATGCTCCTGCTATAGAAGACTTAAATAGCATAGATGAAGAAACTGTCTCACTGATACGCTTTGCTACCTTGTAGTTCTGGACTCCTGTTACTACCACTTTCACAATGCGTGTTACTCCTTCACCATCTTCTGCTATCTTAACTGCAAGCTCAGAAAGAACGAATTTCAACCCATCTACAAATTCCAATCTTAAAGATCTCGGAATGGACTTATCTCCATCAAAGATAAAAATCGAACTATCATTGGTACTCATACAAGAGTCTATATTTACAGCTCCTATAGTTTGATCGAGAATTCTGAAAATCTCTTTATCATCTTCGAATCTTACATTTGCGACTATGAAGGAAAGAGTAGTAGCCTGTGAGAAATGTGGGAATATCATTCCTGCCCCCTTAGCTATTCCTATTATCTGGATAGGGCCATTTTTATACTCTGATACTTTTGGCTTCTTGTCAGTAGTCATTATGGCTTTAGAAAACCTTGTGTAATCCCTTTCAACGCTGTCTACAAGTTTCGGCACAGCTGATAATACATTCTTTAGCTCGAGCTTCTCCCCTATTTTGCCGGTTGCAAGCAATACTATATCTTCAGGAGATATATTTTTATTTCCGTTGGTGAGCCCTTTCAGTTTAAGCTCGTCTGCAATTGCTTGGCATATCCTCTGAGCATCTTGCTCAACCCCGACATACCTGCACATAGCATTTCCGGATATTATGGCAATTGCTGAAGCTGTCTTCCTTTTCCTGAGAATTTTTTCGGCCCTATCTATTACTTCACTTCTTACTTTGTTCGATGTAAAGAAACCTACTATTTTTGGAAATTTAGTCTCTGGAAGAATTAAACCAAAATCCTCAATTTTATTCTTTTTTATACCTGCTTGAACCCCGGAGAACAGAGCCATATTCAGCTACTCTCAATCTCTAAATCAATCTCTAAATCAATCTCTGAATGGCATTCCCATTAATTTCAAAAGCTCCTTTGCATGCTCATCGGTTTTGGCAGTTGTGACAATCGTAACCGTCATCCCCTTGATATGTTTTATTTTTGTATAAGGCACTTCTGGGAATATAGTATGTTCCTTTATGCCTATGCTATAGCTACCTTTTCCGTCAAATCCTTTCGAATAAAAACCCTTAAAATCTTTCGCTCTTGGCATAGCAACATTTATCAGCCTGTCAAAGAAGTCATACATCATATTGCCACGAAGAGTAACGGTCAAACCTATAACATCTCCTTTTTTGAGATGGAACCCTGCTATTGATTTTCTCGCTCTACGCGGCGACGGTTTCTGACCGGTAATTAAAGCAAGATCTTGCATAGCTTCTTGAAAATATAAAGAATCATCCTTGTTCTTTCCGATCCCCATATTAACGACTATCTTCCACAGTCGCGGGACTTCCAGAGGATTTTCAAACCCGAATTTTTCCATCATCTTTGGAACCACGTCATTATAGTAAATCGTTTTAAGACGTGGGACATATCGTCCCTGCTGATCTTGGTTAGTTTTCACCTTCTGCATAATAAATACCTCACTAATTTATTACTTTTTTACACTTTTTGCAATATCTGTGCTTCTTTCCGTTTTCTACCAAGAAGCCAACCCGCGTTGGCTTACCGCAAGAAGGACAAATCAACATAAGATTAGACAGATGGATCTTACCATATATTTCCACTATTCCTCGCTGTGGATTCCGCGGAGTAGGCTTCAGATGCTTCCTCAATCTATTTATTCCTTCAACCACTGCTCTGTCTTCCTTCGGGAACACCCTCAAGACTCTACCCCTTTTACCTTTGTCCTTACCCGCTAAAACGAAAACTGTATCCCCTGTTTTTATCTTGTTCATAGCTTAACCTTATACCAATTCTGGAGCTAATGAAGCTATTTTGACAAAACCCTTTTCTCTTATCTCTCGCGGAATAGGACCAAAAATTCTAGTCCCCTCAGGATCTCCTCTTTCATTTATTATGACCACAGAATTTCTACCAAACCTTATATACGAACCATCTTTTCTTTGGAACTCCTTCCTCGTTCTGATGACAACCGCTTTTTTCACGTCTCCTTTTGAGATCTTGGAGTTCGGGATTGCCTCCTTTACTGCAATAGTTATTACGTCTCCTATATAGGCATACTTTTTCCCACTTCCGCCCAGTATTCCAATACATTTGCCCCACTTTGCACCCGAATTATCTGCAATCTCAACTTTGGTTTCTCTCTGTATCATAACTATATACCTCCTTCCTCAGATACAGGTAGCCCTTTAGCATGACTAATTATCTTAGCAAGGTAAAATCTCTTCAGCTTAGAGAATGGTCTTCCCTCTCTTATCACTACAATATCATTTTCTTTCGCTTTATTTTCTGGATCATGCACCAAATATTTTTTGACCTTTTTCACATACTTTTTGTAGAGCGGGTGCTTGTAGAGACTTTCCACTTTGACCTTTATTGTCTTATCCATTTTGCCAGCGGAAATAACAATTCCCATAAACTCTTTGCGAGGCATAGCTTTTATCCTCCTCTTATCTCGAATAGAACTCTACAATCAGATTTTCATCAATTTTCAGATCAAAATCTTTTCTCTCCGGTAATCTGACAATTTTTGCTGTGTTCTTATCTATAAGCTCGATCCAGCTTGGAGCTTTAGTGACTGGACTGTCATCAACAAATTCTCTCTCAACCCGAATTATATCCCCTACATCGACTATATACGAAGGGATATCAACTTTCTGATCGTTCACTTTTACGTGTCCATGCGATACCAACTGTCTTGCCTGCCTTAAAGACGAAGCAAATCCACTTTTCATAACAACGTTATCCAATCTCCTCTCAAGAAGTTCGATAAATTTTGAACCTGTATTTCCCTTCCATTTTAAGGCCATATCGAAAAATCTTCTGAATTGATCCTCTCTCATAAAATAGTGGTTTTTAAGTTTTTGTTTTTCAGCAAGTCTTACTCCATAATCTGAGAATCGGAAGAACCTTCTTGTTCTACCGTGTTGCCCTGGGGGGAAAGGTCTTTTTTCGAAGGGGCACTTTTCAGTATAGCACTTTTCCCCTTTGATATAAAGTTTCATCCCAAGCCTCCTACAAGTTCTACAGACTTTTTCAGCACTTATACCCATCTGTCAATTAGTCCTCCATATTTTTATTTTCCTAAACTCTGCGACGCCCAGGTGGCCTACACCCGTTATGCGGTATCGGAGTGATATCTCTTAGGATAACTATCTTTACTCCGGCACCCTCTATTGCTCTAATAGCAGTCTCTCTCCCTAATCCTCCGCCTTTGACAAAAACAGCGCATCTTTCAACTCCGTATATATCTTTTGCTTTTTTGGCAGCCTCATACGCTGCTCTTTGAGCGGCGTAAGGTGTACCCTTTTTAGTTCCTTTAAAGCCTATAGCACCAGCAGATGCCCATGTTAGAGTATTTCCCTCTAAATCTGTAAATGTAATTATTGTATTGTTGAAGGTCGCCTTTATATGCGCAATCGCATAAGGAATCTTTTTTATTTTCTTTTTTTTCTTTTGCATTTTACATCACCTTCCCTGTTTTACTCCTTTTTCTTTTTCTTTCTCGCAAGTACCCTATGCTTTCTTGGACCTTTTCTAGTTCTGGAATTTGAGTGAGTTCTTTGACCTCTTACGGGCAAACCAGCAATGTGACGCAACCCTCTGTAAGCCCTTATATCCTTGAGCCTTTGAATATTATCCACTATCTCCCGTCTTAGGTCTCCTTCAATTTTTATGCCCATAGATTCAACTGCAGAGTTTATTCTCGCCACTTCCTCCTGTGTTAGGTCTTTTATTCTCTTTGCATAATCAATTTGAGTCATAGCAGCAATCTTGTACGCAAGTTCAGCCCCTATACCAAATATATCAGCAAGTCCAGGTATAATCTTTTTACCGTCTTGTATATCCTTTCCAAGTATTCTCATATTTTCACCCCTGCTTCTGCTTATGCTTTGGATTAGAGCAAATTATATAAACAATATTCTTTCTCCTCACTGTTTTACAACTCAAACATCTTCTCTTAACCGAAGCTCTAATTTTCATGGCACCTAAAAACAATATGGTATAATATATATATCAATATTTGAGAATAATTTTTGCAACAAATTTTACTTTCTTTTACTTATTTTTCTCTCATTTCAAAGTAGCATATCTCCAGACAATCCTTCCTTTTGTGAGATCATAGGGAGAAACCTCGACTTCGACCTGATCCCCAAGTCCTACCTTTATGAAGTTCTTTTTCAGACTTCCAGAAAGATAGGCCAGTATTATCTTGCCATTCTCAAGTTCAACCCTAAAAAAACCTTTGCTAACATCTATAACTTTTCCCCTGAACCTCAGTACATCTTTTTTCTTGCCATCCACCTTAATTTCCAATTTTATCACTAAAAGAGAAAGAATATTTAAATACAGGAGTTTATATTTAACTACTTTTCCTTGTCATCATCTATAATCTCAACACCAAAAGTCTTTTCTATAATTTCTTTATCTTTTACCACAGCTGACGGGATTATCACATCTTTTTTCTCTTTTTCTAGGACAAAATTTATCCTGTATGGTCTTGAAAAGAATTCCCTTAACATATTTCCTAACCTTGTCTGATCTGAAAGAGCACGAGAAACTGAAGCTATCTTTTTTGCAAGTTTTTCCTGCTTACTAATATAATTTTCCAAAACTAAATTAACATCTCCCAAGATTTTATTGAGAACTCCTAGATCAGCATCTCCACTTGTTACCATTGGAACAATGTCTCTCAAAGCACTTAAAGTAACATTCAGAGTAACATTAGTATCTTTGACAAATTCCCTAATTTCGTCGAATACCTCCCTCAAAACTCTGAAGTAATCCTCAATTGTATTTATCTCGTATTCTGATTCATTATCCTCCATAACCTCCGCCTCACCACTTCTCCCTTCTTCTTCCTCTTTCTTATCTTTTTTATCTTTATCTTTTTTACGAGCCATTTCCTTTTAATTTAATTAATCTCCAAATTTTTTCTGAATTACGCACAAATTTATGTTCTGGCTAACAATGGCTATCTACTACTTTATTATCTCAGCCAATTCCTCAAGGACTGAAATTATCAGCTACTTTTGGAATATATTGTTACTGATCTGATCCTGATTCCAAACCTGATGATCCTGAATTGCTATTCTTACCCGACAAAAAATGCAAAGGAAAAAGTTACAAAGCTTATCAGAAAGCTACATTCTATCAAGAATTTTGAATTTACTACATAAGTACAGGTTGCAGAACACAAATATAGTGTAGTCATAACGTAAGATATGCTAAAACTCCCCCCCCATATCCCTTTCTCACACCTCCAGATGCCCAGAATCCGTAGAGATTCACTCTGAGAAAAGGTTCAGACTTTACAACAAGCCCTACCTGGGGTTGAACAACAAAATTTTTCATATTCTCCAAAAATAGATGAGGTCTTATATCAAGTCCAACGAATCCGAGAAAATAAAAAGTTGCTCCGATGTGAGAAAATAACTCTTTCTCCGAGTGAGGGAATATGTAATTGACAGTATGCCCATGCGAATGAGCATTTGAGTCTTCATGTTCCCCACCAGCTGGTATCTTGAGTCCTAAAATTCCGTGTATATGGCTGCTGAACACCCCCGGAATAAGAAAGTGGAAAGCAGTAGCTGGGAGTAAAGAAAAATGTCCACTTGTACCATATGAATTTCCTGTCGGGAATTCAATAGAAAGCATAGGTGTCAGACTCAAAACCTCTATATCAAAAGTTCCCCTTAAAGTTGCTACAATATCTGAAAAGTAGAAATTATTTCCTATAAAACCAAATGGGATATCTAATTTTACAGAAAGAGCTATTGCTTCTAAATCTAAAAATTTATATTCCCCAAACGGAGATACCAAAATTGAACTTTTAGCATTTATATCATTTAAAATTTCACGAACTGAGTAAGTAGCCAGAAATCCAGCCGCATTTTTAGCATCGTGCTCAAGCATTGCTTCCTCACCATGATGAGAAATAATCCCCAATATAAGTATCCAAATCATATCTCAAAACTTGAAAATATAAAAAGTAGCTTTCTTGTTTTTCAATAATTTTTATACGCTCATCGAAGTGGGTCAAGACACTGAAGATATAGCTACGCTTACAGCATCCCATATATGGTGTGGGATGTCGTTTTTCTCCTTAATAAATTTACTCTTATTTTTTATAGCTCTGATAACAGCTTTTCTGACATTTTCCTTTGAAGCAAACTGGAAGCCAGTTACTCTACTTTTTGCTGAAATCGGGGCAACGAATTTTATCAATCCTCCGTATTTCCTTGCAGCTTCAACACAAAGCCCAACAACCATACCAAGTTTTAAAGCAGAACCGGGATTCCTCCAAACAAATGGTGTTTCGATTCCAATTACTTCTGGCTGGTGCTTCCTCAATACCAGGCTTATTCGCTTTCCTATACTACAAAGTCTTACACCCAGATTATCCTTCTCTGAAGTTGATATTACTCCCCAATCAACTATCTTTACCTTTGGAATTCTTCTGATTCTCTTTTTGCCTTTATCATTTCCGATTTTATCAATTTTACTTTTAATTCTGAATCCGTTATTTCTGTAGCCATTCAAATCATATAACACATTAATCACTGCCCACCCAAATTCCTTAAGACCTGGATCTATTCCTAAAACCTTCATATAAAAAATTTAAAAAAATGAATTATCATTATGAGCAGAAGCTTTTTATGAACTCTCCCAATTACTTAAAAACTAAAATAGCTTTAATTTAAAGCATAATCATAATTGCCAATATATCCTGAGAAATTTAAATTAACGGGACCACTCACAATCCATCGAAAATTGGAAATACCAAAATTGCTTCCTGAGAGTGATCTAAAAAGCAAAAACATTCCTAATCCAGATACTACCAAATTCCAAAAACACTAATAATTTGCAAAATTCTTATTAATGAAATTTGACTCTGAAATAAAAGAAATCTTTGAATCCTCTGCAAAGACCATCGCCAAAATCCTCCTTGGCATCGATATCATCAAAATCAAAACTCTACCTACAGAAGTCCAAGAAAAGCTCATTGCAGATTTCGTCGGTGAAATTGAAACCCCTCAGGGAAAATTCCTGCTTCACATCGAATTTCAAAGCTCAAATGATGACTTTATGCCTCAAAGAATGCTCAACTACGCAATTTCTCTCTACAGAAAATATCTGAAAAAACATCCTCAAAAACAAAGCTTACCACTTATCCAGATCTTGGTTTATATCGGGCAAGACAAATTAAGAATGAAAAATTTCTTCTCTCTAAAAACAGAGTTTACCGAAACCTTCCACAGATTCGAAATTATAGATCTGAGTCAGATTGATGCTGAAAAATTCTTGGAATCTGATGATCCCGATGTCTTTATCCTGTCCATCCTTGGCAAAACTCAAAACAGAATTGAAGTTATCAGGAAAATAACAGAAAAATTGAAAAAATTGAACCTCGATGAGAGTAAGCTGCTAAAATATATATACAGAATAGATATATTGTCTGAGCTTAGATCTGTAGAGAAGGAGGCTTTAGAGAGTATGCCAGTAGAGCTTAAAATAGATGTCACACGGCTTCTGGGTTACAAACAAGGTAAAAAAGAAGGAAAAGAAGAAGGCATAAAAGAGGGGATTGAAAGAGGTCTGAGGGAAGGACTTTATACTGCTATAGCTTTAGATCTTCAGATAAAATTTGGCAAAAAAGCCTTATCTCTTATGAGCAAGATCAGAAAAATCTCCGATATCCAAAAACTCAAAAAACTCAAAAAAGAAATTATCAAAGCAAAAAATCTAAATGAATTCTCTAAAAAAATATATCATGCAAACAGCAATAATAAACTCACCAACAACAACAAACCTTATTGAGTCTTACACAAGTTCTGGTGAATAAATCTCCTTAGCTGTCTTTAAGGAATCTCTGCACCCGTACAAAAACGAGCTTACAGATCATTTACTAACTAAAATTAGCCATCTTCATTCTTTTTCATTTTTTCTTCTTTAAGATATCAGTTCTTTCTAAGATTATTTTGTATTCTATTGAGTCAAGGAGAGCCTTCCATGAAGCCTGAATTATATTCTCTGAAACTCCAACAGTACCCCATCTTTTCTTTCCATCTGATGATTCAACAAAAACCCTCACAGCTGCACCAGTACCTTGGCTACCGGAAACAACTCTAACCTTAAAATCCATAAGCTGTATCTCTTTTATCTCTGGGAAAAAGTTCTCCAATGCTTTTCTCAAGGCTTTATCAAGAGCATTGACAGGACCATTTCCATCAGCAGCTGTATGCTCAAAAACTCCTCTCACATTCACCTTCACAGTAGCCTGACAGTAAATATCCTCTCTATCCCCTGATGTTCCGTATATTAAAATAGAAAATCCCTCGAAATCAAAAAACTTCGGTTTCTTTCCTAACACCTCCAGAATAAGAAGATTTAAAGAAGCATCGGCCATTTCGAAGTCATAGCCCTCTTTCTCAAGTTCTTTGACTTTATCGAGAATAACTTTTGCTGTGGCGTCATCGCTGTTGAATCCGAGTTCTGAGAGCTTAAGCTTTATTGCAGACTTGCCAGCAAGATCAGAAATAAGAATCTTTCTCTGATTTCCAATAAGCTCTGGACTCATATGCTCATATGACGACATATCTTTCACCACAGCATCTATATGGACACCACCTTTGTGAGCGAAGGCAGACTCACCCACAAATGGCTGATTCTTCGGAGGATAAATATTTGAGATTTCCCATATGAAATCAGCGACTTCTTTCAACTTAGATAAATCAGGAGAAATATCAAATCCGAGCTTGAATCTAAGAATAGGCATAATTGATGTGAGATTTGCATTTCCACACCTTTCACCTAAGCCATTGATTGTTCCCTGAACCTGATCAGCACCACCTCTTATAGCCTCTATCGAATTCACAACTGCCAAGTCAAGGTCATTATGAGAATGAATCCCCAAAGCCACCCCCTTGAACTTACCCTTGATCTCCTCCACCACCTCTCTTATAAACCAAGGTAAAGATCCTCCATTTGTATCGCACAAGACTATCCAATCAGCCCCACCCTCTATAGCCATTTCAACACACAAGAAAGCATAATTTTTGTTCGCTCTAACACCGTCAAAAAAATGCTCCGCATCGAAAATTACCTCTCGACCTTCCCTTTTAAGGAATTTAATAGTATCCTTTATTATACGAAGATTCTCATCAGGTGTAGCTCTTAGTATTTTTTCAACGTGCAGCGTCCATGACTTACCATATATTGTCACAGTCTGCGTTTCAGCATCTAAAAGCTTTCTCAGCTGTGGGTCTCTATCAGCTCGCTCTCCAACTCTGCAAGTTGAACCAAAAGCAACAAGTTTTGATTTCCTCAACTTTTCTAACTTCATTACCTTGAAAAATTCCTCATCTTTCGGGTTAGATCCTGGCCATCCCCCTTCAATGTAATCCATCCCAAAATCATCAAGAAGCTTTGAGATTCTTATCTTATCTTCAAGTGTCCATGAAGAGCCTTGCCCCTGCGCACCATCTCTCAAGGTCGTATCATATATGAAAATCTTTCTCATAGGATAGTAAATTTAACCCCTACCGCTCATCTTTATGAATTATCACATAATCTTGAAATATCTTTCAAATCGTCTTACCGCTGAAATATCTAAACACATCTGAAAAGCAGTTCTTAGATCATATATCCAGAGTTGAAAAAGCTTCATTTATTACTTTCCTTATATGCTCATCGTCAATCATTCTTCTTGATATTTCTGAAGAAGTTTTTAGAAGAAGAAAAAACTCAACATTCCCAGAACTCCCAGGCGGATTAGAAAACGTAATTTTATCCACCCAGAAAATATCCTCAATGTTTGATATAACTTTCTTGATAGCAAGAAATATTATGTCCTTATCTTTCAAAATTCCCTTTTTAAGATACCTCCGAGGTACTTCAAAATTTGGCTTACACAAAAGGAGAACTTCTGGAATGAATTTTATAGCTCTTACTATAGGAATAGATGATGAGAAAGAAACATCTACTGTGGCAAACTCTACTTTTTCAGCAAACATATCTGGAGATAAATTTTTAGCATCTACACCTTCCATAACTACAACCTTTGGATTTTCGACTAAACTCTGATGAAGTAGCCCCTTCCCTACATCAATAGAATAGACTTTCTTAGCTCCCATCTCAATAAGAAATTGTGTAAATCCTCCTGTCGAGGCTCCAATATCAGCGCAGACTTTACCCTCACAACTGAATCCAAGCTTTTCATAAGCCCACTTTATTTTCAAATATCCCCTTGATACATACCCTATCATCTTGTCAATTTGAATATCCGCATCCTCGGGAAACTTCAAAGAAGCTTTTGTCACAGTAATCCCATTTATTTTTACTACTCCAGAGGATATAAGTTCCTGAGCCTTTTCTCTGGACTCGCAAAAACCACGTCTCACAATAAGTACGTCAGCTCTGAAAGTTTCACTACCCATCTACAACCTTTCTTTTTAATAATTCCTTTCAATACACTCGCTTCTGATTTCTTGAAAATCAAAATCCTCACCGGCAAACTCCTCAAATACCTTGAGAATTTTCTCAGATATACCCTTTAGCTTGTTTTTCTCTCCATATCCTGAAATGGGAAATACAGAATCTGGATATATCTTTTTTGTAAGGGACAGCATACATAACTCCCTCAAATATTTCCCCAATACAGAAGCTACTGCAACCTGGTGAAACTTCACATCGGCATCTTTAACAAATAATATTTGCTTAATCTCATCTTTACCGTTATTTTGCAGTGATATAATATATGAACTTTCTTCAGTGCTTTCCTTTAGAGTGGTTATCTTATCTAGTTTGATATTGATAGATTCGGAGGCTTTGATAATCTCGGATGTATATGTTTTTTTAAATCCAGCTTTTCCGCATATCACACTTTGTGCTTGAGACCTTAATGCTAAAATACTCATAAAGTATGCATCTGCAGAAAATTTACTTCCAAGTGTCCTAACAGTTGCCCTCAAAAGCTTAGGACATACTATGGCAAAATAAAAATTCTCTTTCGGTGCGGAGCAAGTATTTTCTTTTGATTTTTCCTCAGCAGAAATTTTATATTCACTCCATGCGGGTATCTTCACTGAATCCGAAAAACATATCGACTCCGGGCCTATCGGGCAGATCTTCTTTATCTTGAAAGAAAAGGCAGACTCAAGAAATAGCTTGGCAAGACTAAGATTCAAACTACTATCCAATTTGCGAACTTTACACAATCTCTCAAAGAAAAAATCTTCAATAAGAGCATAATTTTTTTCTCTTCTTGAAAAGATTGCTTTACTGTCCCTTATTATCTCATCAGCCCCCTTCAGGTTTGTGAACTTCATATGATCAGGTTTGTATGCGGTTTCGGATTCATATGCGGTTATAACAAGAGGACCTAAAAAAGGTCCTAAGCCGTTTTCATCTATCCCGCACACAAACATATTTATGTATCTACTTTTATTAATGATATTTTTATTTATTTATATGATATTTATATTTATTATTTATCATAAGCCTTTATTTTATTAATGCTTTCTATCCTGATATGACTTTGAATCTTATTTTTGCTAAGGTTTTATGTGCTCCAATTTCCTGCGTAAAGCCAGCGCAAAAAAGTAAAATTACAATTGTGGATTTTTGAAATTTCTACCTATAAACTTTAATAAGTTGCTATGCTTATCCAGAAAAGACGGAGAAGAATAAAAAACGCAATTTACTTGATAGTAACATCGTTACTATATACTCTTTTGTATATAGCGCATCCAGCTGATATCTACCCTCAAAAAAGAGATAAAGGCTTAGATGAACTTATATCGATGAACTTCAATGACTTAGATATAGTTGAACTTGTCAGGCTCATCTCAGAATGGTCAGGGAAGAACTACTTACTTGATCAGAGAATAAGAGGTAAGGTAACAATAGTATCCCCCAAGAGAGTTACCAAAAGAGAAGCTTTACAGATTTTCCATTCAATCCTATATGCAAATGATCTTGCGGTTGTTGAAGTTGGGAATATAACAAAAATTGTCCCAGCAGCAGAAACTCGTCAGAGTCCTATAGAGACGGTAAAAGGGGAGAAGAAACTTATGCCCTCGGAAGATTTCGCAACATTTGTAATCCCAATAGAATATGGCGATGCAAATCAAATCGCAGGCATAATAAGAAATCTCATATCCAGGAACGCCTTTTTACAAGTCTATCCAGAAACGAACTTGATAATTCTCATTGAAACCAAAGCCAACTTCGAAAGACTCAAGGAGATAATTCAGGAATTAGATAAACTTCCGTTCACCTTCAAAACAGAAATAGTGAGATTGAAATATTCAACCGCACAAGAGGTCAGTGGGATATTAACGCAGATAACACAAACACAGAGGAAACCCGGACGTCCCCTAGCGCCTCAGACACAGCCAAGAATTATTCCTGAGCCACGAACAAATTCAATAATTATTGCTGCAGAACCTCAAGATGTAGAGTACATAAAGGAAATTCTATCACAAATCGATGTCCCAGTGGAAGGGGGGGAAGTAAATGTTATATATCTTAAGTATTCAAAAGCAGAGGAGATATCCTCCATACTTCAGAATCTAATAGCGGGGGGGATCAGGGGAGTGCCAGGACAGGCCCAGGTTGTTCAGGCTCCAGTAAGAATCGCTGCAGATAAATCTACAAACTCGCTAATAGTATTAGCATCACCACAAGACTTCGAAAAAATAAAAGATATAGTTGACAAAATAGATATAGAAAGAAAACAAGTTTTCGTTTCCGCAGCAATAGTGGAAGTATCATCAACAAGACTTGCTCAATATGGACTATCATTTTTCGGGGCTAAAGATTTTGAAACCAAGGTTCAAGGAGAGACGAAGCAGGGAGTAGGAATTTTCGGAGGAGCCTTGGGAACACCCTTACCTTTTGCTATAATCGACCCACAGAAACTTGGAGCGATCTCAGGACTACTTTTAGGTTTCACCTTACCCCCAGCCACAGTCAATATCGGCGGACAAACAGTATCTGTTCCCCCACTTGCAGCAATTCTACAGGCTCTTGCTGCTGATTCACATGTTGATATTCTTTCAACACCTCAAATTCTCACACTTGATAACAAGGAAGCGGAAATAAGAGTGGCAACAAATATCCCATTCCCAACGGGACAGATAATAACTGCTGCAGGGGCAGGTGGAGCAGCTGTACCAACAATAACAATCCAAAGACAAGATGTTGGAATAATACTCAAGATAACACCACATACAATAGAAAGGACAAACAGGCTCATCTTAGACGTTAATATTGAAATATCAGACGTGGCAGAAGAAGCTCCAGCAGGACTAGCAGTACAGCAACTTGGAATTGCCACGATAAAAAGATCATCAACAACTTCGGTCCTTGTAGATGATGGACAAACTATAGTTATCGGCGGGCTTATGAGAACGAGAAAATCTTCGTCACGAACTAAAGTGCCAATCTTGGGAGATATACCAGTTATCGGGGTTCTATTTAGATCTTCAAAATCACAAACGCAAAAATCAAATCTTATCATATTCTTAACACCTAAAATTATAGAGAAATCAGCGGATGCCGAGCAGATACGAGAATATAAAATTCAGGAAGACATAAAATTCAGGAAAGAAGAAGGAATAGAGTAAAGGGAACTAATTTGGTCTGGGGATAAGATCTTCCCATTTACCTCTCTCTCTAGCAAGAGTTGTTTTCCCATCCTTGATAACAACTTCGGCTGGGAATGGTCTTCCATTATAATTCATAAGCATAGTTGATGTATAAGCTCCAGCATATAGCACACATAAAAATTCCCCCTCTTCAACATCTGCCAAAAATACATCCTGTAGTATATAATCTGAATTTTCACAAATTGGCCCAACAATATCGAATTTTTCTTTTGCAACTCCATCTCTCACTGGAATTACTTTATGATATGCCTTGTACAGGGGGATTCTTAAAAGCTCCGTCATTCCGGCATCAACTACGAGGAAATTTTTCAGACCCTCCCTTTTCTTTTTTCTTAAAACTTTGGTAATAAGAACTCCAGCTGGTGCTGAGATAAATCTTCCAAGCTCGAAGATTATTTTATATCCAGCATCAGCAAGAACCTTGAACGCATCTGTGTATCTATCAATAGGAGGTTCAGTAAGATTTTCGTAATCAAGTCCAAGACCTCCTCCGACATCAACATATCTGAGCTTCACACCTACTTCTTTTTCAAGTTTCTCAACAAAATTCAAAGCAGATTTACTTACTTCATAAAATATCTCCAGGTCTTTAATTTGAGAACCAATGTGAAAATGAAGACCCTCTACAGGCAGATTACTTTTTACTGCATCTTCATACAGCTCAAATGCCACCTCTTCACTTATCCCAAACTTAGAGTCTTTTTTCCCAACTCCTAAATACGGATGTAGCCTATCAAGTGATAATTCAAATTTTACCCGAAAAGAAATCCCAAAATTCAATCCAACTTCTGAGAATAACTTTTTAACAAATCTATACTCAGATTCGCTTTCTATATTCAGAAGCAAAATTCCACTATTATTTACCTGTGTGATCTCATAGTCTGATTTTCCCACCCCAGAAAACACAATTTTTTTTGGATCTATTCCACATCTTTGAGCGATGAAAAATTCACCGTAAGATACCACATCAACCCCGGCACCGGCTAATCTTACCTCATTTAACAAGTGATAGTTATTATTTGATTTCATTGAAAAACAAAGAAGATGTGGATATTTTGCGGATTCCGATACAAGTTTTATTC
Organism: uncultured bacterium; assembly: GCA_938036315.1. Lineage (GTDB taxonomy): Bacteria > Calescibacteriota > Calescibacteriia > Calescibacteriales > Calescibacteriaceae > CALHPK01. The sequence goes on along the minus strand of CALHPK010000006.1, from coordinate 65,291 downwards.
TTCTCGAAAATACATCTGCTGAAAAGGCAAAAAGTGGAGTTCCGTACTCCTGAGCTATCTTCTCCAGATTGACCCCACCCCACGACAGAACTCCATCTTTGTATTCAGGAAGCATAAACACAAAATAAGACCTTAGAATATAAATTTTGAAGAAAGCAAGATTTTCAATTGAAAAGGATTTTGACAAATAGCTGGTCTGCTCCTGAAAGAATAAATAGATAAAACCGCGACAAACTTAAATAGCTCGGAACAAATCAAAAGGTGTCTCCTTCAAAGTCTCTAACCTTTACCCACTTTGCTGGAGTCATATCATCCCTGACAAATTCACTTATATTACTGATGGATAGATATCCTCTATCCCATAGATATTCAATATGTGCCCCTATTTCTTCAACAGCAAGCAAAAATTGATATCTTCTTTTGTCTGGGAAGAGCTTATGCGCCAGATCGCATATGGTAATGGGCTCAACACAACTGTCAAGGGAGATTTTCAGCCTCTCCCTGTGATGAGCCTTTATCTCCTCAATTCTTCCCACTACATCTGTTATTGCTGAGTAGTGCCCTGGTAACCCCAATTCTATCTTGTATTTTTTGACCACCTCTGAAACTTTATCTAGCGAGCTAATATAACGCTCTAATCCGGTGTGCCTCATAATACTTTCTGGGAATTGATGAGGAGTGATATACGGAAGGATATGATCTCCTGTAAAGATCATGTTATCAAGGATAAGACATATATGTCCTGGACTATGACCTGGAACATAGACAACTTTAAATCCATACAACGAGTCCCCGTCCCTGAGAACTCTATCAACTTTCACAGATTTTAGGAATTCTCTTGAACTTGAATATACAGATACGAAAAAATTTATATCTTCTTGACTCAATCCTGCTCTTTTGAGAAAGAGTATAAGATAATGCCTTGCATATATTACAGTTTCTTCAAATCTATCGATAGTTTTCGAATCAAGCTCATGTACATAAATTTTTATATTAGGATTTAGTTCTTTTAATCTTGACAATCCTCCGAAATGATCTATATGAGCATGTGTCACAAAAACACCTTTTATTTCTTCTAGCTTCACTGAATATTTCTTAGTTATCTCTGCATCAAATTTCCTGAGGAATCCCTCAAAGTTCACAGAAAAGCCTATGTCAATAAGGAATACTCCGTTATCAGAAAATACAATATATACGTTGTTATATAATTTTGGGAGGGTATTTACGGATAGCTTTATAACTTTATTTCCTTTGGATGTTTCAAAAACTTCAGTTGGTAGTTCCTGCGATATTTTTTCTCGTAGCTCCTCCATTTCTGATAGTATAATTTGCTTTACTACATTTTATATTTCTTCATAAAACAGACTTCTAGATCTGGGAATAAATCTGGGAATAAAAAATTTTTGCAAATTTCTATCTTTCTATTTGGTACTGCCAATTTATATTTGGTATTGCCAAAATAAATAAAAAGGAGGTAAAACTATGGACAAATCAAAAATTGTAAAATCAGCTATATTAGTTTTCATAACATCGGTAGTTGGCTATGTAGCTCTTAACGCAAAAGATGAATACTTTCCAACGGATTATCGCAAGTGGAATCATGTCAAAACTATGATACTAGAAGAGGGACATCCGCTCTTTTCAGCATTTGGCGGGATTCATCATGTATATGTAAATGACAAGGGACTTGAAGCAATAAAGCAAAGTAGCGGAAGGAAGTTCCCGGATGGAACAGTTATAATCTTCGATCTACTTGAAGTTGTCAAAGAAAATAACACCGTATCAGAAGGGGATAGAAAAGTCTTAGCTTATATGAGAAAAGACTCTAAAAACAAAGCACTAGAAAAAACAGGAGGATGGGAATTCAAGGCATTCGCAAAAGGCGATAGAAAGAACCAGATTGTCAAAGATCCTATTGCTGAATGTTTCTCCTGCCACGCAGAACAAGTAAAAGACAAAGATTATGTATTTTCAGAATGGAGAAAGTAAATTATGTATAGTGAGAAATTCAAAAATTGGAGAACTACACAAAATACACAAATCGTACACCATAGATGACAAAATAGCAGATGGCACAGAGCGAATATCAGAAATAATAAAGGCTATACTCATAGATGTAGCTGATAACTTCAAAATATCCCATACTCAAGCTCATATAATACTCAGTATCGATGAAAACGGAATCAGTCAGAAAAGCTTAAAAGAAAAACTCGCCTTAGACATCTCAACTCTCAGTAAATCCATCAAAAACTTAAAGCAAAAAAGATTAATATCAATTGAAAAGAAAGAGAAATCAAAAATGATCTACCTCACAAAAGAGGGAGGAAAAGCTAAAAAGTCAATAATTGACAAAATATCAAAAGTTGTAAAGAATGTCACCTACAATCTAAGCTACCAAGAAAAAGTATCTGTATATAAATTCATATATAAATTTATTGAGCACAGTCTGGCAGAAAAAGTCATAAGCTACCAAAGGATGTGCTCAACTTGCAAATTTTTCAGATATGAACAAAATTCCCTATACTGTCTTTTTCTCAGAAAAAAATTGAGACCACAAGACCTAATGATAAATTGTCCAGATTATATCTCACATAACTAATCCTATTTGTAAGAATATCAATTGAGAAGAATTCAAAAATGTGATGGTTTCTATTACGATTGCTAAAAATAGTATTAATCTTATTTTATCTATCTATTATCGATGGAGATATAAGTTTTTTCGCCCCCTGTATAAATTATTCTTGGTCTGAATATTCTGTTATCTTTAAGTTGTTCAAGAATATGAGCACACCATCCTACAATTCTTCCCGTGGCGAAAATTACAGTAAACATTCTCGGCTCTATTCCTAAATAGGACATAACAATTCCGGAATAAAAATCAACATTGGGATAAATTCTTTTTTGTGCGAGTTTCTCTATCATTACTTTTTCTATTCTTTTTCCTATCTCGAGTCGCCTTTTGATATTCTCATCTTTCTCTGCTATTTTTTCTGCTATCTTCTTCAATATTGCAGCGCGTGGGTCGTAGTTTTTATATACCCTGTGACCAAACCCTGGTATCTTTTCCTTCTTATTAATCTTTGAGATGATAATGTCCTCAACAGATACTCCGTTTCCAACTCCACTTTCTATTTCCTCAAGTAGCCTAATAACATCCTCATTTGCCCCCCCATGCAAGGGACCTTTTAAACTCCCTATTGCCGCAACTACCGCAGAGTAGATATCAGTCAGAGAAGATATCACAACTCTGGCAGAGAATGTTGACGCATTTATTTCGTGCTCTGCGTGTAAAATTAAAATTATATCAAATATTTTCTCCATCTCTTTTGAGGGAAGTTCCCCTTTGAACATCCAGAGCCAATTTGCAGCCATATTTAGGTCCTGCCTTGGTCTGACCGGTTCAAGCCCCTTTATAGCTCTCCCTATTACCGCGGTTATCGTATTTAACTTTGATATCAGCTTCAATGCCTTTCTATAATTTGCCGAGGGATTAAAAATTTCTGCTTCCTCATCAAAAATAGATAGCCTATCAACTGCCAATCTAAGCACTGCCATAGGATGAACACCGTACCTTACTGATCCCCTTATCTCACGATAGACATCATCCGGAATTTCTCTGTAGGCCTTAAGCTCCTCGGAAAACTCCTTCAACTCAGCACGGCTTGGGAGTCTATCGTGAAGAAGAAGATAGCACACTTCTTCATATGATGATTTCTCAGCCAACTCCTCTATTGAAATACCGGAGTAGGCAAGATAACCTTTTTCTCCATCTATGAAACATTTCGTAGACTCGCCTATTATAACCCCTTCAAGCCCCCGTGAATATTCTACTTTCTTAGTTTCTGTTTTGTATGAGTCATCTCCCATGGCTAATTTCCTCCTGTTTAATTTTTAACAACCCCCCTTAGGAATTCAAAATTTTTCAGGAAAAACAATACACAAACGGAAAAAATAAATTTTTCCGAGTATAATATTTACTTAACAAATAATTATTAAAATTTTTGGCTTATTATTAAAATTTTATATATGGAGATATTTGGGAAAGACCCCTTTGAGAACATTGAAGATACAGCTCTTTCTGAGAGTATATGGAGTTTGCCCAAAGAAGGAGAATCCCCAAAAATACCTGAATACACTCAGCAACAACCTGTGCCCGTAGTAACACCACAAGTTATTCAGCAAATCCCATATCCTCCTCCTATAATTCCTCAGTATATACAACCTGGGATACAGCCGCAAATCCAACCTCAGTCACAACCACAACTACAAGTCCCACAGCAGCAGATAAAAAAAGAAGAAGAGAGAAAAAGGGAAGAAAGAAGAGTAGGCAAGAAAGAAGACACAAGAAAAGTGTCTTATCTTCTTAATTTTCGCTTAAGCAATGAGGTCTACGGAGTTGATGTTGAGAATATAAGGGAAGTAGTAAGGGCTGGTAAAATTACCCCAGTACCAAATGCACATTATCACATTCTCGGAATAATGAATTTGAGAGGAAGAATTATTCCTGTTCTATCTCTCCGAAGATTCCTCGGTATGGAAGATATTCAGATGACAAGAAGCAGTAAGATTCTGGTACTTGACATAGATGAACTAAATCAAATAGGAACACTAGTTGACGATGTGAATGAGGTATTTCCTTATTATCCAGATGAGATAGAACCTATCACTACTGTGAAATTTTCAGGCACAAAATACGCTAAAGGAGTCTTAAGAAAAGATGATATCCCCATAGTTGTAATAGATATAAAGGAAATTATTTCTGAAAGCTTTACAGCTCTACCCTCCTGAGGAGAAAAGAATTTTTAACGCTCTTGTAGATGAGATTTAAGATGCAAGTGGATAATACTTGGATTTACCTTTACCAAATTGCATCATCATAAATTTCTCTACCAAGAACAATTTTTCAAGAACAATTTTTAAAATTAATACTATCACTATGATTATTGCAAGTATATCTGCATTTGCTTTGGGAATACAGCTTGAACTTAACGGGTACCTTAGAACTCGCTTCAAGCTTCTTAACAATATCACGGCTACTCAGATTCAAGGCTTAACCCCGCTTATCACCTACTTTGACTCCCGAGGATTACTTAACGCTACAGTAGGGAATGAAAACTTAAAGCTTAAAACAAGGATAGATCTGATTGATAATACTGTGTGGGGATATAATACCAGGGGAGCTGCTGATGCTCCGCTAGCACAATTTGTATCATTTCATGATGTCATCGGTAAAGAAGTTCAGCCTGTGAAAATTAGAAGACTCTGGCTCGAAAGTATGACCCCCGTTGGACTCTTTATGATCGGTATTATGCCTTCACAGTGGGGACTGGGTATGGCAGTTAATTCTGGAGATAATATCTATGATGACTTTGGAGATACATACGCAAGAGTTTTGTTTGCTACAAAGCCTTTAGGAAAAGAATCGGACTTGATCACGGCTGTGTTTTATGATAAAGTAGTAGAAGGAGCAGTTTTACGCGAGGGCTCATCAGATCTCCTCGATGCCGATGCAGATGACTTTGGAGCAGTTATTCTGTACTCAGGCACAACATTCAAAGGTGGAACATACCTTCTCACGCGCATACAAAGCACAACAGGCTCCCAAGCATTTGCACCCTCCATTTACTCTGAGTACAAATCCAGATTTTATTTTGGAGGTGAGGTGGCAGGTATGTTCGGGCAATTTTCTCCATTTAAAGGTCACAAAATAGACATAAGTTCACTAGGAGCAGTAATTCGAGTAGGATATGAATCTGATAACATATTTCCAATTTTTGAGTTTGGTTACACATCTCCGCAATCGGATGATGAATTCGATCCAGAAATAAACAGATTAGGGACTAAAGTAAATTCATATGCTTTCCATCCAAATTACAGACCGTCTCTTCTACTTTTCCAATTTGTTGGTGGTAAGAAATTTTCAGGATTAAATCAAAAAGGATTTTCAAATGTTTTGGAATCAAGAAGAGTGTGGAACAGCTTCTATCTGAAGTTATCTTCGCAAATAAAGACAGAATTGATAGTAATAATACCTTCAGTGATCTCTGCGTGGGATAGTGAAAAATCAAAATTTTTAGGACTTGAACCAAATATCGAAGTTAGAAATTACTTACTAAAGGAAAGAGAGAATAATCAAGAACATAGTCTGTTTTTGTCCGCTAAAGTTGGATACCTTATCGTAGGAGATAGATTAATAGAACTGGAAAGATTTGGAGAAAAATTTACCAAAAAAGCAAATGTTTTCGGATTGATCGGGTATGTAGCATACGAGTTCTAAACTTTTTGCCCATCAACTTATCTTATTTTATTTCGCTTTATACTCTCTCATATGATTCGTGTTGCTATTGTTGGAAAGGTAAACTCTGGCAAATCTACTCTTTTTAATGCCCTGGTTGGATCTGACATCTCAATAACCTGGAAGGAACCCGCAACAACCCGTGATACAGTTGAAGCAATTGCCCACTCAAAAAATACAGATTACATAGTATCAGATACAGCAGGATATTACCCTGAAGGTGATTATCCTCTCAGAAAAATAATGGAGGAAAAGACCGAAGAAGCGATACAAAAATCCGACATAGTAATTGTGGTTTTTGATGCAAAATCAGGTTATACCAACATAGATAAATCGCTCAGGGATAGATTTATAAAAGGTAAAAAGCCTTTTATATTTGTTGTGAACAAAGTAGATAACGAAAAGGACAGATATCTGGTGTCTGAAGAGTTCTCTAAACTGGGAGCTGAATTTATTACTATCTCGGCACTCCACAAAAAGGGGATAGATAAACTCCTCGAGAAATTAGATGAAATAGCAAATAACATCAAAAAAAACAAAGAAAATAGCAATGAAGTTCTTGATAGAGCGTATGATAAAATACAATATAATAAAATACAATATGATAAAATACAAAAAGATACAAAAGAAGATATTTATCAAGATGTTAAAGCTGATGTAAAAAATAAAGAAGAGCTCAAACGCAGAATAAGAGTAAGCTTTATAGGAAGACCCAACGTTGGGAAATCATCATTAGTAAACGCAGTTTTGGGATATCCTCGCTGCATAGTTTATGAAGAACCAGGTACAACTCGAGATACAATAAGAATTCCATTTTGGTTCGACGGGAACTACTTTATCCTTGTAGACACCCCTGGAATCAGAAGGAAATCAAGAATAGTGAAGATGACGCTCGAAGAAAAATCAGTCAAAAGAAGCCTTTCAGCTATTTCGGCATCAAACGTATGTGTCTTAGTTATAGATGCAACAGAAGGTATAACACATCAAGATAAAACAATTGCAGAAATTGTCCAAAACAAAGGATACGGACTTGTTGTTGCGATCAATAAAATAGATCTAATAAAGAAGCTGAATCCAGCAGGGGGGATAAAAAAATTCATATCAGCTATGAAACTTACAGCTCCGTTTTTACACTGGTGTGAATTTATCCCTGTCTCAGCAGTAGAAAGGGACGGTATCCCAGAACTTCTGCAGGCTGTAGTAAGAGCATACGATTCTTGGAAGAAAAGGTTAAAGCCATCCCAATTACTTAAAATAAGGCAAAAACTTATGCAACTTGATTTTATGATAGGACAAAACCCCAAAATATTCCAAGTAAGAACCTGCCCACCAACATTCACAATAAATGTAAAGAACCCTTTAATTCTTAGAAAAAACCAAATTATGCATGTCGGGAAAATAATCCGAGAGTTATATGGTTTTGAGGGAAGTCCAATCAAATTCGAAATAAAAAGACATACCTATTAGTCTTTATAAATCAAAAAATCTATCTATTTCCAAATTGCATATCTGAGGAAAATTCGCAGATCTTAATAACAACATCTTTGAAAGTTTCAAGCACATCTTTGCTTGCATCAACAAGAATAACATTTGGTTCTCTTCTGGAAATTTCAATGTAATAATCCCTTAATCTTCTGTGAAAATCAAGATTTTCAAGTTCAAATCTATCTTTGTTGCCCCCGTCTGATGAGTATCTGTCTTTTACTCTTTTTAATCCTACCTCAGGGGCGACATCAATAACTATATTAAGTTCGGGTTCAGTACCTCCAGATGCAATAAAGCACAGCATAGGTAGAGTTTCCGGCAACAGCATCTTACCTCTCCCCTGATATGCAAGTGTAGAATGAGTAAATCTATCTGAGATTACTATCTTTCCCTGCCTTAGAGCTGGTCTTATTACATCCTCAACTAACTGTCTTCTTGCGGCGAGAAATAAAAAAAGCTCAGATGTTGAACTTATTTTCAAGTTTGATTTTAGAATCCTTCTTATTTTCTCGCCCAACTGCGTTGTTCCAGGATCTTTCACTAACACAACACTAAATCCAAGAGTCCTTAGAAATTTTCTAAGGAGCTTAGCATGGGTTGTTTTTCCAGAACCATCAATTCCTTCAAATGCTATAAATCTTGGGATATCTTTCAAGAGTTTTATTTTTTTTGCAATCTCCTCAAAGTCTTCCCCAAAATAGCTACGCAAATTACTCATATCAGCAATACAGTACTTTATAGTTTTTATCAGAGATTATAATCTTTTTAGCGACACTAATCTGCAGGTTGTTCAGCAATGATACATCTTCGTTGTGAATGATTAACGTATCTACTTCGTTTTTATATTTATCGAGTTCTTTTAAATTTATGATTTTAAGGCGTGATGTCTCTCTGAACTTGCGTCTTAGATACCTCACATCCTTATCATTAACACCACAAAGGATAACAAGCTTTTTCCCAAGAAGAAATCTCCCAAGATGGGATCTGACCGCTCCTATGTAACAAACTCTCTCACCCAGGGAACTCTTAATTTTCTCATATATATATTTTGATTTTGAAAGGTTTATTTTTGGTCTGTACGTATTTATACTGTTGAACTTACAGTATATCATCCACCATATAAATTTCATCGCATCATACCACTGAATCTTTTTCCCCTCATCATAACTTCGTCCGTAATACGATATGGGAACTTCGTAGAGTCTGAATCCAAGTTGGAGAACCCTTGCGGTAAATTCTACTTCAAATTCAAAACTTCTTGATCTAAGATAAGGTAAAACCTCGCTGAGAACTTCCCTTGTAAATGCTTTGTATCCAACGGCTATATCAGAGATAATGGTATCAAATAGCACATTTGCTATAAATGATAAAACTTTATTAGCGATGTAATGGGAAAACAGGAACATTCTTCGAGTCTCCCCTATAAATCGAGACCCATATACAACATCAGCAACCCCTGAGATAAGAGGCTCAAGCAAAGTTGGATAATCTCGAGGGTCATACTCAAGATCTGCATCCTGAATTATAACAAAATCACCCTCAACATATTTGAATCCCTCCCTCAGAGCAGCTCCCTTTCCTCTCACCTTATCATACAAATAAACTTTGACTTTATTCATCTGATCAGAGCTGAATCTCTTGATTATCTCATAGGTGGCGTCTTCAGAACCATTATCTACAATTATTATCTCCTTTTTGTAAGGAGCTTTTACGACCTTTTCAAAAACATCTTCTATCGTGTTTGCTTCATTGTAAGCAGGTATTACGACTGAAAGCAACATAGCAACTCAAACAAAACTAAATGTTATTATTTTATAATAATATAAGGGAAATAGCTAATACACAAGAATAACGGGAATACAATTTGCATCCATTATATATTTTCTCTTTATGTAAGTCTTTGTTTCTGGAGGAACCGATGTTACCTCGATTTCGTAAAAATTTATTATCTTTTCGGATTTTTGAGCCCTGCAAAAATTCACGGCTTTTTTAAGGATGTAAACATCATCTTCTAATCTTTTCTTTGCTGAGAACTCTGGTCTTATGAGCGATAGCCTGAGAATAACAACAGATGTCATCGACATAAACAAAAAAGCTGTAACAAGAATGAATGATGAAATTTTGCTCATACCTATAACCTATCCGATGTACTAAGAAAATAGCTAATCTCAACTAGCAAGCATCTGCAGACTTTTTCCCACGCAGGCATAAGTTTCCTCAAATAATTATATAGAAATTTTTAATTTTTTATTAAGATTCTCAAGTCCCACTCACTAAAAACATAAACATATTTGCTACAGTATGAAGAATCACCGATGGGAAGATACTTCCATATTTTTCCTTTATGAAACCGAAAAGGACACCAGGGAAGAATGTTAGAAATCTCACGGCACTGATTGACTGAGGAATGTGAATTAACATAAAGAAAATAGAACTTAGAATTAACCCATACCCGAACTTAACCCCGAGCAGAGAGAAATTCTTACCAAAAAAGCTATTGAATCTACCTTGCATAAATCCCCTGAAAAAGAGCTCCTCTGGAAATGCAACTCCAACAAGCATAACAAAGAAAAGTTTTAAATCTTCAGCGGTCGGAAGTCTGGGCGAAATTTTCACTTCAAAAAATTCAAATTCTTTTACGAAAATTAGTGCAAAAAAATATATACTACCGAAAACCAACAAGCATATGATAGAGAAAATGATATTATCCTTTAGTCTAAATACAAGACCCAAAGAATCATCTGATCTTTCTATAACAACTGGAAGGATCAGGAAAAAAATCAAAGCTACATAACCAGATAAGTGCCACTTTCCGAAGAACTTAACAATGGTAAGCAAACAAAAGCAAATCGCCCAAGTTAATATAGGTATGATCAGATTGTTTTTCATTAAGGGATTATAAAATCAAGCTGTTTTGGGATGAGTTGAAATTTTTCTGGAGAATGACCGGGAGTTTCACCCTCCATTTCTATCATAAGTCCATCTGCTCCCTCCACTTGCACTTCTGTGGCATTAAAGTAAGAGATCTTCCCTGTTTTCTTCGCCTCCTCTAATCCCTTCTTTCCTTTATAGAGAAGGCGGATTTTACTTAGAGTTTCAAAAGGACCAAGCTCCACTACTGTAATATCAAGCATTCCGTCGTCTGGCTGAGCAAATGGGGCAATCTCCATTCCTCCGCCATAAAACCTCCCATTTGCCACAGCAACTACCCGAATTTCCGGCTCAATCAACTTGAATCTATCATCTACAGAATTTGTCACCATTTTTATTTTTTTATTCTTATACTTGAAGTTGCAGACTATAGCAAATATAAGAAAGGGAATAGTCCCCCTGAATACTTTACCGTATTTATTAACAAGGTTAGCTACCTCTCCCCCCATGCCAAACTCAGTTATATTCACATAGAATCTTGATACCTTCTCTCCCCCAAATTTCCTAAAGGTACAAGTTGCTACGTCAACCCTCTTTATTCTTCCATTACAAATAATATCAATAGCTGAGTCAACATTTTTTGGGATCCCCAAGGTTTTGATAAAATCATTGCCGGTGCCAACAGGAATTATCCCTATTTTCGGTCTTCTACCGTCTGGGATTTGCATTATTCCATTTACAACCTCGTTCAAAGTTCCATCACCTCCTATAAAGCACACAGTATCAAATAACTCAGAATTTTTCGCAAGCTCAATGGCCTCCTCAGGAGCGGATGTGAAAACAACCTCCGAGAATAGATGCTGGTACTTTTCTGCAACATAATTTGCAATCCTTCTACCTCTACCCCCTGCTGAGTTCGGATTTATTATAAGTTTTCTTTTTTCTTTCATATCAGCACCTTCCTTGAAAAATACTAATACCCTATTCTATTCTTACTCTCATCAATTAATAAGAATAATAATATCAATTTCAAATTTTTCCATTTTGTATTCTCAAGATGCAAAAGGAATTTGAAAATTGGTTCTGAATTCTCTGAGTTCTTTCAATGCGGTCAGGAGTTAATGGTCATTCTACCATTATTTTCTAAGCTTCCCTCCACCTCCACGACCTATACAATATCCACACCTTGCGAATTATTTAAAATAAATAGGATATTTAATTTACATATTTTAATACATATTAAAAATTTGCCCGTGTTCCTCTATTTTCTAACCACAATGCAAAGAGAGAATAACCAGAGATTGTAAAAAATTGAGGAATATGATAGGATATACTAACAAATGTAGCCGACCTTAGATAATTAATCAGATAATTAATCTAAATACCAAATGGTGTATAAATAAAAAAATGAATAATAGCATATACACTTTATATTATCATAATGAATTTATATATTGATATTAAAAAATTAATTTAAAAATGCCAATGAAATGCTATGCCAGGTAACAATTCTTTACATTCTACACTTGACCTTAGCATCGTCACCACAGTACTTTGGAAGTATCTATCTCAACCCATATACTTTAGCTCCGATTGATGAAAAAGAAGTGGAAAGATTGGCACACAAGATGCTAAATGAAATCGATGTAGTAGTTGGTCTTGTCGGGTATCAATTCACACAGAATGACGATCCACAAAAATACGCCAAAGCTCTGAAAAACTATATCATTGGAAAATATAATATACCACCTGAAAGAATCATAACCTCAGGGAGGGCAGAATTAAAACAGACTCAAGATAAAGTAGCAGTCGATGCATTCACACTACCACCAGAAGCTATTGTATACAAATTCAAAAACAAAGTATTTATCCAGCCAACCTTCATAATGCCAAATTGGGTGCCAGCAAGAGAAAATTTCAGATTATATAGATTATACAAGGTGAGCACTGGTAAGAAATCATATACCATCATACTCTTCCCAGAACTAGGATCCCTAAGAATAGGTGAAGATGCAATAACCATAATTTACGGAATACCTACCGAAGCTGAGGGGAAAAAAGAGAGAATAAGAGATATCGAACTAAAAAGGGGGACTTTAAGAGCTATGCTCGACAGAATGAGCAAGGATGATGAAGTTAATGTAAAAACCCCTATTGCAGTTGTCAACCTAAAATCAAAAAGCAACAAGATAGCTTTATCTCCAAAGGATCTCAAACTTCGAGGACTCATATCTATTTACGAAGGGAAAGCAGAAGTATCTGCTCAGGGCAGAAAAGTTAAAGTGAAAGAAGATTACGGGACAATAGTTGAGGAAGGCAAACCTCCTTCACCACCGCGTCCCCTACCACCTCCCCCAAGATTTATATTTCCAGAAGATGGATATATAGTTTATGGAACTTCAGTTACCTTCCGGTGGAAGCCGACTTCCTATGCAGCTCATATTGAGTGTTCAAGATCACCAAATTTCGAAGACATTACTTTTGATGTAGTCGTAGAAGAAGCAGATACATTATCCGCAGAACTAGAACCCGGCTTGCACTACTGCAGAATAAGTTCTATTGATAAAGACGGATTAGAAGGTCGCTTCTCATCACCTTTGAATTTTACTGCAGTTACAGAACCGGTCGGATCTGGAGAAATCTCGCAAATCGAACCTAAAGCAATGAGACAACAGGTCAACATCTTCCTTGAACACTATGAAAAAGGTGAAGTTATCGTAATAGGGGAAGCTCCTCCTGACATTCAGGTCTTTATAGATGGGAAACAAATCGATATACCACCTATGGGCAAGTTTAGATACCCAGTAACTTATAAAACTAATACAATTTATGTAAAGGCTATAGATCCTAAAACAGGAGCGGAAGAATCTTGGGAGTTTCCTGTACCATCTGGGATAAAACCTAAAACCTCTGTCGAGTGGCATATAGGATCGATCATTTCCCCTCTTTTTGGATTTCCATATACTGCACTCAAGATTAAATTTCCCAAAGTGTTTGATATTCTGGGAGCTCACGCGGAATTCTCAGCTAATTTCGCAAATGCAGAATACAATAAAGAACAATACTCAAGTATTCTTATCTCTGTTTCCATCGGCTTGAACAAACATTTTCATTTTGGGAAACTTATCTATGGAATTAGTCTTAGCAGTGGAATTGGATGGTGGAGAAATTTATCAGATAGAGAATATTTTGCAAGATCAGATGGGTTGGGAAATTTCGTCGCTAACATAAGCGGAGATTTTGGATACACCATAAGCAAATTCATCTATCCCAAAATATTTTTCAAGACAGGATACTTGCACAAAAAAGCTGATCTACTCGCATTCGGGACAAGCAAATCAAATTTATTTGGAATAATTGGGGTGGGTATGGAAATATACCCTTGAAGTAACAGAATAAATTAGAAAAATAAAATATATGCAAAGTAAAACATATGCAAAGAAATAGCAAATCAATCAAAATGAAGTATAGCAGGGAAGAGGGTAATGTTTCGTAGAAGAAAAATAGCTTACGAGATCGCTGTTGCCTTCTCATTCATAGTGATAGGATCTATATCAACTTTGACTTTTACCATCTCCAAAATAAATACGGACTCCTTGAGACTTTATGCAAGAGAATATGCAATAGCAGTAGCTGACGGAATAAAAGAAAATATTACATCTAAAATAGTAGACCTTGAAACATCCTATAATACTGCTATCAATCTTTTAAACGATCCTTATCTTTCAACAGACCAGAAAATTGACTACCTAAGGATGCTTGTATTCTCACAAGAGATAGATTACATAGCAATATACGACAAAAACGGAGAATTAACAGATGCTATATCAAGAAGAGATTTTCAAGTTCCAGAAAAAATAATTATCGAATCTAAAAAGATAGATGAATACCAAAAAGCAGATGATAAGCTTCACTTTGATATACATTTACCAAATAAAGAAGATTTTGGAATCCTTTACGGTATTGGCAAATTAATTCTTAACAATCGGATGATTGGATATATTGCTGTTGGATTAGGATTGAAGCAGTTATCTGAAAACCTTCAAAATATATCATTTAGAAAATTTGGAGTACCTGATCTTATTTTCATTATAGATGAGAATGGGCGAATTTTGGTTCATCCTAAGTTAGATCTTATAGGTAGAAAAATTTCTGACATCGAAGTCGAAAATAAAACAGACTTTCAGCTAATTACAAAAAAGGATTTATCTTTGTCTGCTGAACAATTGGATTACGAAAAAAGAATGGTTTTCAGGACCTATATATCCTTTCCTAAATTTCACTGGGCAATTGTTGTATCTCAACTATCAGATTCAATTTACTCCGAACTAAGAAAGCTCTATAAGATTTCTATTCTCATAGGGTTTTTCTTCATAGTATTTGCATTGATTTTAGCTATTCTATCTTCAAAATATTTAGTCAAGCCTATCGAGAAACTCAATGAAGGTATAAAGAGAGTTGCTGAAAAAGATTTTGGAATAAAGGTACACATTAGCACGAAAAATGAAATAGGAGAACTTGCTAAATCGTTCAACTACATGATAGAAAAAATCAATGAATACAGAGAAGAGATAAGGAAGGAAGCAGAAATGAGAGCTTACCTTCAGAGATACATCCCCACACATTTTGTAATAAAGATCACCGAAGAAGGCGAGGTAAGGAGAATATTAGAAAGATCGGAATTCCGAGAACTTTCAATACTTTTTGCAGATATAGTTGATTTTACTTACTCCACCCAGAAGCTTGGTAGTGAAAAAATCGCTTTGTTACTCAACAAATTTTTTTCTCTGGCAACCCAATGTATATTCAGATATGATGGAGTTATAGATAAATTTATAGGAGATTGTATTATGGCACTTTTTGGAGTATTTGATGAACCGGAATTTTCCCAAAGGTCTATTTTATCTGCGATTGAAATTATGAACTCCCTGCGGAGTAAGAAAGCTGAATTTGAGAGAGAATTTGGGATTGGTATAGATATCAGGGTTGGAATAGCAACTGGTCGAGTCCTTGTTGGTCCAATAGGGTCCGATGTACGGGCTGATTACACTGCAATCGGAGAGGCAGTAAACTTAGCTTCAAGATTGCAAGAGATGGCTTCTCCAGGAGAGATATTAATTGACCGCAAAACAAAAGAGAAAATTACTAATAAGAACATAAACTTATCACCAATCGGAAGCATAAGAATAAAGGGAATTCCCGAACCAGTAGAAGTATTTAGAATAGTGTTTTAATCAGAATAGTATTTCGGTTAGTGTACAGAATTGTATTTTAATTCAGCAGAAGCGTTCAGAAGAAGCCAAAAAATTCTAAAATTCTTAATCCTACTTTATACCATATTAAAGTGAGAAATAATGAGTAAAAGTACAAGTGAAGCAAAGGATTACAAATCAACGATTTTCTTGCCAACCACCCAGTTTCAGATGAAAGCAAATCTGTCTCAAACAGAACCCAGAATAATTGAGTTCTGGATAAAAAACAGAATTTACGAGGAGGCTCTGAAGATAAAAACAGGAGGAGTCTATACACTGCACGATGGTCCTCCTTATGCAAATGGACATATACATCTTGGCCATGCTCTCAATAAGGTAATAAAGGATATAGTTGTAAAACTATCCTTGCTATCAAATAAAAAAAATGTGTTTATCCCTGGGTGGGATTGTCACGGCTTACCTATTGAAAAGGAAATCGAAAAAAAAATTGGGAAAGATACCCCACCAGCAGAAATAAGAAAACACTCAAGAGAATATGCTAAAAAATTTATAGACATCCAAAGAGAGGAATTTAAAAGACTTGGAATCTTTGCCCTGTGGGACTCCCCATACTTTACAATGTCCCCAGACTATGAAGCAATAATAATAGATTCAATAAATAAGATATGGAAAATGGGGAGAATCTATTGCGCTGAGAAGCCGGTATTTTGGTGTCCACACTGTATTACCGCACTTGCAGAAGCAGAAGTGGAATACAAGCCTAAAAAATCTCCATCTATCTATATCTTGTTCCCTGCAAAATTTTCTGAAATCAACAACAAAAAATATGAAAACTTATACGCAGTAGTTTGGACAACAACTCCTTGGACAATTCCAGGAAATTTTGCCCTTGCTTTTAAAAAAGATATAAACTATGTGATTGCAGAACTCGGCAGAAAATATATCATAATTGCAGATAAGCTTCTGAATGTATTAGGAAATTGCAAAATAGTAGATGTAGTACAGGGGGATTTTTTCGAAAACAAAATTTTCTACCATCCCATATTCGGCAGAGATTCCATAGGAGTTATAGCCGACTTTGTAAGCGAGGAAGAAGGAACAGGAATAGTACACATAGCACCTGGACACGGACAGGAAGATTTCGAAGTGGGAAAAAAGTACGGGCTTCCAGTTGTGAGCGTTCTTGATGAATTCGGAAGAGGGAACAACAATTCGGTCAAATACAAAGGAATATTTTACACCGAAATGAACCAAAAGGTTATAGAAGACATCGAAAATGCTGGGTATCTTCTCGAAAAAGATGATTATGAACATTCTTACCCACATTGCTGGAGATGTAAAAACCCTATAGTCTTCAGGTCAACTCGGCAGTGGTTTATAAAGGTCGACGATATAAAATCAAATTTAGTCAACGAAGTTGAGCTAGTAAAGTGGATTCCCCCTGAAGGAAAAAATCGTATCACTGCTACAATTCTTGCAAGACCAGACTGGTGCATATCAAGGCAAAGAGCATGGGGAGTTCCAATTCCATATGTCATATGTATGGATTGCGGGGAATATATATGGAGCGAATATGTAGCCGAAAAAATAAAAAAAGATATATTGGCAGGGGAGCCAGATTCTTGGTGGGAAAAAGATATTTCGCACTTTATACCACCAGATCTGAAATGTCCAAAATGTGGAGGAAATAGATTTACAGGTGGGAGAGATATTCTTGATGTTTGGATAGATTCAGGACTCAGCTTTCAATATATAACAGAAAAAGAGATTCCATTCCCTCTGGATATCTACATTGAAGGATCAGATCAGCACCGCGGTTGGTTCCAAAGCTCTCTTATACTTTCGGTCTTACTAAAAGGCAAAGCACCCTACAGGACAGTATTCACTCACGGATTCATTCTGGATGAATTCCGAAGAAAAATGTCAAAATCAGTAGGGAATGTTATATCACCAGAGGACATAATCAAAGAAGAAGGAGCAGAAATAATCAGGATCTGGGCTGTATTTTCAGATCCGCGGGAGGATGTGAAGGTATCTGAAAAGATAATTTCCGAAGCAAAAGATGTCTACAGAAAGATCAGAAATACAATAAGATTTATGCTGGGAATCTTGGGGGATAACCCTGAAACGCCCCCTACTCTACTCCATCCTACAGATATCTTCTTTTTGTGTGAACTTGCAAATTTCGAAAGAGAAATTTTAAAACACTACGATGATATGGAATTTCACAAAGCTTTAAGAAAAATTCACCAGTTCGCTGATAAGACTTTATCGAGCCTCTACCTTGATATAATCAAAGACACAATATACTGCGATAGCAAACATTCTCCAAGGAGGTCAAGTGCCCAATATACAGTATTCCTAATTCTGAGATCCCTTTTAACATTGATAGCACCTATTATGTCTTTCCTTGCTGAAGAGGCTTACTCTCATATTCCTGAGGTCTTCGGATTCAGGAGAAAAAAAAGCATCTTCTTTGAAGATTTTTCATTCACTCTAGTGACGAATTCTGGAATAGATTTTGGAGACACTGGAGAAATAATAGATTTTTTCTCAAAAGCATTGATCCTGAGAGGAAAGATAAATGAAATTGCAGATAGAATGAGGAAAGAAAAGAAAATAGGTAGCTCTCTCGAATTGAAAGTGAAGGTGAAACTCCCGGTCAGCATAAAAGATCAAGAAAGCATACTAGAAGAGTTTTTTATTGTATCAAAAGTTGAAACTATCTCAGGAGAAGAGACCGAATTATTAGAAATAGATAAATATGAAGCAAAAAAGTGTCTGAGGTGCTGGAAGTATTCTGAAAAAGTTGGAGAAGCTGCAGAAAATTTATGTCCAAGATGTGCGGAGGTGATCAAAATTAGCTGATATTTCTGAGTTCCCTTTTTAAGATCTTCCCAGAAGGAGTCATAGGGAGATCACCTACAAAAGCCCACTCTTTCGGGATTTTGTATCCGGCGAGTCTCTCTCTTAGGAAATTCTCGAGTTCCTCTTCATCAATTTTTCCCTTATACTCTTCTTTGAGTACTACAAAAGCTTTAACTTTTTCTCCCCATTTTTCATCTGGTATTCCGACAACTGCTACGTACTTAACTGATGGGTGCTCTAAAAGCTCATTTTCTATCTCGGCTGGGTATATATTCACGCCCCCGCTTATTATCATATCCTTCTTGCGATCGAGCACATAAAGATATCCATCTTCATCGAATTTTCCTATATCACCTGCTGTGAAGAAATTACCGAGTTTACTTTCCGCTGTGGCTTTGTCATCTTTATGATATCCTCTAATCACAAAAGGAGAACTGACATATATAACTCCTTCTTTACCTACTGGACATTCTCTACCGTTATCATCTATAATTTTTATTCTGTTCAAAGGAGCTGGTCTCCCAACACTCTCTGCCTTCGATGGTATATCAGAGGGCACCAAGATAGTATTTATTCCTGTTTCAGTTGCTCCGTAAAATTCATAGAGTATCGGCCCAAATCTATTCACAAACTCTCTTTTCAGATGAGGACTGAGAGGAGCTGCGCCACATATAACATGTGTCAAGCTAGAGATTGAAAATTTTTCTGCGAACTCAGGATATTTTTCCAAAATCTCAATTAAAATATAGGGAACTATGAACGTGGTATTTACTTTATATTTGTGTATAGCTTCAAGAAAATTTTCGATTCTGAACTTTCTAAGTATTACCAAGGTTCCTCCAAGAGCTATATAAAGCTGAGCGAAGAAAAACGGAGCACTATGATACAGAGGGCAAACAACAAGGTGCACATCCGAGCTTCGGAGTCCAAACTCCTTCACAGCTGAGGCAAATTGAAGCAATCTTGCTACCGGTTCCGCCCCCCTTACAGCTCCCTTGGGTCTTCCTGTTGTTCCAGAAGTATAGATTATTATTCCAAATTCACCTCTTTTTCCTACTTTATCGCCCTTTTCTTTCTTGACAGTTCTTATTCTTTTTTTTAGTCTTTCTATTGTAAAGTTAGTAAGTTCTTGAAACTCATCAGCAACAGAGCCAGCAAAAACCATCTTTCTGGCATCTTCTATGGCCGACTCATATGAGGACTGCTTCGGATCATCTATTTCAAGTTTTACACTAACTGGATACCTTACATTTTCAATTTCTCTCTTCGCATCTTTATGATGTATAAGAGCTTTACAATTAGAATTTTCAAGTATATATTCAATCTCTTTTGCCTTCAATCTTGAATTTATAGGAATAAGAGGAGTTCCAGCAATTACACAAGCACTCGAGATCTCAAATATCTCTGGAATATTTGGTAATATGATACCGACTTTATCTCCCGGTCTGATTCCGAGATTCAAGAAAGCATTCGCTAAAAGCAAAGATCTTTCATAAAGTTTTCTATAGGTTAGCTGTTTCTCCTCCGAGATCACAGCAATTTTTGCTCCGTATTTCTTAACACGCCTACGCAATATTTCAATACCTCCAATTTGAATATTTCTCGATAGCAGAAGAACGTCTCGAAATGCTTCGAACTTTGAAACCTCAATTTCGTTGAAAAGATGCCCTAAAGAATCTACAATGTATACAAAATCAGAATATTTCATAAATCAATTTTAAGCGCGATACAAAAAATTTCTAATCCTATCTAAATTTAAAAATCAATAGATCAATCAAGTATTTTTGAGAGCAATCTTAATGAATCGATTACAGAATTTGGCTGAGGAGCTAAAGGTTCAACATAACCGATACCGAGCCATGTTGTGAGATCCCGTCTACCATCTTTTTTCATATTATCAACTGTCCATATATGAAATTTACTAACCCCTGCTGCAAGCCCAGCTGCAATATCCTTTCTCATCTCTTCAGGGGATTGGTATCCTTCATTTCCAAAAAGATCTTGCCCAACAAGTCCTATCCCGATACTAAGCTTTTCTTTACTGAAAAAGTTGAGTGCAGATTTTACATATGTAAACACAAAATATTCGGATTCAACAACCTCTGCTCTGACCAACTTTCTTAGTATCTTTTTAGGCACGGTAGAGTAAAGCATAAATGCAACTTCATCCCAAGGTATTCCTACAACTGGTAAACCGAGTTTTTTCTGTATATCATCATCGCCGTCTTCAAAATCATCTATAACTGTGGGGACAGTAACAACCATGGCTTTCAGTCCGTTTTCGTGTAAGAACTCAACTATTTCCTTAAGCAAGTACTTACCTTCTTCATAAATTTCCTGAGGTGGGAAAATTCTCGTAAGCTCAGACGCAAATCTTGCCACATCTGTGACTGATTCTAAGTTTCCCAAGATGTCAGAAAGCTTTAGGGCTATCTCCCACGGAGGTTCAAGATCGAAAATAATCCAATTAATTTTATCTTTATATAATGAGACAAAATTTTTTACAAGCTTGAAAAATTCTTTTGCGTTCCACACAGAAGGCCAATATCCCTTCTCTTTATCTAGCAGAAGCCACGCTCTAAACTTCATTTTGGATAGGGAAGGATGAGGAAAGGTTCCCTCTTTCACTGCAAGGTAAAGCTCAACATCAAGTTCACTTAGCGCAGGATATATCTTTTCATATTCTTCATAGTCGAGATTTTCTGCCCACACCGCAAGCGAAAAATTTCTCTCTACCTCAGTATCAGCTCCGGTACACGCCGCACAGAGCAAAAAAACAATAATAAAAAACCGATTTTTAATAAACCTGCTAATCATATGTATCATTTTGATTGCAATGCAGAAACTTCTAAACCTTTCAATTATAAGTTCAGAAATTTCTACTTTAGTATATTCAACTGTATCAATTCTTACAGTCTCTGCTCCATTATTCCTTTTCTTTTTCATTATACTTAAACACCTTTATATCCATTCCATCGATCTTTTAGCGCAATTTTTGATTTTGGCAAATATAAGTATAAGTATAATGAAAAAATCAGAACTCCTTTACGTTGCACTTAACTAAAAATTAAGTGATGATATATAACGGAGAAAAATATCTTTATATAGGATACATTGTAAAACTACATGGAGATAAAGGTAAGGTAATAGCTCTCATAAGAAGATATATTCCAGCCGAAAAATTCCCCTCAAGATTATTCATCAGGATGGCGGGTGAAAAAGAAGGAAGAGAAGAACTCAGAGAATTCAAGATCAGAAAAATAAAGATATACAAAAGGAACACAGCAATACTTTCTCTAGATAAGATCAGGAGACGGGAAGAAGCAGAATCTTTAGTAGCTTGCGATATCTACATAAGAGAAAGAGAGCTTCCCCGGATGGTCAAGATGGAATTAGGAATATTACCCAATTTTTTACAAGAAGTCAGTGAAATAGAGCCATCCCAACTTGAATATATAGGTATGATAACAAAACCTCGCGGACTCAAAGGAGCGGTTGCTGCAGTTGTGCCAAAGGAAAAAATTCAAAAATTCACAAAATATCAAGAAATACTTATAGAGCTAGAAGGTAAACTCTACAGGACAGGGATCAGGAAATTAAAGAAAATAAAAGAAATGGCAGACAATATATATGTCTCATTGGAATTATCAGGAATCTACGATGTAAATTCAGCTGAAAGATTAAGAAAAGGTAAAATATTCACTCTCACCTCTGGCTGAGAAAGGAGAAATAAGCATAAAACCGGCTATGTGTTAGCTAGACTACTTTTACAAAACTTGAGTTATTCTGAATCTATCAGGCATTACAAAGAAATATAGATTACAACTAATCAAAGATGAACGATCTTTTGAACGTAAGGAGTGAGCTTCCAAAGTAAGCATTATAATTGAGCCTTACTTTTTTCAGCTTCACCTGTGGTGCGTATTTCAAAATATCAAAAAGTAATGTGCGCGAAAGGAAATTCGGCAAAACCACACTGCTACTTTTGAAAAGCCCATATATTCTCCACACAATAACTTCCTCACCCTTTGAGTCTTCCGCAAATATATCTATATAAGAAGTTATACATTTTGAATTAAGAAACTCTCTATCACTCTTTTGTGATACACACTCAGGAATTAGTACCTTGAGATTAGGATCAATAGATTGGATATCTAGTTCATTTGGAATTCTCCAGGAAAGTTTCAAGCTTTCCTGTGATAGAGCAACATCAAAAATAAATTGTTCACTTTTTAATCCATCTGCATTATAGCTTATGTATGGTACTTGACTTATTTCATATCTTGCAAATGTATCCTTGACCACGAATTCACCAGTCTTCTCAGATTTCTCGCTACGAATAGCAACATAATACGCTCCAGAAGTAAGGAACTGAGGTATCCTGATGGGGAAAGTAGGGCGCTCTTTGAAGACTTGGGATCTCGAAACAAGAAGTGGAGCCCCTTGATAAAAGGAATAAATTTCTACTGCCAGAGATGTCTCTCCATCAGGAAATGCAATGTGTATAGATGAATTTACATCTGCGGTAGTTGGTGGAATCACCTCCATACCGACCGATATCTGCTTTGGAATGCGACCCTCAAACAAAATAGGAGTGCGACCATAATAAATTATCCCATCCTGAAAAGACAAAATATTCAAAATGTTAGAAACATTACCCATAACTAATGGAATCTTCACAGAAGTTTCGGTTAGATCTAATTCGTAGTATGGCAAAGAAGCAGAAATATCAGAAATAGTTGAAAAATTTATCTCTGGAAGTACTATCGGTAAAGGAGGGACTTCGCTAGCAATATCTGCAGATTGATTTGGAATAGAGATTAAAATCTTATCTCCCTGTGTTACTACATCTGGAAAGTTTAGAATCAAATCTCCTACTTTTAAATTTCCCAGCACAAGTTGAAAGACATCATCAAATATCGGAGAGACAATGCTTGACAGATTCTTTGCAGAAAGCTGGGTATAGATAAAAACATAACTTTTCTTGTTAATCAGCTCCGAATAAGTAGCAATAGAAGATAATCCATCTAGAATAAATTTGAGAAAACCCGAATCCTTTGATACAAAATAGGCAAGCGACACATCGGCTTCCTGGACGTTCTTTTTAAAGATTATAAGGTCTTTTCCGCTCGATTCATAAGTTGAATCAATTTGTCCCCCGCTATGCAGAAAAGCTTTTGCTGAAAGAAGTTTAACTTTCTTTGTAAGATCTATTCCCCGCTGATCTATTGGAACCAGTGATACTTCTCCATCGGAATAAAATATCAATGCTATATTTCCAGATTGAGCACTTAAACTCTGGCAATTTATTAGATAAGTTGTAGTTCCATCGGCCAAGGGTATCTTGCTGACCTGAACTACACTAAGGGAATTACAGATCGCAACTGAGAAATTGACTTCAGTTCCCTCTCGGCGCCCTGCACCACAGTAAACAAGGAAGAGAAAACCAAGAACAAGAAAGAGCTTTTTTCCCTTCCGCAATCTCATTTAGTTACACCTCTATATCCCACCTACCAAGTCCATATTTGGGCTGAACTCTAACATTGATTTTAATATTCTTTACAAGATCTTCTATGATTTTGAAATTCTCTGCCGAAACTTTAACTGTTTTTCCTTGATGCTTAGCTATCTCTCTAAGTAGGATGTGAGTCTTGAGAACATTTGAGTAAACATAACCCTCCCGACAAGTTGGACACACTTCGGTAAGAATCTTTTTCAGACTATATCCTGACTTTTTCCTGGACATCTCTAAAAGTCCGAGTTTTGTAAGTCCGAAAATTCTAGTTTTTTCTCTGTCTTTTTCAGCAAGTCTTTTAACCTCTTTAATAAGCTTGTTTTTAAGCTGGCTACTTTTTATATCTATCAAATCTATGATGATTATTCCTCCCAATCTTCTCAATTTTATCTGCCTCATAATTTCTTTTATAGCTATAAGATTTGCCTGATAAGCTGTCACATCAAGATTCTCAGTTCCAGTGAAAGAAGCTGTGTTCACATCTATTGCGGTGAAAGCTTCTGTCTCGTTGAATATAATCCTTATTCCGCCTTCAACCGATATTTCATCCTGGAGTAGAAGGAAGAAATCATTTTCAAGCCCATATTTATCAAAGATGAAGTGATAGTCATCGTATATTACTTGGGTAGTTTCAAGGAAAGACGGAGAGAACTCAGAAATAAAACGTTTTATGTTATCAATATGCTCGGGAGAATTTGAAACTATTTTTCTTACTCTTTGTGATATGAAATCTCTCACCACCCTTTGTAGTATATTGTCATCTGACCACAGAATAACCGGGGCAGGTAACTTCATTCTTTCTTTTATCTCACGAAAAACTTTAACGACCCTGTGAAAATCGTCATGTATAAGCTCTTCTGGCACCCCAGCGGCTTCTGTTCTTGCAACAACCCCAAACTCAAAATTTATCTCCTCGGCTAACTTGGTCACGATTCTCTTTAATCTTGCTCTCTCAAACTTCGATTTTATCTTCTTTGATACTCCTGTCTTTTTCTCAAGAGTAAGAACAATATACTTGCCAGGAAGTGTAGGATTGTCGGACACCTTAGCTCCCTTGCTATCAATACTTTCTTTCTTTATCTGGACAATTATCTCTTGGTTTGTCTTGTACTCCTCAATCTTTGATTTAGATGGCACAAAAAGGTATACATTCTTGCCCATACCTATATCTATGAAAACAGCTTGCATAGATGGAATAACATCCTTTATCACACCTTTGTAGATATTTCCAGTAACGAATTCACTCCGTACCCCGGGAATATCTACAATGAGTTCCGTAAGCTTGTTATCATCAACAATTCCAATTCTTGTCCAATATGGCAAAACCTCAACATAAACTTCCTGTCCCCCATCTGAAGATTTAGGTTCAGAAAGTTCCCTTTTTACCATCTCATTCACTTCAGCTGGTAATTCTTTTTCTTCCTCAATCATGGTTTCTTTTCCCCCCCTTTAGCTCTCGTCTGAATGTAGAAATTATCTTTTGTGATGGCATAGCACATGCATCAATATGTGCACAAATAGCAGACCCCTGCATATAAGTAGAGATCTCCTCGAGAGAATCTACATCACTCCAAGAATATGTGCCTTCAACTATCTTATGGAAAAGGTATTCTATAAAGCGAGTTCCTTCTCTACATGTAGTACACTGCCCGCAAGACTCCTCAGCGTAAAACTTTGCTATATTCTCAGCAACCTTCCAGATGTCATTGCACTCGCAAATCACGATACATGCAGCAGTCCCCAGAAATGTTCGGAAAGAAGCTAAGGATTCGTAATCTAAAGTAGCTTGCTCCAGTTCGTCAGCAACCAAAGGGGGTGTAGATGTCCCCCCTGGGATTACCGCTTTTATTTTTCCTCCACAATCAGTTCCACCTGCAAGCTCTATAATCTTTTTAAGAGGGACACCCATGGGAACTTCATAAATCCCCGGCCTTTTTACGTTGCCCGAAATACCTACAAGTTTCGTTCCGGTACTTTTTTCTGTTCCGAATTTCCTGAACGCATCTGCACCGTGCTTTATAATAAACGGGACAGCAGCTAAAGTTTCAACATTGTTAACACAGGTTGGTAATTCCATAAAACCCTTTTGAGCTGGATAAGGTGGACGAGGACGTGGATGCCCCCTTTTCCCTTCAAGTGAATTAAGAAGTCCTGTTTCTTCACCGACTATGTAAGATCCTGCCCCTTGCATAACTCTTATGTTGACATCGAAGTTAAATTTCTGCTTAACATACGGTATCGCCTCATCGATAGCTCTTTTCAAAACAGAAGCTTCTAGCCAATACTCTCCCCGAATATACACGATAAGATCACGGGATCCTATAGCATAACCGCCTATCATCATTCCTTCAAGGAGAAGATGAGGTACTAAGGAGATGATGTATTTATCTTTGAAAGTTCCGGGTTCACCCTCATCTGCATTGCATACTAAATATTTTTTCTCCGCATCCTTTGGGATAAATCCCCACTTTACCCCAGTTGGGAATCCAGCCCCTCCACGTCCACGAAGCCCTGATTTTTTCACCTCTTCAATTACATCCTCTGGAGACATACCTAAAGCTCTCTCAATCGCGGTATACCCTCCAGCCTGAAGATAAGCTCCTAAAGAAGAGTCTCTCACACGAAAAAGGGGAGTAAATATTCCTTCAAAACCCGATTCGTAAACTTTATCTGCTACGGTTTCACTATTTATCTCAACCATTGTTCCGACCTCCATTTGAGGGGAAAAGGAAGAAAAAAATAAAATGAAGGCAGGCAAAAGATTATTCCAAGTATCTTTCTAAAAATCTTACAAAATAATCTGCAGCCTTACTAAAGAAGGGATTATTCCCTGCACTATCGTACAAAATTTTCTGAACCTGAGGTATAGCTGATTTAGTTATAAATCTGAGCTTATGATTATTAAGAGACCACCTCACAAAGGCTATTATATCTTCTCTTTTGCAAGATATACCTTTCTCTTCTCTTACCTTTTCTACCTGCTTCAGATATTTTTCGAAATACTTCCAACTCAGTTTCCAATCAAAGATAAATGCTCTAAACTTTGTATCTAAACTAACCATCTGCATAAGTTATGCCTCCTATATTCTCCCTTTTCCCCTATATTTTATTTTAAATATAAATTTGCATAATGTTTAATTATCTATTTCCAATTTTATTTACTTTGTGAGAAAGTCTTCTGTTAAAAGAGAAAAATTGAAAAACAGTTATACAAAGGTCTGAATTTATAACTTTGATATATGCCTGTTACAAAGAGCGCTAAAAGAAAGCTTAAGAAATCGTTAAAGAGGCGGGAAAGAAATTTATATCACCTTAATAAGCTTAAAAACACAATAAGGTTGTTCAAGAAGAAACTTTCAGAAGCACTTTCTTCGAAAAATAGCCAAGATTCCGAAGCTTTAAAAAACGAGTTACAAGAAGAGCTCAGGGAAACCATCTCGGTCATAGATCATGTAGCGGCAAAGGGTGTAATTACAAAAAATGAAGCAAGCAGAAGGAAGTCAAGAATCACAAAACTTTTCAATAAAGTAAGCCAAAAATGGGCACAGCAAAAATCATCTTAATAGACAATTATGATTCATTCGTTTATAACCTTTACCAATATTTGTGCAAATTGGGAGCGGAAACCGATGTTTTCAGGAATGATGATGTACCCCTGAATCTTGAAGGGTATCAGGGGATAATAATATCTCCCGGTCCCGGCCGGCCTGAAAATTCTGGGAGATGCCCACTAATAGTGGAAAAGTATGCAGGGAAAATCCCTATTCTTGGAGTATGTCTTGGACACCAGATAATAGGGCACGTATTTGGAGCAAAAATAACAAATGCAAGAAGAATAATGCATGGTAAAGTATCCAGAATCCTACACGATAAAGAGGGGATCTACAGAGGAATTCCAAACCCAACTTTCGCAGTCAGATACCACTCACTAGCAATAGATTCAGTGCCCGAAGACTTCGTATTATCATCAAAGTCCGAAGATGAAGAGATAATGGGGATAAGACATAAAGTATTACCAATAGAGGGAGTACAGTTTCACCCAGAATCTTGCATGACATCAGATGGAGAAGCTATGCTGAAAAACTTTATCAATCTATGCCTATCTTACCGCCTCTGAAGATGTAAAACAAAATAGCCATCCTAACTGCTACCCCATTTCTGACCTGCTCTGATATGGCTGATAGCTCTGAATAAGCAACAGCTGGCATAATCTCAACTCCGAGGTTCATAGGACCTGGATGCATAATTACTCTATCTTTAAGCTTCAAAATCTGTTCTTCCTTCAGTCCCCAGAAGAAATTGAATTCTCTATCAGATGGGTAGAAAACAGCAGCGTGTCTTTCTTTCTGAAGCCTTAGTGCCATTATAAAGTCACTTTCAAGAACCTCTTCATCTATAAAATTTTTCACCTTTATGTCAAAGACTTTATCTATACCTTGCGGTAGTGTAGTGTACGCTGAAACAACGTTTATCTTTACCCCAAGCTTTCTTAGAAGCTTTATATTACTCCTTGCAACTCTGGAGTGAAGAATATCTCCTACTATTGAAACCGATAAATTTTTCATATCGCTAATGCTTTTTAATTTTTTCCTTTTCATCATTGTGAAAAGATCAAGTAGAGCCTGGGTTGGGTGTTCATTCTTCCCATCTCCTGCGTTTATTACCGAAATATCTGAATGTTCAGCGACAATGTGTGGAACTCCCTCCTTGTTGTGTCTTATCACCAAAAAGTCAACTCCCAGACTTGATATAGTCCTTATTGTATCTATGAGGGACTCTCCTTTCTCAATAGATGATCCAGCGGTTGAGAAATTGACTGTATCAGCAGAAACAAACTTGGAAGCTAATTCAAATGAGATACGAGTTCTTGTTGATGGTTCAAAAAACATAAGAGCAACAACCTTACCGCGCAATGTGGGAATCTTCTTAATATCTCTCCCAAGAACCTCATCCATAGAGAACGATATATCAATAATATTCTGGATATCTTCACAAGATAGGTCATCAATAGATAAAATTGAAAATCTACCCATACCGCCTCTGTCACCCCTTAGAATAAATAATCTCTCAATATTTTATAATTATATGTGTTCTTAATTTTATAATCATATGTGTTCTTAATTACAATGTAAAAATTTCTAATCTTTGGAATCAAAATTCTACCTACAAAAATCTACAAAAATCTAAGAAAAACTCATTGCAGATTTCGTCAGTTGAATTGAAATCCCTCAGGGGAATTCCTGCTTAACATCTAATTTCGAAGCTCAAATGATGACTTTATGCCTCAAAGAATGCTCAACTACGCAATCTCTTTCCACAGAAAATATCTGAAAGAACATCTTCAAAAACAAAGCTTACCACTTATCCAGATCTTGGTTTACAAATGAATTCTCTAAAAAAATCGACCTTGTCAACAATAATAATAAACCATACTGAGCTTTGATGCCCAAAATAACTTCAACCGCCGAGCAAAAGAATGGGTAGATCGAAATCTAAAAACAAAAATCATCTTTAATTTTTTTGACAATCAATCAATATAAATTTTTGATTTAATACTTTTTTGTTAGCACATATCTGCCTTATATGATAAATCCTGAATTGATAAAGAAGTCCCCTGAAATTCTCTTTGAGAATGTGAAGAAAAGGAAGATGAATCTTAATGTAAGTAGCCTTATAGATGTAGATAAAAGAAGAAGGGAGTTAAAAATTATAATTGAATCAAAACGCGCAGAACTTAACAAGATAACAGAAGAAATAGAAAGACTTTCAAGGAGTGGAGAAAATACAAGTGAGCTTAAAGAAAAAGCAAGACAGATAAGGGAAGAGATAAAATCAAAAGAAGAAGAAGCAGAAAAAACCGAGCAAGACTGGCTCGATAAAATACTTAATTACCCTAATATAGTTCACAGCTCTGTACCAGAAGATGGGCTCAAGGTTGTAAAGGTTAAGGGAGAACCTCACCTCCCACCCCACCGAAAACCCCACTGGGAAATTGGAGAGAAACTCGGAATCCTTGATTTCAAAACAGGGGCTAAACTTTCTGGATCAGGATTCACAGTACTGAAAGGAATGGGAGCCAAACTTGAAAGAGCACTTATAAACTTTATGATAGATACCCACACGAAAAGAGGATATAAAGAATTTTTTGCTCCTTACCTTATCAAATACGAAACAATGGTTGGGACAGGACAGCTTCCAAAATTTGCAGACGATATGTATCAGGTCGAAAAAGACAATCTCTGGCTCATTCCAACATCAGAAGTTACCCTAGTTAATATCTTTAGAGATTCGATAATACCAGAAAGTGAGCTAACGATAAACTGTGTAACATACTCAGCGTGCTTTAGAAGAGAAGCTGGCTCATGGGGTAGGGAAACACGTGGGATCATACGTCAGCATCAATTCAATAAAGTTGAACTTGTGAAAATATCTAAACCAGAAGACTCTTACCAAGAGCTTGAAAAACTCGTAGAAGATGCTTGCTACATTCTTGATCTGCTCGAAATACCTCATAGAGTTGTTCTGCTCCCAGCAGACGATCTTGGGTTTGCCGCATCTAAAACATATGACATAGAAGTCTGGATGCCTGGCCTTGAAAAATATCTCGAAATATCTTCATGCTCAAACTGTGAAGATTTTCAATCTAGAAGGAGCAAGATAAGAATGCGGAGAAAGTCGGGGAAAATTGAATATGTACACACCCTCAATGGGTCGGGCGTGGCAGTAGGTAGATGCCTTGCCGCAATTCTTGAAAACTACTTACAAAAAGATGGAAGAATCAAAATCCCAGAAGTCCTCCAAGATTATATGCAGACATCATATATAGAATAAATAACTCTATTACATTCAGAAAGCAACTTTAGGATGGATCTTTTCAAAAAATTACAAATGTAAAACACTTTTGTAGATGAAATTCAGTCCGCATGGGTAACCCTTGATATTTTCACTTGCTAAAACATGCTGCACAGCTTAGACAATGATATTCTAATCCAAAACACTGCGGAATTCACTATAAAGTTTTCTGACACCATTCCACTCAAAAACTCCAGCAAAAATGCTATGTGATTTCTCAATCAGAACAAAGGTTTTCTTCTCGATAAGACCAATGTGAGGAGCATAGAAAGAAACAAAAGGAATCCAGGTTCCAGTATTGATGTAAAGCTTACCATTAAGATCTTTACGAAGCGCCCTGTGAGTGTGTCCCATAATAACAACATTGATATCCGGTCTTTTCAGCACAGTGGTCGCGGATCTATCTACTATCTTATGTCCCATAGCTTCCATAACCTCTCTCCAGGGAGTCCTATAATATCTCCTACTTGCTGGATCATATATTCTTCTGTTTTTCAGAACAAATTTGATTATCCTAATCAAAAACTTCAAAGTAAGCTTAGTTTCAAATATAAGTCCCCACTTGAGAGCTTGCCTTAATGGTCTCCATCTCTCAACGTAAGGTCTCTCAACAGAGAAACTTCCAGCAACTTCAACAACAAATCTTGATCCCCACGGGATATTCAACTTTTCCTCGCCCTTATCATCTCTGATCCAGATATCAACAAGATCTGTTCTATTTATAACCTCGTACTTGTGACCATGCTCTATCCAAATGCCATCTTCGATAAGTTCCCTTTTTACAAATTTTATATTGAGCCCGGTCTTTTCAACTAAAAAAGCCTGCACCTCAGGGGAAGCTACGGCCTGATCGTGATTACCAATAACATAGAATATATTTCCACCCTCAGATTGAAAGTCTTTCAGAGCACTGAAAAAAACTCTGTGTCCTTCTACACAATCATCTATAAACGAAAAAACTTCTTTTTTATATACTTCTTTATCTTTGTAAGCAGATTTAACTATATCGACTATATCTCCGTTAAGCACGAGCTTAAGTTCGAATCCTTCGGATTCCTGAACCCAGTATCTAAGAAAATCATAAAAATCCTCGTCATACAGAAAATCCTCTTTGTAGTTCTGAACCCCTCGATATATCCTCCCTCTTCCGAGATGAAGATCACTCACAATTATATATCTCTTTTTCACCTCAGATAAATTTTATTTCCTAATCTAAAGATTCTAAAATTTTACATTCTTCATTCTCCGTCAAAAAATAAAGATAAAAATATATAAAGAATGAATTTTCGTTCAATAAGAATCTTACACACATCAGATTGGCACGTAGGCAAGACTAATGGGAAGATATCAAGACGAGAAGACGTAGAATATGCTCTCAATGAAATAAAGAAAACAGTAAAATCTGAAAAAATAGATTACTTGGTTGTGTGTGGAGATATATTTGATAAACCGCAAGTAGCGAATCAGGATGCTGAACTTGTCTGGAATTTCTTTCTTGAAATAAGCTCCCTAAAAGTTCACTCAATATTACTCAGTGGTAACCACGATTCCCAAGACTTTCTGAAAAGTGTCAAACCACTCCTGAGACTTGCAAAAACCTACATATATGACAGGATGGTTCCGTCTTCTGAAATTCTCCAAAAATCAATCCTTTTGCACGACGAAAAGCAAAAAATTTGCTTCTTCGTAGTTCCATATCCACATCCAAGTCATATAACAAAAATAACTCATGATATTTATACAAGGGCAATAAGATATTCTGATGGAGTGGCAAATTATCTTGAGGAAGGAGTAAATAAAATTCTGGAAAAGTATGGTAAAGATACAAAAATAGTAATATTATCTCACCTTTCTGTGACAGACGCAGAGCCTTCTGGAAGCGAAAGAGAAATAAGCGTACTATCTCAATTTTCAGTAGACTGGGGAAAATTACCCAAAAATGTAGTATACTATGGACTCGGCCACATACACAAAATGCAGGAGGTAAAAAATCCAGATGTGAAGATATACTATTCTGGAAGCATATTTCAAATAGATTTCAGCGAACAGAACGAGGAAGAGAAATACTGCCTTCTTGTTGAGATTCCTGAAAATAGTATGAAGGCGGATGTTAAACCACCAATCAAACTAACACTTAAAAGAAAACTCAAAACCTTTGAATACGACTTAGATGAAAAAAATGAATTACGAATCAATCAAATCTTACAGGAACTTGAAAATCATAAAAATACACTTAAAAAAGTCGTGATAAAAGGGAATAAAGCTCCGAAACCAGAGCTTATAGATAAGATAAATCAAATCGAAGGAGTTGTACATCTGAGCATCCAGAAGAAACCAATCGTGAGTAATGTAGCTCCTCCGAAGGATATAAATCAAAACTCAGATATATTAACTCTATATGAAAAATATTGCCTTGAATATAAAAGAAGCAAAAAGGATGAGTTTGCTACAATAAAAAACAAACTTATAGAAATTCTCGAAGAAATAAAAAAAGCAGAAGGAAATTTGTAGCACATATAAAGAATCAAACGAACCAATAAAGAATCAAACGAACCAAATTGTCAAATCTTCGTAAATAAATTGAAGTATTTAAAATTTATTTAAAGATGAGAATTAAAACAGATTTGGTAATATTACCACAACTCAAGCTCCAGCCTAAATTGAAAATAACTCCAGAACTTAAAGAACAGCTCAGATTGCTCGAATGTCCTGTACAGGAACTTGAAAAAGAAATTCTCAAAGAGATAGAGGAAAACCCATTCTTAGAAATAGATAGTAGTTCCGAAGAAGTCCAAGAAAATAGCTATAAAGAGCATAATGAAGAATTTAGATCAGATTATGAAGAATTTAGATCAGATTATGAAAACCTTGTCGGAGTTGGATATGATCAATTTGAAAGTTATCAGGAATACGAGATGTTTAATCCACATCTGCAGAATCCTGACTTTGTTAAATATAGGCAAGATCTTGAGCAGAATCTCCCATCTTCTGAAGTTAGTTTCAGCATTGAAAACCAGATTGAATCGCATTTCAAAGGAGAAGATCTTGAAATAGCTCGGGCTATTCTGTATTCACTTGATTATAGAGGATATCTGAATCTTCCCCCAGAAGAGATAGTAAATAGCCTCAAAAAATACGGCATAGATGCTGACTACCAAAAATTTGAGATGGTAAGACAGGAGATGATGACAAAACTTGATCCACCCGGAATTGCAAGTAAAGACTGGAAAGAATTTTTCACTTTTATAGTGTTCAGAAAAACTGGAGTTTCTCCAACGCCTGAGCTTATAGAAAAGATAGAAAAGCTAGCTGAAAAATATAATAAACTCCTCGAGGTTGCATTCTCTAAAAAGAATTTCTGGATGCAGGAGGATTTGAGAGAAATCAGCATGTCAATCGAAAATGAAATGCCACAAGAACTAAAAGATCTGAAACAAAAAATAGACTGCATTCCGCTCTATCCGCTTCAGGAGCTAATAGCTCAAAAATCTATCGAAAATACTTATGTCAGAACAGGTGAAACCTTAGAACCTGATATTGAGGTAGATCTAAATTCAGATGAGACTCTTTACATAAGAATCACTAAGCCTTACAGAATTAGGATAACCAAGATCTATGATGATAAAAATTTGAGAAATCTAAAAGATTGGCTCAGATTGATCGATAATAAGGATAAATCTCAAATTCTAAAGGTTAAAGAATACATAAGAAGGGCAAAAGTTATAGCAGATGGTGTAAAGAAAAGGCAGGAAATTTTACTGAGAGTATCTAAAGAGATTTTTGCGGTTCAGAATAAATTCTTGAAGTCTGGCAAAGAATCTGACATAAATGCGTTAAAACTTGCAGATCTGGCAGAAAGATGCGGTCTGTCAATCGGGAACATAAGCAGAGCTATAAAGAATAAGTATGTTCGCACTCCGCATGGTATCTTTCCACTTAAAAAATTTTTGTCATCAGCAGTAGAGACAAAAACAGGAGAAAAAATATCAAAATTAAAATTGCTCAAAACACTTGAGGAGATAATAAAAGAAGAAGACAGAAAGAATCCCCTGTCTGATTCCCAGATAGCAAAAATAATCAAAGAAAAAACAGGAGTAAACATAGCGCGGAGAACCGTAGTAAAATATAGAGAAAAGATGGGGATAGGAAACATTGCAGAAAGAAAAAAGCTTTACGAACAACATCAATTCAAAGAGTAAAATCTGCAATCTTCCCGCAATGGACATGTAGAACATTTTGGATTTCTGATTGAGCAGAATTTTTTCCCATGCCTTATCAATGCAAAAGAAAATTTAGCCTGTTTGTTCTCTGGAACTATCTTTTTCATCTTATCTTCTATCTTTTGAGGTTTATCACTTTCTTGCTCGCTAATAAGTCCCAATCTTTTTGCTACGGTCTGGAAGTGGGTATCAACTATTATAGCTGGCTTTCCAAATGCGGCAGCAACAACTAAGCTTGCGGTTTTACTTCCAATACCCTTTATCTTTTCGAGTTCCTCTTTTGACTGTGGTACCTTTCCACCGTATTTTTCGAGGAGCTCTCTACTTATCTGTATAATTGCTTCTGACTTTTTGTACCAAAAGTTTATTTTTGAAACAAACGGTTTAAGATCCTCTGGTTTAAGTTTTGCAAATTGATCAGGAGAGTTATAAACTTGAAAAAGCCTTTCTGTAGCTGAATTCACAATTTCATCTTTTGATCTTGCTGCAAGGACAGCAGCAACGAGAAGCTCAAATTCATTGCTATACTTCAGATCAAGCTTTTCATCAGGGTAAAGTTTCAATATTTTCTCGATTATCTCAATCTTTTTATCGTATGATAACTCTCCTGAAGTTTTGATACTATAATTTTTCTTTATAGTTCTATTCTTTGAAGGTTCTGGCACAACACAGTATATATTTAAAGTGTAATTTCAAAGTTTAAGAATATTCAAAAAATATCTGCTTTGTTGCGCGAATTTTCAATTGATAAGCTCTGGTGTCCTAAGTTTACTCATCCAATTTTTATCTACTTTATCTTTAGTCCGAGCAATGCAAGTCCCCCAAATATAATTGCTGAAATTATAAACCTTACAACAACTTTTGGCTCTGGGATTCCAGAAAGTTCAAAATGGTGGTGAAGTGGAGACATTTTGAAAATTCTTTTTCCTTTTGTAATTTTGAAGTAAGCAACTTGAATGATTACAGATAAAGCTTCTACCACAAAAATCGCCCCAAATATCGGAAGAAAAAGCTCTATTTTAGATATAATACTTATATATCCAAGGAGTGCCCCTAAAGATAGAGAACCCGAATCTCCCATAAAAATTTGTGCAGGATAGCCATTAAACCATAAGAACCCGAGTAGGGCTCCCAGTACGGCAAAATTAAGAACAGTTACCTCTCCTACTCCGGCCACAAAGAACAGATCAAGATAATCTGCAAAAACAAAGTGACCAGCAAAGTAAACCAAAGCAGTGGCGACTGCGAACGCTACAAGAAGATGACCTGCTGCCAGCCCATCTAACCCATCAGTAAGATTCACAGCATTTGAACTCCCAACAAAAACAAAAATAGAAAATAGAATAAACAAAGGAAATGGAATTTCAATAAAATAATCGGAGAATGGAACTTTAAGCGATTGATTTATCCCAACAACTACGTAGCTAAGCAATATGATAACAGCTGACAGAATAAGCTGAAGCGAAAATTTCTGAGAAATTGTCATACCTCTTGTTTTTGTCTTTTTCTTGAGAAAATCGTCGGCAAACCCTAAAATTGTAAATAGTGTAAACGTCAAAACCGATAACCAAAGGTATTTATTCTTCAGATCCCCGAATAATATGATAGATATTACAGAAAAAAGCCATATGAACAGTCCTCCAGCTGTCGGAGTCCCTTCCTTGGAGAAATGAGATTTTGGTCCCCAATGGGATACTTTCTGTCCAAGTCCTACCTCACGAAGAAAGTTTATGATCTGCTTACCAAAAGCAATATACAAAAGAAATGATAAAATTCCACCTGCAATAGCTCTGTCGAGTATTTTCAGATCAAATAGAAATGCCAACATAAAAAAATTATAAAAATTCTGAGATGTCTTAGATACGCCTTTGCAGACTATTTCCTTTTTTTTGAAATTACCGCAACCAGATTTCTTCCCTCCTTATATGGTGGTTTTTCGATCTGAACTACACCCTCCAAATTTCTAATTACCTTTTCCATTGTTTTCATCAATACCTCTTCATGAAGTGCCTCCCTGCCTTTACCTAAAACGACAACTTTTACTTTAGAGCTATCCTCGGTCAACCATTCCTCTATTTTTCTTACCTTTATATCGATATCACGATCTTGTATTGTAGGAGAAAATCTCATCTCTTTCACTTCTATCTCTTTTTGAGCTTTTCTCATCTCCTTTTCTTTCTTCTTCTGCTCATACATGAATTTACCGAAATCAACTATTCTACAAACAGGAGGGTCCGCATCTGGAACAATT
Organism: uncultured bacterium; assembly: GCA_938036315.1. Taxonomy (GTDB): domain Bacteria; phylum Calescibacteriota; class Calescibacteriia; order Calescibacteriales; family Calescibacteriaceae; genus CALHPK01. The sequence goes on along the minus strand of CALHPK010000006.1, from coordinate 27,721 downwards.
TCGACAAGATCTAATCCTTTACTTTCTGCTATCTGTAGAGCTTGATTTAGCGGGAATATTCCAAGTTGTTTTCCGTTCTCATCTATAACCCTGACTACTTCCGCCTTTATATGCCTTCCTACTCTCCAGAATCTCTTTTGCATATATCCAAAATATATTTTATTCCTTCTTCTATTTTTAATGTTTTGATCTCTTTCTTCATTTTTTCCCTAATAGTTACTGTTTTTTCCTCCTTCTCCCGCTCCCCAAGAACAACCATAAGAGGAACTTTCTGAACCTCAAATTCCCTTATTCTTTTTGACAGCCTCTCACCCGTATTCAGATCAATCTCAACTCTGAGACCAAGCTCTTTCATAACACTATATACAAACTCCGCATAATCATTTGATTTGTCCTGCACACTCAAAACAGCAACCTGAACTGGTGCAAGCCAAGTAGGAAAGTTTCCACCTGTATGCTCAATCAAAATACCTAAAAATCTCTCAATTGAACCAAATATTGCCCTGTGAATTATGTAAACTTGTTTCTGCCTATTATCTTTATCTATGTAGAATGCAGAAAATTTACGTGGCAGGTTGAAATCAAGTTGAATCGTAGAACACTGCCATACCCTACCCAAAATGTCCTTAACTTTAATATCTATCTTGGGACCATAAAAAACCCCCTCCCCCGGATCAATCTCATACTTTATCTTGTTCCTTTCAAGAGCTTTTCTCAGGGATTCTTCAGCATAGTTCCACTCTTCATCTGTTCCCGCCTTCTCATCTGGACGCGTGGATAAATAAACATAATATTCGCTAAAACCAAAAACAGAAATCACCTTTTTTACAAGATCGAGAACATCAGACACTTCATCTTCAATCTGATCTGGTCTCAAGAATATGTGAGCATCATCTTGAGTAAAACCTCTAACCCTCAGAAGCCCGTGGAGAACTCCTGCTTTCTCATATCTATAAACAGTTCCAAATTCACAGAATCTCAGTGGCAATTCTCTGTATGACCGCGTCTTAGATTTGAAAATAACAATATGGAACGGACAATTCATAGGCTTTAGCTGGTAACGAACCTTCTCATAGTGCCCCATCTCTTTCTCAAAATCATCGGATAAGATTTTCTTACCTTCCCCTTCATCCTTCCATTCCATAGACGGGAACATAAACTTTCTGTAAAGCTGTAGATGCCCTGAAGTTTCCCAAAGGTTTACCTTGGCAATATGAGGAGTGTATACAAGCTGATATCCTCTTTTCTGATGCAGTTCAATCCAAAAATCCTCAATTAATCTTCTTACTATTGCACCTTTTGGTAGCCAAATTACAAGTCCTGCCCCTATATTATCATCGTCTATAAGGAAAAGTTCAAGTTCTCTTCCGAGTTTTCTGTGATCCCTTTTCTTGAGCTCCTCTTGAACTCTGAAGTAATTTCTCAGATCTTCATCGCTATGAAAAGCAACGCCATAGATTCTGGTCAAGGATGGAAATTTTTCATCTTTGAAGTGAACTGCCGAAGTTCCTATAAGCTCAAAGGCTCCTAGCATACCAGTGTCAGCAACATGAGGTCCTCTACATAAATCAACAAACTCCCCTTGTTCATAGAATGACACTCTTTCATCACTTATTCCCTTCAGAATTTCGACTTTCAGATCTTCCCCCCTTTCCGCATAATACTTAATCGCATCTTCTTTGTTCATCTCAAACCTTCTTATTTTCAATCTCTCCGCTTTTATCTTCACCATTTCATCTTTGATTCTTCTCAAATCCTCTTCTGTAAAACCTCCGGGTTTATAGAAATCATAAAAAAATCCAATTTCAGTAGTTGGTCCAACATAGAGCTTAACTTCTGGGAAAAGTCTTTTTACCGCCTGAGCAAGAGCATGGGCACACGAATGACGCATCATATCTAACCCATCGGGGGAGTTTATATATATTATTTCAAAACTGGTCGGATCAACTTTCTCTGTAAATTCAATTGGAATCGGAGTGTGTAAATCAAAAATCTTACTTTTTACCTTTATACCAACTACTCCTTCCAGAACTTCTTTGTTATTAGTCTTTTTTAAAAACTCAAGCACATCTATTCTGTCTTTCTCTCCCATTACTCTGTCTTTCTCTCCCATTATTCTATCTCTCTCCCCCATACTGTTCCATCAATTTTACAAACTTACTCAACTCTTTCAAGTGAATCTAAATATCCAATAATCGAAATATATAATAATTAAAATTTATTTGGATAGCCTTTAAAGAACAATAAGTATGCTGGTAAAAAATGCTCTAAACTTATTTTCAATATTTATATTTGGGCTTTCTGTATCGCACACAGCTATGAAAATTATTAATCAATCATTTGCGGAAAAGCTATCAGGGTTTGACACAGCAAATGTAGAGGTAAATCCTAAAAAACCAGAGTGGCAAAGAAGGCAGTTTAACACTGATGATTTCTCATTCCTGTGGGAAAGGGGAATCTTAGGAGCAGAGAAGAAAGCCCAGGAGGTAGCGGTACAGCCGGAGATTAGACAAGAGGTACTATCTCCGTTATCATCGACATATAGACTTGTTGGAACTATAGTGGGAGAGAATTCAAGGTATGCTCTCATCGCCTCAAAATCTGATAATAAAGTTATAGTAAAAAGGATTAAAGAGGAAATAGAGCCGGGAGCTATTATATCAGCCATAAAAAGTGACAGGATAGAAATTCTACGAGGCAATACTATAGAAATTCTCTTTCTATTTCAGGAAGATGAGAAGAGATTCTCAGAAGCACGGGTATCACCGCAGGTATCACAATTTTCCCCCCCTCCTCAACCGTCACCAGAACCCTTCTTTGGACAGTTTGGTCCGAGAACATCCCCCGAAGCTGATCTCAAGCAAGTTGGAGAAAATACATACGAAGTTAGAAGGGAATATGTTCAAGCAAATCTTCAAGATATGACAAATTTACTTGTTTCTGCAAGGGCTATTCCGTACATAAAAGACGGGCAGATACAAGGCTTCAGACTCGTTAACATATCCCCAGGAAGCTTCTATAGAGTAATAGGCATTCAAGATGGCGATGTTATAAAGAGTATAAACGGCATTCAGCTTTCAAATCCCCAATCACTAATGAAAATTATGTCAGATATACAAAATGAAACTTACTTTGAAATAAAAATAGAAAGAATGGGACAAGACAAAACTCTCAGATATTACATAAGATAAAAAATTTCAGATATTACATGCATAAAAGATCTATCACAGAAGCAATTTTAATGTTGATTTCTATATCAGAACCGCGGTGTTATCTATTGGTTTTAAACATCATCTATAAAAGTGAAAGAAGTTATAATCTATAGCATAGAGAATTCATTATGCCGAAATTCCAAATCTGTTTTTCAGAAATTCAGAACGGAAAGAATTAAAAATAAATTTTACATAAGCTGATGGGACTGATGAAAAAACCCGATGTTACTTTCAAATACATAGCTTTTTTGGTAGTATCTGTAATCTTTGGGCTACTGAGCAAGTTTGACTTCATCTTTGCTGCCTTGGCTTTATTTTTGTCTCTTATTTTACTCTTTCACAAAGAAGAATTTCAAAAGATATTAATAATATGCATATATCTTTCAATTTTGTTCAGTAGCTTATATCTTTTCTTGAAGATCGAACCATTCAGTGATGGTAGTAAATCAGCCTTTATCTTTCCTTTCTTCGTGTTCCCATCCACTCTCTTTTTTCTTGTTGGGAGAGAATTCACGGTATACTTTTCTGCTATAGGAGTTTTCTTCGGATTATTTTTATTTCCTCAGGTAGATAAGAAATTTCTGAGTTTGAGCTTTGCGTGGTTTTTCTCTTCTCTTTTACTTATATGGGGTCTAAGCTATGTGAGAAGAAGGATGGGGATGTTTAAACTTGGGGCAATATATGGAATTTCTGGGGCCACATTCTTATTCGTAATTAATCTGGACCCCACACCATCTTTTTACTTTGTTTTATCTTCGCTTTTATCACCTATGATTTCGCTTTCTATAATTTACCTATACGAGAGATTTTTAGGAGTTCTAACTCCGTTTTATCTTTTTGATCTGCAAGATCTTGAGCACCCTCTCTTAGTTCAGCTTAGGAAAAAGGCTCCAGGAACATTTCATCATTCCTTAGTTGTGGCTGATATAGCTTATGTTGCTGCCAAAGAAGTGGGGGCAAATGCAGAACTTGTAAGATGCGCAGCACTATATCACGATATAGGTAAAATGCTACGCCCTGAGTATTTTTTTGAAAATATAGGGAATATAGCCAAGCATCTGAAGATAAATCCACCTTTGAGTTCAAAAATTATAATAAAGCATGTCGAAGATGGAGTAAAACTTGCAAAGTCATACTCCCTCCCAAGAAGAATCATCGATTTCATACTTGAGCATCATGGGACACTATATCCTGAATATTTTGTAAAGGCTGCTCAGCTACTTGATATGAAATTTGATGCAAGCTATCCAGGTCCTACTCCCCGAAGTATAGAAACTGTCATAATGATGATATGCGATTCTTGCGAAGCGGCGGTAAGATCTTTAGAGGAATACACAGTTGAAAACATAAGCGAAAGAGTAGATGTAGTGGTTCAAAAAAGATTGGGACAGGGACAATTCAATAACGCACCCTGCACTATACAGCAGTTGATGAAAATAAAAGATGCAGTAAAGAAAGCTTTGACTGATTTTTACCACTTAAGGATAGAATACAGTCCAGAGAGCATAAAACAATATTCAGAAACTATTCACTTGAGGTCTAAGAACCCGAAAGACTAGCAAAAAGCTCTTGCACCTTCTTTTTTATCTCATCCCTTACCTTTCTAAAGAAAGCTATTCTTTCATCCTCTGAACCTGAAATTTTAGCTGGATCTGGAATATCCCAATGTTCAGTATATGCAGAGGGGACATGCGGGCAACTTTCAGCAGCATCTCCGCACAAAGTTATAACAATGTCTAATTCATTATACGGGATATCCTCGAGCGACTTTGACCATTGCTTAGATATATCTATAAAATCCTCTTGCATAACTTTCACCGCTAAGGGATGAACATACCCAGCAGGATTTGATCCCGCAGAGAATACCTCTACTTTTATGTTCGTAAACCTTGCAAAATGCTTAGCATAACCTTCTGCAATCTGACTCCTAGCTGAGTTTCCAGTGCATATAAATCCTATTTTAATTTCCTTTGAAACTATATCAAATTTCTTCATTTTGCAATATTTTCTATTATTATCAAATTACATTGTAAATTGGTGTTAATCTTAAAATATTAAATATTAAAAATAATGAACTCTTTGGACGAAAAAGCAAAAACAGATAAGACATATTATAGAGGCTGGCTCTACAAAGATAAACAAATTCACAGATACTGGTTCGAAAAACTCAGATCAAGCAAGAAAGAGAAGATCGGACGTGATTGGTACTTTTTGATATATGAGAAGAAAATAAAATTCATATTTGACATTTTATCCAATTTTCGTGCATCAAAAATACTTGATGCTGGCTGTGGTGAAGGCGTTCTCGTCGAAGAACTAAAGATGAAAGGCTATAATATAGAAGGTATAGATTTGAATTATGAAAGTGAATTTGTCAAAAGAGGTAATATAATATCTCTTCCTTACGATGACAACTCGTTTGACCTTGTTCTACTTCTTGACGTATTGGAACACCTTCCCTACGATCAGCAGTACAAAGCTCTAAGCGAGATAAAGAGAGTATTAAAAAATAATGGAATATTGATTATGAGTTTTCCAAATATTGCCAACTTATCATCGAGAATCAAATTCCTTCTTTTAGGTAAACTTTCAAGAACTGATAAAGATATCTTTCATCTTGGAGAAAGGAGCTTTGGGGAAATCAAAGATATACTTGTGAAAAATAAATTCAAGATAATAAAAATAAAATCTATCACTCCAACCTTCCCAATAATCTGGCAACTTATAACATTATTCCCAGATAAAATGAAAGTAATACATAATCTGATAAATTTTTTTCAACTCCACAGCATCTCACTTCTGAATATATTTATCTTACAAAATGAGAAATAAACTTTACAGATAGAATGAAAAATAAATTTATGCGAGACTGATTTAGGCAACCTTTTTTAGCTACTTTGTATTTTAGAAAGAACAAAGTTATAAACCTTGCTGAAATTTGGTGAGAATGCAAATTTATGATAATTTTTTAAAATATTACTGACAAATAATGAATAATTATCGTTTATCCTATCGACCGCTTCTGGAATCTGTTCAAATTCATCTATCACAACTCCAAATCCATTGTTTATTGTTGTCTCAGTAAGCTCAGGTAGATTCCTCACAATAACCGGCTTACCCATAGAAAGATATCTGAAATATTTACCAGATGACCAGCCTGCGAACCTATCATTTAATCTCTCGGCATTATACCAAATAAATCCTGCATCGTACTCAGCCACATATCTTTTGAATTTTTCATATTCAGCTATAACCCCAGTGTGAAGCTCAACATAATCTTTATCTTTTAATTTATTCATTAAAAAAGCATCTATACCATACTTTGATGCTCCATGGATAATAAATTTAAACTTTTGATTTTTCCGGAGCTTCTCAATCCCACTGAATACATACTCCTCCACTCCTCCTGTATAGAGTAATTTCAAAGGTTTATTCGGAACCATCCTTACATTTTCCCCTTCAAAGTCTGGACTGTTAGGCACAATAAATTTATGACATGGGATATTAAAAATTTTCTGAGCAATAGAAAGCCTCAATGGGCTTAAAGATACAAAGGCATCACATCCAAGAATAAATAACTGCTCCAGCAGCCATCCAATTCTACTTTTTAAATATGACTTATAATCAAGAACAAATAATTCAAGATTGTAATATAGCATAATCTTCATCTTCCTTGACTTTTTCTTTATTGATGAGATTAGGAACTTAAACAAAGAAAATGGTAATGAACACACTGCTTCATACGTATCGTAAATTATCACCACATCGTAATCGAGAGATGCCAAAGCTTTGGTAGTGACAAAAATGTTTTCATAGATATTCCTTCCAACTTTCCCTATATATGAGAACATTTTCTTATCACTTTCTACCATGTAATCTTGATTCAATATTAAATTTTGATGTCCTCTATTATGCAAAAAATTTACAACGTAATATGTAGGAGTTCTTGCCGAAAAGGTTCCAAATTTTCTCAATAGTACATGCAAAAATTTCATGATATTGCCACTACAGTAACATTCCAATCTTTCTCTGAAATATTTCTATTAGTATCTAAGAATGGATAAAGGTAAATTCTGCTGAATCTGGCTGTTTCCAAAAAATATCTTATCTCCTGCGGGAAAAAATATCTAACAATGTGCCTTTCGGAAAATAGATTAGCTATTCTATTCTGCGATATTTCCAAAATCGTTATATTAACAGCAACTGTCTGATTCTCTATATCAAGAGAAGATTCAGAAATTCTTATAATTTCTCCTGCATCATAACAAATTCTTTTGATCCTATTTTGTGGCTTTTCCAGAAGAACAGCTGGGCCATACCAAAAATCGGAGATAAATATTCCATTTTCAATCAGGTTTTCCTTCACAAATCTGCAGAACGAAGAGACATCTTGGTTTGTCAGCTGATAACTCATAACGGCAAACATTGAAATAACTGAGTCAAATTTTTTTTCAAATTTTATATCCTGCAAATTACCACAAATAAACTTTGCCTTAACTCCAAGTCTATCAGCCTTAGCTTTTGCAACATTAATCATATGAACGGATCTATCCACTCCGATAACTTCATAACCTCTTGTAGCTAAGATAATAGCATGATTTCCTGTGCCACAGCCGACATCAAGTATACTTTTAGGCTTCACGCCGTGCTTACTAAAAATTTCCTCTATGAAATCACATTCTTTCTTATAGTCCTTATCACTATAGATTAAATCATATATACGTGAATAATCTTCTCCAAATATCATTTCAGAACCTCCTTAAGCTTTTCAACAACAAAATTTATCTTTTCCTCATCCAGAGTCAGTCCCGATGGTAAATAGAAACCATATTTATACAATTTTTCCGAAATTGGTAAAGACACTACTTTATACCAGGAAAATTTGCGGAAAGCTGGCTGAAGATGCAATGGGTAAAAGAAAGGTCGAGTTTGTATTCCTCTTTCACTCAAGGCTTTCATAACCTGCTCTGCATCTAAACCCAATTCACTGTTAAGCAAAATACCATACATCCAAAACGTACTTTTCGCCCACTCCTTCTCAGCCTGAAGTTTAATCAATCCGGCATCCTCAAGGGGTTTGAGTAACTTTGTATAAGTTTTCCCAATCCAAATCTTTTTATTTATATGCTCGCTTATTCTTTCAAACTGAGCAAGTCCTATAGCTGCTTGAACATTAGTTATTCTGAAATTGAACCCCAATTCATAGTGGATAAATCTTTTTTCTGGAACAAAAGCAAGATTACGTAATGACATCAACTTCTCCGCAATTCGCTTATCATCAGTCAGGCATATTCCACCTTCTCCCATTGTTATAACTTTGTTGGCATAAAAGCTGGAGCAACTTATAATTCCAAAACTTCCACACCTTCTACCCTTGTACTCAGATCCTATCGCCTCAGCAAAATCCTCTATTACATAAATACTGTATTTTTGAGCAATTTCATATATCTTATCCATATCGACAGGATGCCCATAGGTATGTACTACGATGATGGCTTTTGTTTTATCGGTTATTTGTCTTTCTACCTGTGAAATGTCCATATTCCAGGTATCTTCTTCCGAATCTACAAAGACAGGAACAAGACCATTGTACACACACGATAAAGCACACGAGATTATTGTGAAAGAAGGGAGAATAACTTCACTACCAGCTGGCAGATCTAAAGCACGCAAAGCTAATATCAAAGCACTAGTACCACTGTTTACTAATACCCCAAATTTTCTGTTATGGAATGCGCTAAATCTCTCTTCAAACTCACGAATAAACTTCCCCTCCGATGAAATCCATCCAGATCTCACAACCTCAACTACATAATCTACTTCTCTTTGAGTTATGTACGGTTCACTAACAGGAAGCATAGCCCACTATCATATATTAATTAGTACACAAGGTACTTTTCAAAACATTTTTTGTTCATATTTTCTACTTCTTATTCATATTTTACTCCTTCCTCCACCCCCTCAAATCTATCCTTGTCTTCCTCTGGGACAAATGGACCCTGCTTCACCTCAATCATAACTGTATCCTCAATTATTTCAAACCCGTGTCCACCACCGCAAAGAAGTACAATATCACCAGCCTCTAAAATCTCAGAAGCAATATGTTTCTTGTCACGAGAGTACAAATTCACTTTTACCTTACCTTTTTTGATAAGGAGAAATTCCTGAGTCTGAACTATGTTTCTGCTATGAAGCCTGTGAATATGAGCCTTTATTACACTACCTCTTCTGTGATACAGATAACCTAATTGCTGAGAAAATGAATTTGGAGTAAAAAAAATTGTCCTATCAGATTCAAAATATTTCCTCATTATTATAGCAATAGTTTCACCAGCATGATATATATATTCAAGCCCCTTCGCAATCTCTTCTTTAACCATGCTTCAAAATATAATATGAAAATCTGGATATTCTTTAAAAATTAGAAATTACCAAAAAATTATAAACTAAACCATGATTTACATTTTTAGCTTATTTATTACTTTAGCTTATTTATTACTTATGTCCTACAATATTTCTGTAGTAATCCCTACAACTCGGAGTATATATCTTAAAGAACTCTTAGAATCACTCAAAGCTCAGACATACAAAAACTTTGAAGTAATAGTAGTTGATAACTCAATTAACGAAACCGAATCTCAGAAAATTAAATCCATCTCAGATAGCTTTGAAATAAAATATGTAAGAGAAGAAAAAGATGGGCTTCACAACGCCAGAAACAGAGGAGTTTTAGAATCAAAGGGAGGAATCATAATATTCTTAGATGATGATATAATCCCAGACCACAATCTTATAGAAGAACTCATAAAACCATTTTACATATTCGATAAAGTAGCTGTAGTTGGCGGGAAAGTCATACCAATCTATGAAGGCAAGCTCCCAGATTATATGAACCATCTGAAATACTCATATACATCAAGATTAGATTACGGAGAAAAAATAATGGAAGTCCCAACTGTTGCAGGAGGTAATATGGCCTGCCTAAAAGATATATATATCAGGGTTGGAGGTGTAAATCCAGATGCTTTCCAAAAAAGAGAAAATATCTGGTATAGGGGAGATGGAGAAAGTGGATTTTGTAGAAAAATAATACAGTCAGGCTGGAAAATTATATACACACCATACGCAGTGGTTAAACATAGGATCCCATCCGAAGGACTCCAAATTAACAACTTAAAAAAACAGGCTTTCAAACATGGAATACAGATGTCATATTCGAAGTTCTTCGGTAACTCTCCCTCTAAATTTCTACTAGCCGTCAGGTCAATTAGCTTCTTTCTGCTCTTTTTACACAATATGGTATTACACAAATTACACAGCTATCCAATAAATATAAGGTATGAACTCGATGGAGAAACATTCAAAGCAAGGTTTCTGTATGAACTAAGGTTGATATTTAACAAAAAACTGAGGGAGCACATAAGAAGGACCAATTGGATTACTTAGCAGATGCGACAGCTTTCTTGGCATCCTCCCTGAAAATCCTGATTCTTGTTGTCTCCTTAGCGGTTGACAAAGCGATACTAGTTTTAGTTCCCCTAACCCCCGGCAAAGACTGTATCTTTGAGAGCAATTTTTCAAGGGTTGAGGTATTCTCAGTTTTGACCTTCAAAAGATGAGAACCTTCACCAGTTATGGAGTGACATTCCAAAACCTCATCAGCCTGCATCACCCACTCAATAAACGAAGGAAAATGCTTTGATGAATCAATAGTGACGAAAACAAAAGCGGTAATATCTTTACCGAGCTTCTTTGAGTCAAGAAGAACAGTATAACCCTTTACTATACCTGCCTCTTCGAGTCTTCTCATCCTTTCAGCTACAGAAGGTACAGAAAGACCCAGCATCTGAGCAAGATCATTTTTTTTCATCCTCCCATTCTTCTGGAGTGCTTCTAAGATTTTAATATCGATATCATCCAATGGCATTACACAAATATTTTTGGGAAAAAACTCATCTTTATTTAAATTTTCAAAAAAATTACTCGATATAGTAAAAAATATTAACTTGTAGCCCTTATAGCTTCTATTTCAATTTTTCTCATAGCTACACTCTGACTGAATCTTCTAACACTCTTCACAATAACTTCTCTCAATCCTCATTACTCTGATCTTCTCCCTCTTGCTCACCATCTTTCAGGACTCTCAACTATAGAGCTCTCAAAAACTATCATCTATTTCAAATTTCACTCAGAGCAACAAAATTTAAATTAGAATGAAGAATTTTGAAGGAGGGCAAGGCAAAATTCCTACAAATCAATCCAGATTCTCAAAAATTTGAAAATATTCTCTTTTGATAGATAAGAATTTTTAAAATAAAGGTTTAAAATGATTCGACAGGATGGAAGGGGTTTGGAAGACATAAGGAAAATATCGATAGAGCCTAACTTTATAAAGTGGGCAGAAGGCTCTGCTTTGGTATGTCTTGGAGATACAAAGGTAATATGCACAGCCTCAGTTCTAAATAATGTCCCACCATTTGCAAAAGAAAAAGGAATTGGTTGGTTATTCAGTGAATATTCTATGCTACCCCGCTCTGTTGACACAAGAACATCAAGAACCCAAAGTGGAAGATCGGCAGAACTTCAAAGAATAATAGGCAGAGCATTACGAGCAATATGCGACTTATCCTTGATACGAGAAAAAACGATAATTATAGACTGTGATGTCATACAAGCTGACGGCGGAACCCGCTGTGCATCTATTATTGGTGGATTTGTATCATTATGTTTTGCTCTGTACAAAATGTGGAAGTCAAAAGAAATCAGAGTATTCCCAGTAAAAAGATTAGTATCAGCAATCTCATGTGGTATAGTTGATGGTGCCAAAATGGTCGACCTTTCGTATTCTGAAGACTCAAAAGCAGCATGCGACATAACTGTTATCTCAACAGATAAAGATGAAATAATTGAGGTTCACGGAGGAGTTGAAAATGGCGTACCCTTACTACAAAAAGATTTCCAAGAACTTGTAGATCTCGGAATACAAGCTAATAGAAAAATAATAGAAGTGGAAAAAAGAATCCTTGGACCCATTCTTGAAGAGGTCAGCCCATCCCTATCCCAATAGAAATATCAGTATACAAAAACGCAAATTTTCCGAAAAAATTTCAGTGATGATTCTTGAAGTGCTCAAGGGTAGACTCTATGTAATACTAATAGCAAAAGACGAAAATGACCAAGTACTTGGTATTTTACCACTAAAAATAAGCGAACTATTCAAAAACATTGAAAGGACAAAAGAAGAAATAGTAAATTTTTTTAAAAAAATTGATAATCTTCCTCCTTCAAGGATAGTGTTTTCGGGATGTCCCCCCCTCATCATGAAGGTCATCGAAAATTCAATGAAAAAGCTCGAGTTGGAAATAAATATGGAAATAGAAAGGATAAAAAAGATTGGTGAGAAACTGAGGACAAAATAAAAACTTACGCTCCAAATTTTTCAAGCCTTCCTGCATTTGCCAGAAGAATCGGCATAATTGCAGTAGCGTATATAATCCCCAAACTACCGTTAGCACAATCTCTTTCAGTAAAACGTCCTCCATAATCCTTGAAAGAACTCCTGGAATGAATGAGAATGGGAACTGGATGAAAAGAGTGATAAGCTAACTCCGATGGTGTAGAATGATCCCCAGTTATCGCAAGAACTTCTGGATTAAGCTCCAAAATATCGTCTATCACTGAGTCAAACTCTTCAATAGCCTTAACCTTGGCAAGAAAATCTCCATCTTCTCCAGCAGAATCAGTCTTTTTAAAGTGTAAATAAAAAAAGTCATATTTTTTGAAGTTTGATTTCAAAACTGTAATCTGCTCCTGCAGAGTTCCATCTTTCAGTTCTGCTATATCCATACCCAATATTCTTGCTATCCCTCTGTACATCGGATAACTTGCAATAGCCAGTGCTTTCATTTTCCATTTTTCTTCAAAACTTTGAATATTTGGAACTTTGGAAAATCCACGAAGCAATATACACTGAGCTGATTCCTCCCCCTTCAGAATATCAAATATTAATGATGAAAGCTCATTAACAACTCTTGACAATTTTTGTTTTCCAAAGGTAGGTTCACCGTATGGTTTGCTTTCCCTCAAGAATTCATTATCCTTCTGTGGGTCTGTATCCTCTATCTCATCGGAAAGTCCTTCTCCAAGAAAAGACACACAAACTCTATGCTCTTTCACCGTAAAAAATTTTATTTTTACTCCATCTATTTCGCTCACATTTCTGTTGATAAGCTCGCAAAGTTCTTTATTCTTTTCTGTTGAAAGTCTGCCTGCCCTCCGGTCAACAACTTTTATTCTGTTTTCGTATAAGATAGCTTTTGCAAAATTTCCCCTTGCAAAAATCTCATCCCTTTCAGGTAAAATTCCTATTCCCATAGCTTCCATCACTCCTCGCTTTATCACGTTCTCAATAGGATCATAACCGAAAAGCGCAAGGTGAGATGGTCCTGATCCTGGAGTCACCCCGTACTCCACGGGGATATGCAGACCCTTCGAAGAAATCTTAGCGAGCTTATCAAGATTCGGGGTTCTGGCAAACTCAAGCTCGGTCTTCCCCTCATACTTTTCCGATGGTATTCCCCCAAGTCCATCAAGAACACACAAAATTATCTTCCCTCCCTCATTCTTTATTGTCTCTTTAAAAAATTTTGAAAAATCGTATCTCATGCACCTACCTCCTCCCAAATAAATTGCAAAATTACAGCATAAAATTATAAAAAGTAAATTATGGAAAATCTTTAAGGCAAAGAATTTCTAAAGCTTTATACTATGGATGAAAAAAAATTATCCGACATAATCGAGAATTTTGAATCAAAGTTAGACAAGGACATAAGACCATGGGGAGGATACATAACACTTTGGGAAGATGAAAAATTCAAAGTAAAAATCTTGTTCATCCTTCCCAAAAAGAGACTAAGCCTTCAGAGACACAAATTTAGAAAAGAAAAGTGGTTCATAGCCGAAGGGGAAGCTCTAATAACAAAAGGGAAAAAAAATCTTATCTTGAGTGAAGGGAATACAATAATAATAGAAGAAGGGGAACTTCACAGAATTGAAAATCGTTCACCAAATAAAATACTTAAAATAATTGAAATATGGATGGGGGAAAAACTTCTTGAGGATGATATAGAAAGAATAGAAGATGACTTCGGAAGAGTATAACAATAATTCACAAGAGAGCGTAAAACTCAAGCAAAATGCAGACATAAGAAAAAGAAAGTTATTTTTATCAGCCTTACTTTTTCCAATAATAAATATCACAAAACAAAAAGCAAACTACAATGCTATATTTTCAGAAATAATAGGTAAAGAAATAAATCCTGCCGAAGCACAAGAAATTCTCGAGATTATAAAAGATATCAGAAAAAATTTCACAAAATTTCCCATCGAAAAACTTATAAGATATATTGCCATTCTCTCAAAATATGAGATACCACTAAAAAAAATCAGAAAAGTAATTCTTATATCCTCAAAAACACTTTTACTATTTCCATATTACTCAACCACCTCATCTTGGAGAGATATAGGGTATACAGGTCCATTTGCTGGTAGGGCAAATTTTGAAAGATATAAAGATCCTCAGATCTCTATATATGAACCAAATGAAGATGAGATTTCGTTCGATATATGTGTTATAGGTTCAGGAGCTGGAGGTGGAATTTCAGCCTTAGAACTCTCTTCCAAATTCTATGTCGGAGTTGTAGAAAAGGGGAAACTCATTATGCCCTATGAGTTTACTGAAAGAGAGGAAGAAATGATACCTAAATTATACAACATAGCCTTTGAAGAGAATTTTTCTATATTTGCAATTTATGGGAAATGCGTAGGTGGTTCAACACTACATAATACAGCTTTGTTCTCGAAACTTCCAGAGAAAATATTCGACTTCTGGACAGAAAATGGGTTCACCATAAAAAAAGATTACTTTTACAGAATTCAAGATAAAATATTCAACCTGTGTTCTGCTTCAAAAATTCAAGAATCTCAAATAAACACCAACGGTGAACTGGTAAAGATTGGTATGGAAAGAAAAGGGATAAATTATTATATCCCACATCATGCAAGGAAGGACTGTCTAGGAGTTGGATTCTGTGAACTTGGATGCCACTGGAACAGAAAATTTTCAACCCTGCTATATTTTTTCCCTGAATTTCAAAGGAGAGGGGGTAAAATAATATCGGAAGCTAATGCTCTTTATCTTCATTCAGAAAAATCAAGAAATAGTCAAAAAGTAGACTATCTTGTAATCAGTAAGAACGGCAAAACCATAAAGATAAAGGCAAAGGCTTTTGTTCTTTCAGCCGGAGCGTTAAATTCGCCCATTATACTTAAAAAATCCTTCGGGATAAAAACATCTGGCATATGCCTTCATCCTTCAACATGCATTATGGGAATCTTCGATAGAGACATTGCGGGTTGGCTTGGAATTCCCATTTCTTTAATCTCTGAAGAATTTCTAGAACCACACAAAGGATTTATCCTTATGCCCTATTTTTTACATCCTGGAACATTTGCGGTAGCAACTGGAGGGATAGGTTCTCAACATAGAGAAATTATGCTAAAATACAAAAATATAGCTATGCTATCAGTCCTCATACATGACAGAAGTTCCGGATACGTAAAAGAAGGTAAGCTAACTTCGTTCAGATATGACTTCACAAAGGATACAATAGACGACTTTAAAAAAGGGGTAAGCATAGGTTCTGAGATACTTCTCTCTGCAGGAGCAAAAGAGATAATCCTGCCACATATACGCAAAGTCGTCAAAGCAAAAAGTTCCAAAGATGTTGATGATTATCTAAAAGAAATTGATATTTCTGATATCCCGTTTCTTTCGGTTCATCCTCAGGCTACAATAAGCTGGGGTAAGTATTTAGATGAGATGGGTAGAATAAGGGGCTTTGAGAATTTATGGATTGCTGATGCGAGTAGTTTCCCGGCATCCTGCGGAGTTCCCCCACAGGTCACAGTTATGAGCATAAGCTACTACATATCAGAAGTCATCAAATCTATAGTCAGCTGATCACTCTTTCTTCTATCTATATCTTCTGAACTAACTATACCTTAAATTTCACAAATAGCTCATCTAATTTTACACCAAGGTGAGACATAGATTCAACCTTAGCTTGCGAAATAAGAACAACTTTTGTGATCTCATATATCATTTTGTGCAGATCTTTGATGCGGTCCATCACATTAGTTATCTTTTCAGATTGGTCCGCAGCCTCGCCTCTGAGCTTTGATAGAGATTCTTCCACCTTTGAAGAAATATTACCCATAGATGATATATCTTGAACATAAGTGGAAGTTTTATTATTTATGTCGGAAAAGATATTCCTGATGTCTTGTCCATCTGAATTTATATACACGATTGGTTCCACAATAGAATTCATTAGATTATCAAACCTTAGCGCCTTCTCCCCAAATTTGTAAATATCATTTGTAATCTCAGAAATATTAGAATCTATTCTCTTCAGTGTATCTTTAAGGTAAGAAATCTTTGACCTCGAAACCTCAGCATTACTCCTGATTTTACTTAGCCTTGATATAATATTATCAGACGAATTGAAAATATTATTAATGGAATCCCCCATTTCCTTTTCGACAATCTTCGAGATGAAGAAAATATCTTCCTTGATTGTCTTGAACTTTTCTCTGAGATTTTTTATTTTGTTTTCCGCTTCAGAAGATAACTTCTTGCTCTGCTCAGCTATCATTCCGAACTCCCTTCCTACCTCTCCTGCCTCGCGTGACGCTATTATTGCTGCGTTAACAGCAAGCATATTAATATCATCGACTGAATCTAAAAGATCAATTATCATCTCAAATATGCTCCGCGTCTCATCATTAATTCTGGATATTTTCTGAAGCACCTCATCTCTGCTTTTTCTACACATCGTAGCTTCCTTCACAATCTGATCAGTTTCAGAAGAGATACTCTGGACTCCCTCCTCCGTCGCTCCAAGTAATATATCTACTGATTCCAAATTCTCCGAAAATGTCTGAACCCCACTTTTCACCCCCTGAAGTTTATCTTGAGCAGAACTTACATCTTCCCTCATATTAAGTTCCCATCTTACTGACTCAATAATTTGCTTCAATTCTGCAGACTTTGATATCAATGATTCAACCTTACCAGCAATTCTATCTAACCTATCTTTGAGATCTTTTGAGTCAGATTGGACTTTCTGGATTCCTCCGGCCAAACTCTTCACATTCTCCAAAATGTCACCGAGCTCAAAAAGTATCTCAAACTCTCTTTTATAGACTTCATCGAATATTTTATCTATAGATCTTATCTCATCACTCTGCTTTGCTGCGTTATTCTTTATAATTTCCATAGTTTTAAATATGTCTTTTGAAGTCTCGGATAATCTGCGAGATATAGTTTTTGATGCTCCCAAAACATCTCTTAGAGTATCAATCATCAATGCAAAGGATATTGCTATCTCTCCAACCTCATCTGAAGTACTGGCGGTAGGTTTTTCCCTTAAATCACCTGTAGTGGTTATTTTCTCCGATATTTCTTTGATTTTTTTGAGCGGAGTAAAATTGCTGTAAACCACTGCTCCTCCTACACCCAGAAGTATTAACATAGTAATAGAAGTAGCAAGAACAACCTTCATCAACCTTGAATAGGATTCCCTAAGAAAATTATCAAGAGAAAAGCCTAAAACTGTATATCCTCTGACAAGTTTTTCGGCTGACCCATCTCCTCCGATAATTGGTAATTCTCGCTTTTCCATCTTAACTGGCGATATGAAGATAATAAGCTCCCCTCCATCTACGGTTTTTTTCTCGATTGGCTTTTCAAAAGCAGATAAATCACTTGCTTTTCTAATAAATGATGAAACAAAATAGAGAACATCTTCAACGATTTTTTCATTTTTTGATTTGAAGTTAAGGACATCTCCATTCTGTTTTACTGCTGATGCAAACACCACGTCTTGATCTCTCATGAAAAGATTTATGACTTCTGCAATTAAAAACTTATCCTCTTGTAGGAAACCATAAGTTATTGATGAGTGTTTATTAAAGAAGTCTGAAAGTTGCGCACCTTTCTGCAAAAGCTGGCTTTTGAAAACCTCCCTAAAATTAACAAAAGTCAAAAGAACAAAAACAATTCCGGACGCAATGATTATACCCGTAAAAAGTAAAGTCAACTTCAGGTACAAAGGGAATATTCTTTTGCCCATACTCTAATTATAACCATTTTTGCCGGACTTTGTAAGCAAGATGGACAAATTACCTACACAACTTTACACACCTATTACGTCCTTTATATCCTCTATAAAGGATGGATAAGCTTGAATGGTTTTCTCAAGGTACCGCTCAAAATCTGATTTTGATATTCTGGTATTATTGAATATAGTCTCATCAATGGAGTAATTGAGCGAATCTATACTTGCCCCAAGACCTGTCATCATTGCAATCCTATCACCAATATGCACGGCAACGGCAGCTTTGTAGATTGGACTTGCCTTATCCTTCAGTACAGAAGGTTCATTATAAACTTTTACCACTTCTGCAATCTCCTCCGGGATTTGCCAGTTCTTAATAACCATGCTCGAGATCTCAGCAGATGAGAAGCCAAAAAGTTCCTTTTCAATTTTGTCAAAGGACTTTCCTTTGCTTAGCTCTGCCTGAACTTCATCATAATACTTTTCAAGAAAATATTCCATAGCAAGCTTACCTATATTCCTTAGTATGGCAGATGTAAACGCTACCCCTTCGACATCCGGGAAGTAATCATGTGCCACCTCCTTAGCTACATACCCCCCAACAAATGATTGAATACTTATTTCACCCCTTTTGAGCTTAAAGAACTTGAGTTCTTTGTCATACACAGTTTTGGCATACGCAGCCATTATAACTGACTCTGTAGTTTTTATTCCAAGCAAAGCTATGGCGTGCTCAAGAGATGATATCCTTCTTGAAAAACCATAGAGGGGAGAATTAGATATCCTGAGTATCTCAAATGATAGTATCGGATCCTTAGCTACTTCTTCCGCAACTTTTGAGGCAAGTGAGGCAGGATCTCGCAAAAACTTCAGTGCCCTCGCAACAACACCTGGGAAAGGAGGAATCCTATCCAATGCCTTCTCTATATCCTTATCTGTTATCTTCAATCTCCTCATAATTATCCATAAAAATATTTTAAATAAAAATAATTAATACTTTTCACCTTCGTTGTCTTGTATAGCGGAACTTAGAGTAAACCTCAGGTAAGTATCCTAAGGAATAAATCCCGAACAAAATTTTTACTTAGTAAAAATTTTTAATCTAAAAAAGTACAGTAATGCTGAACAACAGCGGAAATAGTAAAGGAGTAATCTTTATCGTAGGGTTCGGACCCGGAGATATCAAGAACATGACCTTGTGGGCACGTGAATGCATTGAAAAAAGTGAGGTCATCGTTGGCTATGAAACTTACGTAGAACTTCTTCGACCATATCTTAATGGTAAAGAAATAATTGAAACTGGCATGACAGAAGAGGTAGATAGAGCAAAACTTGCTATTGAAAAAGCTTGTGAAGGGAAAATCGTCTCGATAATCTCTTCTGGTGATGCTGGGGTTTATGGTATGGCACCTATTGTTCTGGAAGTACTTTTGGAATCTGGCTGGAAACCCGGAGAGGCTCCAGATGTTCAGATAATCCCAGGGGTTACCGCAGCAACAGCCTGTGCATCTATTATTGGAGCTCCACTTTCTCTGGACTTTGCCGTTATATCTATGAGCGATCTTCTGGTTCCCTGGGAAATAATAGAAAAGAGAGTTCGCGCCGCCGCATCCGGTGACTTCGTCATAGTAATATATAACCCCCTCAGCAAAAAGAGAACATGGCAGCTCCAAAAAGCAAGAGACATCATTATGGAATACAGATCCCCAGATACCCCTGTTGCCATAGTAAAAAGCGCTTATCGTGATGGGCAGAAAGTAGAAATAACAAGTCTCAAAAACATCACAGATTCTCAGGCTTTAGGAATGCTCACAACAATAATAGTTGGAAACTCAACAACATTCGTGAAAAATGGAATAATGCTCACACCCCGCGGATACTCATCCAAATACTCTGTAAAAATAAACCTGAAAACTTAATAGGGCAACCACCTAACATCAAGACGGTAAAGACCTGCTTTCCTTGCCCAACTGATAGCTTGATAAAACTCATCATCTGTAATTCTCCTTGAGATCTCAGGGTAATTCCGAGGCTTCATCAACACCAAACCAGCTGGATAATACTGATCCATCAGATTAACATAGGTATGCACCGATATTTCCTTCGCCAAAAACTCCATTATTTTGTCTGTTCCAGCAATATTCGATGGCATAACAAGGTGTCTGACTAGTAACCCTCTCACAGCAATGCCATCCTCATCAAATTTGAGATCCCCAACTTGATCATACATTTTCTTTATTATCCTTCTTGCTACATCTGGATAATCCCTAACCCCAAGGTATTTCCACGATTTTTCAGAATCCCAAATTTTGAAGTCTGGCATATATATATCTACTATTCCATCCAAAATTTCAATCGACTCCTCAGAATCATAAGCACTCGTATTATACACAATAGGAATTGTCAACCCCATCTCCACAGCGTAATGTATAGCCTCAACAACCTGAGGTACAACATGCTCGGGCGTAACTAAATTTATGTTATGACATCCTCTTTCCTGAAGCATTATCATAAGCTTCGCAATTTCCTTTGGTTCAGATACGACTGAATCCTCTCCTTTCCAAGAGATTGAAAAATTTTGGCAGAATACACACCTGAGATTACAGAACGCAAAGAATATTGTTCCTGACCCTCTCCTTCCCCGTAAGCAGTCTTCCTCTCCAAAGTGTGGGAAGGCGCTTGAAACCACAGCATACCTACCCACCCTACAAACACCTATTTTTTCATACCTATTAACTCCGCAATTCCTTGGACAAACCCTACAGTTTTTCAAAGATTCCAATGCTCTATCGACCTTCTCACGAATTTTCCACAAACCTTCCTCCCTGAGCTTTATATAAGCTGGAACAAAGTCTTTCCTTTTTATCAAAAATTCTCCTTTTGCGTATGGATTTGTAAAATAAAATAGCCTCGCCATACCGAAAATTTGACTTATAATTTTACATAAGCTACTTTAACCTTGTATCTTCAGTTTCAATCATCTACTCTTTCGTCATCCACCTTTACCCCGTAAGCTCCCATCTTGAAAACTTTGTAGCTCAAAAGAGCACACTTTATCCTTATTGGACTAAGATCTATTCCCAGCTCGTTTATAAAATCACCTTTTTCAAGCTTTTGGGCTTCTTCTAATCTCTTACCCTTTACAATATCCGCAAGTATATCGGCTGAAACTTGTGATATTGTACATCCTTTACCATCAAATTTCATATCCTCAATAATTCCCTCAGGAGAGAGTTTAACATATATCCTTATAACATCTCCACAAGTTGGATTCCCATCTTCGTAGACAATATCGGCATTTTCTATTACACCTTTGTTCTTCAGGTTTTTATATCTTGTTGCAAGGTATTCGTAATATAGATCATCGAACATCAAAAAAGTTTAACATCAAACTTAGACAGAATAGCTTTATTCGCAATTTTTATAGACCCATTAAAAATAGCGAAATTAAATCTACAAAAGTGAGAGAAGATAAATTATAAAAATGTCACAAATTGAAACTTTGGAAGCCAGCCACAAATTGAAGGAAGTCGGAATCATTTTTGATGAAATATTCCTTGAGCACAAGCCGTTCTACTCTCATCCCGAGAATCCATCTAGACTAACTGCCATAGTACAGACGCTCAAATTTGGGAAACTATGGGATAAATTTTCTCACCTGGAACTTGGCGAACCAGCTATACACGAAACTAAAGAGCTTCTCAGGAAAATTCATTCACATGAGCATATTGAAATGGTTGAGGGACTTGCTGGACACTATGGGAACATAGATTCAGATACTTACTATTCCCCTGACACCTCATCAGTAGCACTGCGAGCAGCTTATGCATCTTGGAAAGCGGTAGAGACAGTTATATCTGGTAAACTAAAAAAAATATTTGTTCTAGCAAGACCCCCAGGACACCACGCAACAATCTCAGAAGCTATGGGATTCTGCATATACAACAACGCAGCAGTTGCAGCTGAAAAAGCTAAAGAAATGGGAGCTGAAAGGATACTTATAGTAGACTTTGATATCCATCACGGAAATGGAACCCAAGAAATATTCTATAGCAGAGATGACGTACTTTACTTTTCAACTCATAGATATCCATTCTACCCAGGGACAGGGAAATTTGATGAGATCGGAGAGGGAAAAGGGAAGGGATTCAATATAAACATTCCTTTACCTTCTGGACTTTCCGATGGCGAATACAAAAAAATCTATGAAGAGATTTTCTCCGAAATATCAAGAAAATTTGATCCACACATAGTTATAGTTTCGGCAGGATTTGATGCCCATTATAAAGATCCACTCGGAGATATGAATCTAACTGAAGAGGGATTCGCAATGATCACCGATATCATATTAAGGTCTGCTCCAAGAGCCCGAGGATTCGTCTTCATCCTCGAGGGAGGATATAGCATTGATGGACTCTCTTCCTCCGTCAGGGAAGTCCTCCTAACTATGGCTGATATAAAAAATCCTGATGTTACCACAAGCTCAACACACACAGTAGACAAAATACTCCTTGATTCGCAAAAATACTTTAGTATGTGGCTCTCTAATTAATGAGGGAAAAAAGAAATAATAATAATAATAAAACTAATAAAGTTCGAGTTTTCTTCTGGGAAGGATGTCCCAGCTGGAATCTAGCTTTAGAAAGAGTAAAAAAAGCTATAGATGAGATCTCGAGTCAAAAAGGTAAAAAATTTGAACTTGAAGTAATCGAAGTGAAAACCGATATTGAGGCGGAAAAATTAAGATTCCCTGGATCCCCAACAATTACAGTTAACGACAAAGATATAGACGAAGAAGGAAGCAGGCAAAATCCAGGTGGACTAACCTGCCGAGTGTATTTTATAGACGGTAAATATCTACCGCTCCCCCCGTACGAATTCATAAAAGAAATGATAGATAAACTCTCAGTATAGATAAACTCATGAATTTAAAGACCATATATGGAAAAAATTCCTGTGCAAACTATGGGATTTCTCTTAATTTACTTGACAAGGGCAAAATTAATTTTCTCAGCTTTCTCTAACAGACTGTGACCAAGCCTATATAATTTTTGTATTTGTGTTTAATTAACAGCTTCGGTATCGGTTTTTTGTTCAATTATCAGCCTTGATACAAATGGAAACTTCACAAGTATCAAGAATATATAAAATAGTAGTTTCAAAGCACTAAACACTCTTTTTGGAGAAAGGAGAAAGCTCAGGAAAGTTTTAGTAAAACCGACCTTTAAAATAGATAGGAAATCGTTGACTCCCATAGTCATTGTATAGTTCCAGACAACAGGTGGTAGGGTTGTTCCATAAAGTACAATGAACTGATTTTCATACTTTGGAATTTCTGTTCCAACTGCTATATTAAGATGACTTCTCAAACCGAGCCCCTTTGACCAAAACTTCATTGCGCTTTACCCCCCGCTTGAACTTGCTCAATTGCTACAGTATCTGACTCTCCTTTTTCTTCAACATTTTCTGTTTTTCCTATTTCTACACTCTCAGTTTTGTAGTTCATAACTTTCTGATCCTGTGCTGAAGGTTTTACTTGGCTAACTCCTTTTCTGAATGCGAAAATACCCTTGAAAAAACTCACAACTTTTTCGAAGATGACTACAGGTAAATACAAAAAAATGGTTCTGAGCATCAGCGACAGTGTAGATATAATGAATCTATAACCACAGTAAGACTTTATATAACTAAGTATGATATTGTTTTTAGCCATAAATGCTGTGAATCTTACCATATCATCAATATCAAGGTATATCTTGTATGGCCAATTTACTTTTTTTTCTATGATCCTGCCCTGAATAAGAATTACTTTTCTGCCACCGTCATCGTACTCAGAAATACTCTCAGCTTTATCTATCTCGAAAGGCAGAATAAGTTTTCCAAGTCCTTTCGACCAAAGTCTCACTTTCTCCACCTCCTTTATAAATATCCCCTTTTCTTTGCTTTCTCTATCATCTCAAGTTCTCCAAATTTCCACTCAACGCCCAGATCTTCAGCTATAGTCTTAGCAGAGATATACCCCGGTCCCAAGATCACCATTCCACCTGGATGAACTGATGCACCACCAAGGTAAAGGTTCTTGATAGGAGTCCTTGTTGATGAGCACTCAGGAGAAGGTCTATTGTATCCCATCTGCAAAGATGTATACGCCCCATGCTTTATTGAGCCTTTCTTCATTGTAAGAGTTTGATCTTGGATATCTTTTGGGGACCAAGCAATTTCAACTATCACGTTAGACTCCGCAAGAGAGGGGGAGTATTCACACCAGAAATCAAAGCATTTTTGTGCAAAATCTTTCTTCTCCTGGAATGTCCACTCTTTGTATGGAGCCCAACATTCCCATCTGAGAAGATGATGCTCAGCAAAGGATACATGATTTGGCACAACAAGAGGGTCAAATAGAGAAAGGCAAGAACCATGACCCTTTACTACCAGTTTCCCTTGTTCGCAAGCCTTTATGTGCTCCATTATATCGTCATCACTTTCATAACCCATAACTACATTTAAGCTTTTTGATGCTTCATCATCAAAGTATGCTGGTGGCTTTCCACTAATTCCCCTATGAGCAATGAACAGTGAAAATCTCTCCCACTCCCACCTTTGAGCAATATCTTTTAGATCATCAAAGATTCCTCCATTGTATTGTTCCATAAGTTCTGCAAAATTCTGCTCAGGGTTCAATGTACTGACTACTACTTTTGATTTGATCTGAGTTCCATTCTCAAGCTCTACTCCATAGCAACTCTCATCTTTTATAAGGAATTTTTTCACTTTTGAGGAAGTAATAACATGACCTCCTGATGACTCAACTACTCTGCGCAAAGATGATGCAAGGTGATGAGAACCTCCTTTGACAATAGCCGAGTTAAGAACTCTCACAACATATATTGGGACAAGGAAGCCAATAGACTCATCTGGCTCAAGACCAAACATTGAGATTATGTAAAGGAGAGCGCCCCTTATTCTTTTGTCTTTTATATTGTAGTGATCGAGTATTTCGACAGGGGTCATCTCTGATATTTCTGCAATTTTTTTCCCAAGTTCATCTGAATTTTGAAGTTTTTCAGTTTGGGTTATTACTTCTACTGGTGGATAGTATGTTGCTGGGAGGAGGAAGTCATAAAACATCTGTTCAAACTCCTTAAACATTTTAAGGAAGTTTTCGGAATCGCTGTGTGAGAATTTAGCAATTTGCTCCTTTGTCTTTTCTATATCTGTATAGAAAACGAGAGACTTTTTATCCTTGAAAAGGAAGGCGATCTGATTTTCTGGTCTTATGAATTTTACACCCCACCTTTCAAGTTCAAGCTCTTTGAATGGGGGCATAAGCTCACCCAAGAGCATATAGGTTGCGTGGTGATTCAGCTTAAACCCGCATATCTCCTGAGTGACAAGTCCTCCTCCAGTCTCAACATACTGTTCGAGCACAGCAACTTTCAATCCGAGTTTTGCAAGGTATCCAGCAGCAGTTAAACCATTTGGACCAGCTCCTACTACTACCACATCATAATCCATATCTTTACCTCCTCTTTTATATAATTTTTACTAATTTATTCTAATAAAAATTTATAAACAACCTTCCGTTTGGTAGTCTTATACATATTAATTATCTTTACTGTATTTTTTCTAATTCTGGCAACTTTTTTAAAAAATACTCGTAAGGTCTCCACCTCCACCATTCTTGCTTTTTTCTTATTCCAAGATCCTCTGCTATCTGCTTTGCACAAACATATCCGTTTCCAAGATGGGTCAAAGAGGCAGGCCATATTCCTTGCGAAAAATAAAGTCCATGTATTTTTGAGCGTGGTGGGATTCTTCCTGTATACCACTGAGGACCAGACACATCGCCTCCGAGCTCATGCCCGTATATTGCTGAAGGATTTCTTCTCCAATTATCTATTGGTGTAAAATATGTACTTGACACAAGATTTTCTTTGAAATTCAAGATAAGGCGAGAGAGGAGCTCTATATGCCCATTGTGTATTATATTGACAAATTCTCTATCATCCCATCTTTTTATCCCACCATATCTTCTCAAATTTATAGGATATTCCATCTCAAAAACAAGTACTTTGTATCCCCCACGTGACCTTGAAGTGTCAACCGCTGACAAATTATACATTTCAGCGATATCTCCTATAATATCTAAGACTTCTTCATTTTTCACCTTTTGTTTTGATATTTTCGCATGCTCCCAGGAGTTATAGGCTCTCAGTGGAAACGGAACTTTCTGCACATCTGGATTCCAATTTTCGGATCTCCATTTTATATCTCTCATAAGGAAGTACGAAGTGAAGGCACAGTGTCCTGTCATATCCCACTCTACCATTTTTTTGTAAAGTTCCTCATCCTCTCTTTTCAGGAGATCGTTATCAATTATTTGGAGTGAAACAGGCGGACTTGTATGCATAACCACAATATCTGAAATGAATTCTTTTTCGGGATATGGAGCGGATTCATCCAACACAACTCTGAATCCACCTCCTTCCTTATTTTCAACTTTGGCAACTGGGGCGTTTAGAAATAAAGTTCCCCCATGATACTTGAAACAACGAATGAGAGAATGAGGCAAAGTATGCATTCCTCCGCGAGGAACTCCAATTGCTATTGTGAAAGCAAGAGATGCCATCACGGCTCCTTCTCCTTTTTCAGCTGGATCCCCAAATACAGCAATATCCATAGCTCCGAACGCAGCTGTTTTTACCCATTCATTCTCATAAATAAGATCCAGAAGCTCAAATGCGTTCATACTTTTGAAATCACGCGGGGGAAATCCAAAGTATTTTGATAGATTCCAAAAGTAATCTAACTTACTATCTTCTGCCTGAGAGAAAACGCAGGTTTCAAGAATTTCTGGGATATCTGGAGCAATTTTTGATGCTATCTCGACAAATGTTTTGGCATCTTTTTCTGAGAACTTTGATAAGGACTCGTATGTTTTTTCTGGGTTGAGATACCAGATTATATTTTTATCTTCCCATACAGTTGCTGCAGCTGGGACAGCTACGATAAGATCGAATCCGAATTTATCAAGCTCGAGATCTCCCCAGACTGGGCTCATTGGTAGGAAACAAACTCCAGCGTGAGTATCTACCGGAATTCCGGCTCCGAATATGTCTTCTGTAAGGGCAAACGGGGCACACTCGTTTCTTTTTTCAAGAATTAATGTTTTCAATCCCGATTTTTGGAGATAACAAGCACAAGCTAGCCCATTTATTCCCGCTCCAACGACTATTGCATCATATTTTTGCATATTCCCTATCCTCCTTGTATAAAGTATAAAGTTTTACTTTACACATATAATATAATAATCAGAAAAAATTAAAAATG